>NZ_PIBL01000007.1:0-249951 GCF_002806645.1 Klebsiella sp. H-Nf2
CCTCACCCCGGCCCTCTCCCACAGGGAGAGGGGGAAAACCGGCAGTTTCAGTCGCCGCAAGTGGGTAAATTAACGGCAGGTCGCACGAATCGTAGGTCGGGTAAGCGAAGCGCCACCCGACAAAACAACGGCGCATCCGCTGACCTCACCTCATCCGGTGTTCTCCGTTGACCAGCGCTTCGCGATCGAAAAAGCGCTGGATCACGCCCTCCGCCATAAACGCCGCCCGATCGGACATATGGGCGATGACGTCGGCATCGTGGCTGACCAGCAGATAGGTCATGCCGTGCTCCTGTTTCAGGCGGTTAAGCAGATTGAGAATTTCCGCCTGCACCGACATATCCAGCGCCGAGGTCGGCTCATCCAGCAGCAGGATCTGCGGGCGCAGCAGCAGGGCACGGGCAATGGCTACGCGCTGCCGTTGCCCGCCAGAGAGCTGATGTGGATAGCGGCGCACGGCGTCGGCGGCCAGACCCACCTGCTCAAGGGCGGTGGTCACTCGGGGGGCAACGTCGCGGATGCCGTGGATCTGCAGCGGCTCCGCCAGGGTGCGCCACAGAGTATGGTTGGGATGCAGCGAGGCGTACGGATCCTGAAACACCATCTGCACGTTGCGCCGCAGCGCGCCCTGAAAGCGGGCGCCCGGCGCGATGCCCTGGCCCAGCAGTTCCACGCTGCCGCGCCATTCGCGCTGTAATCCGGCGAGCACGCGCAAAATCGTCGATTTGCCGCAGCCGGAGGCGCCGATCAGGCTGAAGGTTTCCCCAGTGTCGACACAGAAACTGGCGGCGGAGACCGCCGTCTTCGCGCCGAAAGTTACCTGCAAATCCTGAAGATTAACGATCGCCATGGGCCGTCTCCGTAAAGTCCTGGGTTCTGTCGAGGGTCGGCAGCATCTGGCCGTAAGTGTGCGCATTCGGCCGGCAGGTCCACAGGGTGCGGGTATAAGGGTGCGTCGCGCTCGGCAGCGCCCGCGCCGGCATCTCATCGACCTGTCTCCCCTGGTACATCACCAGCACGCGATCGCAATGCGCGGCCACCAGCGGCAGATCGTGGCTGATCAGTAACATGGCCATCTGCCGCTGCGCGCACTGCTCCACCAGCAGCTCGAGGATCTGGTTACGCAGGCGGGCGTCGAGGGCCGAGGTCGGCTCGTCGGCAATCAGCACTTTCGGGTTATTGAGCAGCGCGAGGGCGATCATTACCCGCTGCCCCATCCCGCCGGAGAGCTCGCCGGGATAGCGGCTGAGCACCGGCAGATCCAGACCGACGGCGGCGATGGCGTCTTTAACCGCCTCGGTGCGCGCGCGGCGGCTGAGACGCTGATGCAGGGTTAACGCCTCTTCCAGCTGCGTCTGAATGGACTGCACAGGATTTAGCGCATAGCGCGGATCCTGCAGCACCATAGCGATATCGTTGCCGCGCAGCGCGCGCCAGCCGCGGGCGCTGAGGGTTAGCACATCGCGCCCCAGCACCTCCAGCCGTTCGGCGCTCACCACCCCGGGCTTGCGCACCAGGCCCATCAGCGCCCGGGCGGTCATCGATTTGCCGGAGCCGGATTCGCCCACCAGCGCCAGCCGCTCGTTGCCGAGGGTGAAGCTGACGTTGTCCACCACCCGGGCGGTGGGGTAGTCGACGGCGAGTCCCTGCACGGCCAGTCGGATGTCAGTCATGTTGCGGCTCCATAATATCGCGCAGGCCATCGCCCAGCAGGTTAAACGCCAGGCTGGCGAGCAGGATCGCCGCGCCGGGGATGGCAGCGATCCACCACTGGTCGAAAATCACCTGCATCCCGTCAGCAATCATCGCTCCCCACTCCGCCATCGGCGGGCGGGCGCCAAGGCCGAGAAAGCCGAGCCCGGCGGCGGCGAGGATAATGCCCGCCAGATCGAGCGCCAGCCGGACAATCGCCGACGGCAGACACAGCGGCAGAATATGCCCAATCAGTAGCCGCCAGCCGCGGATGCCCAGCATCTCCGCCGCGGCGAGGTAGTCGCTATGGCGCAGGCGCTGAATTTCGCTGCGCGCCTGACGGGCGTAGGCCGGCCAGGTGGTCAGGGCTAACGCCAGCGCGCCGTTGACCAGCCCCGGGCCGAGCATCGCCACGAACGCGAAAGCGAGGATCAGGCGCGGCATCGACATCACCACGTCAGTAAACCGCATCAGTATCCGCTCCAGCCACCCGCCATAGTAACCGGAGAGGATACCCACCAGCAGCCCGACGGGCAGGGTAATGGCGGTCACCAGCGCCACCAGACCCAGCGCCGGGCGGGTGCCGTACAGCAGGCGCGACAGCAGGTCGCGTCCGTAGCTGTCGGTGCCGAGCCAGTGCCCCGCACCCGGCCCCTGCAGGCGGGCGGCGGCATCCTGCCAGTTGGGATCGTGCGGAGCCAGCCACGGGGCGAACAGCGCGGTCAGTACCAGCAGGATCACCAGGGTCAGGCCGCTGAAGGCGGCGGGTGAGCGGCGCAGACGGCGTAAAAACAGATAAGTCGGCATCAGCGCACCCTCGGATCGGTTAACCGCACCAGCAGGTCGGTCAGGTTATTGATCAGCACAAAACTCACGCCAATCAGCAGCGTGCCGCCCATGATCGCCGTGGTATCCCCGGCGAACAGCGCGGTGGTGAGATAGCGGCCGATCCCCGGCCACGAGAAGACGGTTTCGGTGAGCACCGCCCCTTCGAGCATTGAGGTCCAGGCGAGGGCGGTCACCGTCAGCAGGGTGCCGCGGATATTGGGCAGAACGTGGCGCAGCAAAATCGTCATCTCTCCGGCCCCTTTGGCCCGCGCCAGCAGAATGTACTCTTTGTTCATCTCGCTCAGGCAGGCGGAGCGGGTCAGGCGGGTGATGCTCGCCAGCGAGTAATAGGCCAGCACCAGCACCGGCAGCGCCAGATGGCCGATCGCATTTTTAAACGCCGCGGTATCGCCGGAGAGCCAGGTGTCGATCAGCGCAAAACCGCTGCGCGGCTCGACGGTGTACTGATAAATATCGTCGAGGCGACCCGGGCCCGGCGCCCACTGCAGCCGGGCGTAGAACAGGGCCAGCATCAGCAGGCCGAGCCAGAATATCGGCACCGAGTTGCCCAACAGGGTAAAGGTGCGCACCGTCAGATCCCACGGCGAACCGGCGTAACGCGCGCACAGCACCCCGGCGACAATGCCCAGTACTGCGCCGACGATCAGCGCCAGGGTCGCCAGCTCAAGGGTCGCCGGGAAGACCGCCAGCAGATCGTGGAGCACCGGCTGGCCGGTGGCGCTGGCGATACCGAGATCGCCATGGGCCAGGTTGACCAGATAGTGCCAGAACTGCACCGGCAGCGGCTGGTCGAGACCGAGCTGATGGCGAACCTGGTCATAGGTCGACTGGCTGGCATGGTCGCCGACGATCTGCAGTACGCGATCGACGGGCGACAGCGCGGAGAGCGAGAAGGTGACCAGCAACAGCCCGAACAGCGTGAGCAGCAGCGTCAACAGCCCCTGCAGCAGGCGGGTAAGGTGAGTGGAAAACGATGGCATGGAAAATGGAAATTCCTGGTATATCAGCATGGTGCCCGGCGGCGCGACGCCGACCGGGCCTGGGTGAGGAGTCGGTCATCCGGGCAGGTGAGGCCGCCGTACCCGGTGACAAAAACCGCTTACTTGGTGACGTTATCGTACCAGACCATATCGGCGTTCAGCCCCTGCTGATAGCCCTTCACGTTATCACGCACCACGATCTGGGTTTTCCCCTGGTCAATAAAGACGTACGGCGAATGCTGCAGCAGGGATTCCTGCATCGTTTTGTACAGGTCTAGGCGCTTCGCCGGGTCCGGCTCCGCCACCGCGGCGAGGGTGGCTTTATTCAGCTCAGGGATCTGCCAGCCGTTGAGCCCGGCCACGGTGCTGGATTTACCATCGTTCCAGGCAAAAGCGCTGGCGTTAGAGTGGGCATCAAAGTAGTCCGGGATCCACAGGCGGATCGCCGCCTGATGCTGTTTCGCGCGTACCCGGGCATAGACCTGGCTGCCGGCGGCCGGCAGTAGATCCACTTTCACCCCGCCCTGGGCAAAGCTGGCCTGCAGCGACTGGGCGATGGTGATAAACGGCGGTTTGTTCTCCACGTCGAGGGTGAAGTGGGCATCCTTAATACCCGCTTTATCGAGGATAGCCTTAGCTTTTTGCGGGTCGAAGGTGAACGGATTGGTCTCCAGCGCCCCCGGCAGGCCGGCCGGCAGGAAGCTTTGGTGAATAAAGTACTGGCCTTTCAGCAGATTTTTGGTGATGCCCTCATAATCGACCAGCCAGCGCGCCGCCTCCCAGAAAGCCGGGTTATTGAGCAGCGGGTTGGCGCTGTTGGCGGTATTAAACACCAGATAGTTCTGCTCGGCGGATGGGATGCTCAGCACCTTCACGCCGGGTTTATCCTGCAGGGCGGCAATCTGGTCAGCGCCGAGATCGCGCGCCACGTCGGCATCCCCCTGCTGGATCAGCAGGCGGCGGGAAGCCGGGTCGGGGACGTTTTTAATAATGATGCTCTTGATCTTCGGCGCGCCGGTGGGGGAGCTGGCGTTGGCTTCCAGCACGATGGCCTGATGCGGCTGGTAGACGCGCATTTTATAGGCCCCACTGCCCGCCGAGTGCATCTTCAGCCAGTCGTTGCCGAAGTCATTATTTTTCGCGTTCGGCGCCACCTGTTTTTCATCGACGATGGAGGCGATAGGGGTGGAGAGAATATTCAGCGCCACCGCCGGGCTGACGTCGGCGGTCCAGTGCAGCGTCAGGGTATGGTCATCAATCTTTTTCAGCTGGCTGGCGATGTTGTCCGGCTGCCAGCCGAGCACGTTGAGAATAAACGCCGGCGATTTATTCAGCGTCACCGCACGGGTGTATGAGAAAATCACATCTTCCGGGCGCAGCGGATTACCGGAGGCGAATGTGGCATCCGGCTTCAGTTTGATGGTCAGGGTTTTCGCCGCCGGATCGGCCTGCCAGCTTTCGGCGAGGATCGGTACGATTTTTTCAGGGTTGTTGCGGTCCGGCTGCACCAGACGCTGATAGAGGCTGGGGACCGTCTGAATGCTGGAGAGTTCGTTCGCTTCCGCCGGGTCGAGGCTGACGATATCGTCGAGACCCTGGGCGACCACCAGCGTGTTGGGCGGCGTAGCGGCATGCGCGGCGGCGGTGAGCGCCGTCAGTACCATTAAAGGCAACAGTTTTTTGGTCATGTGCAATCCCTGAAAAATGGTTGTTTTAATTTTTTATGCCTCGCTACGTTAGGCCGCTTGCCAAAAGGCGTAAAGTCAAAATAAGGATATCCTTATGCTAAAAACGCATATTCAAGAACGACAGGTTATTGCCGGTCGCGCAGAAGCGCCTTTCTCCGCTTCTGGCTTCTTGCTATAACAAATTGTCTATTGCAAGGAGGTGGGTGTGCCGGAAATCAATGAGTTTGGCCAGCAGGTGAACGACCTTGTTCCTGGCTGGCAGGGGGCGCAAGTCCTGCGGCGGACGGCGTTAAATGGCCGTTTTTGCCGACTGGAGCCGCTGGACGTTGACCGTCATGCGGCGGATCTGTTTGCCGCCTATGCGCTCGGCGATAACAGCGACTGGACGTGGCTGGCGTCTACGCGGCCGGAGAGCGTGGCGGCGACCGCGCGCTGGATCGCGGGCAAGGTGAATGAAGATGCTCTGGTGCCGTATGCGGTGGTTGACCTGCGTAGCGAGCAGGCGGTGGGCATCGTCAGCTATCTGGCGATCGAGCGGGAAATGGGCACGGTTGAGATCGGCCATGTCACCTGGTCGCGACGGATGAAAAACACCCCGCTGGGTACCGAAGCGGTCTGGTTGTTGCTGAAGAACGGCTTTGACCATGGCTACCGTCGGCTGGAGTGGAAATGCGATTCGATGAATGTCGCCTCGCGCCGGGCCGCCGAGCGGCTGGGCTTTAGCTGGGAAGGACGTCTGCGGCAGAGGCTGGTGCGTAAAGGGCGGACGCGCGACAGCGATATGCTGTCCATCATCGACGGCGAGTGGCCTGCGCGCGATACGGCGCTGCGGGCATGGCTGGCGGCGGAGAACTTTACTGCCGACGGGCAGCAGATCAAACGCCTGGAGGCATTTCGCTAACATCAACCTATGTGGTCAAACCCCGGAACGGCACCCCGGTCGCGCTGCGCTTACCGGGGCTACGTTACATTGCCTCAGGGTAGGCCGGGCAAGGCGTAGCCGCCGCCCGGCATTGACCCGTTAACGGCGAACCGGCGCGTCGCCAGCGACATAATACGTCGCGGTGCTGCGCGGTAGCGGCTGGCGGCCACGGATAGCGTCAGCCATCTTCTCGCCGATCATAATGGTGGTGGCGTTGAGGTTGCCGGTGATGATCTGCGGCATAATCGAGGCATCGACCACCCGCACGCCTTCCAGACCGTGGACGCGGCCCTCGCCATCGACCACCGCCATCTCGTCGTAACCCATCTTACAGGTCCCGCACGGGTGGAACGCGGTCTCGGCGTGGTTGCGCACAAACTCATCCAGCTCGGCATCGCTCTGGCATTCTGTTCCCGGACTGATTTCGCGGCCGCGATACTTATCCAGCGCCGGCTGGTTCATGATTTCGCGGGTAATGCGGATGGCGTCGCGGAACTCCTGCCAGTCCTGCTCATGGGACATATAGTTAAACAGGATCGCCGGATGGGCGTGCGGGTCGCGCGACTTCAGGCGCACGTGGCCGCGGCTGGGCGAACGCATTGAACCGACGTGGCACTGGAAGCCGTGCTCTTTCACCGCGTTGGAGCCATTGTAGTTAATCGCCACCGGCAGGAAGTGGTACTGAATGTTCGGCCAGGCGAACTCTGCGCGGCTGCGGATAAAACCGCCTGCTTCGAACTGGTTGCTGGCGCCGATGCCGGTGCCGCCGAACAGCCACTCGGCGCCGATCTTCGGCTGGTTCCACCACTGCAGCGCCGGGTAGAGCGACACCGGCTCTTTGCATTCATATTGCAAATACATCTCCAGATGGTCCTGCAGGTTCTCACCCACGCCGGGGAGATCGTGCACCACCGGGATATCGAACTGCCTGAGCAGCTCCGGGTTACCCACGCCGGAGCGCTGCAGGATCTGCGGCGAGGCAATCGCCCCGGCGCACAGCAGCACCTCTTTGTTGGCCGTCGCTTTGGACGGGATCGTGCTTTCTCCCTCCAGCCACTCGACGCCCACTGCGCGCTTGCCGGCAAAAATAATGTGATCGGTCAGCGCATGGGTGCGGATGGTCAGGTTCGGGCGCCCTCGCACCTGGTCGAGATAGCCGCGGGCGGTGCTGGCGCGACGGCCCTGCGGCGTCACGGTGCGGTCCATCGGGCCAAAGCCTTCCTGCTGGTAGCCGTTGAGATCGTCGGTACGCGGATAACCCGCCTGCACCCCGGCGGTGACCATCGCCTCGAAGAGGGGATTATTACCCGGCTTCGGCGTCGTCACACTCACCGGGCCATTGCCGCCGTGGTAGTCGTTAGGCCCGATATCGCGGGTTTCCGCTTTCCGGTAGTAGGGCAGGCAGTTGAGATAGCTCCAGTGCTCCAGACCCGGCTCTTTGGCCCAGTTGTCCAGATCCATCGCGTTACCGCGGATGTAGCACATGCCGTTGATCAGCGACGAGCCGCCGAGCCCTTTGCCGCGTCCGCACTCCATGCGGCGGTGATTCATGTACGGCTCAGGTTCGGTCTCGTAGGCCCAGTTGTAGCGCTTGCCCTGCAGCGGGTAAGCCAGCGCGGCGGGCATCTGGGTGCGGAAATCGAACCGGTAGTCCGGGCCGCCGGCTTCCAGCAGCAGGACGGTGGTGTGTGGATCTTCAGTCAGTCGTGTTGCCAGAACATTGCCGGCGGAGCCGGCACCAATAATGATGTAGTCAAATTGCAAAAAAACCTCCCGGTTAAAATATGGACTGGAATTTACCCATCTCAACCTGGATGGACTTCACCTGGGTGTAACTCTGCAGCGTCATGACGCCATTCTCGCGGCCAATGCCGGAGTGCTTATAGCCGCCAACCGGCATCTCCGCCGGGGATTCACCCCAGCTGTTGATCCAGCAGATGCCGGCTTCCAGCTGGTGGATAAGACGGTGGGCACGGTTGAGGTTGGGCGTCACCACGCCGGCGGCGAGGCCGTATTCGGTGGCGTTGGCGCGGCGAATGACCTCCGCTTCGTCGGTATAGCTGAGGATCGACATCACCGGGCCGAAGATCTCTTCGCGCACGATAGTCATCTCGTCGCTACAGTCGGTAAACACCGTCGGGGCGACCCACGCGCCGTTATCGAAACCGTCGCCTTTCAGCGCCTCGCCGCCGCACAGCAGGCGCGCGCCTTCGCGTTTGCCGCTCTCGATATAGCGCAGAACGTTGTCGCGATGGGGGAAGCTGACCAGCGGGCCGAAGTTGGTGTCATCGGCAAACAGATCGCCGGGGCGGATGCGGCCCACGCGTTCGAGGATCTTGTGCTCGAATTCCGCCTTCTGTTTCGCCGGGACAAACACCCGGGTGCCGTTGGTGCACACCTGACCGGAGCTGTAGAAGTTGGCCATCATGGCGATATCGGCGGCGAGGTCGAGGTCGGCATCGTCCGCGATAATCAGCGGCGATTTACCGCCCAGCTCCATGGTGACCTCTTTCAGCGACGAGGCCGCGGAGTTGGCCATCACTTTTTTGCCGCTGGCGACGCCGCCGGTGAAGGAGATTTTGGCGATACCCGGATGTTCGGTCAGATACTGGCCGGTCTCCGCGCCGATCCCCGGCAGGACGTTAAACACCCCGTCCGGCAGGCCCGCTTCGCTGTAAATTTCCGCCAGCTTGAGGGCGGTGAGCGGGGTGACCTCGCTCGGTTTGAAAATCATCGCATTGCCGGCGGCCAGCGCTGGCGCCGATTTCCACAGGGCGATCTGGATCGGGTAGTTCCACGCGCCGATCCCGGCTACCACCCCCAGCGGTTCGCGACGGGTATAGACGAAGGAACTGTCGCGCAGCGGGATCTGGCTACCTTCCAGCGCCGGGATCAAGCCAGCGTAATACTCCAGCACGTCGGCGCCGGTGACGATATCGACGGCGGCGGTTTCGCTGAGGGGTTTCCCGGTATCCAGCGTCTCCAGCCGCGCCAGCTCATCGTTGCGCTGGCGCAGAAGGTCGACGGCGCGACGCAGGATGCGCGAGCGTTCCATGGCGGTCATCGCCGCCCAGATTTTTTGCCCACGCTGCGCGCTTTCAACGGCGCGGTCGACATCCTCGCGTCCGGCAGCCTGAACGGTCGCCAGCACCTCGCCAGTGGCAGGGTTGATGGTCTCGAAGGTGCGACCGCTGGTGGCCGATGTATAACCACCATTAATATAAAGCTGCTGTTCTGCCATTCGGGACATAACGCCTCCTCGGTTATGGGTTCGGTAAATGCTGACGAATAAAGTGGCTGGTCAGCGACTGCGCCAGCGTCTTATCCAGCGGTTTGCCGCTGAGCGCCGCCCGCAGCCACAGGCCGTCTATCAGCGCCGCCAGCCCGTAGCCGGCCTCCTGCGCCTGCTCACGCGGCAGCTCGCGGCGGAATTCGTACACCAGGTTCGACAGCAGGCGACGGCTGCTGACCTGCTGTAACCGATAAAGCATCGGCTGGTGCATGCTGCTGGCCCAGAAGGCCAGCCAGGCCTTCATCGCCGCGCTGCTGATCTGCGTCTCATCAAAGTTGCCGCCGACAATCGCCTGCAGGCGCTGGCTGGCGCTGCCGTCCGGCAGGGCGTGCAGACGGTTGAGCACCGCGTTGCGCAGCTGGCTGGTGATGTCGCGCATGGTCGCCTCCAGCAGACCATTTTTATCTTTGAAATAGTGACTGATGATCCCCGTCGATACGCCCGCCCGTCGGGCGATCTGCGCGATGGTCGCGTCGTGCATTCCGACTTCATTTATTGCGTCCAGCGTGGCGTCGATCAGTTGCCTGCGCCGGATTGGCTGCATCCCCAGTTTGGGCATTTTTGCCACTCCATTCATCAGCGTTGGTTAACTATTAAAGCGGTTTTTGATTGGACGTTCAATATAAAATGTGTCTTAATTGTTACGTTATTGAATTTTAATAGTTACAAAAACAGTGGGGATACTGGATGACAGATCTTTCGCAAAACAGAGAAAAGGACAAAATCAATCCGGTGGTTTTTTATACCTCGGCCGGACTGATTTTGTTGTTTTCCCTGATGACGATCTTTTTTCGCGATTTTTCTGCCGAGTGGATTGGGCGCACCCTCAACTGGGTGTCGAAAACCTTCGGCTGGTACTATCTGCTGGCGGCGACGCTGTATATCGTCTTCGTCGTCTGCATTGCCTGCTCGCGCTTCGGCTCGGTGAAGCTCGGCCCGGAGCAGTCAAAGCCCGAGTTCAGCCTGCTGAGCTGGGCGGCGATGCTGTTTGCCGCCGGGATCGGTATCGACCTGATGTTCTTCTCGGTCGCCGAGCCGGTGACGCAATATATGCAGCCGCCGGAAGGGGCGGGGCAGACCATCGAGGCGGCGCGCCAGGCGATGGTATGGACGCTGTTTCACTATGGCTTAACCGGTTGGTCAATGTATGCCCTGATGGGCATGGCGCTGGGATACTTTAGCTATCGTTATAATTTGCCGCTCACCATCCGCTCGGCGCTGTACCCGATTTTTGGCAAACGGATCAATGGGCCCATCGGCCACAGCGTCGATATTGCGGCGGTGATCGGCACCATCTTCGGCATCGCCACCACCCTCGGTATCGGCGTCGTGCAGCTCAACTACGGTCTGAGCGTGCTGTTCGATATTCCGGACTCGCTGGCGGCGAAAGCGGCGCTGATTGCGCTGTCGGTGATCATCGCCACCATCTCCGTCACCTCCGGGGTGGACAAGGGCATCCGCGTGCTCTCCGAGCTGAACGTCGCCCTCGCGCTGGGGCTGATCCTGTTCGTGCTGTTCATGGGCGATACCTCCTTCCTGCTCAATGCGTTAGTGCTGAACGTCGGCGACTACGTCAATCGCTTTATGGGGATGACGCTGAACAGCTTCGCCTTCGACCGCCCTGTGGAGTGGATGAATAACTGGACGCTCTTTTTCTGGGCGTGGTGGGTGGCCTGGTCGCCGTTTGTGGGCCTGTTCCTGGCGCGCATTTCGCGCGGACGCACCATCCGCCAGTTTGTGATGGGCACCCTGATTATTCCGTTCACCTTTACCCTGCTGTGGCTGTCGGTGTTCGGCAACAGCGCGCTGTATGAGATTATTCACGGCGACGCGGCCTTTGCCGAGGAGGCGATGCTCCACCCGGAACGCGGATTCTACAGCCTGCTGGCGCAGTACCCGGCGTTTACCTTTAGCGCGTCGGTGGCGACCATTACCGGTCTGCTGTTCTACGTCACCTCCGCCGACTCCGGCGCGCTGGTGCTGGGGAACTTCACCTCGAAGCTGAAGGACATCAACAGCGACGCCCCGAACTGGCTGCGCATCTTCTGGTCGGTGGCCATCGGTCTGTTGACCCTCGGGATGCTGATGACCAACGGCATCTCGGCGCTGCAGAACACCACGGTGATCATGGGTCTGCCGTTCAGCTTTGTGATTTTCTTCGTGATGGCCGGACTGTATAAATCCCTGAAAGTGGAAGATTACCGCCGGGTCAGCGCCAGTCGCGACACCGCCCCGCGTCCGATGGGCCTCCAGGATCGTCTGAGCTGGAAGAAGCGCCTGTCGCGGCTGATGAATTACCCGGGCACGCGCTATACCAAACAGATGATGGAGACGGTGTGCTACCCGGCGATGGAAGAGGTAGCCCAGGAGCTGCGGCTGCGCGGCGCCGCAGTGGAACTGAAGAGCCTGCCGCCGGAAGAGGGCGAGAACCTGGGCCACCTCGATCTGCTGGTGCACATGGGCGACGAGCAGAACTTTATCTACAAGATCTGGCCGCAGCAGTACTCGGTCCCGGGCTTTACCTATCGGGCGCGCAGCGGGAAATCCACCTATTACCGGCTGGAGACCTTCCTGCTGGAGGGCAGTCAGGGTAACGACCTGATGGACTACAGCAAAGAGCAGGTGATCACCGATATTCTCGACCAGTACGAACGGCACCTGAACTTTATCCATCTGCATCGGGAAGCGCCGGGGAACAGCGTGATGTTCCCGGATGGCTAATCAGGGGAGCCCCCGTCGGGGAAAGGCTGACGGGGGCGACGGGCGGTTACGGGTAGTTAAAGGCGTCCGGATGGTTGTCGAGGCTGCCGCTGAGGGCGGCAAACAGCACGGTTTTGCCATCGATGGACAGGGCATCGCTGACGTTAAGCCAGGTCAGCTTCTCCTGGTCGGTTTTTTCATCGACCACCGAGTAAACGCCGGACATCTGTTGGCTTTTCTCGGACCAGATCACCGCGATACGCTCGTGGCCGCAGTCGTGGGGTTTGCAGGCGCTTAACACCTGCCAGGATTCGCTACCCAGTTTCACCGTCTGCGCCGGTGAACCGGTGCCGCCGGTGGTTACCCAGGCGGGCAGCTGATGGCCTTTGACCATCTGGTTAAACGACGCCCGGGTGGCGGCATCGTGGGCCAGACTGTTCAACGTGACATCGCCTTGCGCCATGACGCTGGCGGAGGCGGCTAAGGTGATGATAGCGGTAAGCGCTTTAAACATGTTTCCTCCTGGACTTATTCCGTCCTCATAACAAGCCTCTTTATAGTGAGCGTAGGGAATGATTAATGCAAACTCTGACATATTTTCTGTGAATGATTAGGAGCGGTGCGCGCATGGACGTTACGCTAAGCGATATGCCATGATGCGGATTGATTTATTTTCCAAATATATGCCCTTGTGATAAAGCAGTCAGCGAAATGGCATAGTTATTCAGGCGATATAGCATGGCGTATGTGAATCATCTACTGACGTTTATTGAGAGTAATCCGGCGCTGGCGGTGGGGTTTAATCTTATTCTGCTGCTGGTCTCCGGCATATTTGCCCATCTTTTATGCAAGTTCTTGCTGATTAAAGTGGTGCGTAAGGTCTTCTTTAGTAGCCACAAACAGGATGTGCCGCTGGAGAAGGATCGACGCATCGCCGAAAAACTGTCCAATTTCATTCCGGTTATTATCGTCTATTACGTCCTGCAGTTTATGCCAGCGATGCCGGCATCGCTGGTGACGGCGATTAATACCATCTGCGGGATCTTGTTTTTTATTTTTATGTCGGTGTTTTTCAACGAGATGCTGGATATTGTCAACAGCTCTTATCTGCGAAAGACCAAACGTAAAAATCATTCCATTAAGGGCTATATCCAGATAGGCAAAATCTTAGTCCACATCCTGGCGGCGATTATGATCCTCGCCGTGATGTCGAACAAATCGCCGATCATTATTATCTCCAGTCTGGGGGCGGTGGCGGCGGTGCTGATGATCGTGTTCCAGCATACCTTGCTGTCGCTGGTGGCGAACGTTCAGCTGTCGTCCAACGACGTGCTCCAGTTGGGGGACTGGATTGAAATGCCTGACAAGAACCTCAGCGGTGAGGTGACGGATATCGCGCTGCACACCATTACCATCCGCAACTGGGACAATACCATCTCCCGCATCCCGACCAAGAATTTCCTCACCGAGACCTATACCAACTGGCAGGCGATGTTCTCCTCCGGGGCGCGGCGGATCATGCGCAGTATCGCCATCGATCAGCATTCGGTGCGTTTTCTCGACCAGGAGATGCTGGCTTCGATGCTGTCCATCCGCGGAGTGAGTGAGCCTTTGAGCACGCTGCTTGATGGCAGGGATCCTGGCGGCGTGGCCGACCGCTGGTTTGTCGATAACGGGCTGACCAACCTGACCCTGTTTCGCCACTATCTGATGCACTATCTCGCCGAGCGACCGGATATTATTAAGGAGATGTACATTGTGGCGAGAACGCTGAAACCGTCGCCGTCGGGCATCCCGCTGGAGATTTACTGCTTCACCTCCTCAACGCTGTGGAAAGACTACGAAAACACCCAGTCGGCGATATTTGAGTACATTACCGCGGTGGCCGGGCAGTTCTCCCTGCGCCTCTATCAGTATCCCGCCGGGCACGATTTCTGGCGTCTTTCCCAGGAGCATGCCGCCCGGACAGGGCTGCCGCCGTCGGCTGAAGGCTAAGCAGTGATTTGCTGGCGCCAGAGGGCGATCTCCTCCTCCAGCCAGGCGATGAACCGGGCGACTTCCGGCCGGTTCTCCGCCTGCGGGGAGAGGCTCAACCAGTAGTGCCAGGGGTAGGGGACGGTGACGGCGGTGAGCTGCACCAGCTCGCCGCGGGCTATCGCCCCCGCCACCAGGGAGCGCCGCTCCAGCGCTACGCCGGCCCCCAGGCGGACCGCCTCCAGCACCAGATTGGAGTCGTTCAGACGCAGGCCCGCGGGGACGATCGGCTTTTCCAGTCCCGCCTGGCTGCACCAGGCATGCCAGGACTCCATGGAAAAAATAATATCGCTGGCGGCGATCGCCTGCGGGGTGGTCGGCAGGTCGCCGCTGCGATAGTGCGGCGCGGCCACCACCAGTTGTTCATCGGCAAACAGATGCCGGCTTTCCATCCCCTCCCAGTCGCCTTGCCCCATGCGAATGGCCAGATCGATACCCTCCTGTTGCAGGTTAACCACCGCCAGGCTGGTCAGCAGGCGCACCGCGATCTGCGGATGCCGCGCCTGAAAGCGCGCCAGTCGCGGCAGCAGCCAGTGGCAACCAAAGGAGGGGAGCGTCGCCAGGGTCACTTCCAGGGTGCGGGGTTTGATCTGCACCATGCGCGTGGCGTCGGCGATGTGCTGTAACGCCTCGCGGATTTGCAGGGCATAGAGCCGTCCTTCTTCCGTGATGCGCACCCCGCGGCCGTGGCGGATAAACAGTGTGACGCCGACCAGCGCTTCCAGCTGTTTGATATGCTGGCTGACCGCCGAATGGGTCACGCTCATCTCGTGGGCGGCCTGCGTCACGCTGCCGAGGCGCGCCACCGCCTCAAAGCTGCGCAGGCTGGCGACAGGGGGGAAATCTGCCATGGTGATCTCTCTGTCAGTGAGTCGATACGTTAACGTTACTACCGGGTTAGCGGGTTTTAACGCCGCTGCGAACAGGCTGAAAAGGGGATGTATGCTGTCTCAGTCGGTATAGCACAGGGGGGACAGGAGGGCTACCGCGAATCGCCAATCTGTTAGTTTGACTAACCATTGCGGTAAGTATCCCGTGATATTCGCGGCCTCGGTTTTCCAGTAAGGTAAAGCCGCAACCCCTTTATCGCAGGCAGGAGTGACGATGAAACTCATTGGTATGATGGATTCACCTTATGTAAGACGCGTGGCGGTTTCTCTGGCGCTCTATGGCGTGGAATTCGAGAGCCTGCCGCTCTCGGTCTTTAGCGGCTTTGACGAATTTTCCCGTATTAATCCGGTGGTCAAGGCGCCGACGGTGGTGCTCGATAACGGGACGCAGCTGATGGACTCCTCCCTGATCCTCCACTATTTCGAAACGACCAATCCCACCGGGCGCCGGCTGCTTCCCGCGCACCCTGACGCGCTGGCCCGCGATCTGCACCTGCTGGGGGTGATCCTCGCCGCCAGTGAAAAAGCGGTCCAGCATGTTTATGAGCACCGTCTGCGGCCGGAGGAAAAGCAGCATCAGCCGTGGATAGCCCGGGTGACCGGCCAGTTGCTCGCCGCCTGTCGGGAATGGGACGCCCGGCTGGCAGACCGCGCCGCCGCCGCGCAGCCGGACCAGGTGATGGTCACCAGCACGGTGGTCTGGTCCTTTATCCAGTTGATGATCCCG
The DNA here is from genome assembly GCF_002806645.1 of Klebsiella sp. H-Nf2. NCBI lineage: Bacteria > Pseudomonadati > Pseudomonadota > Gammaproteobacteria > Enterobacterales > Enterobacteriaceae > Klebsiella > Klebsiella sp. H-Nf2. The sequence continues at coordinate 15,775 of NZ_PIBL01000007.1, forward strand.
GCGGTGGTGTCGGCAGCGGCGTTTGCGCATATCCGTGCGCTGGCGGAGCAGGGGGAGGCGCTGCCGGCGTTTCAACAGTATCCGCTGGGTTAACGGCAGGGATGGAGAGGGGCGCCGCAGCGTGGCGCCCTGAAGCCGGAGAGGATCACCAGCAGACAAACCCGCCGTCGACCACCAGGTCTACGCCGGTGCAGAACGAGGCGGCGTCGCTGGCGAGGAACAGCGCCGGGCCAGCCATCTCTTCCACCTTCGCCATCCGCTGCATTGGCGTCTGGCTTTCAAACTCGCGGGTCTGGTGCACCATCTCCGGACGGGTATTCATCGGCGTGGCGGTATAGCCCGGGCTGATGGAATTGACGCGGATCCCTTTGCCCACCCACTCCATCGCCAGGCTTTTCGACAGATGGATCACGCCGGCTTTGGAGCAGTTGTAATGCGCCTGGTCGAGGCCGCGGTTAACGATAATCCCCGACATAGAGGCGATATTGATAATCGACCCGCCGCCGGACTCCAGCATCAGTTCCGCTTCCGCTTTGCAGGAGTTCCATACGCCGGTGAGATTGATATCGATCACCCGCTGCCATTGCTCGCTCTCCATCTCCAGCGCCGGATTGGCGTTGGCGATCCCGGCGGCGTTGACGGCGATGTCGAGGCGGCCAAAGCGGCTTTTGGCCAGCGCGACGGCGGCGCGCAGGTCGGCAATCTGGCGGACATCGCCGGTATAAGAACAAGCCTGACCGCCGATGGATTCAATCTGGCTGACCGTTTCCGCCAGCCCGCCGTCGTCGCGAAGATCAAAACAGACTACCCGCGCACCCGCGCTGGCGAGGCTGCAGGCGATGGTCTGGCCGATGCCGCTGCCGGCGCCGGTGACGAAGGCGACGCGCCCCTGCAGGTTAAACAGCTGCTGTGCAAAGTCTTTACCGATCATAGTGTTTACTCTCTTCAATATAGTGTCGAACGTCGGGAGCCCTGTTTCCCGGATGGCGGCGCGTAGCGCCTTATCCGGGCTACCCTCCGGCGGTGTTACGTAGCCCCGGTAAGCGAAGCGCCACCGGGGGCCGTCCCGCAGTGGTGGCGCCAATGGGGACGCCTTATTCGGGCGATGGGGCCCGCTAACCTGCGGGGATTACGACATAATCAAACCGCCATCGATATTGATGGTCTGCCCGGTGAGATAGCGCGCGTCGTCGGAGGCGAGGAAGGCCACCAGCCCGGCCACGTCTTCCGGTTTACCGGCGCGCTTCATCGGAATGCCCTCGACCCACTCGGCCATCAGTTCGCCCTTGCCGTAGCGTTTCTGCTCGGTGCTGAGAATTTCGCCCCACACGCGATCGTTGTAATCCCACATTTCGCTTTCAATAATGCCCGGGCAGAAGGCGTTGACGGTGATGTTCCACGGCGCCAGCTCGTGGGCCAGGCTTTGGGTAATGCCGATCACGCCCATTTTGCTGGCGGCGTAGTGTGGCGTGTAGATAAAGCCCTGTCGCCCCTGGCCGGAAGAGGTGTTGATCAGGCTGCCGTGATTCTGTTTCACCATATATTTGGCCGCCTCGCGGCAGCACAGCCACACGCCGGTGGTGTTGACCGCCAGCACTTTTTCGAAATCAGCTTTTGGCATCCGGTCGTAGTAATCGATGGTGATCACCCCGGCGTTCTGAATGGAGACGTCGATGGTGCCGAAGCGCGCGGCGGCCTGCTCATACAGCGACTGCACCTGCGCTTCGTCGGTGACATCGACCTGCAGAGATAAAATATCCGCCTGATAGCGCTGACGCAGGGTTTCGGCGGTCTCGTGAACGCGCTCGGCGATGGAGACCATCACCAGATTCGCGCCGTCGCGGGCAAAGCGCTCCGCAATACCTGCGCCGATGCCGCGGCAGGCGCCGGTGATCACCACCGTTTTGTTCTGGAAATCTCGTTGCATATTTTTTCCCTTTCGCTGAGCCGGGCACCAGGCCCGGCGGAAGATGTGAATCGTTGCCGGTTAGCTGGAGGTGGCGCCGTTGGGGGGAATGGCGGCCAGTTTTTCCTCGTGGCGGCGCATCAGGATGACCTTGCTCTGCAGCTTCTGCTGGAACTGGTCGACGACCACAGCGGTGACGATCACCACGCCTTTAATCACCATCTGCCAGAAGTCGCTAACGCCCATCATCACCATGCCGTCGGCAAGGAAGACGATGACGAAGGCGCCGATAATGGACCCGGTCACCCGACCGCGGCCGCCGGCCAGCGCGGTGCCGCCGAGCACGGTGGCGCCGATGGCGTCCATCTCGAACATGTTGCCGGTCATCGGGTGCGCGGTTTGCAGCTGTGATGCGACGATCAGGCCAACAAACGCCGCGCACAGGCCGGAGAAGGCATAGACGAATATTTTCGCTTTCACGATCGGCACGCCGGCGAGGCGGGCGGCGGATTCGTTACCGCCGATAGCGTAGATGTAGCGGCCAAGCGGCGTTTTGGTGGTCAGCCAGTAGCCCAATACCAGGAAGCCGATCATCAGCCAGATCGGCAGGTAGACGCCGAGCAGAGTGCCGGAGCCGAGGGTGGCGAAACCGGTGTTGCCCAGCGCTTCCATGCCGTTGAGATTCGGGTAGGTGCTCCCGTCGTTAAACAGCAGCGCGGAGCCACGGGCGACGTACATCATGCCTAAGGTGCAGATAAACGGCGCCACGCCGAAGCGGGTGATCACCGCGCCGTTCACCAGGCCGACCAGCACGCCGAAGATCGCCACGCAGAGGATCACCTCCGGGACGTTAAAGAAAATAACATCGCCGTTCCACAGCGGCAGGCCGTTGGTCAGCAACGCGCCCGCCACCATGCCGCAGATCCCCGCCACCGCGCCGACGGACAAATCAATGCCGCCGGTGAGAATGACCAGCGTCATGCCGATGGCCAGCAGGCCGGTGATCGCCACGTGCTGGGTCATGATCAGCAGGTTAGAGGCGGTCAGGAAGTTGGGTACCATCACGCTGAAGAACGCGATCACCAGCAGGAGGGCGATAAAGGTGCGGGCCTTCAGCAGGTACATATAAATCATATATTTCTGGTTCATGATGGATTCCAGCCTGATTAATCTTGAGGTGTTGAAGCCGCGATTAACTGTTCGCGGGTCACCGTGTGACGCGGTAGATCGGCGGTAATGCGGCCATCGGCCATCACCAGGATGCGGTCGGCCAGGGCCATCACCTCATCCAGCTCTGAAGATGAAAACATTACCGCCAGCCCCTGCTGGGCCATTTTGCCGATCAGGTGATAGACGTCGGTTTTCGCGCCGACGTCGATGCCGCGCGTCGGTTCGTCGAGGAACACCACCTGTGGCTGAGTCATCAGCGCTTTACCCAGCACCACTTTTTGTTGATTGCCGCCGCTCAGCGAGGTGATCGGCAAATTAGCGTCGCTGACCTTGATCGCCAGCTGCTGGATCATCTCTTTCACACAGGTCTCTTCTTTTTGCGGGTTCAACCAGCGCCAGGCGCGGCGGAACCCCTGCAGGCTGAAATCAGAGAGCGTCATGTTGGCCTGAATCGACATCATCTGCACTACGCCTTCGCCCTGACGGTCCTCTGGCACCAGTGCCAACCCCTTTTTCAGCCGTTGCTGAAAGCGCGTTTTGCCGATGCTTTCGCTATTGAGATGTACCTCGCCGCGCTGACAGGGCATCAGGCCGACCAGCCCTTTAAACAGCTCGGTGCGTCCGGCCCCCAGCAGGCCGTAAATACCGATCACTTCGCCTTTACTGAGGGTGAAGGTGACGTCATTGAGCTTGTAGCCGCCGCTCGGATGCAGCGCGGTCAGCCCCTTGACGTCAAGCACTGCGTTGCCTTTTGGCGCCGGTTGATAATCAAAGTGTTTTTTCTTATCACCGACCATCTGCTCAATGATCCACGGTACGCTGGCGTCGCTGACGTGCCGTTCGCTGATAAAACGGCCGTCGCGGAAAATGGTGATGTTGTCGCCGATCTCCATCAGCTCTTCGAGGCGATGCGAGATATAGATGATGGTCACACCGCGGCGCTTAAGCTGCGCGATCACCTTGAACAGCACTTTGACCTCAGACTGGCTCAGCGCCGAGGTGGGCTCGTCCATGATCAGCACCCGGGTGTCTTTCGACAGCGCGCGGGCAATCTCGACTAACTGCTGGTGGCCGATACCGAGTTCACCGAGCGGGGTGTAGGGATCGACATCCAGCTCCAGCCGTTCCAGCAGCGATTTGGCCAGCGCGTACTGGTATTTTTCGTTAATGCGTCCTTTCTGAAAGAATTCATTCGCCATGAAGATGTTGTCCATCACATTCATATTGGGAAATAAATTCAGTTCCTGGAAAATAATACTGATGCCCAGTTTTTCTGCCTGATGCGTCGACGGTAATGAAACCGCTTCGCCATCAAGAATAATTTGCCCGGAAGAGGGCGTTTCCACACCGGCAAGCATTTTCATCATGGTGGATTTACCCGCACCATTTTCTCCGATCAGCACGTTGACTTTATTTCGATAGACCCGGTAATTGACATTATCCAGGGCGGTCACGCCGGGATAGACGCGCGACAGGCCGCGGGTTTCGATAATCACTTCGGACTCAACGGGCTGGGGAGCGACGAGATCGTGCGGCGCCATATTATTGTCCCCCCGCATGAATGATTTTCGCCGGGGTAATTTCCGGGAGAGTTTGCGGAATATCCCAGGCCGAGAAGACGCCGTACACCTCCACGCTATCGCCGGTTTTGACGTTGGCTGTCTGAATCATTTTGACCGCCTGACTGTTGATATTCTTGCTGTACTCGCCGAACAGCACCTGGTCATTAAAGTCCTGATAGCTGGCGCCGCTGTAGCCGTCGCGCAGCTGGGTGCCGCGCAGGGTAGGGCCAATCTGCACCGTCACATTGCCGACGCTGGCGTCGGACAGGGTCATTTTGCCGCTGCGCGAGGCGGTATCGAGTTTGCTGACAGTGCCTGAAGCCTTGACGTAGAAGATGCAGGGGTTTTCGTCCTGCGCACGGTAGCCGAGGGTTTTGCAGGCGCTATCAATGTCTTTTGCCGCCTTGAGCGCGCTCATCAGTTCCGCCGCCGGGCGCGCTTTCGACACCACCTGCGGTACGATGCTCTGCTGCCAGGTTTTATCCATATTCGCCATATGCGGGTTGGGCGGGGATTTCAGGTCTGCCAGCTCCTGCTGCGAGACGATGCGACAGCCCCCTAGCGCCAGTACGGCCAGCGTCAGACAGGTTTTCTTAAACATAATGCTCTCCTCTGCGCCCCCGCAGGGGCGCAACCACCCGAACTCAGGACTTAATGTTGAAATCCTGGACTTTATCGGCGTTATCCTGGGTAATCAGAATGCCGCGGAACATCACGCGCTGCTTCGCTGGCTTCTCGCCTTTTTGCAGGTAGTTATCCAGATCGGTGACGCCCTGAGCGGCGATGGCCTGCGCCTGCAGCATCACGGTTGCCTGCAGGGTGCCGGCTTTTACGGCGTCGCGCTCATCGTTGCTGCCGTCGATGCCGACGACGATCACATCGCTACGGTTGGCCGCTTTCAGCGCCGCAATCGCGCCAAGGGCTACCGGCCCGTTGCCACAGATGACGCCTTTCACGTCGGGGTGCGCCTGCAGGATGCTGTCCATGATGCGTTTGCCGTCGATCAGGGTGCCTTTGGCATCCTGTTTCGCCACGCTGACCATATCCGGATACTGGTCAATGACCTGATGGAAAGATTTAGAACGGGTGACGCAGTTATTATCGGCGAGGTTGCAGGTCAGCTCGGCGTATTTGCCTTTCTCCGCCATTTTCTCCACGAAGACGTTGGCGACCTCAGAGCCGGCCTGGAAGTTATTGTGGGTAATTTGTTCCAGCGCCACATCATCAACCGGAATTTCACGGTTAATTAAGACCACCGGAATGCCGGCTTTTTTGGCTTTTTCAATGGCGGCGACGCTGGCGGTGGAATCAGCGTTATCGAGAATAATGCCCTGCACTTTTTTACCAATCGCGGTGTCGATAAGCTCATTCTGCTTTTTGACATCTTCGCCATGCGACAGCACGGTGGTTTTATAGCCGAGCGCCTGGGCTTTTTCGCTGGCGCCTTTGGCTTCCGAGGCGTAATACGGGTTATCCAGCGAGTTGACCATGATCATAATGGTGCCTTTCTCCGCGGCGTGCGCGGCAAAGGAGAAGGCGGTCAGGGTAGCAGCGGTTAAAAGGGTTATACGTAATTTCATGACTCTGTTCCTGTATTTTTATATTCGAACAAATGAGCCCCTGAGCGGGCAGGCTTTTACGGTCTGAAATTTCCCCTGATGTATTTGGGGATAGCGATATCGTTATGGGCCGGGTTTCTCCTGTGATAAGTGAATGCGTGTCGTCGCGCAGTCTGGCGGTCAGGCTGGCGAGTCCGGTTTCCATAATGTTCGGTCGACCGCATGGCGCCACTCCTGCCAGCGCGTTTGTAAGCGCTGGTGGCGGGCCATGTCGGGCTGAAAGGTGCTGTGTTCGGTTAAGAAGGCCTGCAGATCGGCGGTCGACCCCGGATGGAGCGCTTTGCGCGCCAGCAACGCCGCGCCGATGGCGGACAGCTCCGGCACGTCGCTGCGCATCACCGGGCAGCCGAGCAGATCGGCCTGGTATTGCATCAGCCAGTCATTGTTGGTCGGCCCGCCGTCCACCATCAACGCCGTCAGGGTGAACTCCTCATGCTGACGCATCGCCACCACCACGTCGGCTATCTGATAGGTGATGGACTCCAGCGCCGCACGGATCAGATGCGCGCGTTTCACCCCGCGACTCAGGCCGCAAATCACGCCGCGGGCGCTGTCGTCCCACCAGGGCGCGCCGAGACCGGTCAGCGCCGGCACGAAGTAGACCCCGAGGGTTGAGTCGACGGAGGCGGGGAGGGTATTCAGCTCATGGGCCAGCTCGGCGGCAGAGAGTTCGCTCAGTCCGGTGCTGTCCGCCATCCAGGCGACGGCATCGCCGGTGTGAGGAATATTCCCTTCCAGGCCCCACACCAGCTGGTCGCCATCGTGCCAGGCGACAGTGGTCGCCAGCGCGTCGATATCGCACTGGGCCGATTTGACCGGGGCCATGACCGAAGAGCCGGTGCCGTAGGTGGCTTTGACGCAGCCTGCCTCGCCGAGCGCGTGGCCGAACAGTGCGGCGTGGGAGTCGCCGATCATCGCCATGATCGGAATACCGTCCGGAATGGCGGCCAGTCCTTTGGTATGGCCGAAGAGGCTGCTCGACGGTTTAATGTCCGGCAACGCCGCGCGCGGAATGCCGAACAGCGTCAGCATCTCGTCGTCCCACTCGCCGCGGTGCAGGTTCAGCAGCTGGGTGCGGGCGGCATTGGAGTAGTCGCAGCAGAAGGCTTCTCCAGCGGTCAGATTCCACAGCAGCCAGCTGTCGATGGTGCCGAGGCAAATCTCACCGCGTTCAGCACGCAGGTGGCCATCGACAGTCGCATCCAGCAGCCAGCGCATTTTGGAGGCCGAGAACAGCGGGGCGATTGGCAGGCCGGTGGCACGCTTAATGTGCTGTTCCTGGCGATCGTGACGCAGTGTGTCGCAGAACGCGGCGCTGCGGGTGCATTGCCAGGTGATCGCCGCGTTAATCGGTTCGCCGCTGTCGCGATACCAGCCGATGGCGGTTTCCCGCTGGTTGCTGATGGCCAGCGCGGCGACGTTTTCCGCGCCAACGTGGGCCACCGCGCTGGCGATCACCGCCAGCGAGGCGGTAACCAGCGCTTCGCCCGATTGCTCCACCCAGCCGTCGCGCGGCGTTTGGATCGCCAGCGGCTGCGAGAATTTGACGATAACTTTGCCCCGGCTATCCAGCACCACCGCTTTGGCGTTGGTGGTGCCTTCATCCAGGGCAATGATGAACTCTTTTGCTGTCGCCTGCATCGTGCTCTCCTCGGTCACTCAGTGTCCTGGAACCGCGAAGACGAGGAATATCTCCCACCGTCTCCTGCGTCTGTGCAGGCCATGTTGTGACATTTCGTTATCATCTTTTTAATCACTGAATATATATTCGATAGTGATTATTTATTTGATACCTTAAGCCACAAACCCGGTGACGGGCTACCGGAAAAATCATCAATTGTGCTGGCAATCACATTTCGCCGATCGGCGAAAGCGGCAGTTGGCGGCTGGAGTGGTTGATTAACTGATTGAATTTAAATGCATTAACAGAGCCAGCCCTGAAGTTAAAAAAGCACGTCAGGGCGGCAGAAAGGAAAAGCAGCGCGGCAGGTTAGTCGCTAACCAGCATGCGGGCGGTAGGGTAATCGGTGATTAAAACGTCGATATAGCCGCCGGTGAGGGCGCCTTTGATGGCCGCGACTTTGTCGGTACCGCCGGCCAGCGCGACCACGTTCGGGCATTTTTTGACCTTCTCCAGCGCCATACCGATCACCGGATCTTCATCATCGCGTAACACCGGATGGCCGTTTTTATCGTAGTAGTGCAGGCAGATATCACCCACCGCGCCGCGCGCCGCCAGCACCTGCAGCATATCTTCGTGATAGTAGTTACCGGAGGTTTTCAGCAGTTGAGAGGGTTCGAGAATGCCGATGCCGACGATGGCGATATCCACTTCATCAAAGCGCGACACCACGTCAGCGACGTCTTTGCTGGCCAGCAGCCGATTGCGCTCCTCCATGGATCCCTCGATGCTCTGTGACGGCAGCAGCCAGGCGTCGCAGTTCAGGCGCTGGGCGAGGGTCTGGGTAAGAATCGTCGCCTGCACGTTACCGTTTGGCCCGACGCCGCCGAGCAGCTGGATCACGCCGCTGGCTTTCAGGTTTTGCGCATGAACTTCATCGACCATCGCGCGAATGGTTGAGCTCCACGAGGAGACGCCAATCAGATCTTTTGGCCGCAGCCGGGTTTCCAGATAGTGGGCGGCAGCGGAGCCAATCGCCCGCTTGATGGTATGATCGCTGGCCTCTTCCTCGGTATCCACCACCACCGCCTGCTTAAGGCCGTAGCGATCCTCAAGCCCTTTTTCGAGCTTCAGAAAGATGTTGGACGGCTGAACGACGCTGATCTTGACGACGCCTTCTTTCTGGCAGCGAGTAATGGCGCGGGAGACAAATGACTGAGACAGCGAGAGAAGTTGGGCGATATCAGACTGCTTTCGTCCTTCCAGATAGTAAAGCGTGGCAATCTTAACCAATAGCCGTTGTTCATCCTGCTTAGCCATATTAATCCTCGAAAATCATTTATCGCCTTTCTTCAGGCGGTTAGCTGCAGCCATTATCGTAGTGACTTTTATCATACGCGAAAAAAAATCAGACTTAAGTGTGACAGGCGTCTAACTTTTGCCAATCCTCAAAATCGACTATGGACAAAAACAAAACAGCCAGGTCATAATCGAATAAAGAATCATTATTGAATATATATTCAAGGCGATTTCGAGTCAACGTGTTTATCCGGGCTTCGCCTGGAGCGGGAGGCAGAATGTTCCTGAGTAGGGCGCTGTGGCAGAAGGCTTACCACCCGGCATGGGGATATCTGGTTTTTTTAGTCCTTGCTGGAATAAATATTCCATGCTGAAAATAAATTCAGAGGTGTGAAATGAATCCCTACAGATATGATATTCAGACGCTGGAGCGTAAAGCCCGCGCGGTGCGGCGCCATATTGTGCGCTTAAACGCCAATAGTCCGGCCGGCGGCCACACCGGGGCAGACCTTTCGCAGGTCGAACTGTTAACCGCGCTCTATTTCCGCGTCCTTAACGTCGCGCCGGACCGGCTCGACGACCCGCAGCGCGATATCTACATCCAGTCGAAAGGCCACGCGGTGGGCTGCTACTACTGCGTCCTGGCGGAAGCGGGATTCTTCCCGGTTGAGTGGCTGGAGACCTACCAGCATGCCAACTCCCATCTCCCTGGCCACCCGGTGCGGCAGAAAACGCCGGGCATCGAGCTGAACACCGGCGCGCTGGGTCACGGTTTGCCTGTTGCGGTGGGGCTGGCGCTGGCCGCGAAGAAAAGCAACAGCACCCGCCGCATTTTTTTGATCACTGGCGACGGCGAGCTGGCGGAGGGGAGCAACTGGGAAGCCGCCCTGGCGGCGGCGCACTACGGTCTGGATAACCTGGTCATTATTAATGATAAGAACAACCTCCAGCTGGCCGGGCCGACGCGCGAAATCATGAATACCGATCCGCTGGCCGATAAATGGCGCGCCTTCGGTATGGAAGTCAGCGAATGCCAGGGTAACGACATGGCCTCGGTGGTCGCGGCCATCGAGGGGCTACAGCAGAACGGTAAACCGAACGTTATTATTGCCAACACCACGAAAGGCGCGGGGATCTCCTTTATCCAGGGGCGCCCGGAGTGGCACCACCGGGTGCCGAAAGGCGAAGAGATCGCTCTGGCGCTGGAGGAACTGAAAGATGAGTAATACAGAACACCTGGCTAACGTCATGGTCGAGGCCTTTATTGCTGCCGTAGAAAACGGCGTCGATCTGGTGCCGGTGGTGGCCGATTCCACGTCGACGGCTAAAATCGCCCCCTTTATTAAGCAGTTTCCTGGTCGGCTGGTGAACGTCGGCATCGCTGAGCAGAGCATGGTCGGCACCGCCGCGGGGCTGGCGCTGGGCGGCAAAGTGGCAGTGACCTGTAACGCCGCGCCGTTTCTTATCTCGCGGGCCAATGAGCAAATCAAAGTGGATGTCTGCTACAACAACACCAACGTTAAGCTGTTCGGCCTTAACGCCGGGGCCAGCTACGGCCCGCTGGCCAGCACCCACCATGCCATTGACGATCTGGCGGTGATGCGCGGCTTTGGCAATATCCAGATCTTCGCCCCCTCCACGCCGCGCGAATGTCGGCAGATCATCGACTATGCCCTTGCTTATCAGGGCCCGGTCTATATTCGTCTCGATGGCAAGGCGCTGCCGGAGTTGCTTGACGAGTCGTATCGCTTTGTTCCGGGCGCCGTGCTGACCCTGCGCGAAGGTGAGGACGTCGCGCTGGTGGCCACCGGATCGACGGTGCATGAGGTGGTGGAGGCGGCGCAGCAGCTTGCCGACCTCGGTATCCAGGCGAAAGTGGTCAGCGTGCCGTCGATCCGCCCCTGCGATACCGCTGCGCTGCTGGCGGCGCTCCGGCCGTGTGGTTCGGTGATCACCGTCGAAGAGCATAACGTCAACGGCGGGTTGGGTAGCCTGGTGGCGGAGGTGCTGGCGGAAGCGGGGGTGGGCATTGCTCTGCAGCGGTTGGGGATCCCGGACGGGGAGTACGCCGCCGCCGCCGATCGCGGCTGGATGCGCCAGTACCACGGGTTTGATGCCGCCGCCATCGTTGCCCTGGTGCAAAAAAGAGACTGATGGCCTGAACGCCCGTTGCGTGAAGCGCGGGCGTTTACTGCTGCAATGCACAAAGCGTGATGACCTGATCCTCCGACGCTATCCAGTGCAAGGGATAGCGTTGCTCCGCAAACTCAAGCGCTAAGGTGCTTGCCGTTATGTCCACGATCTGAAAATCGGCGAATCCCAGCGCGCACTGATTTGCCACAGGCGTTGCCTTAAACCCACTCTCTTTTGCCGAAAACGCCAGGGTCAGCGCCAGCGGGAAGGGCAGGCCGCTGTGCAGCAGCACCGTTTTTTCCGCCGGACTGATAATGCTGCTCTCCAGCTCCGCCGCCAGATGTGGGGGAAACTGGCGCTCAATATCGACACCCACCGGCCGATCGGCGATCACCGCCAGCGCGCGCTGGCCGCAGTGGCTGATGCTGCCGAACCAGGGCGTGGGCCACAGCGGCTGGCGCTGGTCGCCGATGGCGGGAGGCTGTTTCTCCCCCACCTCGCGCAGGGCGTACACCGCGGCGATGCGCCCGGCCAGGTGCTCCGCCTGCCGCTTGCGGCCCCAGCCGCTCAGACTGGCGTGATAGGGCAGCCAGAACAGATCTTCAGGCTGGAAAGTCGCCGGGTCGAAGTCGATCTGCTGCAGCGTATAGCCGGCCAGCGGCAGCGTGGCGTGATGGATGCGCATAGGACAAGGTTACCGCGGTTATCCCCGCCCTTTATCCTGCAAGGGCGGGGGAGGGAGAACCCGCTATCAGAAGTGGGTGTTGACGCTCATATACCAGGTGCGGCCCGATTCGTTATAGGTCTCGGCACCGGCGCCATACATATAGCCGGTGGTGCCCCCGGTGGTCTGGGCGTTGCCCGCGCGCCAGTGACGCTTGTCGAAGACGTTATCCACGCCGCCGGTCAGACTGACGTATTTGGTGACGTCCCAGGTCGCGCTCAGGCCGAGGATGCTGTAGGGGCTGACCTCGTTCTTCTCGCTGCCGGTAACCGGTTGACCCTTATAGTTGTACTTCTTCGGCTCCTGCTTGCCGTACCAGGTAAAGGTTGACTGCAGCGAAACGTCATCGCGTACCTGCCAGCTCAGCGTAGAGTTCAGCGTATATTCCGGGATAATCGACAGACGATCGCCGGTCTCTTTGTTCTTACTCTGCAGCATGTAGGTGATGTTGTTGGTCCAGTTGACGGTCTCGCTCACCGGCACGTTCAACGTCCCTTCCAGGCCTTCCACCACCGCTTTTGGTACGTTTTCCCATTGGTAGAGGTCGGTGCCGCTGCCGTTGGTATAGACCGGGGCATAGCCCGCTTCAATCTTGTTGCGGTAGTCGTTGCGGAACCAGGTGACGCCCGCCAGCCAGCCGTCGCGTTTAAACTCGAGGCCAATCTCTTTGTTGATGCTGGTTTCGGCTTTTAAGTCGTCGTTACCCTGCAGATAGCAGCCGGATTTACTGGCATAGCAACCCTGGCCTTTGCTGTAGAGAATGTAGTTCGGGTTGGTCTGATACAGGCTCGGCGCTTTATAGGCGCGGGCGATACCCATCTTCAGTGTGAAGTCGTCCCACAGGCCCTGCGACAGGTTGAGGGACGGGCTCCAGTTATTGCCGACGATGCTGTGATGATCGAAACGCAGCGCCGGGGTCAGCATGGTGGTGTCGGTCAGCTCCATGTTGTTCTCAGCGAACAGCGAGAAGATTTCCGCCTGCGAGTACGGGCTGCGGCCGGTGCTGTCGTAGCCCGGGATGCTGCCGCCCGACAGCGCCTGGGTGTTGGAGGCGTTATCCTTCATCCGCTGCTGGTTCCACTCGCTGCCCAGCGTCAGGTTCTGATTAACCAGATAGTCGAAGGGAATGCTGACTTCACTGTGCAGCATCACATCCGACAGATCGATATCCGAGAACTGATTACTGTTAAAGATCCCCTCGGTGCCCCCGGCCAGGCCTTCGCCTTTGCGCGAGTTGCGGGTGCGCTCGTACTGCGCCCAGTTGCTGGTGGTCACCCCGTTGTCCCAGGCGCCGTTCCAGGTGACCGAGTAGGTGTTGCGATACAGACGGTTGGTCTCTTTACCGTAGTTTTCTTTCACCAGGTCGTTGGTGTTGGTGTTCTGGGTGTCGCCGGCGTAGAGGTTGCCCTGGCGGCTGTAGCCGGCTTCAAACTCCAGCGACTGCATCGGGGCGAATTCCCAGCGCACCAGACCATCGATGTTTTTATTTTGTACCCCTTCGCGCCCGGCAGGCAGGGTGTCGGCATAGATCCCGGTACGTTCGGACTGATGGCCCTGGTTGATATCCCAGGCGTCGGCCTGCGTTTTGTCGAGGTTACCGAACAGGCGGAAGCTGAAATCGCCGCCCAGCGGGCCGCTGAGGCTGAAGTTAGTGCGTTTGGTGGAGCCTTCATCCTTGTGCTCCGGGGCGTTCATATAGGTGTTCCATGAGCCGTGCCACTCATCGCCGGTTTTTTTGGTGATGATATTCACCACCCCGCCGGCGGCGCCGTTGCCGTAGCGGGCGGCGGCCGGGCCGCGAATCACTTCGATGCGTTCGATCATCTCCGGCGGCACCCAGCTGGTGTCGCCGCGGGTATCGCGCTCGCCACGCCAGCCGAGGCGCACGGAGTTGCGGCTGGTGACCGGCTTGCCATCGATCAGGATCAGGGTGTTTTCCGGACCCATGCCGCGGATATCAATCTGGCGGTTATTGCCGCGCTGGCCGCTGGTGGAGTTGCCGGTCAGGTTGACCCCCGGCATGGTGCGAATGATCTCCGAGACGTCGCGCGCTGGCGGGCGTTTGCGGATCTCATCGGCGGTGATGGTGGAGACGCCTGGCGCCTGCAGATTCTGCTCGGCGGCGGTGACCACCATGGTCTCTTCAGCCGCGCTGTTTTTATCGTCGGTGGCGGTTTCCGCTGCGCTTAACGGAAAAGCAACCCCGTAAATTCCCAGATTGACCAGCAAGGCCAGGGATTTGATCCTGTTATTCATTGTTATTCCTGCTCTTTAGTCGCCACGTTCCCCAAACGCCCCTTCCCACCGGGAGGGGAGGCGGCATAAATGTTGCCGGAAGAGGGCAAAGGCACTCCGTCGCTAGCTGAATAAGCTCTCTTCGACATGTTTTGTGAAAGACGCGCTTCCCACGGCGCGCTAATACGCTATTGCAAATGCAAATAGTTATCAATAATATTATCAATAAAGAATTACAATTAATTAAAAAAGTCACGCTATACATAGGGTTAATGACAGAATGTTAAGGACAGGAAGCGAGGAGTGGTGGCAAACCCTGCAGGGGCCGCAGTGCCGCGCAGTGGATGACGCCATCGAGGTGACGTTCTGGTGGCGGGATCCGGCGGGGGACGAAACGCACTCTCCGCGCCGTCGGGTATGGCTCTATATCACCGGGGTGACCGACCACCATCAGAATGCGCGGCCGCAATCGCTGACGCGTCTGCCCGGGACCGACGCCTGGTCCTGGCGAACCACGCTGTCGCCGACCTGGCGCGGCAGCTACTGTTTTATTCCCTCCGACCGTGACGATGATTTTTCCCCTGAGGTGTTCAGCGCTGACGCGCCCGACCGCGCGCTGCTGCGCGAAGGCTGGCGCAAACTGCTGCCGCGGGCGATAGCCGATCCGCTGAACCCGCACAGCTGGCAGGGCGGACGCGGCCATGGCGTGTCCGCCCTGGAGATGCCGCAGGCGCCCGCGCAGCCCGGCTGGGACCAGTTTAATGAGGCGCATCCTCCCGCCCGTTGCCTTGAGTGGCGCAGCGCGCGTCTGGGCAACCATCGCCGGGTCTGGATCTACACCCCCGGCGAGGCCGTCGACCCGCAAACGCGGCCCCTGGCGATCCTGCTCGACGGCCAGTTCTGGGCCGAGAGCATGCCGGTGTGGTCGCCGCTGGCCGCACTGACCCGCGAGGGGAGACTGCCGCCGGCGGTCTACCTGCTGATCGACGCGATCGACAACCAGCGCCGCGGGGTTGAGCTGCCCTGTCACCGCGATTTCTGGCTGGCGGTGCAGGAGGAGCTCCTGCCGCTGGTCCGCAGCCATGCCCCGTTCAGCGACCGCCCGGAGCGAACCGTGGTGGCCGGGCAAAGCTTCGGCGGCCTGGCGGCGATGTTCGCCGCCCTCAACTGGCCGCAGCGCTTTGGCTGCGTACTCAGCCAGTCAGGCTCCTACTGGTGGCCGCATCGCGACGGCCGCGGGACGGGCTTTATCGGCGAATGTCTCCGCCTGGGCGAGGTGTCCCCCGCCGGGCTGCGCATCTGGCTGGAAGCGGGCCAACGCGAACCCATTATTTTTCGCGCTAACCAGGCGCTGTTGGCGCAACTCACTACGACACAGCAGACGATTTTCTGGCGTCAGGTTGACGGCGGGCATGATGCGCTTTGCTGGCGCGGCGGGCTGACGGCAGGGCTTATCCAGCTCTGGCAGCCTCTGCTGTCGCACCCTTAGCACCGCGCTTTACGACAGGAGTTTGATATGCAATTCAGTAACCCCTTCGACAATCCGCAAGGGCAGTTTTACATTCTGCGCAATGACCAGCAGCAGTACAGCCTGTGGCCGGCGCACTGCGACCTGCCTGCCGGCTGGGCGGTGGTGTGCCCCCCGCAGTCGGCCGAGGCCTGCAACGCCTGGCTGGCGGCCAACTGGTCAACCCTGACCCCCGCCCATCATGCGTCATAAGGAGCTGACAATGACCACTCGTTTACCGCTGGTTGCCGCGCAGCCGGGGATCTGGATGGCCGAGCGCCTCTCCACTCTGCCAGGCGCCTGGAGCGTGGCCCACTATGTTGAACTGCGCGGCGCGCTCGACCCGACGCTGCTGGGAAAAGCGATTGTCGCCGGTCTGCAGCAGGCGGACACCCTCAGCCTGCGCTTTCAGGAAGAGGAGGGGGAAGTCTGGCAGTGTGTGGCGGCCGACCGCACCTTTGGCGAACCGTCGCTCATTGACCTGCGTACGGCGCCGGATCCGCATCGCGCCGCCACGGAGCGGATGCAGGCGGACCTGGCGCAGGATCTGCGTGTCGACGGCGGCAACCCGCTGGTGTGCCATCAGTTGCTGCGCGTCGGCGACGACCGCTGGTACTGGTATCAGCGCTATCACCACTTGCTGGTGGATGGCTTCAGTTTCCCGGCGATAACCCGGCAGATCGCCGCCATTTACCGCGCCTGGCAGCGTGGGGGAGCCACTCCTGAGTCGCCTTTCACCCCCTTCGCCGAGGTGGTGGACGAGTACCAGCGCTACGCCGGCAGCGAGGCCTGGCAGCGGGATAAAGCCTTCTGGCAGGCCCAGCGCCAGGCGTTACCGGCGCCTGCCTCACTCTCTGCCGCGCCGCTGGGCGGACGCGCCGCCGGGTGCGATATCTGGCGGATGAAGCTGGAGATGAACGCCGACGCCTTCCGCCGCCTGGCCGGCCATGCGCCGCAGTGTCAGCCCGCTGACCTGGCGCTGGCGCTCACCACGCTGTGGCTGGGCCGCCTGTGCAACCGGATGGACTACGCGGCGGGCTTTATCTTTATGCGCCGGATGGGCTCAGCCGCGCTGACCTCGACGGGGCCGGTGCTCAATGTCCTGCCTCTGGCGGTGCATATTGACGCCCAGGAGACGCTGGCGGACCTGGCGATGCGCCTCGCCGGCCAGTTGAAAAAGATGCGCCGCCATCAGCGCTATGACGCCGAACAGATCGTTCGCGACAGCGGCAAAGCGGCAGGGGACGAACCGCTGTTCGGCCCGGTGCTGAACGTCAAAGTCTTTGATTACCAGCTGGATATCGATGGTGTGCAGGCACTGACCCACACCCTCGCCACCGGCCCGGTCAACGATCTCGAGCTGGCGCTGTTCCCGGATGAGACCGGCGGGCTGTCGCTGGAGATCCTCGCCAACAAGGCCCGGTACGACGAAGCCGAGCTCCGTTGTCACATGGTACGACTGACCGCGCTGCTGGCGCAGTTCGCCGCCGATCCGGCGCTGCGCTGCGGCGACGCGGAGATGCTCTCCGCCGACGAGCTGGCCCGGCTGGCGGCGGTCAACGATACCGCTGTGCCGCTGCCTGCCACCACCCTCAGCGCGCTGGTGGCCGACCAGGCGCGGAAGACCCCGGATGCCCCGGCGCTGGCGGACGCCCGCAGGCAGTTCAGCTATCGCGAGATGCGTCAGCAGGTGGTGGCGCTCGCGCAACTGCTGCGTCAGCGCGGCGTGAAGCCGGGCGACAGCGTGGCGGTGGCCCTGCCGCGCTCGGTGTTCCTGACCCTGGCGCTGCACGGCATTGTCGAAGCGGGGGCCGCCTGGCTGCCGCTGGACACCGGCTACCCGGACGACCGCCTGCGGATGATGCTGGAAGACGCCCGGCCGTCGCTGCTGATCACCTCGGAGGATCAGCTGGCCCGCTTCAGCGATATCCCGGGGCTGGAAAGCCTCTGCTACCAGCAGCCGCTGGCCGCCGGGGATGACGAGCCGCTGGCGCTGTCAAAACCGGAGCATACCGCCTACATCATCTTTAC
The DNA here is from genome assembly GCF_002806645.1 of Klebsiella sp. H-Nf2. NCBI lineage: Bacteria > Pseudomonadati > Pseudomonadota > Gammaproteobacteria > Enterobacterales > Enterobacteriaceae > Klebsiella > Klebsiella sp. H-Nf2. The sequence goes on from NZ_PIBL01000007.1 coordinate 33,582, forward strand.
CTCTGGCTCCACCGGGCGGCCGAAAGGGGTGATGGTCGGCCAGGCCGCCATCGTCAACCGCCTGCTGTGGATGCAGGATCGCTATCCGTTATCTGCCGACGACGTGGTGGCGCAGAAAACGCCGTGCAGTTTCGACGTGTCGGTGTGGGAGTTCTGGTGGCCGTTTATCGCCGGCGCGCAGCTGGTGATGGCCGAGCCGGAGGCGCACCGCGACCCGCAGGCGATGCAGCAGTTCTTCGCCCACTACGGCGTGACCACCACCCACTTTGTGCCGTCGATGCTGGCGGCGTTTGTCGCCTCGCTGGATGCCGACAGCGTCGCCGCCTGCCGCACGCTGCGGCGGGTATTCTGCAGCGGCGAAGCGCTGCCGACGGAATTGTGCCGTGAGTGGGAGCGCTTAACCGGCGCGCCGCTGCATAACCTGTACGGCCCGACGGAGGCGGCGGTGGACGTCAGCTGGTATCCGGCCTGCGGGCCTGAGCTGGCGGCGGTGACCGGCAGCAGCGTGCCGATTGGCTGGCCGGTGTGGAACACCGGGCTGCACATTCTCGATGCCGCGATGCGCCCGGTGCCGCCGGGCGTGGCGGGGGATCTTTATCTCACCGGCATCCAGCTGGCGCAGGGCTATCTGGGGCGTCCGGATCTCACCGCCAGCCGCTTTATCGCCGACCCGTTTGCCCCCGGCGAGCGGATGTATCGCACCGGTGACGTGGCGCGCTGGCTGACGAACGGCGCGGTGGAGTACCTTGGCCGCAGCGACGATCAGCTGAAGATCCGCGGGCAGCGCATCGAGCTTGGCGAGATTGACCGGGTGATGTCGGCCCTGCCGGATGTGGCGCAGGCGGTGAGTCACGCCTGCGTCTTCAATCAGGCGGCGGCGACCGGCGGCGATGCCCGGCAGCTGGTGGGCTATCTGGTCTCTGACTCCGGCCTGCCGCTGGATACCGCGGCGCTGAAAGCGCGGCTGGCGGAACAGCTGCCGCCGCATATGGTGCCGGTGGTGCTGATGCAGCTCGCTGAGCTGCCGCTTAGCGCCAACGGCAAACTGGACCGCAAAGCGCTGCCGCTGCCGACCCTCGGCGGGGAGCGCAGCGGCCGGCCGCCGGAGCCCGGGATGGAAACCCTTGTCGCCACGGCCTTCAGCCAGCTGCTGGGCTGCGAGGTGAACGATATCGACGCCGATTTCTTCGCCCTCGGCGGTCATTCGCTGCTGGCGATGCGTCTGGCGGCACAGCTCAGCCGCCAGCTGGCGCGGCAGGTGACCCCGGGGCAGGTGATGGTGGCCTCGACGGTGGGCAAACTGAGCGCGCTGCTGGCTGCCGATCTCAGCGATGAGCAGGCCCGGCGCCTGGGGCTGGATACGCTTCTGCCGCTGCGCGAGAGCGACGGCCCGACGCTGTTCTGCTTCCATCCCGCCTCCGGCTTTGCCTGGCAGTTCAGCGTGCTGGCGCGCTATCTCAGCCCGCGCTGGTCAATAACCGGTATTCAGTCGCCGCGCCCGCAGGGGCCGATGGTCACCGCCGCCAGCCTCGACGAGGTGTGCGAGCACCATCTGCGCACGCTGCTGGCGCAGCAGCCGCACGGCCCTTATTACCTGTTTGGGTATTCGCTGGGCGGCACCTTAGCCCAGGGCATTGCCGCCCGGTTGCGCCAGCGCGGCGAAGCGGTGGCCTTCCTCGGCCTGCTGGATACCTGGCCGCCGGAGACGCAAAACTGGGCAGAGAAAGAGGCCAACGGGCTGGATCCCGAGGTACTGGCGGAGATCGACCGCGAGCGCGAGGCGTTCCTCGCCGCCCAGCAGGGGCAAGCCTCCGGCGAGCTGTTCAGCGCTATCGAAGGTAACTATGCCGATGCGGTGCGGCTGTTAACCACCGCCCACAGCGCGAAGTTTGACGGCAAGGCGACGCTGTTCGTGGCGGAGAAGACGCGGCAGGCGGGGATGGATCCGCAGGTCGTATGGGGCCCGTGGGTGGGGGAACTGGAGGTGTTCAGCCAGAACTGCGCCCACGTCGACATTATCTCCCCGCAGGCCTTTGAGGCCATCGGCCCGGTGGTCAGGGAGATTCTGGGGTAACGGTTGAGTTCGGGCTACAGCAGGTAGCCCGGCTCAGCGTAGCGCAAGCCGGGGAAAGAGGAGATTACCGGCGGCCCAGCGGCACCACCAGCGGCGTATGCGCCACCGGATCCTCAATGATCGTGCAGCGCAGGCCGTAAATCCGTTCAATCAGATCGGCGGTGACGATCTCCTTCGGCGCCCCCTCGGCGACGATCCTGCCGTCGCGCAGGGCGATCAGGTGGGTGGCGTAGCGGCAGGCCTGGTTAAGATCGTGCAGCACCGCCGCCAGGGTATAGCCCTTCTCGCGATTCAGCTCACTCAATAGCTCCAGCAGGTCGATCTGATGGCTGATGTCCAGCCAGGTGGTTGGCTCATCCAGCAGCATAATCGCCGTCTCCTGGGCCAGCACCATCGCAATCCACGCCCGCTGCCGCTGGCCGCCGGAAAGCGTATCGACGCTCTGCAGCGCCAGATCGCTGATCCCGGTCGCCCGCATCGCCTTGTTCACCGCTTCTTCATCTTCTTTGCGCCAGCGGGTAAACAGCGGCTGGTGCGGATAGCGCCCGCGGGCCACCAGCTCCTGCACCGTGATATCGCCAGGGGTGGTGGCATTCTGCGCCAGCAGCCCGATACGGCGGGCAACCTCTTTACTGGCGTACTGCTGGATCTGCGCGCCGTCGAGCCAGACGTGGCCGCTGGCCGGCGTCATCAGGCGACTGAGGGTGCGCAATAGCGTCGACTTGCCGCAGCCGTTGGGGCCGATAATGGCGGTGAAGTGACCGTCAGGGATGGTCACGTTCAGCGACTCGGCGATGGTCTTGTTACCGTAGGCCAGGGTTAACTGCTCGCCGCGCAAACGGGAGGGGACAGCACTCATTTTTTGCGGGACTCCTGAATCAACAATGCAATAAGGTAAATACCGCCGAGGCTGACGGTTAACACGCCAACCGGCAGCTGCCACGGCATAAACAGCCGCTGGGCGCCGTAATCGGCCAGCGCCAGCAGCAGCGCGCCGCACAGGGCCGATTGGGTCAGTCCCCAGCGGGCCGTGCCGCTCAGGCGGCGGGCGATATGCGGCGCCACCAGCGCAATAAATGAGATCGGCCCGGCCAGCGCCGTCGAGGCGGCGGTGAGCACCACCGCCACCAGCATCAGCAGCAGGCGCGAACGCTCGACCTGCACACCCAGCGCGCAGGCGGTATCGTCGCCCATCTCCAGCAGTCGCATCCGGCGAACCAGCAGGGCGCTGCCCACCAGCATCAACAGGATCAGCGGCGCCGACGGCCAGGTTTTACCCCAGGTCAGGCCGTTAAGCGATCCGGCGTTCCACAGGCCCGCAGAAAGGGCGGTCTCCAGCGAGGCGCGCAGCAGCAGCCAGGTGTTGAATGCCACCAGCATGGCGCGCACGCCGATGCCGATAATGATCAGGCGGAAGGTCTCGATCCCGTTGCGCCAGGCCAGCAGCCAGACCACCAGCGAGGTCAACACCCCGCCGGCCATCGCCGCCAGAGCAATCGCCGTCAGGTTCTGGCCGAAGAGGACCATCGCCACCAGCACGCCGCTCCAGGCGCCGGTGTTAAAGCCCATCACGTCCGGGCTGCCGAGCGGGTTGCGGGTCAGCGACTGGAAAATGGCGCCGCTGACGCCGAGTGCGGCGCCAATCAACAGCGCCATTAACACCCGCGGCAGCCGCCATTCGTTCACCACCATCGCGACGTTGCGCGGCGCATCGCTGAACAGCGCCGAGAACACCTGGTCAATCGTCAGGGGCACCGGGCCTTGCGCCAGTCCGAGCAGGGAAATCAGCAGGCTGGCGGCCATCAACAGCAAGCAACTGGCTATCAGGCGGCGGGACGGGGCAATCACAGGCCACCTCCCCGCGGCTGGCGGCGCACCAGCCAGATCAGCACCGGCGCGCCGAGAAAGGCGCTCACCACCGATACCCGCAGTTCGCCGGGCACCAGCAGGCGGCCAATCACGTCGGCAAACAGCAGCAGGGCCGGGGTGGCGAGCAGGGTGACCGGTAGCGACCAGCGATGATCGGCCCCCACCAGCCAGCGCGCCATATGCGGCATCATCAGGCCGATAAAGGCGATCGGGCCGACGACGGCGGTGGCGCTGCCGCACAGGACGGTGATGACGATCAGGCCGATCAGTTGGGTGCGGGCGACGCGGCTGCCGAGGGCGGTGGCGGTATCGTTGCCCAGGCTCAGGCTGTTAAGCGCCCGGCTCAGCAGCAGGGCGGCGATCCCCGCCACCACCACCGGCAGCAGGACAATTTTCAGGGTTTGCAGGGTGCGGATATCCAGCGAACCGGCCTGCCAGAAGCGCAGCTGATCGTAGACGTCCGGGTTGAGCAGGGCGATGCCGTTGGACAGCCCCTCCAGCACCGCCGCGAGGGCGACCCCAGCGAGGGTGAGGCGCACCGGGCTCAGCTGGCCGCCGCCCTGGCTGCCGGTGAAGGCCACCAGCAGCGAGGCGCAGAGCGCGCCGCAAAACGCCAGCAGCAGTTGCTCCTGCGGGGAGGTGATCCCGAACAGCGCCGCGCCGAGGACGATGGCGAAGCTGGCGCCGGAGTTGACCCCCAGCAGGCCGGGGTCGGCCAGTGGGTTACGGGTGAGCGTTTGCATCAGCGCGCCGGCGAGACCGAGAGCGACGCCAGCCAGCAGACCGGCCAGGGTACGCGGCAGGCGCGCGTCCAGCACGATGGTGCAGTCGGCGCTTTGACAGGTTCCGCTGAAGGCGGTGAATACCGTGCCGATCGGCAACGATTTGGCGCCGATGGTCAGGCTAAGCGCGGCGGCTAAGGCGAGTAATAGCAACAATCCGGGCACGGCGACAGAGCGTACCGCGGTCGTAGAAAACGACATAACTGACATCCCTGATATGATAATGATAGTAATTATCGTTATCGATTTTATTCAGCTATGGTAGCATGACCCACAGTAAAAAGGGTATTAAAAATAACGACAAGGCGCTGTAATGAACCGACAATCCTGGCTGCTCAATCTCAGCCTGCTGAAAACTCACCCGGCGTTTCGCGCCGTTTTTATCGCTCGCTTTATCTCTATTCTGTCGCTTGGCCTGCTGGGCGTGGCCATTCCGGTGCAGATCCAGATGATGACCCATTCGACCTGGCAGGTCGGGTTGTCGGTGACGCTGACCGGTGCGTCGATGTTTGTTGGTCTGATGGTGGGGGGCGTGCTGGCTGACCGCTATGAACGTAAACGCCTGATCCTGCTGGCGCGCGGCACCTGCGGCGTGGGCTTTGTCGGCCTGTGTCTGAACGCCCTGCTGCCGGAGCCGTCGCTGGCGGCGATCTACCTGCTGGGGATCTGGGACGGGTTCTTCGCGTCGTTGGGGGTGACCGCGCTGTTGGCGGCGACCCCGGCGCTGGTGGGGCGGGAAAACCTGATGCAAGCCGGGGCCATCACTATGCTGACGGTGCGCCTTGGCTCGGTGATTTCGCCGATGATCGGCGGCCTGCTGCTAGCCACCGGCGGCGTGGCCTGGAACTTTGGCCTGGCGGCGGCGGGGACCTTTATCACTACCTTAACCCTGCTGCGTCTGCCGCAGCTGCCGCCACCTCCGCAGCCGCGTGAGCATCCGCTGCGATCCCTGCTGGCGGGGCTGACCTTCCTCTGCCAGAGCCCGCTTATCGGCGGGATTGCGCTGCTCGGCGGTCTGCTGACCATGGCCAGCGCGGTGCGGGTGCTCTATCCGGCGCTGGCCGGTAGCTGGCAGATGTCGGCCGGACAGATTGGCCTGCTGTACGCCGCTATTCCGCTCGGTGCGGCGCTGGGGGCGTTGACCAGCGGCCAGCTGGCCCAGACGGTGCGGCCCGGCGCGCTGATGCTGGCGACCACGGTGGGATCGTTTGTCGCCATTGCGCTGTTCAGCCTGATGCCGCACTGGGCGTTGGGCGCGCTGTGCCTGGCGCTGTTTGGCTGGCTGAGCGCCATCAGTTCGCTGCTGCAGTACACCCTGATCCAGACTCAGACGCCGGAACATATGCTCGGGCGGATTAATGGTCTGTGGACCGCGCAAAACGTCACCGGCGACGCCATCGGCGCGGCCCTGCTCGGCGGATTAGGGGCGGTGATGACCCCGGCGGCATCCGCCAGCGCCAGCGGCTGGGCGCTGGCGCTCGTCGGCGTGCTGTTGGTGGGGCTGCTACGCGAGCTGCGCCGTTTCCAGCGACCGGAAATCGTCAACGAAAGTTAAGTAGGGTGCGATTGCCCGGTGGCGGCTGCGCCTTACCGGGCCTACGGTCTGGCCTGGGGGGCGCTGGCATTGTAGGCCGGTGCAAGCGCAGCGCCGCCCGGCAAGGTGTTCAGGCCGCGTACCCGTCCTGATACCCGGTGGCGGCTACGCCTTACCGGGCCTACAGTCTCGGGCATTGTAGGCCGGTGCAAGCGCCGCGCCGCCCGGCAAAGAGTTCAGGTTGCGTACCCGTCATGATGCCCGGTGGCGGCTGCGCCTTACCGGGCCTACGGTCTCGGGCATTGTAGGCCGGTGCAAGCGCAGCGCCGCCCGGCAAAGAGTTCAGGCTACGTTCCCGTCCTGATGCCCGGTGGCGGCTGCGCCTTACCGGGCCTACGGTCTCGGGCATTGTAGGCCGGTGCAAGCGCCGCGCCGCCCGGCAAGGTGTTCAGGCCGCATTCCCGTCCTGATGGCACAGCCCGCGTTAGCCGAACAGGCTGGAGAGACGCTGGAGCACCAGCAGGGCGCTGTAGTAGTCAAGACGGAAGGTCTCGGTGCCCAGCGGGTAGACGCGTTTGCCTGCGACCGCCGGGAGATGCGCCAGCAGCGGGTTGGCGTAGATGGCATCCGCATCTTTCTGGTCGCCGGCGAACAGGAACAGGCTCTGGCCGTTCAGACCGGCCGCGAGGTTCTCCCCGCCCAGCTGCACGATATCGTGGCGTTTACCCTGGCTATGGCTGGCGGGCAGGCCGCCCGGCAGCGTCGCCAGGCTAAAGCCCAGCTGTTCGAGCATCTGCCCCTGGGCCGATGCCGGCGTCCAGATATTGGCGCTGTGCGCGGCGGCGGTATAGACCAGGGCGGTCACCGGCTGCGGCGGCAGCTTCATTTTTTCTTTTAACGAAACGAGCTGTTTATTGAAGTCGGCAATGCGCGCGCTGGCCTGCTGCTCATGGCCGGTGATCTGCCCCAACTGGGTGAGCAGAGTTTGCCAGCTTTTATCGTCATAGTTGATGACCAGCGTCGGGGCGATCGTTTTGAGCTGATCGTACAGCGGCAGGGCGGAGTCGCCGCCGGTGGCGCTCACCAGGATCAGATCCGGCATCTGGGCGGCCACCGCTTCCGCGCTTGGTTCGCCGATGTACAGCCGTGCCAGCTTGCGGGCTTTGGCGACCTCGCTCCACTGGCGCAGAAATCCCTGGCTATCGGCGACGCGGTTGTTCGGCGTGGTGGCGCCGCTGGCGACCACCGGAGCGTCAATCGCCAGCAGCGAGCCGGTGAGGGTCACGCTGGTGGAGACAATGCGCAGCGGCTGGCTCGGCAGGGTGTGCGTCCCGTAGCTGTCGGTGACCTGGCGCGGCCAGTCCGCCGCCTGGGCTGAGGTAATTCCTAAAAGCAACAGCATGCCGGTCAGCGCACCGCGGCGGCAGAAAGAAAAGAAGTTCACGTCATCGCATCCTGATTCGAAAGGTAATAAATGCGTCTCATTTTCAACTTTGCGTCAGCAGGATGCAAGCCAAAGTGGCGGCGCAATGACGTAACGCGGTTGACATGGCGGGCAATACCTTTTAGGTTAGCCAACCAAAATACAAATGATAATTATTCGTAATATATTTATCGTTTTTGGAGGATGATATGGAAACGTCACTGGCTGAGGATGTACAGAAACACACCCAGACCCTGTCTCCGGACAGCTTCTTCTTTATGTCGCCGTACCGCAGTTTTAGCACCTCCGGCTGCTTCCGCCGCTTCTCACAGCCCGCTGTCGGCGGCGATGCGCTGAACGGCGAGTTCCAGCAGCAGCTGGCCGCCGCTTTTGCCGAGGCCCGCGCGGCGGGGATCCGCAAGCCGGTGATGGTGGGGGCTATCCCGTTCGACACCTGTCAGCCTTCCGAGCTCTATATCCCCGAGCGCTGGGAAGCGTTCTCTCGTCCGGAAAAACAGCGTTCCGCCCGCTACGCCGCGCCGCTGGAGACAATGGAAGTGGTGGAGCGCCGGGAGATCCCGGAGCAGGACGCGTTTTTAGCCATGGTGGAACGCGCTGCCGCGCTGACCGCCACCCCGGAAGTGGACAAGGTGGTGCTCTCAAGGCTTATCGATATTACCACCCGCGACCGCGTCGACAGCGGCGCGCTGATGGAGCGGCTGATTGCCCAGAACCCGGCTAGCTTTAATTTCCATGTCCCGCTGTCAGACGGCGGGGTACTGCTGGGCGCCAGCCCGGAACTCCTGCTGCGTAAAGAAGGGCTGCATTTCAGTTCGCTGCCGCTGGCCGGCTCTGCCCGCCGCCAGCCTGACGACGTGCTGGACCGCGAAGCAGGCAATAAATTGCTGGCCTCCGGTAAAGATCGCCATGAGCACGAGCTGGTGACCCAGGCGATGAAGAGCGTGCTTGGCCCGCGCAGTAGCCAGCTGTCGCTGCCGGCATCGCCGCAGTTGATTACCACGCCAACCTTATGGCACCTGGCGACGCCGATCGAAGGTACGGCTCTGGCGGAAGAAAACGCCATGTCACTGGCCTGCCTGCTGCACCCGACCCCGGCGCTGAGCGGTTTCCCGCACCAGGTGGCGAAGCGCCTGATTGCCGAGCTCGAACCGTTCGATCGCCAGCTGTTTGGCGGCATTGTCGGCTGGTGCGATGACGAAGGCAACGGCGAATGGGTGGTGACCATCCGCTGCGCGCGCCTACATCAACGCTCGCTGCGCCTGTTTGCCGGCGCGGGGATCGTCCCGGCCTCCTCGCCGCTGGGCGAATGGCGCGAAACCGGCGTCAAACTCACCACCATGCTTAACGTATTTGGCTTGAATTAAGAGGCAAGGATGATTGCATTTACCCGTTGGCCGGAAGAGTTTGCGGCCCGCTATCGTCAAAAAGGCTACTGGCAGGATCTGCCGTTAACCAATCTGATTACTCGTCATGCGGAAAATGACGCCGTGGCGATTATCGACGGCGAGCGGCAAATTAGCTTCCGCCAGTTTAACCTGCTGGTGGATAACCTCGCGTCTTCCCTGCAGCATCAGGGACTTAAGCGCGGAGAAACCGCGCTGGTGCAGCTTGGTAACGTCGCCGAGTTCTACATTACCTTCTTTGCGCTGCTGCGCATCGGCGTCGCTCCGGTTAACGCCTTGTTTAGCCACCAGCGTAGCGAACTCAACGCCTACGCCGCGCAGATTAAACCCTCGCTGCTGATTGCCGACCGCGAACACGCGCTGTTTGCTGACGATAGCTTCCTCAATGGTTTTATCGCTGAGCATCCTTCACTGCGCGTCGCGCTGCTGCGTAACGATGGCGGCGAGCGCGACCTGGCGACGGAAATTAACCGTACGGCGGATAACTTTGTCGCCAATCCGACCCCGGCTGACGAAGTGGCTTTTTTCCAGCTCTCTGGCGGCAGCACCGGGACGCCGAAGCTTATCCCGCGTACCCATAACGATTACGATTACAGTATCCGCCGCAGCAACGAGATCTGCGGTATTAACGCCGATACGCGCTATCTCAACGCGCTGCCGGCGGCGCACAACTATGCGATGAGCTCGCCGGGCTCACTGGGCGTCTTCCTCGCCGGCGGCCGGGTGATCCTCGCCGCCGACCCGAGCGCCACGCTCTGTTTCCCGCTGATCGAAAAACATCAGATTAACGTCGCGTCGCTGGTGCCGCCGGCGGTCAGCCTGTGGCTGCAGGCTATTCATGAATGGGGCAGCAACGCGCAACTGCAATCGCTGCAGTTACTGCAGGTTGGCGGAGCGCGCCTGTCCGCGACGCTCGCCGCGCGCATTCCGGCGGAAATCGGCTGCCAGCTGCAGCAGGTGTTCGGCATGGCGGAGGGGCTGGTTAACTACACCCGCCTCAACGATAGCCCGGAGCGGATTATCAATACCCAGGGTTGCCCGATGTGCCCTGACGACGAAGTGTGGGTGGCGGATGCCGATGGCAACCCGCTGCCGCGCGGCGAAGTGGGCCGTCTGATGACCCGCGGTCCTTATACCTTCCGCGGCTACTACAACAGCCCGCAACATAACGCGGAAGCCTTTGATGCCGATGGATTTTACTGCTCCGGCGATCTGATTTCGATCGATGAAGATGGCTATATCACCGTCCAGGGCCGGGAAAAAGATCAGATCAACCGCGGCGGCGAGAAGATCGCCGCTGAAGAGATAGAAAACCTGCTGCTGCGCCATGAGGCGGTGATCCACGCCGCGCTGGTTAGCATTGAAGACAATCTGCTGGGCGAGAAGAGCTGCGCTTATCTGGTGGTGACATCGCCGCTGCGCGCCGTCGCGGTGCGCCGCTTCCTGCGCGAGCAGGGCGTGGCGGAATTTAAATTGCCGGATCGCGTGGAGTGCGTTGCCGCGCTGCCGCTGACGCCGGTGGGCAAAGTCGATAAAAAACAATTACGTCAGTGGCTGGCCGAAGGCAAGCTGGGCTGAAGGAGAACAGAAAATGGCAATCCCTAAATTACAGGCTTACGCGCTGCCGGAAGCCAGCGATATTCCGGCCAACAAAGTTAACTGGGCCTTTGAGCCGTCGCGCGCCGCGCTGCTGATCCATGATATGCAGGAGTATTTCCTCAACTTCTGGGGCGAAAACAGCGCGATGATGGAAAAAGTGGTGGCCAATATCGCCGCCCTGCGCGACTTCTGCAAACAAAACGGTATTCCGGTGTACTACACCGCCCAGCCGAAAGAGCAGAGCGATGAAGACCGCGCCCTGCTGAATGATATGTGGGGGCCGGGGTTAACTCGCTCGCCGGAACAGCAACAGGTGATTGCCGCGCTGGCGCCGGATGAACAGGATACGGTGCTGGTGAAATGGCGCTACAGCGCGTTTCATCGCTCGCCGCTTGAAGAAATGCTGAAAGAGACCGGCCGCGACCAGCTGATCATCACCGGCGTTTACGCCCATATCGGCTGCATGACTACCGCCACCGACGCTTTTATGCGCGATATCAAACCGTTCTTTGTCGCCGATGCGCTGGCGGACTTCAGCCGCGAAGAGCATTTGATGGCGCTGAAATACGTCGCCGGCCGTTCCGGACGGGTGGTGATGACCGAAGAACTGCTGCCGCTGCCAGCCTCCAAAGCGGCCCTGCGCGCACTAATTCTGCCGCTGCTCGACGAATCCGACGAACCGCTGGATGATGAAAACCTGATCGACTACGGGCTGGATTCGGTGCGTATGATGGCGCTGGCCGCCCGCTGGCGCAAAGTGCACGGCGATATCGACTTCGTGATGCTGGCGAAAAACCCGACCATCGACGCCTGGTGGGCGCTGCTTTCCCGCGAGGTGAAATAATGGCGGCGCTGGATTTTCACGGCCAGACCGTGTGGGTGACCGGCGCAGGTAAAGGCATTGGCTATGCCACCGCGCTGGCTTTCGTCGAGGCCGGGGCCAACGTCACCGGTTTCGACCTTGCCTTTGACGGCGAAAGCTACCCGTTTGCCACCGAAATGCTGGACGTCGCCGATGCCGACCAGGTACGCGACGTTTGCGCGCGTCTGCTCAACGATATCGAACGACTGGACGTGCTGGTGAATGCGGCCGGGATCCTGCGCATGGGGGCGACCGATCAATTGAGCGCGGAGGACTGGCAGCAGACCTTCGCGGTGAACGTCGGCGGCGCGTTTAATCTGTTTCAGCAGACGATGGCGCAGTTCCGCCGTCAGCAGGGCGGGGCGATCGTCACCGTCGCCTCCGATGCCGCGCATACGCCGCGTATCGGCATGAGCGCCTATGGCGCCTCGAAAGCGGCGCTGAAAAGCCTGGCGTTGACCGTCGGGCTTGAGCTGGCAGGCAGCGGCGTGCGTTGTAATCTGGTATCGCCGGGCTCCACCGACACCGATATGCAACGTACCCTGTGGGTCAATGAAGATGCTGAACAGCAGCGGATCCGCGGATTTGGCGAGCAGTTTAAGCTTGGGATCCCGCTGGGCAAAATCGCCCGTCCGCAGGAGATCGCCAATACTATTTTGTTCCTCGCCTCTTCTCACGCCAGCCATATTACGCTACAGGATATTGTGGTTGATGGCGGCTCGACGCTGGGGGCGTAAATGGCCTGGAAGCGAGAGCTCACGCTGGCGGCGCTGAACGCCAGCAGCGAAAACACCATGGTGGCGCATCTTGGTATAGTCTACACCCGGCTCGAAGCGGGGCTGCTGGAGGCGGAGATGCCGGTGGATGCGCGCACCCATCAGCCGTTTGGCCTGCTGCACGGCGGCGCCTCCGCGGCGCTGGCGGAGACGCTGGGCTCGATGGCCGGCTGGCTGATGACCGAAGAAGGGCAGTGCGTGGTGGGCACCGAGCTTAACGCCAGCCATCACCGGGCAGTCTCCAGCGGGAAAGTGCGCGGTGAATGCCGACCGCTGCATCTTGGCCGCCAGAGCCAGAGCTGGGAGATAGTGGTGTATGACGAGAAGGGGCGACGTTGCTGCACCTGTCGCCTGGGCACCGCGGTGCTGGGCTAAGGAGCCGCTGTTTCCCGGCTTGCGCTGCGCTGAGCCGGGCTACGTATCGGCGCAATGAGTAGCCCGGATAAGGCGCAGCGCGCCGCCATCCGGGAATTTCCCTGGGCCAGGAAGCCGCTATTTCCCCGGCTTGCGCTACGCTGAGCCGGGCTACGGATCTGTAGGCCGGGTAAGGCGTTAGCCGCCACCCGGCAAAAAAACGGCACCGTTCACGGTAATCCTTTCATTTATTTTCCTGCCTTAAGTGATCTCGCTAGCAATGTGAGACAAATCTCTGTGGGCGTACGGCATCTGCGCTGTTTCGATGTTGTTAAATTCTGCGTTGTGATCTAGAAACAAAATGTAACATCCTGATTACCCTACCGGTGGACCACAACAATGAATAATTCAGGGAAATACCTCATCTGGACATTGCTCTCCGTGATCGGCGCCTTTGCCCTCGGCTATATCGCCTTAAACCGGGGTGAGCAGATCAACGCGCTGTGGATTGTCGTCGCCGCGGTCTGCGTCTATCTGATCGCGTATCGTTTCTATGGTCTGTATATCGCCAAAACCGTGCTCGGCGTTGACCCGACGCGGATGACGCCGGCGGTGCGGCATAACGATGGCCTCGACTACGTTCCAACCGACAAGAAAGTGCTGTTCGGTCACCATTTTGCGGCGATTGCCGGGGCAGGACCGCTGGTGGGCCCGGTGCTTGCCGCGCAGATGGGCTACCTGCCGGGGATGATCTGGATCCTCGCCGGCGTGGTGCTGGCCGGCGCCGTACAGGACTTTATGGTGCTGTTTGTTTCGACCCGTCGCGATGGCCGCTCGCTTGGCGAACTGGTTAAAGAGGAGATGGGGCCAACCGCTGGCGTCCTGGCGCTGGTGGCCTGCTTTATGATCATGGTCATCATCCTCGCGGTCCTGGCGATGATCGTGGTGAAAGCGTTGACCCACAGTCCGTGGGGGACATACACCGTCGCCTTTACCATCCCGCTGGCGATCTTTATGGGTATCTATATTCGCTACCTGCGCCCGGGGCGCATCGGCGAGGTGTCGGTGATCGGCCTGGTGATGCTGGTGTTCGCCATCATCTCCGGCGGTTGGGTGGCGGAAAGCCCGACCTGGGCGCCGTGGTTTGATTACACCGGCGTACAGCTGACCTGGATCCTGGTGGGCTACGGCTTTATTGCCGCGGTACTGCCGGTCTGGCTGCTGCTGGCCCCGCGCGACTACCTCTCCACCTTCCTGAAAATCGGCACCATTGTTGGGCTGGCGATTGGCATTCTGATTATGCGCCCGACCCTGACCATGCCGGCGCTGACCAAGTTCGTCGACGGTACCGGCCCGGTGTGGAGCGGCAACCTGTTCCCGTTCCTGTTTATCACCATCGCCTGCGGCGCGGTCTCCGGCTTCCACGCGCTGATCTCCTCCGGCACCACGCCGAAAATGTTGGCCAACGAAGGCCAGGCCTGCTTTATCGGCTACGGCGGCATGTTGATGGAATCCTTCGTCGCGATTATGGCGCTGGTGGCGGCCTGTATTATCGATCCGGGCGTCTACTTTGCGATGAACAGCCCGATGGCGGTGCTGGCGCCGGCGGGAACCACCGATGTCGTCGCCTCGGCAGCGCAGGTGGTGAGCGGCTGGGGCTTTAGCATTACCCCGGATACGCTGCATCAGATCGCCAGCGAGGTGGGTGAACAGTCGATTATCTCCCGCGCCGGCGGCGCGCCAACGCTGGCGGTGGGGATGGCCTACATCCTGCACGGCTCGCTGGGCGGGCTGATGGATGTCTCTTTCTGGTACCACTTCGCCATTCTGTTTGAGGCGTTGTTTATCCTGACGGCGGTTGATGCTGGCACCCGTGCGGCGCGCTTTATGCTGCAGGATCTGCTGGGGGTGGTCAGCCCGGGGCTGAAAAAAACCAGCTCGCTGCCGGCCAACCTGCTGGCGACTGCGCTGTGCGTCCTGGCGTGGGGCTACTTCCTGCATCAGGGGGTAGTGGATCCGCTGGGCGGGATTAACACCCTGTGGCCGCTGTTCGGTATCGCCAACCAGATGCTGGCGGGGATGGCGCTGATGCTCTGCGCGGTGGTCCTGTTCAAGATGAAGCGCCAGCGCTACGCGTGGGTGGCGCTGCTGCCGACCAGCTGGCTGCTGATCTGTACCCTGACCGCTGGCTGGCAGAAGTCGTTCAGCCCGGACACTAAAGTCGGTTTCCTGGCGATCGCTAATAAATTCCAGGCGATGATCGACAGCGGCACCATTCCGCCGCAATATACCGAATCACAGCTGGCGCAGCTGGTGTTTAACAACCGTCTCGATGCCGGGCTGACCATCTTCTTTATGATTGTGGTGGTGGTGCTGGCGCTGTTCTCGATTAAAACCGCGCTGGCGGCGCTGAAAGAGGACAAACCGACGGCGAAAGAGACGCCGTATGAGCCAATGCCTGAAAACCTGGGCGCGATTGAGACCCAGGCGAAAGGGGCGCATTAACCGGTGTGCCGGGTGGCGGCTTCGCCTTACCCGGCCTACATTTCTGATCCTCCTTCTCCCTTTGGGAGAGGGAAACAAAAGAGAAATGACTTATGTTCGACACCCTCTCCAAAGCGGGAAAATATTTAGGCCAGGCGGCGAAGATGATGATCGGCGTGCCGGATTACGATAACTACGTCGAGCACATGCGAATAACCCACCCGGATCAGACGCCGATGACCTATGAAGAGTTCTTTCGCGAGCGCCAGGACGCGCGCTACGGCGGCAAGGGCGGGGCGAAGTGCTGTTAGCCCTCTTTGGGAAGATAGAGGCTGATTTGCTCCTGGGTACAGCCGTAAATCGCCGCCAGCTTCTCGCGGGTGCGCTTCTGCGGACGGGAGTCCAGCGCTTCCAGCTGCGACACGGCGGACTGGCTGATGCCGAGTTTAGCCGCGACCTCCTGCTGGGATAGCCCGCGCAGGATGCGCCACGCGGCCTGCAGGCTGACGTTTTCTTTATGCATCACGTCGCATACTTCGCCAGGCAGCATGACGTTATCATAGATGTCTGATTCATAAGGAATATCTTCCCAATCGTTTTCATCCTCGTCGTCGTACTCCAGCAGCGCCAGGCGCATACGAAAGTAATCACTGTAAGGAATGACGACATACTGGTCTTTTCCTTCTTCATCCTTGATGTACTGAATAGTCATATTCGGTATGTTCCTCATGAAGGTAGGTGGTGGTGGTTCGGCGTTTAACCGCCACGACGTAGCAGGTATCGCCCGGCGGATCCCCAAAGGTGTAGATGACTCTGTAATCACCTAATCGCAGCCGGTAGTGGTTTTCGGGAGAGGACAATTTTTTGATATCCGAGATAGGTGAAGCTTTATCATCCATCTTCTCCAGGCTGGATTTAATGCGGCTCTTATACCGATTATCGATTTTAGAAAATGGCTTATCTGCCGTTTTTGACCAGACAATCTTCATCTGTACCTCCACTGTACGCCCACACAAAATATAAGGAAATAATAAGACTATTAGATAAATTCCGAATTTCTTATGGGGTACTGTAGAGCGGAGAAAAAACGCAGGTAAGAGGCAAAACGCAACCCGTCGAGGCGGCGCGGGAAGGCCTCTGCCGGGCGACAGAGGCTTGCAGAAAATGTGCGATCAGGCGTTCAAACCGCCATCCACGTCCAGCCCCGTACCGGAGATCTGCCCGGCGGCCGGGCTGGCGAGGAAGGTGACCGCCGCGGCGATGTCTTCCGGCTGGCCGTAGTGACCGACCGCAATCATCTGGCGCTGGGCTTCCGCCTGTTCCCCGTCTTCCGGGTTCATATCGCTGTTGGTCGGCCCTGGATGGACAAGGTTAACGGTGATCCCGCGAGGGCCTAAATCACGCGCCAGGCCACGGGTCAGGGAGTTGAGGGCGGACTTGGTCATGGCGTAAACCGCGATGCCCGGCATGGCCACGCGATTAGCCAGACAGCTGCCGATGTTGATGATCCGTCCGCCATCGGACATATGCACCAGCGCTTCCTGGATGGCGATGACCACCCCACGAATATTGACGTTGATAAGCGCGTCAATGTCCGCCAGCGTCATGGATTCCAGTGGGCCGCCGCGGGCGATCCCGGCATTGTTGACCAGAATATCCAGCCCGCCGAGGGACCGGGCCGCATGGGTGACGGCATCCTGAATAGCCTGCGCGCTGGCGCTGTCGGCCTGCACCGCCTCGCCGTGCCGACCCAGCGCCTTTATTTCATCGGCGACTGCCTGGGCTTTATCGGCCGATTTTTCATACGTAATAACCACATCGGCACCGGCGCGTGCCAGCGACAGCGCGATTGCGCGACCCAACCCACGGCTGGCGCCGGTAACCAGCGCCTTCTTACCTGTAAAATCGATCTGCATGATGACCTCGTTGCGAGAGTGGTGAGAATCATCATTAGGTATAGACGGTCGGGGTGATTAACGGCTGAAGTATTCCACCTTCTCAAACGCCGCGCGCAGAACCTCAGGGGTTAACGTCACTGGTAAATAATGAATCGACTCGCCCGGGCGCAGGGTATGGGCAATGACCCGGTCCAGCTCTGTGCGGTTATTGATATCGACCTCCAGCGCCGCCAGGGTGGTCGGCAGGTTAAAGCGCTGATACGCCTGTACTAACTGCGCCAGTACATCGTTCTGACCAAGCAGGGCGCTCTGTACCAGAATGCCGTAGGCGACTTTGGTACCGTGGAGGAATTTATCCGTCTGCGGCAGCACCGTCAGTCCGTTGTGCACCGCATGGGCGGCGGCGACCCGGGTGTAACGTTCCCCCAGCCCGCCAACCATCCCGCCGCCGGCGATAATCGCATCTACCACATCGCGAAACGCCTGAGTCAGATCGCCGCGGCTCTGGTCCGCCAGCGCCGTTTCGCTGCTGGCCAGCAGCACGTCGCGGATCGCCAGCGCGCCGTTAATCCCCAGCCGCACGGTGAGCGGCAGCGCCTCCGGCTGCGGCGCCAGCACCACGGCCTCATACCATTTGGCTAAGGTGTCGCCAATGCCCGCCAGCAGGTACTCCGCCGGGGCGTTGAGAATGATGCGCGGCTCGACCAGCACCAGGAAGTTGGCGTCATCGAAGATCTCAAAATTCAGGGCCTGTCCGGCGTCGCTATACCACACCGACAGCGGCGTCCACGCCGCGCAGGTAGCGGCGATAGTCGGGATGGCCACCAGCGGTACCCCCAGGCGGCGGGCCAGCACTTTCGCGCTGTCGAGCAGCGCGCCGCCGCCGACGCCAATCACTACCGCCCGATCGTCACCGGAGGCCTGCACCAGCGCCGCCACGTCGCGTTCGCTGCAGTGGCCGGTAAAGCGGATCTTTTTTGCCTCCGGCAGGTGGAAGGCCGCCGGCAGAAAAGGTTCGGCGCCGGCCAGGGCGCGCTCGCCATAGACCCACACCGCCCGCGAGAGCTGGTCGGCGCTGAAAAAATCGCTCAGCCGCTCAAGGCTGCCAAGGTGGGAGAAATAGTTGGCCGGGCCGGGTACGACGCGGATATCGCTGTTGCTCATGGAAGCTGTCCTTATAGGTGTTGGGCTAAACTGATGTTATGTCTGGACATCCAGATGGCTAATATTATTTCGTTGTATCTTATGCTTTTTACGCAGTTGTCAGCCAGCGGCTGCTATGAAAAATTCGTTAAATCAGAAGATTAATTACCGCACGGGAACAGTGATGAGCGCGAACCGCCTTGAGATGCATAACATTAGCCTGGCCTTCTCCGGCTTTCAGGCACTGAACAAGGTGGACTTTACCCTTCATGGCGGGTCGGTGCATGCCCTGACCGGGGCCAACGGCGCGGGTAAGTCGACGTTGATGGCCGTGCTGTGCGGGACGCATGCTCACTATCAGGGCGAGGTGACGATCAACGATCAGCCGGTCACCATTCGTTCGCCGCGGGATGCTAAACAGCTGGGGATCCACCTGGTGCAGCAGGAGGTGGATGTGGCGCTGGTACCGGGCCTGAGCATTGCGGAAAACATCATGCTGGACAGGCTGGCAGAGCCGGGCATGGCGTTTCGCTGGTCGCGGGTTCGGCAGCTGGCGCGCGAGGCGCTGGCGCAGCTGGACGTGGCGCTGGACGTCAGGCGCTCCATTGACAGCTGCACGCTCGCCGAAAAACAGCAAATCCTGCTGGCCCGTGCTCTGTCGCACCATTGCCGCTTTTTGATCCTCGATGAGCCCACCGCGCCGCTGGATCAGCATGAAAGTGAGCGCCTGTTTGCGGTAGTACGCCGTCTGCAGCAGCAGGGGATCGGGGTGGTGTTTATTTCGCATCGTATCCATGAACTGAAGGCAATCTGCGACACCCTGACGGTGCTGCGCGACGGGCGGCTGATTGAAAGCGGCCCAATGGCGCCGCTGAGCGGCGAACAGATTGTCGAAAAGATGCTGGGCCACGAGCTGAGCGATATCTTCCCGCCGCCGCGCCCGCCGCACGGCGAAGAGGTGCTGCTGCAGATTGACGGTTTGCATGATGAGGCGCTGCTGCAGGATATTTCGCTGCGCCTGCGGAAGGGGGAAATTCTGGGTATCGCCGGGCTGGCCGGCGCGGGCAAAACCGAGCTGTGCAAAGCGCTGTTCGGCGCCAGCAAAAGCCGGGTGCAGCGAGGCGAGCTGAACGGCCAGCCGTGGCGACCGCGCGATCCAGCCGACTCGGTGGGGCGCGGCCTGGCGCTGGTCCCGGAGGAGCGGCGCAAAGAGGGCATTTTCATCGAAGAGCCGATCGCGATGAACCTGGCGGTCAGCGCCGATAACAGCTTTTCGCGCTGGAGCCTGTTTGGCCATCGGCAGGCCTGGCGCTGGGCGGAGGAGGTGATTGCCCGCCTCGGCGTGCGCGCCACTGGCCCGGGGCAGATGCTGCGCCGTCTTTCCGGCGGCAATCAGCAGAAGGTGGCCATTGGCAAATGGCTGCGCAGTCATGCCAATGTTTTGATTTTTGACGAACCGACCAAAGGGGTCGATGTGAAAGCGAAAACCGATCTGTTCATGCTGATCGATGGTCTGGCGCGGGAAGGCAAAGGGGTGATTTATGCCTCGGGTGAATTCGCCGAGCTGGTCGGTTTATGCGACCGCATCTGCGTGCTATGGGACGGACGGATTGTGGCGGAGATCCCCGGCGCGGAAGCCCGGGAAGAGACGTTGCTTTATTATTCAACCGGAGGAGCGGCAGCGTGAGCAAGGCCCTGGCAGTAAACGCGACGGTATCGGGCCGTCAGCGATTTTTTGATTTTCTCTATAAGTGGGGCATGTTGCTGACCGTGGTGCTACTGGTGGCGGTCTTTGGCCTCGCCTCGGACAACTTCCTTGATCCGTTCAACATCATCAACATTCTGCGCTCGATCGCGATTGTCACGGTGATTGCCATCGGGGTATCGATTTCTCTCACCATTGGCGGCTTTGATCTGTCGGTGGGATCGACGGCATCGCTGGCTAACGCGCTGGTGATTTCCCTGTTTGTCTGGCATGGCCTGGGGACCACCGAAGCGATTCTGATCACCCTCGCGCTCTGCACCCTGGTGGGGCTGTTTAACGCCTTTCTGATCGTGGTGCTGCGCATTCCTGACATGCTCGCCACCCTGGCCAGCCTGTTTGTGATTCAGGGCGTGGCGATGACCTACAGCTACGGCGGTTCGATTACTGAAAACATGGTGCTGCCGAGCGGCGAGATGGCGGAAGGCACTATCCCGGCGGGCTTTGGCGCGCTGGGGCAGGTGCCGACCATCGTCATCATCATGCTGGTGGTGACGCTGGTCGCCCAGCTGGCGCTGTCGTTCACCACCCACGGACGGCGGATGTACGCCATCGGCGGCAACCCGGAGGCCGCGCGGCTCTCCGGCCTGCGGATCACTCGTTACAAAGTCGCAGCATACGTGATTGCCTCGCTGCTGGCCGGACTGGGCGGCATTCTGCTGGCCTCGCGTATCGGATCCTCGCAGGTCAACGCCGGCGGCGGCTATCTGATGGACGCGGTGGCGGCGGCATGGATCGGCTTTTCGCTGGCGGGCTCCGGTAAACCGAACGCCCTGGGGACGCTGGTGGGGGCGGTGATCCTCGGCGTGCTCTCCAACGGGCTGGTGATGCTCTCGGTGCCGTATTACGCGATGGACATTATTAAAGGGTTGGTCCTGGCTGGCGCGCTGGCACTGACCTATTTTCAGCGCCGTACTTAACATTTTACAGGGTAAACAGCATGAAAAAGATCGCACTCTCTCTGATGACGCTGGGTCTGCTGCAGTCGACGGCGGCGCTGGCCACTGCCCCGACGCCGGTGCCGGCGGCGATTGCCGAGCACAGCGGCCCGATCCGTATTGCGGTGATCCGCAACCTGGGGTCTGACGATAACACCACCCAGTTTGTCTCCGGGGCGCTGCAGGAAGGCAAAAAGCTCGGTTTCAAAATCAGCACCTTCCTGAGCAACGGCGATGACGCCAAATTCCAGGACTTCGTCAACCAGGCCATCAGCCAGAAATACGATGGCATTATTCTCTCCCAGGGGCGTGACCCGTATTCCACCGCCCTGGTGAAGAAGGCGGTGGATGCCGGGATCAAAGTGGCGGTGTTCGATACCGCGGTGAGCGGTGAGATCCCCGGGGTGACGGTCAGTCAGCAGGATGACGCGTCGCTGACCGAGCTCTCTTTTGGCCAGCTGGTGAAAGACTTCAACGGCAAGGCCAACATCGTCAAGTTGTGGGTGGCGGGCTTCCCGCCGATGGAGCGCCGTCAGGCGGCTTACCAGACGCTGCTGAAGCAAAATCCGGGGATTAAAGAGCTGGAGTCGATCGGCGCCGTGTCATCCGATGTGCAGGGCGACACTGCCAACAAGGTGGGGGCGATCCTCGCCAAGTATCCGAAAGGGAAAATCGACGCGATCTGGGGCACCTGGGATGCCTTTAGCCAGGGGGCCTATAAAGCGCTGAAAGAGAATGGCCGCACCGAGATCAAACTCTACAGCATTGATATTTCCAACCAGGATCTGCAGCTGATGCGCGAAGCCGGCAGCCCATGGAAGGTGAGCGTGGCGGTGGATCCGAAGCTTATCGGCGCGACCAACGTGCGGCTGATCGCCAATAAGATCGCCGGCGAGCCGACGCCAGCCACCTACGACTTCAAGGCGGCGGCGATCCCGCAGGCGCTGCTGGCGGCCCAGCCGGGGGCGGTGAACGTGGCGTCGCTGGGGAAAATTATCCCTGGCTGGGGCCAGACCGAAGACTTTATCGCGCCGTGGTTCGCGACGCTGGAAGCGAAAAACAAATAAAATCAAGCCGGGTGGCGGTGGGCGGCGGCCTGGTGCCCTCACCCCGGCCCTCTTCCGCAGGGAGAGGGGGAAAACCATGCCACCGGGCGAGAGGGATCCCCTATGTCAGCATTACCTTCCCCCGAATACAGCCGCAATATGCGGCTGATTGGTCATAGCGATCAGGGCGGTCGTCCGGACGGCGTGCAGCTGATGGTGCATCGCGGATTCGCCTATATCGGCCATATGGTGTCGCAGGGCTTTTCCGTGGTCGATGTTCGCGATCCGACCCGGCCCACCACCGTCAACTATATTGCCGCGCCGCCGGGCACCTGGAACGTGCATCTGCAGGCGCATGACGATCTGCTGCTGGTGATCAACGCCCGGGATCTGTTTGCCGACGCCCGTTTTGCTGATGAGAAGGTCTACTACACCCGCTCGGTGGGCGACACGGTCAGCGATGTGCAGGACAAGGGCTGGAGCGCCGGGCTGCGCATCTTTGATATTTCCACTCCCGCGCAGCCGCGGGAAATCAGTTTCCTGTCGCTTAACGGCATCGGTATTCACCGCATCTGGTACGTCGGCGGGCGCTGGGCGTATGTGTCCGCGCTGATTGACGGTTTTACCGACTACATCTTCCTGACCATCGATCTGGCCGACCCACGTAAGCCCGAGGTGGCCGGGCGCTGGTGGCTACCGGGGATGCACCAGGCGGGCGGTGAAACACCGGACTGGCCGCAGGGCAAACGCTATGCGCTGCATCACGCCATTATTGCCGGGGATACCGCCTACGGCAGCTGGCGCGACGGCGGCCTGACGCTGCTGGATGTCAAAGACCGTACCCAGCCGACGCTGATTAGCCATCGCAACTGGAGCCCGCCGTTCGGCGGCGGGACGCATACCGCGCTGCCGCTACCGGATCGTGACCTGCTGGTGGTGCTGGATGAAGCGGTGCTCGACAATCAGGAGGACGGTGAGAAGCTGATCTGGCTGTTTGATATCCGCGAGCCGTCAAACCCGGTGAGCATCGCCACGTTCCCGCCGCCGGATGAAATCGACTATGTGGCGAAAGGGGCGCATTTCGGTCCGCACAACCTGCATGAGAATCGTCCCGGCAGCTTTGTCAGCTCAACGCTGATTTTTGCCACTTATCAGAATGCCGGCGTGCGGGCTTACGATATATCTAACCCGTATCGTCCGCTGGAGACCGGGGCGCTGGTGCCGGCGGCGCCAAAGACGATGATGGATACCCGTCCCGGCCGCCCGCAGGTGATCCAGTCCTGCGATGTGTTTGTCGATGCGCAGGGCATTATCTACAGCACCGATTACAACGGCGGGCTGTCGGTGATTGAGTATCTGGGATGAGGACAAGGTAAACGCAAAATGGTGCTCGCATGTCTGCCGGGTGGCGGCTTTCGCCTTACCCGGCCTACAAAAGACTGCAAGATCAAACCGTCATGCGGTTATCTGTAGGCCCGCGCAAGCGCAGCGCCGCCGGGCAATCCCTGATGATTGCACTTTTTTAGGGTTTGCTCCCTCTCCCTGTGGGAGAGGGTTGGGGTGAGGGCAAGGTAAACGCAAAAAGGCAATGACAATGGCCTTTTTTAGGGTGTGCTCCCTCTCCCTATGGGAGAGGGCCGGGGTGAGGGAAAACAGGCGCACTCAGCTGTACTGGCGTACCCGCGCCAGCAGCTCGTCGACGCTGTCGATACGCTCGGCCAGCACAATCAGCGCTTTGCCGAGGGTAATGGCGTGGCGCAGGCATTCATGGCGCATGGCGTCGTCCCGGATAGTGTCGATATCCGCGACGTGCGACAGCCCGACGCTGCGGCGGATCAGTTCGCTGCCGCAGAAGCCAACCGCGTCGGCCCAGACTTTCTTCAGAAAGGCGGAAGCGTAGCCGGGGTAAGCCAGGGCCGCGTCGCGGGTTTTCTCCGCCGCCAGCGCCTGGAAGCGTTCGGCGAAGGTGGTCCACAGCTGGTGGATATCGTTCAGTCGCTGCTCGCGTGCGGCGGCGGCGTCGCGAATGCCGAGCTGGCCCGGCAGGCCGCAGTAGTTAAGCAGCAAGTTGCCGATGGCGGTGCCGATATCGAAGCCAATGGGGCCGAAATAGCCGAACTCGGCGTCGATGGCCTTCAGGCTGCCTTCGGCAACGAAGATCGACCCGCTGTGGATATCGCCGTGCAGCAATGCTTCCGCATGGGCAAAGAAACGGTGCTTCAGCGCCGCCACCGCCAGCTTAAGCTGGGCGTCGTCGCGCAGGGCGGCGACATCGGCCTCCAGCTCCGCCGGGTAGTTATTACGCTCGTGGATCTGATACGGGTCGTTAAAGAACAGATCCTCGGTGATCTCGCACATCGCCGGGTTACTAAACTGCGCCACCTGCGCTTTTTTCTCGTGGGGATGGAGATAGAAATCGCTGGTGTGAAACAGCACCTGCGCCAGATAGTCGCCAAGCTGGCGGGCCGCCTGCGGGTAGTAGACGTTAGCGATAAGCTCCCCGCGCCAGATGCGGTGGTCGGAAAGATCTTCCATCACCATCACCGCCAGCTCAGGATCAAAATGGTGGATTTTTACCGTGTGCTGCGGGCTGTGCTGATAGTGGGCGACCAGGGTCTGCGCTTCCAGACGGGCACGGTCGAGGGTCAGCGGCCAGGATTCGCCGACACAGCGCACGTAGGGCAGGGCCTGTTTGACGATCGCCCGGCTGACGCCCTGGCGATCGAACACTTTAAACACCAGATTGAGGTTGCCATCGCCCACTTCCTGCGCGCTGACCAGCTCCGATGGGTTGTCGATGCCGGCGAACTGCTGCGCGTAAGCCACGGCATCGTGGGCGGTGAAGGTATGGTATTGCGACATTGCCTCGATCCTCGAATTCTGATTAAGCCGTTCAGACGTCTATACTTCTGAATTCCATCCTGACACAATGTGATACAACAACGCAACAGGGATTTAACGACATGCAGACATTACAGACCACCAGCCTGCGGGTGAGTGAAAATCAGCTTTTTATTCTCGACCAGCAGGCCTTGCCGCAGGAAAAACGCTGGCTGGCGGCGGATAACGTTGCGCTGCTGGTGGACCATATTCACGCCCTGCGGGTGCGGGGCGCGCCGCTGATTGGCCTGTCCGCCAGCCTGCTGCTGGCCCTGCTGGCCCAGCGCGGACTGAACCGGGATGAACTCCAGCAGGCGCTGGAGACGCTGCGCGCGGCGCGGCCGACGGCGGTCAACCTGATGAATAATCTGGATCGCATGAAGCAGGCGCTGGCCCGGGAAGATTACCCGCAGGCGCTGGAAGCGGAAGCTTTGCGTCTGGTCGAAGAAGATAAACAGCTGTGCGACCGCATCGCTGAGGCGGGCAGTGCGCTGGTGAAGTCCGGCAGTCGACTGCTGACCCATTGCAACACCGGTGGCCTGGCGACCGCCGGGGTGGGGACCGCCCTGGGCGTTATTGCGCTGGCGCACCGGCAGGGAAAGGTGGCTAACGTGTGGGTCGATGAAACCCGGCCGCTGCTGCAGGGCGGACGTTTAACCGCCTGGGAGCTGGGCGAACTGGGCGTGCCGTATCAGTTGATCACCGATTCAATGGCCGCCAGCCTGATGGCGCAGGGGCAGGTGGACGCGGTGTGGGTCGGCGCCGACCGTATCGCCGCCAACGGCGATGTGGCGAATAAAATCGGCACCTACTCTCTGGCGGTTTTGGCCCATTATCACCAGATCCCGTTTTACGTCGCTGCCCCGCAGACCACCCTCGACCGCTATTGCCCGAACGGCGCGGCGATCCCCATTGAGCAGCGCGCCGCGGCGGAAGTGACCGGGGTGGCGGGCAGCTTCGGCGCGGTACAGTGGGCGCCGACGGGGGCTGCCGTTTACAATCCGGCGTTCGACGTCACGCCTGCTGGGCTGATAAGCGGCTGGGTGCTGGACAGCGGGGTGGTCACCCCGGCGCAGGTCGCCGCCGGGGCGTTTGCGCCGGACAACGGATAGCAGACACCGTGCCGGGCCTGGAAAAAACGGCTTTCCCAGGCCCGCGCCGCTACGGCAGAACCATCGTTATCGTGGGGGCGGACGGCCGGTCGATACGCTGACCGAGGGCGGTAATAGCCGCCTGGAAGGGACACAGCGTACCGACGTCGGTCTGACGGCAGCCCGGCTGACGCCACTCCTGACGCAGCATCGGGTGCTGCGCGTCCGGCGTCTGCAGACGACGCAGGTCGTCGAGGCCCTGGGCCTGGAAATAGATCCGCAGATAGCGTTCCCCGCTCTTCGCGTTGCGCCAGCGCTCCAGCACCAGGCTACTGCCCGGCGGGATATTTCCCCGGCTGTAGCCCGGCAACTGCCAGCTAAAGTTCATCAGCGTGCGCACCATGGCGATATTGGTGTCATGCGCCACCAGCAGCAGCCAGCGTACGTTCGGGGTCGCCTCCGGTTTGACGCCGTCGAGCATGGCGTTGAGCAGCACCGACCCGCGTTTTTGCGCGGTATACAACACATCGTTACTCAGATCGTAGTTTTCCGTTAACAGCGGCAGCAGGGCAGTGATCTGACTGGCCTGGGTGATCTTGCCCCACGCCAGCTGGCTGAGAGGCAGGTTTTCACTCCAGCCGAGACGCAGCGTCTCCACCATATTGGCCATCACGCTCAGTCCGCTAATGGTGGTCTTTCCGCTTTTGCTCTGCTCGATCTGCCAGGGGGTGTCGAAGATCGGGCAGGGTTTATCGGCCTGACAAACTGCCTGTTTCAATAATTGGATAGTCGGCGCCAGCGCCTGCCTGCGCTGCGCCAGATCCCCGGCCTTCTCTTTCACCGCCGCCAGCTGGCGGGCGGGGTCGGTTTGCGTGGCGGCGAACTTGTCGGTCTGAAACAGGGGATCGGCATCCCCGCTGACATAATGGATAGCAACGCCGCAGCCCGGGAAGGCGCCATCCACCAGCGCCTGGGCGGTCGCCCGCGTCCGCTGCAGCGGGCTGGCGCGCACGTAAATCGACTCCGCCGTCGGGCATCCCGCCTGCAGCAGGCCAAGCTGGCGATAGTGCTGGCCTTCCTCACGTCCTTTGTTAACCACGGCGGCATAGCCATGGCCGGTGAGCTCGCCGTCATGGGTGGTCCACTCGGTCCATGGTCGTCCGGTGGCGGCCTCGATGGCTTCCCGGTTGCCGGCTGTCGGCGGACGAATACCGTGGCGGCTGAGCTCGACCACTTTCTCCAGTTGCCAGTCCGCGGCGGCGGCAGATTGCAGCGCCAGCAGCGGCAGCGCACAGGCGATAAACAGGCGTAACAGCCCCTGATGTCTTACAGGCATCATATCTTCTTCCTTATTCGTTAATCGGTTATGAGGAGAATGAGGTCTGCCGTTCGACGGCATGGCGTCGGGCGACGATGGCGGCAGTGGTAAAACAGAGTAGCGCGGAACCCAGACCGGTACCCACCCAGAACAGCGCCAGCGTGCTGAAATCATACAGCGTTTTGCCGTTCTCGAGGATCGCCGTTTTATCAATAATGATCCCGGTGAGAAACTCGCCCAGGCCGGCGCCGGCGTAGCTGGCGATGCCGATGGTGCCGAGCGCGGCCCCGGCGGCTTTGCGCGAGGAGATATCGACCGCGATCAGCCCGCCGAGGAAGCAGGTCAGAGCGCCAATGGTGGCCCCGAAGATAATCATCGCCAGAATATCAGTGTAATAATTGTGCGGCGACCAGAGCATCAGGGCGAAGCCGGCGGTGTTCAACAGGCTGATAAAACCAGCCATCACGCTGCGGTTGCGCGGGAAAAAGCGGTCGGAGAGCATGCCGGCGATAATGGTCCCGGCGATCCCGGCGATGGCGTTGACGCCGATAATCCCGGACGCCTCCAGCGTGGAATAGGCTTTATCCTGCTCGAGAAAGAAGATCCCCCACGAGTTGACGGCGTAGCGGTCGATGTACATAAAGGCGGAGGCGAGGGCGAGGGTCCACAGCGCCGGGTTGCGCAGCGCCAGCAGCTGGTTTTTAAACACTGAGCCGCGCGCTTCGGTCTCCTCCTGCGGTTCATCGCGGATGACGTTGATGGACGGGAAGCCGCTGCTCTGCGGCGAATCGTGCATGAACAGCACCAGCAGCACCACCCCGGCGGCGCCGAGCGCGGCGGTGGACAGGTAGCCCATCTGCCAGCCAAATCCGGCGATCACCGCGGCGATCACCATATAGGTCACCGCCTCGCCGATATTATGCGCCGTCGACCAGATGCCATAGAAAGTGCCGCGCTCCTTAACGCCGTACCAACGCGCCAGCGAGACCGCGCAGGGGCCGACGCCCATCGACTGGGCCCAGCCGTTGATCCCCCAGAAGATGGCCAGCAGCAGGGCGTTAGTGGTCATCCCCATCATCAGGTTCATCCCGGCGCTGAGCAATAAACCGAGGCTCATATAGCGCACCACGTTGGCGTGATCGGCGATAAAGCCGTTGACCAGTTTGCCGATGGCGTAGCTGAAGAACAGGGTAGAGCCGATCATACCGAGCTCCGTCGGGGTGATCCCCAGCTCCACCAGCGCGCTTTTGGCGACGGTGAATGATAACCGGCAGACGTAAAAGGTGACGTAGGCCAGGGTCATGGCGATAAAGGTTTGCCAGCGCACCCGGCGAAAACGGTGTTCATCAAACTCGGCGCCCGCTTTCGGCGGCGACGCCCGGAAAAAAGCGATAATTCCAGACATAGGTGGTTCTCCGCAGGTCGGAGGCGTGACTGATTGATGTGGTTCGTCCGTGAGTGAAGTTATTGTTACTGTGTAGAGTACATAATCAGAGATAGCCTGACCCGTAAGGGTTAATGTAAGGGTTGTGGGATCATCTTTTTCAGCTGCGGGTAGAGCGTCTGGCTGGCCAGCAGCAGCGGATTGCCGCGCTGGATCCCCTCCTGCGCCAGAAAATCGTTGCTGGCGCCGCCCGCTTCGCGCATCAGCACCAGCCCCGGCAGGGCGTCCCACGGGTTCATGTGCGGCTCGTAGTAGCCAATCAACCGGCCCGCCGCCGCCCAGGCGCTCATCAACGCCCCGGAACCGTTGCGGATAAACATGCCGCCGTCGATGAGCAGCGCCTGCAGAAACGGCAGAAAGTCCGCCGGGGTGACGCGATGCGAGGTGCCGACGCCTATCACGCCCTCTTTGACCGTCGCCCCAGGGTGCGGACGGATCGGGGCGTCGTTGAGCCAGGCGCCATGGCCCCGCAGGGCATGAAATAGCTCGCGATGGTTGGGGTCGTAGACCACGCCGATGACCGGTTCGCCGTCGGCGACGATCGCCAGCGACAGGCACCAGGCATGCAGGCCGTTGAGGAAACAGCTGGTGCCATCGATGGGGTCGACCACCCACAGGATCCGGGCGTCGGGCAGGCGGGTGCCGCTCTCTTCGCCGAGAAAGCCATCTTGCGGAAACGCGCTCTGAATGCGCTGTTTGACAAAGGCCTCCACCCGTTTGTCGGCCACGCTGACCACATCCTGCAGGTCGTCGCCTTTATGGTCGACGGTCAGCGCCTCGCGCTGTTGATAGTATTCAAACGCCAGCTCAGCGCCCGCTTTCGCCAGCTCGCAGGCCAGACGGTAGCGGGCCTGTAGCGCTTCTGATTCCTGAGATTGCATAGTGACTCCCTATTTTTGCACACGTGTGCATTTTGCGTGAAAAAAACAGCCCCGAAGGGCCGAATGAGTGTGGCCGGGTTTCGCAGAAGATTCTGTGATCGCTCCAGCATAAAATGATTTTTTCATTTCGCACTATGACGAATAATTAGTTTCACTGGCACTTCGCGATGGCGTGAGGGCAGGCTGAAGCGGGCGATCCGCGTCATTAACAGATCCACCGCGTGGTGGGCCAGCAGGGCGGTATTCTGCTGAACGGTGGTGAGCTGATAGGGCTGCCAGTCCGCCTGCGGGATATCGTCAAAACCGACGATGGCCGGCAGCGGGGCGGGGGCGTCCCGCAGGCCATCCAGGGCGCCCAGCGCCAGCATATCGGTGGCGCAGAACAGCGCCTGCACCCCGGGGTTTTCAGCAACCAATTCTCTGGCGGCCTGGTAGCCGGCCTGATAGCCGCCGCCGTCGCAGAAGCGGCTGCTCACCGTCATGCCCGACGTCCGGGCGATAAAAGCCTCATAGCGCTCGCGGGTGCTGAAGTTCTCGCGATTTTCGCCAATAAAGCCAACCTGCTGCCAGCCTCGACGACTGAACAAGCCCGCTACCAGCTTCGCTCCCTGGGCGTTATCGCTGCACACCCGGTCGCAGCCGGCGAGGTCCGCATGACGGTTGATCAGGGTGACGGGGATCTTGCGCGCCAGATACTCTTCCGCCAGCGACAGCGGCGGCGCGCCGGAGGTGATGATCACCCCGGCGACGTGATAGCTCAGCAGTTGTTTAAGCGAGGGGGCGAGCTGCTGCGGATCGTCAGCGTTCATCAGCAGCGGCATAAAGCCATTGAGCGCCAGCTGATGGACCAGCGGCGCCAGCAGTTTGCTGCGAAACGGGTTGTCGAAACCGGCGGTGACGATGCCGATAAAATTACTGCTGCCAGTGATCATCGTCCGGGCGATGATATTCACCTGATAGCCCAGGGCTTCCGCGGCGCTCAGCACCTTCTGCCGGGTCTTCTCCGACACCGAGGCGCCGGGGGTGAAGGTGCGGGAGACCGCCGAGCGCGAGACGCCGGCCAGTCTGGCCACATCCTCGGCCTTAATCCATTTTTTATCGCTCATCGTCGTTTCGCGCCGTCTGTTTTCCAGGAAGCCGACGCCCGGGCGGGCGTCGGTCACGCACACTGCCTGAAAAGGTATCACAGAAAGGCGTCGTCGCGCAGCGCCTTGCGCCCTATGCCGGGTAGCGGATGTGCTCCACCTCACGCTGCAAAATCACCTTGCCGTGGCGAATGGAGGTCAGCACCCGTGCCTGACGCCGGACGGCCTCGTAGTCGTTTTCCGCATCGAGGATCAGCAGGTTCGCCGGGCGGCCTTCGGCGAGGCCGTAGTTATCGCCCAGACACAGCGCCCGGGCGCTGTTATCGGTGACGAAGTCGAGGCAGCGCTGCAGATCGTCATAGCCGAGCATATGGCAGATGTGCAGCCCGGCATCCAGAATACGCAGGATATTGCCGTTCCCCAGCGGGTACCACGGATCCTGAATCGAGTCCTGGGCAAAGCAGACGTTGATGCCGGCGCGATCCAGCTCCGCCACCCGGGTGACGCCGCGCCGTTTCGGCCAGCTGTCAAACCGGCCCTGCAGATGAATGCTTTCGGTCGGGCAGGAGATAAAGTTGATGCCCGAGGCTTTCAGCAGGCGAAACAGCTTCGAGCAGTAGGCGTTATCGTAAGAGCCCATCGCGCAGGTGTGGCTGGCGGTGACCAGGGCCCCCATGCCGCGCACCCGCGCCTCCTCCGCCAGTACTTCAAGGAAACGCGACTGCGGATCGTCGATTTCATCGCAGTGGACATCCACCAGGCGGCCGTAGCGCTGGGCGAGGTCCATCAAAAACATCACCGAGCTGACCCCTTTGTCGCGGGTATTCTCATAGTGGGGAATGCCGCCCACCACGTCGGCGCCCATCTCGATGGCGCGGGTCATGAGTCCGCGGCCGTCGGGGTAAGATTCGATCCCCTCCTGCGGGAAGGCGACAATCTGCAGATCGATAAGATCGGCGGCCTCTTGTTTCACCGCCAGCAGCGCCTTCAGGGCCGACAGCGACGGATCGGTGACATCCACATGGGTCCGGACGTGCTGGACGCCGAAGTCGCGCAGCATGCCGATGGTTTTCAGCGCCCGCTGGCGGGTGTCCTCCGGGGTAATACTCGCTTTGCGCTGGCTCCAGCGGGTGATGCCTTCAAACAGGGTGCCGCTGCGGTTCCACTCCGGCTCGCCCGCGGTGAGGGTGGCGTCAAGATGAATATGCGGCTCGACGAAGGGCGGGATCGCCAGCCGGCCCTGGGCGTCGATATCCCCGGCGTCGGCAGTCTGCATCGCGGCCTGGGCGGTGATGCGGTGAATCATCCCGTCCTGCAGGTCAAGAGTAAACAGCGCCTCCTGGCGGCGCAGGCGAGCGTTAATAATTTTCATGGTGGGTCCTGTAAATGGTTTTGCGATAAACGCCAGATCACCAGCGCGACCGAGGCGTTGAGATGAAACTGAGGGTGGCTGACCGGGTAGCCGGTCAGTTTTTCAATACGCTGGATGCGTTGATGCAATGTGTTGCGATGCAGGCCCAGCCGGTCGGCGGCCCGCACCACGTTGCCGTTCTCCTGCAGCAGCGTCTCGAGGGTCTCCAGTAGTAGCCATGGCGCTTTGCGGCCCGGCTCGATCAGGCAGCCCAGAGTGTCGTGCATAAAATCGTTGAGCAGCGCCGGGTCGCTGACCGCGGACAACAGTTTGATAAACCCCAACTGCTGATAGTCGCTGATACGCTGGGTCGGCCGCAGGGTATCGCACAGATCCAGTGCCTGGCGCGCCTGCGACAGCGCCCGCGGGTAACCCTGCAGCTGCCTGACCGGCGCGGAGAGGCCGCAGAGCAGCGACAAACTATCCTCTCCGTCCGCCAGCGCCTGCAGCCACTGCTGCAGCCATTTTTTCTGCTGAAAGCCTTCCCCCTCCTCATCCGGCAGCAGGAAAAGGAACATGTTGCTGCGCTCCAGCAGCGGGAAGGGGTTGCCCTGCTGGTTGAGCTGCTGCTGCAGCTGCTGACGCACGCTGCGGTGGGCCTGCAGCAGCCAGGCTTCGGCCTGTTCGGGCGGGAACTGGCGAAACAGGCGGGACAGCCCCTCCAGACGCAGCGCCGCCAGCCGCAGCGGACGGGTAAAATCGAGCTGCTGGTGGAGGGCGCGCTGATGGAGCATCTGCAGATCCGGATAGTCGCCGGTGACCAGCTGCATCAGAATGTCGCGCTGTGACTGCAGGGCGTTTTCGCTGCGGACCAGCGCGGTGCCGATGCGCTCGGTGACAATCACCATCTTCAGCAGGTAGGGCTGCTCAATCAGCGGAATGCCCAGCTCGTCGGCAAGGGCGATCAGCGTGGCGGGAATGGCGTGGATATAGGCCTCGCCGGTGAGGATCACCATCCCGGCGATGCCGCGCTGTTTCCCCTCCATCAGCAACTGGATCAGGTTGGCTTCATCACGGGGATGGTTGATGCCGGTGATAAAGACCAGCTCGCCGCCCATGATCCACTCGGCGATATGTTCATTTTCCGCCACGTAGTACCAGCGTACGGCCCGCTGCAGCCCTTGCTTTCCCGCCCGCAGTCGCAGGGCGGAGAGTCCCTCAAGGGCCAGCAGTTCGCTGACCGTCAGGCTCATGGCTCCTGCTCCGCGACGGCGGCAGGCTGGCGTTTGCTTAGCAGGGTCAGGACGATATAGACCAGCGCGGAGACGGTGATCCCCACCAGCGGCGCGATCCACGGTGACAGATAGGCCACCACCGCGCCGGCGGCGTAGGCGCCGAGTCCCAACCAGTTAAAACGTGGCAGGCGGGCGTTCTGCAGCAGGGGATAGCGCCCGCCGCGGGCGAACCAGTAGTCGGCGAGGATCACTCCGCCAATGGGCGGAATAATGCTGCCCAGCAGCACAAGGAAGGTGATCAGCATTTCATACATACCGCCAATAGCGAGCACAATACCCACCCCGGCGGCGGCGATGGTTAGCGTCCGGCGACGTTCGCTGCGCAGCAGATGGCAGGCGGCGGCAGAGACGTTATAGATGGTGGGGCCCTGAATGGTCAGCAGGTTGAGACACAGCATGATCACCGCGGCGACCGACAGCCCCTGCAGGATCAGGACTTCCACAATATCGGCCTGTTGATAAACGATGGCGCACCAGGCGCCGGCCACGATCATCAGCCCGTTACCGATGAGGAAGCTGCCCATGCTGGCGAGAATGGCGGTCCGGCTGGAGTTAGCCAGCCGGGTCCAGTTTGTCGCCTGGGTGGCGCCGCTGGCGAAAGTCCCGAAGACCATGGTGATGGCCGCCGACCAGGTCATGGTGTCGCTCGGCGCAATGCGGGTCATTGCCTGCCAGCCGCCGGCGTGGTGCAGCGCCAGATACATGGAGACCATCAGCAGCACAAACATCAATGGCACCGACAGGCGCGACAGCGCGTCCAGTCCCTTGTAGCCCACCAGCGCGGTGACGCAGAACAAAATACCAAACAGCACCATCAACGGCTGGGTCAGCGCCTCGGGTAGGGCGAGGATCTTCACCAGCGAGATAGCGACCGTGGCGGTCCCCCAGGCGTACCAGCCCAGCTCGGCAAAGCCAAGAATAAAGTCGGCCAGCTTGCTGCCGATCTCCCCGAAGCAGAAGCGGCCCATCAGCACCGTATTCAGGCCGCTGCGCGCGGCGATCCAGCCCAGCGACGCGGCATAGAGAGCCAGCAAGGCGTTGCCGATGACGGCTATCCACAGCAGATTGACGATGGAAAAGGAGACGCCGAGTTTGCCGCCGGCAAACATCGTGCCGGTGAAAAAGGTAAAGCTGAATAACACCATGGCGATGGAAAATACGCCTTTGCGTCCGGTGGCGGGCGCTTCGACGAGGGGAAAATCATTGCTGTTTGACATCCTGGAACCTCTGGCTGGTAGATGGGCGGTGATAGCCGGAAGTAGCAAGAGATGTGCCAGGAAAAACCGGGCACGGGGAATATCACAAGATGTGCACAGTGCACAGTAATGATGGGGTAAAGACGATGAGATGCCATTTTAGTGGGCATCCTGCCATGTTTTGCACCAGTCCAGGGCAGAGGAGGGCGGCGAGCGCATCCCTGGCGCAGGAGGAGAATTTCAGCCAGGACGATCCGCCAGTTTTTGGCCAGGGAGTAGTGGAGAATAGTGGTGTACTGAAAACGGTTGGTTAAATCACTGTGAATAAAGGTTATTTAATATGCATTTATGATATAACCATTTGTCTTATGTGTGTTTCCTGAAATATTGTCCCCTCCGGTTAGCGGTGTTAGTATCGGGTAAATAGCCATTTAGACGGCTAAATAAATCATCGCTAACCTAAGGAACTGCTATGTGGCAAGAAAGACTCGCGCAACTGGTCACCACCTGTCATTGGATCGGGGCGAAAGGCTGGGCGCCGGCGACCGGCGGCAATATGTCGGTGCGCCAGGATGACACCTGGTGCTGGCTAAGCGAGTCGGGCCGCGATAAAGGCAGCCTGACAACCGAGGATTTTCTGCAGGTTGAGATCGCCACCAATCAGGCGCCTTCCGGACGGAAGCCGTCGGCCGAAACCGGCCTGCACACCCTGGTGTATCGCCTGTTCCCGGAAGCCAACGTGGTGCTGCATGTGCATACCGTCAACGCCACCGTGCTGTCGCGCATCGAAAAAAGCGACACGCTGGCGCTGCAGGGGTATGAAATGCAGAAAACCCTTAGCGGGCAGCACAGCCATCTCGATACCGTTCCGGTCGCCATCTTTGATAATGACCAGGATATTGACGCCCTGGCGGCGCGGATTGCCGATTATGCGCAAACGCGCCCGCTGCGCTACGGTTTTCTGCTGCGCGGCCACGGCCTGACCTGCTGGGGGAAAGATATTCAGGAGGCCCGCCGTCAACTGGAGGGGCTGGAGTTCCTGTTCGAGTGCGAGCTGATGCGCCGCCGCTACGAGCCCTGAGCCGGAGCAGGTATGGATTTTTATCTTGGTATTGATATCGGCACCTCGCGGGTGAAAGCGGTGCTGTTTGATCAGCATTTCACCGCCTGCGCCAGCGCCGCGGAAAACACTTCACCCCGCCTGTCAGCCAATGGCTATGCGGAACAGGATATGACCCAGCTGTGGCATTCGGTGCTGGCTATTCTGCGCCAGATTGCCCGCCACCCGGCGCTGCAGGCGGGGCGGCTGCGGGCCATCGGCCTCGCCGGGCAAGGGGAGGGGGTCTGGCTCAGCGATGAGCTGGGCGAACCGGTGGGCCCGGGGATCCTGTGGAGCGACACCCGCAGCCATGAGCTGATGAGCGACCTGCTGCGCCGACCCGGCTTCGACCGCCGCTATTTCGCCGATACCGGCACCCACCTGCAGCCCTGCAATACCAGCCTGCAGCTGTACTGGCTGAAACAGTATCAGCCGGCGCGGCTGGCGGCCGCGCGCTATCTGTTTTTCGCCAAGGACTGGATCCGCTTTCGCCTGACCGGCGTGGCGGCGCTGGAGCTGACGGACGCCAGCAGCTCGTTACTTAACCAGCAGACCGGCGGCTGGTCCTCGGTGGTGATGACGGAGATGGGGCTGGACGAACTGCTGCCGCTGTTTCCCCCGCTGCTGGCCCCGGATGCCCCGGCCGGCACGCTGAGCGACGCGGTGGCGGCGCTGACCGGGCTGCCCGCCGCGACGCCGGTGGCCGCCGGGGCGCTGGATGTCTGTAGCGCTGCGCTGGGCTGCGGCGCGGTCAACGAAGGGGATATCTACACGATCCTTGGCACCACCTGCTGCACCGGGATCGTCTGCCGCGGCCCGCAGACGGTGAACGAGGCGACGCGCTTTGTCACCCATACCGAAGCCGGACAGGTGATCTCGCTGTTTCCGATGCAGGCGGGTACGCCAAACATTGACTGGCTGCAGCAGCATATTTCGCTGGACGGCGATCTGGATCGGCTGGAGCAGGCGATCGCGGACGTGGAGCCAGGCAGCGGCGGCGTCTTCTGGCAGCCGTACCTCAATGGCGAACGCGCGCCGTTTTACAGCCCTGACGCGCGGGCCGGCTTTTTCGGCATTAGCCCGCACACCACCCGCGCCGAACTGCAGCGCGCGGTGTTTGAAGGCCTGGCCTTCGCCATTGTCGATGCGCTACAGGGTTATCCGCAGGGCGGCGAGCTGTATCTGACCGGCGGCGGCGCAGCCTCGGCGACCTGGCTGCAGATTATCGCCGACTGTACCGGGCGTACGGTGGTCTCCAGCGCCTTTAACGAACTGAGCGCGCGCGGCGCGGCGATTCTGGCGGCCCGCAGCGTCGCAGCGCTGGCCGAGACGCCTCCGCTGGCGCAGACCCGCTATCAGCCGCGCCCTCAGGCGCATGCCCGCTACGCGGCGCTGTATCCCGTTTACCGCCTGCTGCGTGAGCAGATGCTGCCGGTATGGCAGGCCAGACAGGCCGCCCTTCAACCTCTTTCTCAGGACGTACAACCATGAAAATCGTTTTTACCGCCGAGCATGCTGGCGACCTTAGCGCCTTCCACCCGCTGGGCGAACTGCTGGTGGAGGGATGGGCGCTGGGGAAACCGAAGCTCAGCGCCGGTCAGCTGATTGAGCTGGCCCATGACGCCGAGGTGCTGGTGACCAGCTATGATGAGGTGACAGACGCGGTAATGGCCGCCTGTCCGCGCCTGCAGGTGATCGCCTGCACCCGCGCGAATCCGGTGAATATTGATACCCAGGCCGCCCAGGCGCGCGGCATCCGGGTGCTCTACACCCCGGGGCGCAATGCCGATGCCGCCGCGGAGCTGACGCTTGGCCTGATGCTCAGCCTGGCGCGCCATATTCCGCAATCCCATGCGGCGCTGAAGCGGGGGGAATTCACGCAGGCTGACAATGCCGCCGCCGCCACCCAGCAGGGTCTGCGGCGGGATGTGGTCTGGGACGTGAGCCCGGAAAGCCCCTATGAAGTGTTTAAAGGCAATGAACTGCGCAATAAAACGCTGGGGCTGGTGGGGTATGGCAACATTGGCCGCCGGGTGTCGCGTATCGCCCGGGCGTTCGGCATGGCGGTGTTGGTGGTGGATCCGTTCGTCGCCGCAGAGGATATCAATGAGCCAGGACTACAGAAAACGACCCTGGAGGCGCTGTTCCGCGAGGCGGATATCGTCAGCCTGCATCTGAGCAGCGGGCCGCACAGTGACGGGCTGGTGAATGCGGCGCTGTTAAACAGCATGAAGCCCGGCGCGCTGCTGATCAATACCTCTCGCGCGGCGGTGGTCGACGAGGCGGCACTAATTGATGCCCTGCGTCACGGCCCGCTGGGCGGCGCGGCGCTGGATGTCTATCACCGCGAACCGCTGTGGCGCGATCATCCTTTTGTCACCGAGTTCGATAACGTGATTATCACGCCGCATATCGCCGGAGCCACCCGGGAGAGTATCGCCAAACACACGGCGATGATTGCCGCCGATCTTCAGCGCTATGTCGCCGGGGAGCCGCTGCTGTACCAGTGGCGTTAAGCCGCTTGCGCCGCTGCGGCGGCGCGGGCCCGGCGTCAGGGGCGATGGGCCGCCATAAAAGCCTGGGTCTGTTCCCAGTCCACTACCCCGGCATCCGATCCCATCCCGGTCGCCACCAGCGCGGCCACCGCCGAGGCGACGTCACACGCTGCTTTCACGCTGAGTCCGCGCGCCAGCGCGGCAATAAACCCGCCGCAGTAGCTGTCGCCGCAGCCGGTGGTATCCACTGCCTCGACCGGCCACGGCGCAATATGCTCCAGCGCGCCATCGCGACGGATAAGCCAGGAGCCGTTCTCGCCGTCTTTCAGAATGCAGGTGCCCACGCCGAGTGCCAGGAAGAAGCGGCCGATGGCCTCCGGCTGCGTCTCGCCGGAGAGAAAGGCGGCTTCCTCCAGCGAAGGCATGAAATAATCCACCGACGGCAACAGGGGCCGCAGTAGTTCGAGGGTGTCTTCATTCGGGGCGATAAGGTCAAAGCTGGTGGTGACTCCGCGTGCTTTAGCCGCCTGCAACAGCCGCGCGCTCTGTCCCTGGTCCATTGCCGCCAGCAGTCCGGTCCCGCCGTGATGCAGGAAACGACAGTCGAGGACGGCGTCAAATTCCGCTTCACTGACGAACAGGGCGTCGGATGCGCCCCGGCAATGCAGGGCCGGACGCTCGCCGTTGGGGCGAATCGGCAGGATCGTCGCCGAGGTCTCTTTCAGCGCGGTGCGCTGGATAAGCGAGCAGTCGATGCCCAGCCGGGCATAGCTGGCGAGGATAAAGTCGGCCTTTTCATCTTCACCCAGGCAGGCCACCGCTGCGGTGCGGATCCCCAGCTTCGCGGCGTTGATATTGGCCCCTGCGGCGGTGCCGGCGGGGTTGAGGCGAATTTGCTCAATAAAGGCGACGCCGCCGCGCGGCGGGATCGCCACCACCGGGCGCCCGGCGATATCCAGAATAGTCAGGCCGACAAACACGGCGTCAAAGGTTGCCATCGTTCTCCCGTTTAGCGATGCGTTTGGCGCAGGCGCGCCTGCCAGAAAGAAAGGGCGAGGGCCACCACCAGAATCACGCCGACCAGCGCGTCCTTCACCAGATAATTGAGCCCCATCAGGTTCAGGCCATTATCAATAATGGCAAGGAACAGCACGCCGCCGAGGGTGCCGAGGATGCTGACCCGGCCCAGACGGTTAAAGGCGGTGCCGATAAATACCGCCGCAATGGCGTCCATCAGGTAAGACTGCCCGGCCAGGGGAGTAAACTGCCGCAGGTTGGCGGAGAGGATCACCCCGCCGATGGCGCAGAGCGCCGAGGCGGCCACCAGCACGCCGAGCATGGTCAGGCGATCGCGGATCCCGGCGATACGCGCCGCTTCGCTGTTCTGGCCGATGGCGCGGACATATTTGCCCCACAGCGTGCGCTCGGTGACCAACCATGCCACCAGCCACAGCGCCAGCACAATCACCACCGGCGTGGGGATCCCACCAAGGTTGCCCACTGCCAGATCGTGATATTCCGGCGCCATCCGCCGATAAGCTATCGCGCCGCCGCCGTCGGTATAGATGCGCTCGGCGCTGCTGGCGATAAACCAGGTGCCGAGCGTGGCGAGGAAGGGGCGGATCCGGCAGATGAGGATCAGAAAGGCATTGAGCAGGCCAATCAGCACGCCGCCAAGCAGGGCGCAGCCTACCGCGGCCTGCCACGGCAGATGCCAGGTTTTCAGGGCAACGAGGGCGAAGGCGGCGCCGAAATCGAGCGCAACGCCCACCGACAGATCAATCGCCCCGGCGCTGACAATCAAGGTCATCGCCATCGCCACAATCAGCAGGATCGCGCTGCCCTGCAGCAGGTTGGCCCAGTTATCCACGGTTAAAAATACCGGATTCGCCCAGCCAAACAGGGCGATGGCCAGCAGGGTGATGACGCCAAATCCGGCTCGCGACAGCCAGGCCAGCGGGCTGCTGGCCGTCTGTTCCGCCGGAGCCGGCGTTTTCAGGGTAATTTGGCTCATGCCTCGCCTCCTTTGTGTCTGACCGCCGATGCCGCCAGCACCACCAGGATCAGGCCGCCTTTAATGGCGCCCATCCAGAAGATATTGACCCCCAGCAGGCCGAGCCCGTTAGAGAGGGCGTTGACCAGAATTGCCCCCAGCAGCGCCCCCCAGATGGTGACCACCCGACGGCGCGAGAAAGCGGCGCCGATAAAGGTCGCCAGCACGGTTTCCAGCAGCAGCGGCGTGGCCGTCCCGCTGGAACTGCCGGAGCCCTGGCTGAGCAGCGGCAGAATAGCCAGCCCGGCGGCAATGCCCGCTAACAGCCAGACCAGCAGGGTCAAGCGGCGCACGTTCAGGCCGCTCATCTGCGCCATATCGCGGTTGCCGCCCACCGCCTGCACATGCTGGCCGAAGCGGGAGTGGTGGAGCAGGAACTGGAACAGGATAAATACCCCCAGCAAGTAAATCAGCGGCCAGGGCAGGCCCAGCACGCTGTTATCGCGAAAGGCGACCATCAGCGGATCGCTGACCGCGATGCGTCGCTGGCCGGTCAACAAATCTGTCAGGCCGGTAAACGCCACGGAGGTCGAGAGGGTAGCCAGCAGCGGCGGCAGGCCGGCCGCCAGCACCAGGAAGCCGTTGATCGCCCCGCAGAGCAGGCAAACCGCCACCAGCAGGGCCAGCAGCAGGAGATACGGCGTGTGCCATTCGGCCAGCCCAAGACTGAGCAGCGCGACGCCGAGCACCGCCGTCGCCGGCAGGGAGAGGTCGATGCCGCCGGAGACCACGTCATCCCCGCCAACGGCGATGACGCAGACCAGACCGAAACAGAGGATCGCCAGCGGAACGCTCTGGACCAGCATCAGGCTGATATTTTGCCAGCTGAGGAAGAAAGGAGACTGTACGCTGAGCCATACCAGCAGCGCCAGAAACAGGATCAGGGGAAATTTTTCAATCAGCGTCGCCAGGCCCGGACGGCCGCGACGCGGGATAGCGGTACTCATGGTGAAGGCTCCTGTCCGCCGTTGATCGCCACCAGCAGGGCGTCCAGCGTTAGCCCGCGGGTGGGCAGATTGGCCGCCAGCGCGCCGCGCCAGAGGACCAGGATCCGGTCGCATAGTCCGAGCAGTTCGGGGGCATCGCTGGAGGAGACCAGCACCGCCCGTCCTTTATCGGCCAGCTGGCGCGTACGTTGATAAATATCGCGACGGGCGCCGATATCGACCCCAAGGGTGGGTTCATCGAGAATAAACAGCCGGGCATCGGTGCCGAGCCAGCGGGCGAGGATCGCTTTTTGCTGGTTGCCGCCGCTCATGTAGCGTACCGGCAGCGCCGGGCGTCCCGGGCGGATCGCCAGCTGTTCTATCCAGTAGCGCGCTTTCTGCTCGGCGATACCCCGCCGCTCCCAGCCAAAGGTGGCGGTCTCCGGAAGTGAGGCGAGATTAATATTGTCGGCGGTGGTGAAGGGCAGGATCAGCCCCTGATGGCGGCGGTCGCGCGGCACCAGCGCCATTCCGGCGCGGATCGCTTGCTTCGGCGTACGAATACGCCGCGGCTGGCCGTCGAGGTGGATCGTACCGCGTTCCGCCGGGCGTAAGCCGTAGAGTAAGTCGACCAGCACATCGCGTCCGGCGCCCAGCAGGCCGGCGACGCCGACGATTTCGCCCGGCTGAATATCAAAAGAGAGATCCTGCAGCTGCCGCCCGTCGCTCAGCTGGCGCACCGAGAGCAGCGGGGCCGCCCCGGTGTCTGCCGCCGGGTGCTGGCGCGGGGTATACAACTGGTCGATTTCCCGGCCGACCATCATGGCGATCAGCGCCTCGGTATTCTGCAGCAGGTCGCGGTCCGGGTAACCGACCACTTCCCCGTTACGCAGTACGGTGCCGCGGTCGCAGAGGGTGGCTATCTCATTGAGGTAGTGGGAAATATACAGAATGGCAATGCCCTGGTCGCGCAGGCGAAGGATGGCGGAAGAGACCAGACTGGCCTCCTGCGCCTCCAGGGGGGCGGTGGGCTCGTCGAACACCACCAGCCGCGCCGCGCCGTCGATCAGCGCGCGGGCAATCTGCACCAGCTTGCGCTCGGCCAGGCTCAGGTCGCGCACCAGCCGTTCGGGGTCGATCGCCAGCTGCCA
The DNA here is from genome assembly GCF_002806645.1 of Klebsiella sp. H-Nf2. Taxonomy (NCBI): domain Bacteria; kingdom Pseudomonadati; phylum Pseudomonadota; class Gammaproteobacteria; order Enterobacterales; family Enterobacteriaceae; genus Klebsiella; species Klebsiella sp. H-Nf2. Next base: position 75,815 of record NZ_PIBL01000007.1, read on the forward strand.
GTTTTGCTGGAAAAATTGCGCCGTGGCGGCCTTCATCCGTCGGCGATCCAGCGCGCCCCAGCGGGTGCGATACTCCTGGCCGAGAAACACCGATTCCGCGACGGTAAAGTGCGGGATCAGGTTAAGCTCCTGGTGGATAACGCGGATGCCGGCGGCTTCAATGGCTGCCGGGTTGCCGAGGGGCAGCGGGTGACCGTCGAGGGTCGCGCTGCCGCTGTCGGCCTGATAGACGCCGGCGAGGATTTTAATCAGCGTCGATTTACCGGCGCCGTTCTCGCCAATCAGGCCATGAATTTCCCCGGGATTGAGACGCAGGGTGACTGAATTAAGCGCCGTAACGCTGGCAAAACGTTTGCCGATCTGGTCCATGACCAGACCCGCGGCGGGGCGCTCCCCGCCAGGGTGTTGATTTATCACTGCAGTTCGCCGTATCCCAACTGTTTATACACCGCTTTCGCTTCCTGCGGACCTTTCACCGGTATCACCGGGATAAAGGTTTGCACCGGCAGTTTCTGACCGGCAAAGTAGCGGGCCACGTTGTCGGCGGAGGTCTGGCCAATCAGATGCGGCTGCTGCGCGACGTTAGCCACAAACGGGCTGCCAGGCTCTGCCATGATCTCCAGCGTCTCCGGACCGGCGTCGATGGCCGTCACTTTCACGTCCTTATCACGGCCGGTCTCTTCCAGTGCCTGGACGATACCGATGGCCGGTTGATCCCAGCAGGCGACATGGATCGCATCCAGTTTGCCTTTCGGATACTGGCTGAGTAATTCGAGGGTTTTCTTCCGCGCGTCTTCTGGCGAGTTGGCGAACTGCTCCGCCAGCTCAGGCTGGATAATATGAATATCCGGATAATCCTTAAGGACATATTTCCACTGATCGTAACGAATTCCGCAAATACGCAGCGCGCTGGAGAACGCGTTAAATACGGCGACGTTGCCTTTACCGCCTAATTCATCCGCCATGTAGCGACCGATGGTCGAGCCTAAGGTGTAGTTATCGGAGGTGGTATTGTTGACCGAATATTGAGAAACATGATCCACGGTAAATACCGGGATACCAGCATCACGCAATGCTTTAAATTTTGGTTCGACGGCGCTGTCGCCGAGAATACTAATTACCGCGTCCACCTTGCGTGACAGTAAAATATCGTGATTATTGGCATGAACCTGATTATCGCGGCCGCCATCGACGCCAATGACTTTGCCTCCCAGTTTCTCCACTTCCTCTGTCGCACCTTTAAAGGCCTCGCGATCCCAAAAATGCTGAGTGCCAACAACGGCAACGCCAATGGTTTTTCCCTGTAAGGAGAGGGCGTCTGCGGCAGTGACGCTCAGCGAGGCAAGGGAAAGCACTCCCAGCGCGGCAGGCAATAATTTTCTCTTCTGCGACATTGTTATTATGATCCTGTGATGAAGGTGGTTGCGGACCGGTAGCATGACAAGAAGCACCTCGCCACCTCAAATACAAAATAAGTCTAAGTTATGCCGGGAATGTTATATCGCAGAAACGCCAGAGAAAAAGGTTATTTTGCCACCGGGAACCTGAAAATATTTCATGATGCAAAATATACCTTTTTATTTTGTGGTTTTATTTTTTGCTTATTCCGTGTTTATTTAACGGATAAAGACGGCTTTCTGTTTATTGTGATGGCGTGGAGAAATAAGGCCCTTGCAGGGAAATGCAGGTGATTGCGCGGGCTAATAGTTTTTTTAGCAGAGTAATGTCTGGCTGGGGCGGGGATATTTCCGTCATTTCCTCGATTTATATTAACGAGTTTTTTGGCTGAGAAGAACGCGAGTGCTATGAAGAAACAGCATAATTATACGGTGATGCACTGGGGAACGTGGCAGGTGGAGAGCCGCGAGGGCGATATCGTGGCGGTTAATCCGGTGCCCTGGGATAAAAATCCGTCACGCATCGGTCAGTCGCTCCCCGACGCGGTGACCAGCCAAACGCGCATTCGCCGTCCGGCGGTGCGCGCCGGCTATCTTCAGCAGGGGCCGGCGTCACGAGAAGGGCGAGGCAAGGAGCCCTTTGTCGAAGTCAGCTGGGAGGTGGCGCTGGACCTGCTGGCTCGCGAGCTGCGCTCGGTCAAGGCGCGCTGCGGCAATGAGGCGATCTACGGCGGCTCTTACGGTTGGGCCAGCGCTGGACGCTTTCACCATGCGCAGAGCCAGCTGCACCGTTTTCTTAAGGGCTTTGGCGGGTACACCGCCAGCACCAATACCTATAGCAGCGCCGCGGGCGAGCGCATTCTGCCGCATATTCTCGGGCCGTTGAGCCCACTGCACCGTCAGCATACCCATTTTTCCGAGCTGGCGCGGGAGTGTCAGCTGTTTGTCGCGATTGGCGGTCTGCCGCTGCGCAATGCCCAGGTCAACGGCGGTGGCGCCAATGACCATATGCTGCCGTACTGGCTGGATAAGATGCAGGCCAACGGCACCCGGTTTATGAATATCAGTCCGGTGCGCAATGACCTCAGCGCGGTGCCCGACGCCGAGTGGCTGGCCATTCGGCCGGGCACCGATACCGCACTGCTGCTGGCGCTGAGCTATGTGCTGATCGCTGAGTCCCTTTACGACCAGGCGTTTGTTGCCAGCCATACCGTCGGGTTTGCCCCTTACCGCGCTTATCTGTTGGGCGAGCACGACGGCGTAGCGAAAACCCCGGCGTGGGCGGCGGCGATTACCGGCCTGGATGCCCAGCGCATCGCCGACCTGGCGCGGGAGATGGCCCGCCACCGGACGATGGTGAATATCTCCTGGTCTATCCAGCGCGCCCGTCAGGGGGAGCAGGCCTATTGGGCGACGGTGGCCCTGACCGCGCTGCTGGGACAGATCGGCACGCCGGGCGGCGGCCTCGGGTTTGGCTATGCCTGCACTAACCTGGCGGGCGCGGTGCGAAAAGCGTTTTCCGGCCCACGCTTACCCGCCGGGGAGAATGCGGTGGATAGCGTTATCCCGGTGGCGCGGCTGTCCGATATGCTTCTGCACCCGGGAGAAGCCTATGAGTTCGACGGTCAGCAGCTGCGCTATCCCGACATCCGTCTGGTTTACTGGGCGGGAGGCAATGCGTTTCATCATCATCAGGACATCAACCGACTGTGCGAGGCCTGGCGCCGTCCGGAGACGGTGGTGGTGCATGAGCAGTACTGGACCGCGCAGGCTAAATTCTCCGATATCGTCCTGCCAGCCACCACCTCGCTGGAGCGAGAGGATATCGGCAGCGGCGGTCACGACGGGTTCATGATCGCCATGAGCGCGCAGATCCCGCCGGTGGGCGAAGCGCGTGACGATTACGCCATTTTCCTCGATCTGGCCGATCGGCTGGGCTTCGGAGAACAGTTCAGCGAGGGGCGGGACGCCGGGCAGTGGCTGCGTCATCTCTATGAGGAGTCAAGACCGCGGGCGCAGGAGGAGGGTATTGCGCTGCCTTCGTTCGAGGACTTCTGGCAGCAAGGGGTACTGGAGTACAGCGCGCCGGAGCGGCCGCAGATCTTTCTCGCCGATTTTCGCGCCGATCCGCAGCGCTATCCGCTCTCCACGCCCTCCGGCAAGATTGAACTCTTTTCCGCCACCGTCGCCGGGTTTGGCTATCGTGAATGCCCTGGCCATCCGTGGTGGGATGAACAGGAGGCCGCCCGGCAGCGGCAGGAGGCGGCGCGCTGGCCGCTTCATCTGCTCTCCAGCCAGCCGCGCGCCCGCCTGCACAGTCAGTACGACCACGGCAGCGTCAGCCGGGCGACGAAAATTCAGGGACGCGAGCCGCTGTGGATGCATCCGAGCGATGCGCAGGCAAGAGACATCCGCGAAGGCAGCGTGGTGAAGGTCTATAACGACCGCGGGGCGATTCTGGCGGGTGTGCACCTGAGCGAGCAGATTTTGCCCGGCGTGGTACAGATGTCCACCGGCGCCTGGTATGACCCTCTGGATCCGAATGAAAAAGGATCGCTCGATAAGCACGGTAATCCCAACGTGTTAACCGAGGATCGCGGCAGTTCGCGCCTGGGGCAGGGCTGTAGCGCCCAGAGCTGTTGGGTGGAGATCGCCCCGTGGCGTGAGGAACTGCCGCCGATCACCGCCTTTGATCCGCCGAGGTTTATTGCGGTTTAGGTGTGGGGGAGCGCCAGCGGCGGGGCGGGTAGTCCGGAGGAGGCGCGGTATGCACCGCCTCCTGCAAAGCCCGCGCCTGGCGGTTTAAGACTGACGACAGTTTGACGTTACGCCAGCCGCGGGTAGGCGCTGGCGATATCGTCACCGGTAAACTGGGCGATCCAGCCTTCCGGGTTATCAAAAATGCGAATGGCGGTGAAGTTCGGTTCTGAACCCATATCAAACCAGTGCGGGGTGTGGGCAGGCACCGAAATCAGATCATTCTTTTCGCACAGTACCTGGAACACCTCTTCGCCAATGTGCAGGCAGAACAGGCCGGCGCCCTCGACAAAGAAACGCACCTCGTCTTCGCCATGGGTGTGCTCGTTAAGGAATTTCTCCCGCAGCGCCGCTTTCTGCGGGTTATCGGCGCGCAGGCTGATGACGTCCCAGCTCTGGTAGCCCTTCTCGGCGACCAGTTTGTCAATCGCATGCTGATAGGCGGCAATCACCGTTTCTGCGCTGGGGGCTGCGCCCAGATCGCGGTCGGCCTGCCAGCGCTCGAAGCGGACGCCTTTGGCGTTAAGTTGATCCTGAATCGCTTTGGCGTCGGTGCTGTGCCAGAGCGGTGTTTGCGGATCGGTCACGGAAAAAAGGGTTAATGCGCTCATGCTGGGATCTGCTCCGGATGAATGTCGTCAAAACGCTGAACCTGGGGATGGTGGCTCGCCGGGTCGCGGTCGCCGCGTACCAGCTGGATCGTGCGCAAACCCGCGGCCTCGGCGGCGTCGAGTTCCTGATGGATATCCGACAGGAACAGGATGGTGCCGGGGGCATGGCCCAGGTGTTCAGCAATGTTACGGTAGGATTGCACTTCGCGTTTGGCCCCTACCAGGGTATCGAAATAGCCCGTGAACAGATGAGTAATATCACCTTCATCGCTGTAGCCAAATAACAATTTCTGCGCGGCGACGGAGCCTGAAGAATATACATACAGATCAATGCCCTGCGCTTTCCATTTCTCCAGGGCCGGCAGTACGTCCGGGTAGAGATGGCCGGTAAAGTCGCCGTTGACGTAGCCGTCACGCCAAATGATCCCCTGCAGCGCCTTTAGCGCCGTGGATTTACGGTCTTCGTCCATAAAGGCGAAGAGGGTAGTGATAAGGTCGGCGGTGCTGGCGGCCGGAGCGTCTGTCTCGCGGCGCAGGTTGTCGAGAATGGTTTTGACGGGCTCAGCGTACTGCTGAGCGGTCACAAAGCCGGCCAGTCGTTCGCGGGCGTAGGGGAACAGCACGTTATGCACGAAGCGGATGTCGCTGGTGGTGCCTTCTATGTCGGTCACGATGGCGCGGATCATGGTTTCTCCAGAGTGGGCGTGGCGCGGAATAACATTAGCATTTAGACGTCTAAGCGTCTTGATTGCCAAATATTAACATCGTGTTATAGTGGCTTCAACAACAGCATTACAATCGGTATAAAAAGAATGAGTAATAACCCTTTGATTCCAGAGAGTAAACTCCCGGCGCTCGGCACCACGATTTTTACCCAGATGAGCGCCCTGGCCCAGCAGCATCAGGCCATCAACTTGTCACAGGGCTTTCCCGATTTCGACGGCCCGCGCTATCTGCAGGAGCGTCTGGCGTACCATGTGGCGCAGGGGGCGAATCAGTACGCCCCGATGACCGGCGTGCCAGCGCTGCGCGAGGCGATCGCCGGGAAGACGGCGGAACTGTATGGTTACCTGCCCGACGTCAATAGCGATATCACGGTCACCGCCGGGGCGACGGAGGCCTTGTACGCGGCGATCACCGCTCTGGTGCGCCGCGGCGACGAAGTGATCTGTTTCGATCCCAGCTATGACAGCTATGCTCCCGCGGTGGCGCTGGCCGGCGGCGAGTTACGCCGTATTGCGCTGCAGCCGCCGCATTTTCGCGTCGACTGGCAGCAGTTTGCTGCGGCGCTGAGCGATAAAACCCGGCTGGTGATCCTCAATACCCCGCACAATCCATCAGCTACCGTCTGGCAGCGCGAGGATTTTGCTGCCCTGTGGCAGGCAATCGCCGAACGCGAGATCTATGTCCTCAGCGATGAGGTTTATGAGCATATCAACTTCGCCGCTGACGGCCACGCCAGCGTACTGGCGCATCCTCAGCTGCGCGAGCGGGCGGTGGCGGTCTCCTCGTTTGGCAAAACGTTTCATATGACCGGCTGGAAGGTCGGCTACTGCGTGGCCCCGGCGGCCATCAGCGCCGAGCTGCGCAAGGTGCACCAGTATCTGACCTTCTCGGTGAATACCCCAGCGCAGCTGGCGATCGCCGACATGCTGCGCGAAGCGCCGGAGCACTATCGTGAGCTGCCGGCGTTCTATCGGGAACGTCGCGATCTGTTTATTGACGCGCTGCGCCCGAGCCGGCTGGAACTTCTGCCCTGTGAAGGGACCTATTTCCTGCTGGCGGACTACAGCGCTATCTCCGATCTTGACGACGTTAGCTTCTGCCGTTGGCTGACGACCGAAGTCGGGGTGGCGGCGATCCCGCTCTCCGTCTTCTGCGCCGATCCGTTCCCGCACAAGCTGATCCGCTTGTGCTTCGCCAAACAGCCGGCGACCCTGCTGGCCGCGGCGGCGCGTTTGTGTCAGCTGTAGTTACTTAATCGTCCACGCCTGAGAGAACTGGCGGCCAGCGAACATCTCCGTCAGGCCGCTAATTTGTTTCAGGCGCAGCACCTCATCGGCATCCATTCCCAGCTCTTTGCCGATCTTCTGCGGCGTCCAGCCGAGCTGGGTCAGTTCGCGGACGATTTCCGACATGGCATGAATTTGGTGACGTCCGCGCGCCCGGTTGTGGCGAATGGTCGCCGCTATCAGCCCGTCACGCGAGGCAACGTCGTCCGTCAGGCAGGTCACCGGCAGGTAACCTTTCAGCGTTTTTTTCAGCGCGGCTTTGTTGCAGGCCAGCTCATGACGGTGAAAACCGTCGACAATCGTATACGCCTGCGGGCTTTGCTGGATGACGACGACCGGCTGGGTAAAGCCATCGGTTTCCAGCGAGGTCTGTAACAGGCGTTTTTCCGGTGGCGCCACGTTATTCGGGTTGTAGTCGTTGGGGATGACCTGTTCCTGTTTTACCCACAGCACGCAGTCAACGGGCTGGGAGCGGAAGGGGCTGCGCTGGTGGAGCACTCGGCGAAACTCGTTGATTGCCTCGATGCGTGCCTCGTCATCCAGCGTTTGCAGATAAGCATCCAGCGCCTGCGTCAGTTGTTGTTGCATAATATCCCCCATTGTTGGCGATGTTTTTCCATGCGTTTACGGTAGCGCTGATAGTGGCTGCTTTTGGTCGGGCTAAACGAGAGCTGGCGGCACCAGTAGTCGTTATTGAGCAGCACCTTGCAGACTCGCCGCCAGGACGGGATATCTTTGGTGCCAATGTCTGCGGGCTGGGTGTCGGGAATATCCTCCATGCCTTTTTTCAGATACCAGCGCAGATAAACGGCAATTTTGTTACGGTAGTGCTCGGCAGTGGTTTCCGGCATGCTGTCGAGCAGGAACAGGGCGTAGCTTTTCCACGTCAGGTGGTCGGGCTTGTCGATTTTTCGATGACCGTAGAATTGATTATCATGCCCGGCATAGACCCCACCGCTGTGCGCGCCGCTCACCCGCTGACACATCGCAGCCCAGCGTTCAGGCTCCAGCACATGGTAGAGCCACAGTCCCTGGCGCTGCTCCGGACCGAACGGTTCGCAGATGCGCATATAGCGCAGCGGTACCCCAGCCTGATACATCAGATCGTACAGTGGGTTATAGGACTGACCGCTTTTGGCAAACCAGGTCCAGATGTCGGCGGTTTTCCAGTCATAGAGTGGGTAGATGTACCAGGCATGGCCGCCCGGCGCCGAGGTGGTCCACGGTTTATCGTCGGCGAAACGCTGTTTGCGCTGCGAAGAGATGGTCATAAAGCGATTCAGTGACTCGTCGGCGCGAATGCCGACCAGCACGGCAGCGGGGCGCCGCTGTGAAAACCACTCGGCAAAGTGGCTGACAAAGGACTCAAAGCTCATCCCCGGTTGGTAAAACGAAAAATAGCCCGGGTGGGTAATTGCCCAGGGCGGCGGCTGACGGACCCAGTCGGTCCCGGGCTCCCAGCATTGCCATTGCGGTTTATACTGCGTCAGGGCATTTTGGGTTGTTAGCGGCAGGGCAACCCAGTAAAAGGCGTCGATCACATCCTGATACTGGAGGCGTAGTTTTTCGCAGTGGGCGATGGTGCAGGAGAACTGCGCTTCCCAGTCAATAAACAACACACTGATTTTTTTCCCCTGTAACCGTGCCGCCTGGGCGGTTAAATGCAGCATGACGGTGGAGTCTTTTCCACCCGAGAAAGAGACGCAAATACGTGAAAAATTATCCAGCACCCACTGGATGCGCTGCTCAGTTGCCTGCAGCACCGATTCCGGTAAGGGATATTTGATGAACGACATGACCATTAATCCTTTAACAGTAGAAATTCCCGTTCGCTCAGTATAAACGATGAGGGCTGCGAAATTAATGGTCGATTTGCATTCTGACAGGGTGCGAAAAATAGGCGGAAAAGTTACTCGCTGTTATTAAGTTGGGGGCGTGATACATCTCTGTTATTCATTAAGATTGTGATTAATTCAGATAAGAAATGATTTTGTGTTGATGATTGGTGATAGTTAATATATATCGTGATGTCCGGAAATAGCTCGTCTATATTGATGACGTGAAGTTGCATGGCCGGTGAAATAAAGTCATGTAAATAGGAAGGGACGAAGCCAATTAAGTCGGTTTTATTGATCATGTTAAGAATGGTCATAAAAGAGTCGCTGCGAAAGGCAATATTCCGCGGATTTAACCATGGCGTGCTGCTTTGCTGGACACGCTGAATGACAGGATCGTTGGTGATATAGTGGGTGAAAAATTCCTGCGCCAGCGCATCAATCGACGTGAGTTGATCTCGCCGCGGATGGTCCGCCCGGCAAACCGCCAGGGTCTGCACTGTCTGATAGGGCTGACACAAAGTGGCACGGTTGATAATGGGCATTCGGGTGAACACCAGGTCTGCCTGGCGATACGCCAGCAGCTCCTCAGCCGATTCCGTAGTGGTCAGGTTATGGTGCTCAATCTGTAAATTGGCCTGATGACAGAGCTGGTTAATCATAAAATGGCTATTGACTGAACAGAACAGCGGGGGGCCATATATCACAATACGTTTACGCAGTTCGGAGCGATTATTGAGATTGATGGTTTTTTCCAGCTGTTCAAGATTTTGTTGCAAATGATAATGAAGATTGACGCAGGCGGTGGTGGGTGTCATCCCTTTCCCGACGCGAACAAATAACGGATCGTCTAACTGCTGGCGCAAACGCTGCAACGACTGACTCACCGCTGACGGGGTGATAAATAACATGGCGGCTGCTTTGCTGATGCTTAAATGTTGATAAATACACTCAAAAATAACCAATAAATTTAAATCGAACTTTTTCAGATCGTAAAGATTTGCCATTAATGCAGTCCTGTGTATTATCAGCGCGGGTAGAAATATTCTTAGTGAGAATGTTGGTTGGCTTAATATTTGCGGTGTGAATTTAATTACCGGGCTATAACGTTAAGTTCTGCTTAATATATCTTATTGTCGACAGGGGCGCCAGCGGTCCTTGTTATCCGGCGCCATTATGCAATGAGATTATTCTTGTTCGCCCATCATGATATGCAGCTTTTCTTTATCTGGCAGACCGACCACCTGCTGTAACATATTATCCTTATTCATATAGTAAATGGCTGGCGTAACGTTGGCCCCCAGCTCGTCCATCAGCTGCTGATTAACGTTGAGCACTTTCATCTTCTCCGGTGGGATAGTCTGCGGGAGCGTCAGGGCCATTTTCCCGTTTGATTGCTCGTAATCATGCCAGGTCTTCGCCGGATCCTTGGCGGCAAGAATGGCGGCGGCGGTGGCCGGGCTTTCTGGCTTGATCACGCCCACCAGCAGGGTGCGAATCTGTACTTTACCGGCTTCCACCCAGGGACGGGACTGCTGCCAGAACTGTTTACAGTAGGGGCAGAAGGGATCGGCAAAGACATACAGCACGATGGGGGCGTCCTTGTGGCCATCCTGCAGCCAGTTGGCCTGAGCCATCTTCTGCCACATCTCCTGTCCTGCCGGAGTATAGAGTTCTTTCTGAAACAGCTGCTCGCTGAGGTTGGTGCCGTTCTCATCATACATATAGCCGGAGATCGCGTGTTTACCGTCTGGTGTTAGGTAGATGGCGACCCCCATGTCCTGATATTTTCCCAGCCAGCCTTTCATTCCCCCCGGTGCGTCAAAAGGTTTGATGATAGTAATGCCCTGTTTTTCAATCGCTTTTACCGGGGCGGGTAGGTCCTCCGCATGGCTGCATAACGGGAAAAGGCTGAGTAACAGCAGACGCTTTAACATGAGTATTCCTTGTAAAATCAGCAGGTAAGGGAAAAGCATTGCCGAACCTATTACAGTCATAGGTAAGAACAGCTGAACGATGGATTGCCCTTTCCTGGCATGGGTGATGTAATCCTGGATGCTGTTACATTAAGGTAATGTAGAGCGCAACACATAGCCAGTCTGACTGGCGCTGAACCTACCTTCGGGTATTTCAGGTAACGGGGCCGCCTGAAAGGGTGGCCTTTTTACTTTTGTCGCGGCAAATGATGCGAAAAACAGCGAACAGCGCTGAACGCGTCGACAGGTTCACATAGTTGTCTTGTTCCGGTTGTTAGATAACGCTTATTGATTCGATAATGTAAACGCATTGGTCGGGTCAGGAAAAATTCGTTAACTTAGACCTCAACGAAAACACGGAGGAAGTATAGATGTCCTTAATTAACACTAAAATCAAACCGTTCAAAAACCAGGCATTCAAAAATGGTGAATTCATCGAAGTCACCGAGAAAGACACCGAAGGCCGCTGGAGCGTCTTCTTCTTCTATCCGGCTGACTTCACTTTCGTCTGCCCGACCGAACTGGGCGACGTGGCTGACCATTACGAAGAGCTGCAGAAGCTGGGCGTAGACGTTTACTCTGTGTCTACCGATACCCACTTCACCCACAAAGCGTGGCACAGCAGCTCTGAGACCATCGCGAAAATCAAATACGCGATGATCGGCGACCCGACTGGCGCCCTGACCCGTAACTTCGACAACATGCGTGAAGATGAAGGTCTGGCTGACCGTGCCACCTTCGTGGTTGACCCGCAGGGTATCATCCAGGCGATCGAAGTTACCGCTGAAGGTATCGGCCGTGATGCGTCTGACCTGCTGCGTAAAATCAAAGCGGCGCAGTACGTTGCTTCTCACCCAGGCGAAGTCTGCCCGGCTAAATGGAAAGAAGGCGAAGCGACACTGGCTCCGTCTCTGGACCTGGTCGGTAAGATTTAAGTCTGTTTGTGCCCGGCGGCGCTACGCTTGCACGGGCCTACAAGATTGTAGGCCGGGTAAACGGCGTGCCACCCGGCAATCAATGGGCGCTTTGGCGCCCATTTTATTCCAACACCATGATGCAAGCGCATTCAGGCCGCCTGGACGAGGCCGCTTGCATGATGATGTTTTAAGCCCAGGAGATAACAATGCTCGACACCAACATGAAAACCCAGCTCAAGGCCTACCTTGAGAAGCTGACCAAGCCTGTTGAGCTGATTGCCACGCTGGATGACAGCGCTAAATCGGCAGAGATCAAGGAACTGTTGGCTGAAATCGCTGAACTGTCAGACAAAGTCACCTTTAAAGAAGACAACACGCTCGCGGTACGTAAGCCATCATTCCTGATTACGAACCCAGGTTCCGACCAGGGTCCACGCTTTGCGGGCTCCCCGCTGGGCCACGAATTTACCTCGCTGGTGCTGGCGCTGTTGTGGACCGGCGGTCATCCGTCGAAAGAGGCCCAGTCGCTGCTGGAGCAGATCCGTGATATCGATGGCGATTTCGAGTTCGAAACTTACTATTCGCTCTCCTGTCATAACTGCCCGGATGTGGTGCAGGCCCTGAACCTGATGTCGGTGCTCAACCCGCGTATCAAGCACACGGCGATTGACGGCGGGACCTTCCAGAATGAAATTACCGATCGTAACGTCATGGGCGTTCCCGCGGTGTATCTGAATGGTCAGGAGTTTGGTCAGGGGCGGATGACGCTGACGGAAATTGTCGCCAAAGTGGATACCGGTGCGGAAAAACGCGCAGCGGAAGAGCTGAACCAACGTGACGCTTACGATGTGCTGATCGTCGGCTCCGGCCCGTCCGGCGCGGCAGCGGCGGTCTACTCTGCGCGTAAAGGTATTCGTACCGGCCTGATGGGCGAACGCTTCGGCGGCCAGGTGCTGGATACCGTGGATATCGAAAACTATATTTCGGTGCCGAAAACCGAAGGCCAGAAACTGGCCGGCGCGCTGAAAGCGCACGTCAGCGACTATAACGTCGATGTGATCGACTCCCAGAGCGCGACCAAACTGACGCCAGCGGCGACAGAGGGCGGCCTGCATCAGATTGAAACCGCCTCTGGCGCGGTGCTGAAGGCGCGTAGCGTGATCATCGCCACCGGGGCGAAATGGCGCAATATGAACGTACCGGGCGAAGATCAGTATCGCACCAAAGGCGTGACCTACTGCCCGCACTGCGACGGTCCGCTGTTTAAGGGCAAACGCGTAGCGGTAATTGGCGGCGGGAACTCTGGGGTAGAAGCCGCTATCGACCTGGCGGGCGTCGTAGAGCACGTGACCCTGCTGGAGTTTGCTCCAGAGATGAAAGCCGACCAGGTGTTGCAGGATAAAGTCCGCAGCCTGAAGAATGTCGACATCATTCTCAATGCGCAGACCACGGAAGTGAAAGGCGATGGCAGCAAAGTCACCGGCCTGCAGTATCGTGATCGGGTAAGCGGTGATGAGCACCATGTCGCGCTGGCGGGGATCTTCGTCCAGATTGGCCTGCTGCCTAACACCACCTGGCTGGAAGGCGCCGTTGAGCGCAACCGCATGGGTGAGATCATCATCGATGCGAAGTGCGAAACCAATGTCAAAGGCGTATTCGCCGCTGGCGACTGCACCACCGTGCCGTACAAGCAGATTATTATCGCGGCAGGGGAAGGGGCAAAAGCGTCGCTGAGCGCCTTCGACTACCTGATCCGCACGAAAACCGCATAACAAGTCAGACAATAAACCTGCATAACAAAGAGGCTACCCCAGGGTAGCCTCTTTTTTTATCCTTTATTTCGTCACGCTTACCTGACGACCATCACCGGGATATGGGCATGGCGGATCACGCTCGAGGCATTGGATCCGAGCAGGTGGGTACTGATGGACGGGTTGCGTGAGCCAATCACCACGACGTCGGCGTTAATTTCGCTGGCCAGTTCGTTGACCATATCGCGCACGCTGCCGAAACGGACATGCAGCTTGATACGCGATGGGTCAATGCTGAAATGGCTGACCATCGTCTGCAGACGGGTTTCCGCCTCATGCTGCAGGTGTTCTTCAAACCGCCGCAGATCGGCGGTAAAGCGGCTCATGGTGAAGCTCGCAGAACCGGGTAATACGTGGAGCAGATGGATCACCCCGTCCTGCTGGGCCAGAAACTCCGCATGCCGGACGGCCTTATCGCTCAGCGCCATCTCAAAGACATCAACGGGCATAATGATAGTCTTATACATATGCATTCCTCCTTGTTCGTTTGCGTCTATATCAACATATTATATGCGGATATAGTGTCATTCAGGTCGCAAAACTGTCAGTCAGGCAGGTGCAAAGCGTAAAAAAAGTTAGCGGGGGAAGAAACAGCAGAAAGAGGATGTATGGACATCCTCTGAATAAAGCGCGAAACGCCTCAGGCAGCAGGGATTAGCGGTGGAATTCGCCAGCGGCTTCCGGCTGGTACAATAGCTCCAGCACTTCCAGGTGTGTCGATGCACCGCCCGGCAGCTCCCAGTGAATGGTGCTGCCGACTTTCAGACCCAGCAGCGCGGCGCCCACCGGCGCGAGGACGGAGAGCTGGCTGGCGCTGTCAGTTACCTGTGACGGAAACACCAGCGTCCGCACGCGCTCTTCGCCGCTGGTTAAATCGCGGAATTTTACCTTACTGTTCATGGTGACGACGTCATGCGGCATCGCTTCCGGCGCCAGCATTTGCGCGCGGTCGAGCTCGTCATTCAGGGCATCGGCAACCGGTAAGTTGGCGAAAGCCGGCTGCTCCAGCAGCCTGTCGATACGTTCGGCATCCAGTTCGTTAATGATGATTGCGGGTCTGGTCATTGCATACTCCATGTTATCCAGGAACCTGTCCGTAAAAGAAAACCCTCGCCGAAAAGGGCAAGGGTTAAGGTTTTACCATCATACTGAGAGTTGCCGGCGGTTTGAAGTGATGAAACGCACATTCAGCGTGCAACGCCACCCGGAGGGCGGCGTTTTCTGCTCAGCACGTCGCTTTGCGCTACTCACCAACCTTATCCAGGATAAACTGGGTTCCACAGTTGCCCGGGTGAGGCTGTGGCAGAAAGGCGGAAGTGGCCAGCGGGGCGTTAATCGTGGCGGCGTTGAGGGAGATTTGCATCTCAGTCAGATAGGCCGGATTACCGTTACAGGTTAATTTAAACGCCTTCACGCTTTGTGGACCCCAGGCGCGGGCCACCGCGGCATCGAAGTCGGCGCGGCTGACGGTTTGACCATAATGCTTCGCGAGGAAATCGCCTACCGGGCTATGCTTAATTTCCCCATTCAGGCGCACCATGGTGCCAAAATAGCTATCGGGATCAAAGCCGAAGCAGACGCCATGTTTGGCGTATTCGTAGCGCTCCAGGCAGGAGGTGCCGCCCGAACCCGGCATCACGTTATTGAGCTTATTGGCCATCTCCAGCGACAGGCCGGTTTCCGCTGCCTGGCATTTGCGGTTCGCTTTCACTTCCGGCATGTCGGGCACCGGGCGCGTGGCGCAGCCGTAGCGCATCCAGCGTCTTTCATCCACGCCGCGTGCGGCAATCGATTTTGGCAGTCCGGGCCACAGGCCGTGCACGGTCAGAAAATCGGCTTTGTTCGCCGTGTCCTGTTGCAGGCGGCACTCTTCCGGTTCGCTACGGTTGCGGTCAAGCATGCTCTGACAGAATCCGGTTTGCCAGGAGAGGGCAAGGACGTAGCGGTCAAAATCAGCGTATCGCGTCGCGGTGAGCGGTTCAGCGCCGGCCTGAGTGGCGGTGAGCACAAGGGCTATCGCGGCGAAATCCTTCCTGAACATGTTTATTCCTGATTGTGGATGACAAAAGATAACGGGGAGTTATTAAAGCATAAAAAAGGCGCCTGCTGGCGCCTTTTCGCGTGGTTAGACCATTAGTGGACTGCGCTGCCGGGCACCAGAATCTCAGTGGCGATAATCACCACCAGCAGGCCAACCATCACCGGCACGGAGGTGCGTTTAACCACTTCGAACGGCGAAATTTTCGCCATCCCGGCAACGGCGACCACTACCCCAGAGACCGGCGATATCGTGCGGCCGAGGTTAGAGGCCTGCAGCATCGGAATCGACAGGTAAGCCGGATTGATGCCGGAAGAGTGCGCCAGCTTGGGGATCATCTCAACAAAGGCATAGAACGGGGCATTACCGGAGCCGGTAGTCATCGCCGCCAGCATGGTCAGGATCACCAGCACCAGCATCAGAATAATACTGGCCGAGCCGAACGACGTGGCGATGGAGATCAGCCCGTTGATAAAGCCGATGGTGCTTAACCCCTGGGCAAAGACGCCGGCAGCGACCAACAGCATTACCACGCCGGCGAAGGCGTCAGCCATCCCGCGGTAGGCGACTTCCAGCCCGCTGAAGACATTCTTGGTGTTAAACCCGCGCAGGAACTCAAGGATCGCCGCCAGCAGCATGCAGCCGACGAGGATAGTGATAATGTGCAGTTCCGGTCCCCATTTACCATCAAAGATCAGTACGCCGATGATCGGGGTAAACGGCAGAATGGCGTACAGCGCCGGGGCGGTGGTGGTGATGTCGTTGACATCCAGCATTTCGTGGGAAATGTTCTCTTTTTTATCCAGATAACGCTGCCAGAAGAAGTGGGCAATCGCCATGCAAATAATGGCCGCGATGGAAATAGGCAGCGTGGTCTTGAAGGCAAAGTCGATCAGCGGCATTTCAGCGGCTTTCGCCGCCAGCACGACATCGCCAGAGGTAGGCGAGAGGATAATGGCCGCTGGTGAAGCGCAGATGGCGGCAGCCGCCCCGCGACTGATACCGACGTTCACCATCACCGGGAACAGCGTCGCCATCAGCAGCACGCCAAGGCCGGTCGCAGAGGAGACCGCCAGCGACATCAGGCAGGCGACAAAGTAGGCGGCAATCATCAGCAAATAGGGCGAATTAATATAGCGCAGCGGCTTTGACGCTAATTTCACCACCATATCATTGGCGCCAATATGGGTCATATAGGTGGCGAAGCCGCACAGCATCATAATCATCATACCCAGATCGCCACCGCGGCTCATGAGTAGAATCTTAATGTATTCAATAATATCGGTAGCGGAATAGCCGGTGCTGTCGGTGTTTCCCGGCAAGACTTTATGCCCCAGCAGGGCGCTGACGATCAATAAGATTAAGCCCCCGACGAACAGCACCCCGGTGGCCGAGTAGCCCTTAATGATATAGCGGGCGACGCCCACAATGACCACAATCCCGATCAGGATCTCAACAAACGTCAGCATTTATTACCCCTAAGCCCAAAGAATATGTAGATAAAAAGCGTCACACCAAATTTTAATGTGCGAATGTGCCGAAAAAACGGACAAAACTCGCTGATGCAAATCAATAAAGCGATAAGAACTACGTGTCACCCGTCTCGCCTGGATATAATCACCAGATGGATAGTTAAAAGGTTCTGATGGTCACCGGGCGAAAATCAGGAGTTTGCCTTATTTCGTTCAACCTGTATTGAGGCTATCTTTGCTATTTTAGGCGGCTTTTAAATGAAAGTGGTAATGGAAAAGTGTTGATGTTACGTCGTTTTTCACTGTTTTCTCTTGGTTTTTTTGGATGGTTGTTGGTATCCGTAAACGCCAGCGCGTCGTTTTCATCGACCCTCAGCGAAGGTTACCATACCTTAAGTAATAACGTGGCGCAGACCTGGAATGAGCCGGAGCACTATGACTTGTACGTTCCAGCCATCACCTGGCACGCGCGGTTTGCCTACGATCAGGAAAAGATTGATAAGTATAACGAACGCCCCTGGGGGGCGGGTTTTGGTGTCTCCCGCTGGGATGACAAAGGAAACTGGCACGGCCTGTACCTGATGGCGTTTAAAGATTCTTTCAATAAGTGGGAGCCTATCGGTGGCTATGGATGGGAGAAAACCTGGCGGCCACTGTCTGACCAGAACTTCCGTCTTGGCCTCGGCTATACCCTCGGGGTAACGGCGCGCGATAACTGGAACTACATTCCTATCCCGGTGATCTTGCCATTAGCATCAATAGGTTACGGTCCAGCAACCTTTCAGATGACCTATATTCCAGGCACTTACAATAACGGTAACGTTTACTTCGCCTGGGCTCGTATACAGTTTTAATTCGCTAAGTCTTAGCAATAAATGAGATAAGCGGTGCGTCTTGTGGAAAAACAAGGACTAAAGCGTTACCCACTAAAAAAGATAGCGACTTTTATCACTTTTTAGCAAAGTTGCACTGGACAAAAGGTACCACAATTGGTGTACTGATACCCGACACAGCATTAGTGTCGATTTTTCATATAAAGGTAATTTTGATGTCTAAGATTAAAGGTAACGTTAAGTGGTTTAATGAGTCCAAAGGATTCGGTTTCA
This sequence comes from Klebsiella sp. H-Nf2, assembly GCF_002806645.1. Lineage (NCBI taxonomy): Bacteria > Pseudomonadati > Pseudomonadota > Gammaproteobacteria > Enterobacterales > Enterobacteriaceae > Klebsiella > Klebsiella sp. H-Nf2. Next base: position 93,747 of record NZ_PIBL01000007.1, read on the forward strand.
TTACTCCGGAAGATGGCAGCAAAGATGTATTCGTACACTTCTCTGCAATCCAGTCCAACGGTTTCAAAACTCTGGCTGAAGGTCAGCGCGTAGAGTTCGAAATCACTAACGGTGCCAAAGGCCCTTCTGCTGCAAACGTAATGGCTATCTAACCAACACGTCAGTAGAATATAAAAACCCGCTTTAAGCGGGTTTTTTTTTGCCTGTTTTCAGGGTCTTAACGGCTGGCAGCCTGCGAGAAAAGCCAGAAGGCGGCCGCTGTCATAGCAAACGACCCCAGCAAATTCACCAGCACGTTGAGGAGTGCCCAGCTCACCCGTCCCTGTTGCAGGAGAAAGACCACTTCTGCAGAGAAAGTGGAGAAGGTCGTCAGCCCACCGCAGAATCCGGTGGTAATCAGCAACTTCCACATCGGGTCAATATCGGTTAGACGATTAAACCACGCCAGCCCGGCGCCAATCACAAAGGCACCTACCAGGTTGGCCGTCAGCGTCCCAATCGGGATAGCATGATGCACAGGATTGAGCTTCATGCCGAGCCACCAGCGCAATACGCTGCCGGTGCCACCGCCGATAAAAACGGCGCAAAGAAGTTGAAACACGGTTGTTTCCTGCTATTTGATATAAGAGAGCCTCAAGTGTAGCGCGCGACGGGCGCGGTTGGCTATTCATAACCTGACGGAGAAAAACATGCGGGTAGCGGCAGGACAATTTGCCGTCACGCCAGTATGGCGGACGAATGCGCAGACCTGTGTGGCGATGATGCAACAGGCTGCGCGTGAAGGGGCGGCGCTGCTAGTGCTGCCGGAGGCGTTGCTGGCGCGGGATGACAACGACCCGGACATGTCAGTGAAATCGGCTCAGTCGCTGGATGGGGAATTTTTGCAACTGCTGCTGGCTGAGAGCGGGCGTAACCGTTTGACCACGGTTCTGACGCTGCACGTGCCGTCAGGAGAGGGCAGAGCGACCAATACGCTGGTGGTATTGCGGGGTGGCGAAGTGATAGCGCATTATCACAAGCTCCATTTATACGATGCCTTCGCAATGCAGGAGTCGCGGCGGGTGGATCCTGGCCAGCAGATCCCGCCGGTGATTGAGGTGGCAGGATTACGCGTTGGCCTGATGACCTGCTATGATCTGCGCTTTCCGGAACTGGCGCTATCGCTGGCGCTGAACGGGGCGGAGCTGCTGGTACTGCCCACCGCATGGGTGAGGGGGCCGCAGAAAGAGCACCACTGGGCGACGCTGCTGGCGGCGCGCGCCCTTGATACCACCTGCTATATCGTGGCGGCAGGCGAGTGCGGGACGCGGAATATCGGCCAGAGCCGCATTATTGATCCGCTGGGAACGACGCTGGCGGGGGCAGGGAGTGAGCCGCAGGTGATCTTTGCCGATGTCTCCGCGGAATACCTTGCCCGGGTTCGCGAGCGTTTGCCGGTGCTGCAGAACCGACGATTTGCGCCACCGCAATTATTGTGATGTTTTTTTAAACAAGGCTTGATTCACCTTGTTACAGATTGCTATTGTGTCCGCGCGTCAAATACCCGTATTGTTTATCCGAATAATTCGCTGTGCACGTCAGGATGGACACCCCTGCACTAACTCCTTGAGGAGAAGGCTCTGGGCCGAATCACGCAGCCCACGCACAGGTGGATTACAATATGACGGATAAATGCGTGTATGATGGCGTATTCGCAGCTTGTATAGAGAAGAAGGTTAGCTATGGGTGAGATTAGTATTACCAAACTGCTGGTAGTCGCAGCACTGATTATCTTAGTGTTTGGTACCAAGAAATTACGTACGCTGGGCGGCGACCTGGGTTCGGCTATCAAGGGCTTTAAAAAGGCCATGAACGAGGATGACGATAGCGCGAAGAAAGCCACCGTGGAAGAAGAAGCGCCGGCGCAGAAGATCTCTCATAAAGAGTAATTGACCCGATGCGTCCCTCCGGAGGGATGCTGGCGGAACGGCGAAGAGGCCGCGACGAATATCGTTGCGGCCTTTGTCGTTTTTGGCGATGCCGCGCAGAAAAGATGCAACGAACTGTTACGAAAACGCGAAGCAGAGGAAGCGGAGAGGGGCCGCTGCGGCGAAAAATCGCGCAGCGGCAGAAGCGGCAGTTACTTCACTTCCATCCCTTTAGCCTGCAGGTCGGCATGGTAGGAAGAGCGAACGAAGGGACCGCAGGCGGCGTGGGTGAAGCCCATCGCCATTGCTTCCGCTTTCATCTCTTCGAACTCTTCCGGGCTGACGTAGCGCTGTACTGGCAGGTGGTGACGGCTCGGCTGCAGATACTGGCCTAACGTCAGCATGGTGACGCCATGGCGACGCAGGTCGCGCATTACTTCAATGATCTCGGCGTTGGTCTCACCCAGACCGACCATCAGGCCGGATTTCGTCGGGAGCTCCGGGTGCGCTTCTTTAAAACGCTCCAGCAGCTTCAGCGACCAGTTGTAATCCGCACCCGGGCGCACCTGACGATAAAGACGTGGTACGTTTTCGAGGTTATGGTTAAAGACGTCCGGCGGGGTCACCGTCAGGATTTCGAGCGCGCGATCCATACGGCCGCGGAAATCCGGCACCAGCGTTTCGATCTTAATTGACGGGTTTTTCTCGCGAATGGCGCTAATGCAGTCGGCAAAATGTTGCGCTCCGCCATCGCGCAGGTCGTCACGGTCCACTGAGGTGACCACGACATAGCGCAGACCCATATCGGCGATGGTTTGCGCCAGCTTCTGTGGCTCGTTCGCATCTGGGGTGACCGGACGTCCATGCGCAACATCGCAGAACGGGCAGCGACGGGTACAGATCGCGCCGAGGATCATAAAGGTCGCGGTACCGTGGTTGAAGCATTCTGCAAGGTTCGGGCAGGAGGCCTCTTCACACACGGAGTGCAGGCCGTTCTTACGCATCGCTGCTTTGATACCCTGGATACGGGACGAATCTGCCGGAAGTTTGATTTTCATCCATTCCGGTTTTCTGAGCAGAGCTTCACGCTCAGTTGCCACGTTTTTCACCGGGATAAGGGCCATTTTATCGGCGTCGCGGTACTTAACACCGCGTTCCATCACAATGGGTTTACTCATAGCGTGCGTGTTCCAGTTGCGAGTCACGAAGGAAAGCGAATTAATTCAATGAAATGTTGCAATTATCAACTATTTTTGAATCAAGAGCAGGCAGTATACCATTGAAAAGGGGCAGAAAGCAGCCTGCCTGCCTCGCAAATTGTAAAATAGTTGTTGTTTTATCCTTTTCCTTTCCGTGCGCTACGCCTTAAATGCCTGGATTACCGTCTCGATAATCTCTTTCAGCAACGGCTCCTTCCCACTCTGTTTATTGTAGTGCAGTGCGACATTAATTTTTTCGTCCTGCAGGGAGTGAAAATCCAGGGTTTGCAGTGACCAGAGCCGGGATACCATGGCGAACAGGCGCTCGGTGGTCAGCCCCAGCATGTCGCTCTCGGCGATCATGGCTGCCTGGGTCAGCAGGTTAAAGGTGCTGAATCCGCAGCGTCGTTCGCCCATCTCTTCCTGCAGTCGGCGGTGAAGGGTGGGGTAGCGCTGGCCTTCCGGCAGCAGCAGCGCAAACTCATACTGAGCGAGGTGAGCTTCATCCTGCGGGCCGTGCAGCGCGGGGTGTTCAGCACGGCAGTACATCCGCACCCGATCCTGGTACAGCACGTGATGGCTTATCGCCTGGCCGCTGTGCAGATGAGTGTCAATTAACAGATCCACCTGGCGCTGGTCGAGCTGTCGCGCGGCGTCGGTGATGGCGATGTTGTGCAACAGGATCTGCGGAAAGGCCGGTTTCAGCGCGCTGGCCACGATTGGCATCAGCAGCGCCCCCATCCCTGGCGTGGTGGCGATAGTGATCACCCTCTGCTGGTGGGGGCTACCGGCGATATCCAGCGCACTGAGGAAAGCCTCCATACCCCGGCTGATGTACTGATGAAGATGGGTGGCATACGCGGTGGGCATCACGCCTTGCCCCTTGCGGATAAACAGCGGGTCAGGAAAAAGCGCCCGCAGTTTGTTAATCGACTGGCTAATAGCCGACGGTGTGATATTCAGTATCTTAGCGGCGTTGACGATGCCTTTATGGACGTAAACGGCTTCGAAAATAGTTAACAGGTTGAGGTCAATATTGCGCAGGATGCGAAACATCTGGCGGTCATAACGTTCATCCTGTCGTTCAGGGGATTCTGACGGAGACGTATTCTCTGGCACGCGATGAGTCCGGTTGGGAATGATAGGGCAAGTATAGCGGCCCACCGCATCCCGTACGTGACAATTGATTGCAAAAATAATGTGTTAATCGTTTAGCGCCCCGCCGCCAGCGGGGCGCTGATCTACCGTTTACGGCTGGGGGAGATATTCGTGCGGGGGATGGTCCAGCAGTGCCAGCAGATTGGCGACCAGCCGCGGGGCGACAGTCTGCGGAGAGACCTCTGGCTGCCACTGGCGCATTTGCGTCATCTCCATGCCGGCATAGCCGCAGGGATTGATGCGCAGAAACGGCGCGAGATCCATCGCGATATTGAGCGCCAGGCCGTGGAAGGAACACCCTTTGCGGATCCGCAGTCCCAGTGAGCAGATTTTGCGATCGCCGACGTAGACGCCTGGGGCGTCGGCGCGGGGATGCGATTCGATGCCGTACTCGGCCAGGGTATTGACGACCGTTTGCTCCAGCAGCGTCACCAGCTCGCGCACACCCAGCTTGCGGCGTTTAAGGTTCAACAGGACGTACATCACCTGCTGTCCTGGGCCGTGATAGGTCACCTGGCCGCCGCGGTCGCTCTGGATCACCGGAATATCGCCGGGCACCAGCACGTGTTCCGCTTTGCCAGCCTGGCCCTGAGTGAAAACCGGGTGATGTTCCACCAGCCAGATCTCGTCGAGGGTGTCTTCATCGCGGGCGTTGGTGAATTCATGCATTGCCTGCGAGATGGGTTCGTAAGGTTGCAGGCCAAGCTGCCGGATAAGAATTTTATTGTGCTGCAAAACAACATCTCCGCCGGGAAGAGAGGACTCAGGGCGGGGAGTATATCACAGCAGGGCGGAAGGGGATGAAAGGACCCGGCACGGCAGCCGGGTCGAGGAAAAGGTTACAGCACCATCCGTACGATATCGATATTGCCTAACTCTTCGTACAGCGTTTCCACTTGCTCAATGTGGGTGGCGTTGATGGTGATGGAGACCGAGTGGTAGTTACCTTTGCTGCTCGGTTTTACTGACGGCGAGTAATCACCAGGCGCATGGCGCTGTACCACTTCCACCACCTGATCAACCAGCTCCGGCAATGCCTGCCCCATTACTTTGTAAGTAAAGGGTGTAGGGAATTCCAGCAGTTCGTTAAGTTTGGTTTTCATGTCAGCTCCGGTGTTACGACAAAATAATAACTCCCACCAAGGGCGGGAGTTATCAGGTTACTTGGATGAATAGTATATGGGGATGGAAATCACACTTTCAAGTGTTCGATTTTTAACCAAACCAGTGGTGGAACATTAACTTAATGTAATCAATAATTTTGCCGAAGAAATTCCCTTCCGGAATTTCCTGCAGCACCACCAGCGGGCGCTGATCGATGGTTTTGCCATCCAGCTGGAAGTTGATGGTGCCGACCACCTGATTTTTCTGCAGCGGGGCGTGCAGTTCAGTGTTATTCAGCACATAGCTGGCTTTCAGATCTTTCATCCGGCCACGCGGGATGGTCAGGTAGACATCTTTATCCACCCCCAGCGAGGCGCGATCGCTGTCGCCGAACCAGGCCGGTTCGGACGCAAACTCTTTGCCGGCTTTAATCGGGTTGACGGTTTCGAAGAAGCGGAAACCCCAGGTCAGCAGTTTTTTACTTTCCGACTCACGACCTTTGAAAGTACGCCCGCCCATGACCGCCGAGATAAGACGCATCTGGCCTTCGGTGGCAGAGGCGACGAGGTTATAGCCCGCTTTGTCGGTATGACCGGTTTTGATGCCATCGACGTTCAGGCTGTTATCCCACAGCAGGCCGTTACGGTTCAGCTGGCGGATACCGTTGAAGGTAAACTCTTTCTCACGATAGATGGAGTACTCATTCGGCACATCGCGGATCAGCGCCTGGCCAATCAGCGCCATGTCGCGCGCGGAGCTGTACTGCCCGTCGGCATCAAGACCGTGAACGGTCTGGAAATGGGTGTTTTTCAGGCCCAGGGCGTTAACATAGTTGTTCATCAGGCTGACGAAGGCGTCCTGGCTACCGGCAACAAAGTCGGCCATGGCCACGCAGGCATCGTTACCCGACTGCAGGTTGATACCACGGATCAGCTGCGAAACCGGAACCTGCATTCCTGGCTTGAGGAACATCAGGGAAGAGCCTTTGAAAACCGGGTTGCCGGTGGCCCAGGCATCGTTGCCGACAGTGACCAGATCGGACTCTTTGAATTTACCCGCTTTCATCGCCTGACCGATAACATAGCTGGTCATCATTTTAGTCAGACTGGCCGGGTCGCGACGGGAGTCGGCGTTATTTTCTGCCAGCACTTTGCCGGAGTTATAATCAATTAGCACCCAGGATTCGGCGTCAATCTGCGGGGCGCCTGGGATCATCGTTTTGATATTCAGGTCATCGGCGCGGGCAGCGGAGGAGAGCGCTGCAACGGAGAGCGCCGTGATGAGTAAACGAGCGGTGAAAGAGGTCTTCATGGTCAGAACAACGGCATCCGTGATGGAGTTAAAAAAAGTGCCTTACTATAGCAAATGCTCTGCGGGCCAGCATCCGACATTGCGCATGAGTTTGTTAATGACTTTTACATGCGCATCTTGAGCGGGCCGCCCGCGGCGTTTAGTTGGCGTGAGTAATAAAGGACTGCAGCTGCGCTTCGCTTTGCAGGCGCTGCTGAACCGCACTGGCCTGCGCCTTGTCAGCAAACGGGCCCAGCTGAATACGCCATACCGCGCCATTCTGCGTGACCCGGCCTGGTACGGAGAACTGCTGGCTCAGGCGCTGTTGATACTGCTTCGCCCGCGCCTGATCGCTCACCGCGCCAACCTGGACGACAAAATTACCGCTGGCGCTGGAGGTGGCGGTAGAGGAGGCGGCAACGGCGCCGGCGGTCGCGGCAGTGGCCGCTGTAGCCGCTACGCTACCCTGGATGGAGCCTGGCGCGGTGACGGGAGCCGTTTGCGTCGCGACGGCAGCAGCAGGGGCCGCAGTGGCAGCAGTCGTGGCTGCCGGCTCGCTACTCTCCAGCACGCCGCTGTTCAGCGGCGTCGGGGCGCCGAGGAAACCGCCGCTGTTCACCGGGGCGCCGACACTGTCTTCCGGCTTCAGGGTGTTGTTGCTGATCGGGCGAACGTCGGCAGGCGCAGGCTGGCTCATGCCTGTGGCGTCACCGCCGTCCAGATTCGGTCGAGCGGGCAGGGCGTACGTTTGTTTGGCGACGGTGGTGCAGGCCATTCCCGGACCGGAAAGCGAACCGTCAGGCGCAACGATGATGGGGTCGATACGCACCTTGGTGTTGTTCGAGGTGTTCAGACGGTCAGCGGACGCACGGGAAAGCGAGATGACGCGATCGTTGCCATACGGGCCGCGATCGTTAATCCGCACGACGATCATGCGCCCGTTAGCGAGGTTGGTGATCCGCGCATAGCTCGGGATTGGCAGTGTGGGGTGCGCTGCGGTCAGTTGGGTCGGATCGAAGGCTTCGCCGCTGGCAGTCAGGTTACTGTTGGGCTCAGCGTCATAGATCGCCGCAAAACCGGTCTGAGTAAAGTTTGCCGGATCCTGAACGACTTTGTAGCTTTTGCCGTCGCGCTCATAATCCTGATTCGCCGTGGCGTTCGGCGTTTCATACTGCGGATCGGCACCACTGATCTCAACCGTCGGGCCATTACAGACGGCCGGCTGTGGAGTACTGACCGTTTTTTGTTGCACGTCATCACTCGAACATGCCGCCAGCAGCCCCGCTGCTATGCAGATCCCCAGCCATTGCTTACGCATTGCAAACCCCTTTAAACGCTTTTCGACAACATTTTTCTGTGGGTATGGATCGACATCACGATACCAAACCCGGCCATCAATACGATCAGGGCGGAGCCCCCGTAGCTCACCAGCGGCAACGGTACGCCCACCACCGGTAAAATACCACTCACCATACCAATATTTACGAAGACATAAACGAATAAAATCAACATTAAACCACCGGCCATGACCCGGCCAAAGGTGGTTTGCGCCTGGGCGGCGATCCACAGTCCGCGCATGATCAGCAGGATATACAACGCCAGCAGGATCAGCACGCCAATCAGCCCCAGTTCTTCGGCCAGTACGGCGAAGATAAAGTCGGTGTGGCGTTCCGGCAGGAACTCCAGTTGCGACTGCGTGCCGTGCAGCCAGCCTTTGCCGCGCAGACCGCCGGAGCCAATGGCAATTTTAGACTGAATAATGTGATAGCCGGCGCCCAGCGGGTCGGTTTCCGGATCGAGGAGCATCATCACGCGCTGGCGCTGATAGTCATGCATCAGGAAGAACCACAGGATCGGAATAAAGGCGGCGACCAGCACCACGGCGATCCCGATAAGACGCCAGCTCAGGCCGGAAAGGAACAGCACAAACAGCCCGGAGAGAGCGATCAGAATCGAGGTGCCGAGGTCGGGTTGTGCTGCCACCAGCAGGGTCGGCAGAAAAATCAGCACCAGCGCAATCGCGGTGTTCTTCAGCGAGGGCGGACAGACGTCGCGGTTAATAAAGCGCGCGACCATCAGCGGCACGGCGATTTTCGCTATCTCCGACGGCTGAAAGCGAACGATACCGAGATCCAGCCAGCGCTGCGCCCCTTTGGAGATGGCGCCGAAAGCATCAACGGCCACCAGCAGAATAATACAGAAAATATAGAGATAGGGCGCCCAGCCTTCATAGACCCGCGGTGGGATCTGCGCCATGACAATCATGATCACCACGCCCATGGCGATCTGGCCGATTTTACGCTCCATCATGCCGACGTCCTGACCGCTGGCGCTCCAGATAACCAGCGCGCTATAGGTCAGCAGCGCCAGTAAGATCAGCAGCATGGTGGGGTCAAGATGGATTTTATCCCACAGCGATTTTTTGTTCGGATTATCCGTCATTATTGATCCTCCCCTGCGGTGACCGCCGGGTTTTCGCTTGGCAGCGTGGTGTTGTTATCGCCCAGCATAATGTGATCGAGGATTTGGCGCATAATGGTGCCGACCGCCGGGCCGGCGCCGCCGTTTTCCAGGATCATCGCCACGGCAACCTGAGGGTTGTTATAAGGCGCAAACGCCGTCATCAGTTTGTGGTCACGCAGACGTTCAGAGATCCGATGCGCGTTATAGGTTTCGTTAGCTTTCAGACCGAATACCTGGGCGGTACCGGACTTGGCCGCGATCTTATACGGCGCGCTGGCGAAGTATTTGTGCGCGGTGCCGTTGCCGCGGTTGGCCACGCCGAACATGCCGTCTTTGGCGATTTCCCAGTAGCCTGAATGGATGTCGCCCACCGGCGGCTCATGCGGCTGGACCCACGGAACGGGCTTGCCGTCTTCCACGGTGCTTTGCAGCAGATGCGGCACTTTCACCACCCCGTCGTTAATCAGGATCATCAGCGCTTTGTTCATCTGGATGGGAGTGGCAGTCCAGTACCCCTGACCGATGCCCACCGGAATGGTGTCCCCCTGGTACCAGGGTTTCTTGAAGCGCTTGAGCTTCCATTCACGGGTTGGCATGTTGCCCGAGCGCTCTTCAGAAAGGTCGATACCGGTGTAGTGGCCGTAGCCAAACTTGCTCATCCACTCTGAGAGGCGATCGATGCCCATGTCATAGGCGACCTGATAGAAATAGGTATCCGCAGACTCCTCCAGCGCTTTGGTGACGTTGAGATGGCCGTGACCCCATTTTTTCCAGTCACGATAGCGTTTATCGGAGCCAGGCAGCTGCCACCAGCCAGGGTCGAACAGGCTGGTATTGCGGGTGATCACCCCGGCGCTCAGCGCCGAGACGGCGACGTACGGTTTTACCGTCGACGCCGGCGGATAGACCCCCTGCGTCGCACGGTTGACCAGCGGCGTGTTCGGATCGTTGAGCAGGCCGGAGTAATCTTTACTGGAGATGCCATCGACGAACAGGTTCGGGTCGTAGCTCGGCGTAGACACCAGCGCCAGAACGGCGCCGGTACGTGGATCGGTGACCACCACGGCGGCACGGCTACCGGCCAACAGGGTTTCGATATACTGCTGCAGCTTGAGATCGAGGGTGAGGTAGATATCGCGTCCGGCCTGCGGCGGCACCTCTTTCAGCTGACGAATGACGCGGCCGCGGTTGTTCACTTCAACCTCTTCGTAACCGGTCTGACCATGCAGGACGTCCTCATAATAACGCTCAATACCCAGCTTACCGATGTCGTGGGTCGAGGCGTAGTTAGCCAGCTTGCCCTCTTTGTCGAGGCGGTCGACGTCTTTATCGTTAATTTTTGAGACGTAGCCAATGACGTGCGTCAGCGCGGAGTTATAGGGGTAGTAGCGACGCTTGTAGCCTTTGACTTCCACACCGGGAAAGCGGTACTGGTTGACGGCAAAGCGGGCAACCTGCACTTCACTGAGGTTGATCTTTACCGGAATCGAGGTAAAGCGATGGGAGCGGGCTCGCTCCTTTTTGAAGCCGGCGATATCGTCGTCGGTTAAATCGACGACGTCACGCAGCGCATCCAGCGTCTGCTGCACGTTATCGACTTTCTCCGGCATCATCTCCAGCTGATAAATGGTGCGGTTAAGCGCCAGCGGGGTGCCATTGCGATCGTAAATAATGCCGCGGCTCGGCGGGATCGGCACCAGCTTGATGCGGTTTTCGTTCGAACGCGTCTGATAGTCATTGAAGCGAACGATTTGCACATTGTACAGGTTGGCGACCAGAACGCCGGTAAGCAGCAAAATCCCCAAAAAAGCGACCAGCGCCCGGCGCACGAACAGCGAGGATTCAGCCGTATAGTCGCGGAAAGAATTCTGTAATTTCATTCGCTGCTTAGTCTACCCTGATCATCATTACTCACGGTGGTACGGGTGGTTGGTGGTAATGCTCCACGCCCGATACAGACTCTCGGCCACCAGTACGCGCACCAGCGGGTGAGGTAAGGTGAGGGTGGAGAGCGACCAACTCTGTTCCGCCGCTGCTTTACAGGCTGGAGAGAGGCCTTCCGGGCCGCCTACCAGCAAACTGACGTCGCGCCCGTCCTGTTTCCAGCGTTCCAGTTCGCGCGCCAGCTGCGGCGTATCCCATGGTTTTCCCGGAATATCCAGGGTCACGATACGGTTCTTACCGGCAGCGGCCAACATCATCTCGCCCTCTTTTTCGAGGATGCGCTTGATATCGGCGTTCTTGCCGCGTTTACCGGCGGGGATCTCCACCAGTTCAAACGGCATATCTTTGGGAAAACGGCGCAGATACTCGCTAAAGCCGGTCTGTACCCAGTCCGGCATTTTGGTGCCAACGGCCACCAGCTGCAACTTCACGCATTAACTCCAGAGTTTTTCCAGCTCGTACAGACGACGGCTCTCTTCCTGCATGACGTGAACCATCACGTCGCCGAGGTCGACGACGATCCAGTCGGCGGCGGCTTCCCCTTCAACGCCCAGCGGCAGCATGCCGGCGGCGCGGGATTCCTGAACCACGTGGTCGGCGATGGACATCACGTGACGGGTGGAGGTGCCGGTGCAGATAATCATGCAATCGGTGATGCTGGATTTGCCATGTACATCAATGGCGACGATGTCCTGACCTTTCAGGTCATCAATTTTGTCGATAACAAAATCCTGGAGTGCTTTACCCTGCAAGTGTTCCCCCTGGGTGCATGAAGATTGATAATGATAAAGAGCCTGACAGTATACCTGAACTGATGAAAAAGTCGGGTGAAATGTCTGTCGGCAGGCGTTCGTGGCGGGGTATCATCCCATCCCTCGCCGCGGATTGCATCGCCATTTTTGTAAAACAATTTCTGCAAACATACTGTGGCGGATGCTGCCCGGCAGCGGAGAATAACAGCCTGCCGTGGCCTGTCAATGGTCTGGCGGGAATTCTTCTTGCGGCTGCCAGACAGCCTGGCTATTTAATACGCGCAGGGTGGTGAAATCGTCGCGCATATCGAGGAGGCTCCAGGCGCCATGGGCAATGGGGAAATGCCACATCGCCGCCGCGGGCATCTGCAACAGCAGGGCCGTCAGCAGGCTCAGGACGCCCTGATGGCCGACAATTAGCAGGTGGTCAAGATGGCGGCAGTCGGCCAGCGTTGTGGTGAATCCGCTGACGCGGCGGGAAAACTTCTGAAAGCTTTCGCCGTTGGTCGGGGCCGCGTGCTGCCAGTCATCACACCACGCGGCATAGTTTTGCGCATCCTCCCGCTGGAGATCGCGATGATGACGCATCTCCCAGTCGCCGAAAAACATTTCATTGAGCGCGGCATGGCACTCACGCGGGATATGGCGATCGCCAAGCAGCAGATCGGCCGTTGTTCCGGTTCTCGCCAGCTCACTACAGAATACTTTATCGAAAGGCACCGCGCGCAGCCGTTCGCCGAGTGCTCGCGCCTGGGCGACGCCGCGCGGCGTCAGAGGAGTGGGGGCATGGCCGCTGTATAACCCGGCAACGTTGGCTTCGGTTTCACCGTGGCGAACTAACCATAATTTCATGATGATGCTCAGACAGGCGGTGGAGACGTGGCGCTACGATAGCGCTTTTTTAGCGTCAGGCCCAGTCCGGGATCAGCAATAGAGTCCCTGATCGCGGATGTAGTCCAGCACGGTGGCCGGTAGCATCTCGGCGCAGGATTCCCCGCGCTCGAGGCGCTGGCGGATAATCGTCGCCGAGATATCGAACCATGGCGTCTCAGCCAGGTAGATGGCCCCGGCGGGGCGGTTATGCAGGCGCTCTACGTCGTGAGTTAAGTGGCGATCCAGCCAGCGCTGATCCGCGCCGTGCGCCATGGTCAGCGGGTAACCCGGGCGGCGGCAGACGATCAGATGAACGTTATCAAGGATGGTTTCATAGTGGTGCCAGGTGGGGAAGGTGAGCAGCGAATCCTGGCCGATGATAAACGCCAGTGGTTTTTCTGGCCCCTGCTCCTGACGCCACGCCTGCAGCGTGTCTGCCGTCCAGGAGGGGGTGTCACGCTGCAGTTCGCGTTCGTCGAGCGTGAACAGCGGCTTATCGGCGATCGCCAGCTTAAGCATATGCACGCGCTGGGCGCTGGTGGCTTCCGGCTGGGGACGGTGCGGCGGGACGTTGTTAGGCATGATGATGACCTTGCTCAGGCCAATCTGATTCGCCAGGATCTCGACCGGCTTGAGGTGACCATAATGCACCGGATCGAAGGTGCCGCCATAGATTGCCTGCAACTGAGTCATATCAACCATCAATAAAAACGTCCGCCAGGGCTTTGTGGCAGAGCAACAACGAAAGACTTTCCAGTTCGGGCCAGACGTCGTGCCCGTAATCCTGTTTAAAGGTCAGTTCTGCACGGGTCAGGAGGGTCACCGCCTGGCGCAGCTGTTCCCCGCTCAGTCGGGCGAGGGCATCGCTGAGCAGCTGACGGCGGTTTTGCCAGACCCGATGTTTATCAAACAGCGAGCGCAGCGGCGTGTGCGTCGACTGGCGTTTGAGCGTGACCAGCAGCAGCAGCTCCCGCTGTAGCGTACGCAGCAGGATCGCCGGCTCGCAGCCTTCAAGGCGGAGCTGTTGCAGAACATGCAGCACGCGCTTGCTTTTGCCTGCCAGTAGCGCATCGACCCAATGGTAAGGGGTAAAGTGGGCGGCATCGTTTACCGCCTGCTCAACCCGGGGCAGGGTCAGCTTACCGTCCGGCCAGAGCAGCGCCAGACGCTCCAGCGCCTGCGCCAGCGCCAGCAGATTACCTTCGTAACAGTAGCACAGCAGCTGACTGGCCGCGTCGTCGAGCTGCAGCTGATGCTGTTTGGCCCGGGCGGCCAGCCAGCGCGGCAGCTGTGCGTATTCCGGCGTCTGGCAACTGACCTGGACGGCCCGCTGCGCCAGGGCGGTAAGCCACGCGGCATTCTCCTGGGCTTTGGTCAGCTTATTCCCGCGAACTATCAGCAGCAGGTCGTCGTGCAGCAGGCCGATCAGGGTCGCCAGCTGTTCGTTGATCGCCGCGTTAGGGCCGTTTTCCGGCAGGATTAGCAACAGCGTTTGCCGGCTGGAGAACAGACTCAACGCCTGGCTTAACGCGAAAATCGCCTGCCAGTCGGTGCTGTTATCGATGGTGAAGGTGTGGTGCTCGGTAAAGCCCTGGGCGGCAGCGGCTTCACGAATGGCGTCCTGGCTTTCCTGCAACAACAGGGGATCGTTGCCAAGCAGCAGATAGGCCGCGCGCAGCCCTTCAGTGAGCTGCGCGCGGAGCTGTTCCGGGTACAACCGAATCATCATTGACCCAGAGTGGTGGAGACGCGGTTACCCGAGGAAGCCGGTGCCGTGCTGCTGGCGACCGGTTTCTCTTCCTGCTGGGTTGCTTCAACATCTGCAACCTGTACGCTCGGCAGCTTACGAATCAGCTGTTCCGCTGCTTTGTCGTACATTTCCTGGATAATCATATCCTGCTCGGCGTCTTTCGCTAACGCCGCCTGCGGGTTATCGAAGAACGAACGATAGACCTTAGTGGTAATCGGATAGATATCGTGACCCGGGATCAGGACGCTGGCATGAACGGTCATGACCATCTGATATTCCGCGGTACGACCATCCTGGAACACCGAGGCGGTATCTTTCTGAATCGACGATCCATCGAGGCGCAGAGAAGGAACATCTTTACGCAGCGTGCTGGCGTCGATCAGGTCCACGCCATTAAGACGCAGCTGATTACGTACCGCGCGACTTAACGGCCCGTTCGGATCGCTCGACTGAAGAATCATGGTTTTCATGGTGGTGGGCACCTTCGTAGTGCTACGCAGATGCCAGCCACAGCCGGCGGTGACAAGCACCGCCAGGGATAACAACATTGTTACCAGATATCGCACGCTTCCTCCCGCGCTTAGCCAACGACCAGATTGAGCAGTTTACCCGGAACGTAAATCACTTTACGTACGGTTTTACCGTCGAGATATTTTGCGACCAGATGTTCCTGGCCGGCACGCTCGCGGACCTGCTCTTCAGTTGCATCTACCGCAACGGTAATTTTACCACGAACTTTGCCATTGACCTGGACGACGACGAGGGTGCTGTCTTCCACCATCGCGCTTTCATCCGCCACCGGCCACGGCGCGTTGTCGATATCGCCTTCGCCGTTCAGCTCGCGCCACAGGGTGAAGCTGGCGTGCGGGGTGAACGGGTTCAGCATACGCACCACCGCCAGCAGCGCTTCCTGCATCAGGGCACGATCCTGTTCGTCTTCCTGCGGCGCTTTCGCCAGCTTGTTCATCAGCTCCATGATCGCCGCGATGGCGGTGTTGAAGGTCTGACGACGGCCGATGTCATCAGTCACTTTGGCGATAGTTTTGTGAATATCGCGACGCAGCGCTTTCTGATCTTCACTCAGCGCCGCCACGTTAAGTGCCGCAACGTCCCCTTTGGTGGTGTGCTCGTAGACCAGCTTCCAGACGCGTTTCAGGAAGCGGTTAGCCCCTTCAACGCCAGATTCCTGCCACTCGAGGGTCATATCCGCCGGGGACGCAAACATCATGAACAGACGCACGGTGTCCGCGCCATAACGCTCAACCATCACCTGCGGGTCGATGCCGTTGTTTTTCGACTTGGACATCTTGCTCATGCCGGTGTACACCAGCTCATGGCCTGCCGCGTCTTTCGCTTTCACGATGCGGCCTTTTTCGTCGCGCTCAACGATGGCGTCAACCGGGGAAACCCAGTTACGTTCGCCGTTTTCGCCTACGTAGTAGAAGGCGTCAGCCAGCACCATGCCCTGGCACAGCAGCTGCTTCGCCGGCTCATCGGAGTTGACCATGCCCGCGTCACGCATCAGCTTGTGGAAGAAACGGAAGTAGAGCAGGTGCATGATGGCGTGTTCGATACCGCCGATGTAGATATCTACCGGCAGCCAGTAGTTGGCCGCTTTCGAATCCAGCATCCCTTCCTGATACTGCGGGCAGGTGTAGCGCGCATAGTACCAGGAGGATTCCATAAAGGTGTCAAAGGTGTCGGTTTCGCGCAGCGCCGGCTGACCGTTAACGGTGGTCTTCGCCCACTCAGGATCGGCTTTGATCGGGCTGGTGATGCCGTCCATGACCACATCTTCCGGCAGGATCACCGGCAGTTGATCTTCCGGTGTCGGCAGCACGGTGCCATCTTCCAGGGTCACCATCGGGATCGGCGCGCCCCAGTAGCGTTGACGGGACACACCCCAGTCACGCAGGCGGAAGTTAATTTTACGCTCGCCCACGCCCATGGCAGCCAGTTTGTCGGCAATGGCGTTGAAGCCGGCTTCATAATCGAGGCCGCTGAACTCGCCGGAGTTAAACAGAACGCCTTTCTCGGTCAGCGCCTGTGCGGAGAGATCCGGCTCGGAGCCGTCGGCAGCCAGGATAACCGGCTTGATGTTCAGACCGTACTTGCTGGCGAACTCATAGTCACGCTGGTCGTGGCCCGGAACGGCCATGACCGCGCCGGTGCCGTATTCCATCAGCACGAAGTTTGCCGCCCAGACAGGAATTTCTTCGCCGGTCAGCGGATGAATGGCTTTAAATCCGGTATCGACGCCTTTTTTCTCCATCGTCGCCATGTCGGCTTCGGCCACTTTGGTGTTACGGCATTCGTCGATAAAGGCAGCCAGTGTCGGATTGTTCGCTGCAGCCTGCTGCGCCAGCGGGTGACCCGCCGCGACGGCCAGGTAGGTGCAGCCCATAAAGGTGTCCGGACGGGTGGTGTAGACGGTCAGCTTATCGGCGTAGTTGTTGACGTCAAAGGAGATTTCCACCCCTTCGGAACGGCCGATCCAGTTGCGCTGCATGGTCTTCACGGTGTCTGGCCAGTGATCCAGTTTATCCAGATCGTTCAGCAGTTCATCGGCGTAGGCGGTGATTTTAATAAACCACTGCGGGATCTCTTTACGCTCGACTTTGGTATCGCAGCGCCAGCAGCAGCCGTCAATAACCTGTTCGTTGGCCAGTACGGTCTGGTCGTTCGGGCACCAGTTCACCGAGGAGGTTTTCTTGTATACCAGGCCTTTTTTGTACAGCTCGGTGAAGAATTTCTGCTCCCAGCGGTAGTATTCCGGGGTGCAGGTCGCCAGCTCGCGGCTCCAGTCATAGCCAAAACCCAGCATTTTGAGCTGGTTTTTCATGTAGGCGATGTTGTCGTAGGTCCATGGTGCTGGCGCGGTGTTGTTTTTCACTGCCGCGCCTTCCGCCGGCAGACCAAACGCATCCCAGCCAATCGGCTGCAGGACGTTTTTGCCCAGCATACGCTGATAACGGGCAATCACATCGCCGATGGTGTAGTTACGCACGTGACCCATGTGTAGTCGACCAGAAGGATAAGGAAGCATCGACAGGCAGTAATACTTCTCTTTGCTCTCGTCTTCAGTTACTTCAAATGTACGATTTTCGTCCCAGTGAAGCTGGACTTTCGATTCTATCTCTTCCGGGCGGTATTGCTCTTGCATGGCAGCCAGTGGTCCTGTTTTCAATACAGCTACAAAATGTAGCCAATGGATGTGTTATTTCAGATCGGCATAGCATAGCCCAAACGCCCCCGTCAAAACAGCCTTTCGCACATTAACATCGGCAAAAGCCGCGCTGATTATTTCGCGACTCTGTGGCTTGTCAGACACAGCGGGAGAGGAATAAGGTCTATTATCAGAAGACGTTAACCACACCGGAGGCGAAATGATGAACAAGGTTGCTCAATATTACCGTGAACTGGTCTCCTCGCTCAGCGAACGGCTCCGCCATGGAGAGCGAGACATCGATGCGCTGGTGACGCAGGCGCGTGAAAAAATCGTCCGCGCCGGCGATCTCACGCAGAGCGAGGTCGAGTCGGTGATTGCGGCGGTGAAGCGCGATCTCGAGGAGTTTGCCCGCAGCTACGAAGAGAGTCATGAAGACGAGAGCGACAGCGTGTTTATGCGGGTGATCAAAGAGAGCCTGTGGCAGGAGTTGGCTGATATCACCGACAAAACGCAGCTCGAGTGGCGCGAAGTCTTTCAGGATCTGAATCACCACGGCGTGTACCACAGCGGAGAGGTGGTTGGTCTGGGTAATCTGGTCTGCGAGAAGTGCCACTATCACCTGGCGGTATATACCCCGGACGTGCTGCCACGCTGTCCGAAGTGTGGCCACGATCAGTTCCAGCGTCGGCCCTTCGAACCTTAAGCAGTGTGAAAAAACGATGCGCGAGCCTTCGCGCATCGTGGACTGCCTTATTTCACGGTGTTGATTTCGGTGCTTTTGAAAAACTGATAGCCACCCATATCGCTGGCATATTTCTGCGATGAGTTAAGCACCAGCTTGTTAGCGCGGAGGGTGCCGACGTCACAAGTGTTAAACCCTAACCAGCCGCAGCCGCGACCGCTGTTAACGACCTTTTTCGCGTTCATCGTTAACGTCCCATCCGCCTGAATCAGATAATAGTTGGAGATGTTGCCTTTGTTCAGCGTGTCAAGCAGCAGGTCTCCGGTACTATAGATTGTCCCTTCGTTCGTGATGTCGCCTTTCACAGTGAGTGCAATATTCTGGGCTGAGATTTTGCCGTAGTTATGCACGACGCCATGATCGGTCGTAATATCAGCCGCTTTCATATAACCATTCTGATTCAGCCAGTAGCTGTGAGCGGTAATGGCATTGGTGGCTTCCATGCGACCACTGGTGCTTTGCGCCAGCGTGCCGTTGGTCTGCAGGTTGATATTTTCGCCGGTGATATTACCGAGGTTATAGATTTCCCCGCTGTTTGCGCTGCCATCCTGCTTAAGGGACTGAACGGTGGTTTGGCCGGTAGAGTTAATGTTGCCGGTGTTTTTAAAGCTGTCGCCAACAAATGTCAGGCTGGTATTTTTGGCGCTGATTTTTCCTTCATTGAAGAAATCGCCCATCGCCGTGATGGAAATCTGGTTATTCGAGAGCAATGAGGATTTTTCCTCGTTGCTGATTTTCCCGCCGCTGGTCAGCGTTAAACCGTTGGTGCCGGTGATCGAACCGGATTTAAAGCTCGTGATGTTACTGTTGGCGGAGGCAATCAGCTGGCCGCCGGTGAGCGATCCAGTATTGACGATAGAGCTCCCACTGGAAAGCATTAAGTAATAAGCGCCGGCGATGCTGCCGTCATTGGTGATCCCCGTGGCGGTGGAAACCTGGCTCAGCAGACCGTTGCCTTTTATCGTCCCTTTGTTCAGCAGATTACCGTTGCTGGTGAGCTGCAGCGTGCTACTGGCGATAATTGAGCCATTGTTACGTACGCCAAAGCCGATGTTATTGCCGACCATGCTGATGCTATTGGCGGTGATGCCGCCAAGGCTGCTGACGTCGATGCTGTATTGCGGGTTGACCGTCATTTCGATAAGCGTCGCTTGTTTACCTGCAGAGGTTATCGCGCCAGAGCTGTTATCCATGGTGAAGCGACCTGCGCTGACCAGGGCATTATTGGCCTGCACTTTACCATTAATCTTAATTGCGTCGGCGAGCAGAACTGCATAGCTGTTGGCGGCGTTCATGCCGTTTTCGCCGATGGTGAGGGTGCCGCCCGTCACGGTATAGCTGCCGATAGCGCCATCGCTGGTCATGTTGACTTTACCGGTGGTCAGGATGGCCTTGTTGGTATTGACAAAGCTACAACCGGAGCAGGTGATGCCGTTCGGGTTGGCGATCACCACATCCGCTTTCTGGCCGTTAACTTCGATAAAGCCCTTCAGGCTACTGGCGTTTTTGGAGGTGACTTCGTTCAAAATCACCGAGGCGCTGCCGGCGGTCAGGTTGTTGTTGCGGGCAATATTGCCCAGCGTGCCGTGGCTGACATCCTCGCCGCTGTTATTAAGGACGGTGCCATTAGTACCGACGTTGAAATCGCGGTACAGGTTATGGGAGACGCCGGCGGCGTTCGGCTTTTCAATATCGATAACCGTGGCGCCGGACGAATGCGTATAGCTGGTCGGGTCGGCATAGACCACCGACGAGGTTAATACTGCCGCCAGCGCGACATAAGAAGCTTTAAACTTAAACATTTTATTTATTCCTTTAAATTAAGATTAATAAACAACGTAGCTGAAAGGGTCGATAATGACTGAATTAATACCTCCACTGTAATGAAAAGCCCATATTCAGGGCGTCGCTATGAAACTTATCCGGCTTACTGAGCGGGGTGCTAATAAACAGATCGTATTGCGTTGACCATAATTGTCCGCGCAGGCCGCTGACGGCGCCGGAGAGCACTTTGCCTTTTTGATACAGATCGGCGCCGATAAGGCGACCCACATCCGCGCCCAGATAGAATTGCCGCTCGTGGGTGGGCAGATCCCAGATAAAATCGTTGCGCCAGTACCATCCCTGATTGCCGGACAGGCTGTTTTCACCGTCAAAACCGCGCACGCTCCAGCGGCTGCCAATATTGAATTTATTATCGGAAGCGAGTTTATCCGGACTGAACTGCGCGCTCACTCGCGGAGCCCAGGTAAATTTGTCGCCGGTGGCGTCAAATTTCATCATCGCCTGCAGATTGCCATGGACGATACGCGACAGCGGGCTGTATAGCCCGGCTTTCTCTTCTGGCGTTGGCATCGAGCTGAGCCACGGCAGACTGCGCTGGATGCCGATGCTGGCATCGACAATCTTTTTATTAAAGTAGTGCTGGTGGTTGAGGGTGAACTCCCAGGCGGGCGTTTGCTTGCGCATTACCTGTAGTTCACTGCCGCCGAAGTAATAATGCGAGGTGCTCTTGGCAATCCGCAGATCGGCGGTGGTTTTTTGCTGCCGGGTGTGGGAGAGCAAACGGCTCAGCGTGGCGCTGTAGTAGCGATTCTTGCTCTTATAATCCATCGTCGACCAGTTGCCGTTAAACTGCTGGCGATACTGGCTGTATGCTCCGTAGGCGCTCAATGACCAGTAGCCGAAGGGAATAGAATAATACAGGCTGCCGTTGTGGTTACCGTCGTTATGCTGATTGAATTCAATATCGCCCCCGCCGGAAAGGTACAGGATATCGTTGAGAGTGGTCAGGTCGTAGAGATAGAGGGCGCCGCCGGCCTAGTAGCGGCCGCTGGCTTTGCTGCCGGCGTCGTCAAGCCAGGCGCCAAGCTGCCATTTTTTCTCCAGGCTGCGGGCAATCTGGATATCGCTTTCCCCCTCGTGCTGCCCCGGCAGCAGTTTCATGTGCGCGGTGGCGCCGGGCAGGCGCTGCAGATTGACCATGCCCTGCTCGAGGTCGCTTAAGCGCAGGATCGTGCCGGAAGAGGTTGGCAGTGAATTCCACAAGCGGGTGGTGTCTGAGCCGTCGGCATAGTCGATAGCGCCCACTTTGCCATAGTGCAGCGTCAGCCTGAGAATGCCTTGCTCCAGCGACTGGGAGGGCACATCAATCAGGGAGGTGATGTAGCCTTGCGCGATCAGCTCATTTTGCAAGGTATAGGCCAGCAGACGAATGCCTTCACCGCCCAGACAGCGCCCCTGCGCCTGCTGCGCCGTTTTCGCCAGTAATTGGCGGGTAAGCATCTGGTTATCGGAATCGATATCGACCCGGTTGATCAATTTGCAATGCGTTTCCTCAGGAAAAGGGATACCCTGCGGCGCCACGCGCTGTTGTGAAGACTGAAAATCCTGTTGCTGCGGCGTCAGCGCCTCCTGACGGGCTTTATCCTGCTCCGTCTGGTGAGCAGAGGTGGTCAATTGTGTGGCCCCGGCGGCTGAGGTGCCCGCCAGCGTGATACACAGCAGCCCGGTGAGCGTGCGAGATTGAATTAACATGAAGCAATATCCATTTGTTTCATTGGTTCGGTGACGCATCAGTTATCCTGCGGGTGGCAGAGAACACTGATGGTCTTTATTTCGGCGCAGGCGAGGTCAGGCAAGAATATTATATTCAATTAATAAAATAATCGTGCGACGAACCTGTTACGAGGCGTTATATGCTAGCGGTGGTAGTGAGGCAGATCCACGAATTCATTATTGAATTCTTTATGAATTGATCGATTTAATAAATAAGTTCAGGTTTTATCGGTGAGGTTTATTTAGTACGTAAATGGTAGTGGCGATAACCAGCCGCATAAATAATATTGACGAATAACATGGCGGGAAAGATAAGCTGCGCATACCGGGCGGTATGCGCAGAGAAAAACCATTAATGAAGTATTTTGGCGAGGAAATCTTTGGCGCGATCGGATTGCGGATTGGCAAAGAAGGCTTCTTTATCGGCATCTTCGACAATCTTCCCTTCATCCATAAAGATCACCCGGTTCGCCACCTTGCGGGCAAAGCCCATTTCATGGGTCACAACCATCATGGTCATCCCCTCGTTGGCCAGTTCGACCATGACGTCCAGCACCTCGTTGATCATCTCCGGATCAAGCGCTGAGGTGGGTTCATCAAACAGCATGGCGATCGGGTCCATACACAGGGCACGAGCAATGGCCACACGCTGCTGCTGGCCGCCGGAGAGCTGTGCCGGATATTTTTCCGCATGCGCCGCCAGGCCAACGCGCTCCAGCAATTTGAGGCCCTTCTTGCGCGCTGATGCTTTATCGCGGTTAAGCACTTTGACCTGAGCCAGCGTCAGGTTGTCGATAATCGACAGATGCGGGAACAGTTCAAAATGCTGAAATACCATCCCGACGTGCGAACGCAGTTTGGCCAGATTGGTCTTTTTATCGTTAACCACGGTGCCGTCGACGATAATCTGCCCCTGTTGCACGGGCTCAAGGCCGTTTACCGTTTTAATCAGCGTGGATTTACCCGAGCCTGACGGCCCGCAGACCACCACGACTTCGCCTTTTTTCACTTCCGTGGAGCAATCGGTCAGCACCTGAAAGTGACCATACCATTTTGAAACATTTTTCAGGGTAATCATTACACAGTCCTTTTCTTCAACCAGCTGACCAACAGCGAGGCGCTGAGACTAATCACAAAATAGACGCCGCCCGCGAACAGGATCATTTCGACCTGGGTTCCGTCACGCTCGCCAATCGTGGAGGCGGTACGGAAGAAGTCGGCGAGGCTCAATACATACACCAGCGAGGTATCCTGGAACAGGACGATCCCCTGGGTTAGCAGCAGTGGCACCATGGCGCGGAAGGCCTGTGGCAGGATCACCAGCCGCATTGACTGCCAGTGGGTCATCCCCAGCGCCAGCGCGGCGCCGGACTGGCCGCGGGAGATGCTCTGGATGCCGGCGCGGATAATCTCTGAGTAGTAGGCGGCTTCGAACATCGAAAAGGCCACCATCGCCGAGATCAGGCGAATATCCGTCTTCGGCGACAGGCCCAGCACGTTCTGCAGGAAGCCCGGGACAATCAGGTAGAACCACAGCAGGACCATCACCAGTGGGATAGAGCGGAACACGTTGACGTAGGTTTTAGCAAACCAGGCCAGCGGCAGAAAGCTGGACAGGCGCATCACCGCCAGCAGGGTGCCCCAGACGATGCCGAAAATAATGGCTATCACCGTAATTTTCAGGGTGATCACCAGCCCCGCCAGCAGATAGGGCATGGACGGAACGATCGAACTCCAGTCAAAATCGTACATTATTTGCCTCCCAGATTGCCAGGCAGGCGAACCTTACGCTCGACCACATACATAATCAGCATAATCACCGCGTTGATGAAGACGTAGGCCAGGGTGATGGCCGTAAAAGACTCCCAGGCATGAGCGGAGTAGTCCAGCAGTTTGCCCGCCTGCGCGGCCATATCGGCAAGACCGATGGTAGAGGCGATGGCCGAGTTCTTCACCAGGTTCATCATTTCCGAGGTCATCGGCGGCACGATAACGCGATAGGCGTTCGGCAGCAGCACGTAGCGGTAGGTTTGCGGCAGGGTCAGGCCCATCGCCAGACCGGCGTTCTTCTGCCCGCGCGGTAGCGACTGAATGGCGGCGCGAACCTGTTCGCAGACGCGCGCGGCGGTAAACAACCCCAGGCACAGCATGGAGGAGACAAAGAACTGAATGTTCGGATCCAGCTCGGATTTAAACCACATGCCGATATTTTCTGGCAGGAATTCCGGCACCACCAGGTACCAGGTAAAGAACTGCACGATCAGCGGCACGTTGCGAAACAGTTCGACATAGCAGGTGCCAATCCCTGAGAGCAGACGATTGGGGACCGTGCGTAAAATGCCAAACAGTGAGCCGACGAGAAAAGCGATGATCCAGGCCGAGATGGAGAGGGCGACGGTTATCTGAAAACCGCTCCACAGCCAGCCCAGGTAGGTAGTGTTGCCGAAGGGGGCCTGTTGCAGGAAAATCCCCCAGTTCCAGTCTATTGACATACATGACTCCTGGAAAAAAAAGGGTAGCCATTGCTACCCTCGAAGACGGTTGTCCAGCTTGTTTCGGTATTCGCGGCGGCTGGGGAACGACCAGCCACCGTATAGTCTGTCCGTGCTGTGACAATCATCGGGAGGGCAGGATATCCTGCCCCTGGTTGTTATAATTAGTTCAGTGCTTTGTCATTAGGTGATTTGAACAGCGCTTTCATGTCGTCAGACAGTTCGAAGTTCAGGTTAAGGTTTTTCGGCGGAATTGGATTTTTGAACCATTTATCAAACCATTTCGCCGCTTCGCCAGAGGTCTGGGCTTGGGCAACGGTTTCATCGACCAGCGCTTTGAACGACGGATCGTCTTTACGCAGCATGCAGCCATAGGCTTCTTTCGACTGCGCAGTGCCGACGATTTCCCAGTTATCCGGTTTCTTCGCCTTCGCGCGTTCGCCCGCCAGCAGGGCGTCATCCATCATAAAGGCCACGGCGCGTCCGCTTTCCAGGGTGCGGAAAGAGTCGCCATGATCTTTGGCGCTGATAATGCGCATATTCATTTTTTTCTCATCGTTCAGCTTATGCAGCAGGATCTCTGAGGTGGTTCCGGAGGTGACAACAACGGCTTTGTCTTTCAGGTCCGGGAAATCTTTGATCGGACCGTCTTTCTTCACCAGCAGACGGGTGCCGACCACGAAGATGGTATCGGAGAAGGCGGCCTGTTTCTGGCGCTCGAGGTTGTTAGTGGTTGAGCCGCACTCGAAATCAAAGGTGCCATTCTGCAGCAGCGGGATACGGTTCTGCGAGGTGACCGGGATCAGTTTGACCTGCAGGTCAGGTTTATTCAGCTTTTTCTTGATGGCATCAACGATGGCGTTGGAATAGTCCTGAGAGTAGCCCACAACCTGCTGCTGGTTATCGTAGTAAGAGAAAGGGACTGAAGATTCACGATGACCGACAACGATAACCCCATTTTTGGCGATCTTATCCAGGGTGCTCTGGCCTGCCGCCGGGGCGGCATCTTCTGCGTGTGCCACACCGGCGGTCACACCCATGACCAGCATTGCGGCGGCCAGTTTACGTAATTGCATATCCAACTCCTTATCCGTAGCGTCAGCGACGCTATTGATACCCATTGTGATTGTGTGTGTTGTTATTCGGGGCACGCGTCCACGTGCCGCATTTGTATGTGTTTGTTAGCATTTAGTTTGGCTTAATGTAAAGATTTTGCTGTTTTATTGTTTATTTTTGCGAAGTGCTCCGCACCAATGGGAGGCAAATATCTTCCATTGCACCAAAATAGCGCGACCGCCGAACGTTTATGGTGCAACCTGGTTGCACTGGGTCGGACGATGTCGCTACCAGGGAAAATAAAGCAATGACTGTGCCAGGATGGCAAACAGGGTGAGAAAAAACGCCGGCGACGGGCGTCGCCGGCGGAGAGACTTATCGGCGACGCTGACGCAGGCTCATCAGCAGCGCAGCGAAGCCAAACAACGCCGTCAGCGCCCATAGCGGCCAGTTGCCGGTGCGGGCATAGGGGGTTAAGCCGCTGGTGGGTGTCACGGTGGTCGTCAACACTTCGCGGGTAAACTGCGGGATCATCTTCTGGATCTCGCCGCGCGGGCCGATCACCGCAGTAATGCCATTATTGGTGCTGCGCAGGAGCGGTCGGGCCAGCTCCAGCGCACGCATCCGCGCCATCTGGAAGTGTTGCCACGGACCGATGGACTTACCGAACCAGGCGTCGTTGGAGATGGTCAGCAGGAAGTCGGTGTCCGGCCGGAAGTTATCGCGTACCTGTTCCCCGAGGATGATCTCGTAGCAGATGGCGGCGGTCAGCTTCAGGTTATGTGCCATCAGCTGCGGCTGCACGTAGGGGCCGCGGCTGAAGGAGGACATTGGCAGGTCAAAGAACGGCGCCAGCGGACGCAGAATCGATTCCAGCGGCACAAACTCACCGAACGGCACCAGATGGTTCTTGTTGTAACGGTTGGTCGAGTCGTAGCGGTACGGGTTATCTTTACCGAGGGTAATGATGGTGTTGTAGGTATCGTAGCGGTTCTGCTTATTGAGACGCGCATCGACAATGCCGGTGATCAGCGAGCTGTCTTTTGCGCGCAGCAGATCGTCCATCATGCTGAGGAACTGCTGCTGGTTGATCTCCAGATCCGGGATCGCCGACTCGGGCCAGATAATCAGCTGCGAGTGGCCGATATGAGGCTGGGTCAGCGCCAGGTACGTTTTCAGGGTGTTGACCAGCTGCTTCTCGTCCCACTTCATGGCCTGCGGAATGTCGCCTTGCACCAGCGAGACCTGGGTCGCGCGCTCCGGCAGCAGCTGATACCACTGGATATAGCGCAGCGGGAACGGCAGGGCGAACAGCAGCGCGGCAATAGCCAGCGGCTTCCAGTTGCGCTGGACGAGGGCCAGGGCCAGCAGGCCGCTAACCATCATCAGCAGGAAGTTGATCGCCTCGACGCCCATCACCGGCGCCAGGCCTTTCAGCGGGCCGTCAATCTGGCTGTAGCCGAACTGCAGCCACGGGAAACCCGTCAGCACCCAGCCGCGCAGGAACTCGGTGATTTGCCAGACGACGGGGGCGGCGATAGCCACCCGCAGCCAGCTGGTTTTGGGCCACAGCCGGGCGAGCAGGCCGGCAAACAGGCCGGTATAGAGCGAGAGATAAGCCGCCAGCAGAACGACGAGGAAGACGTTAACCGGACCTGGCATACCGCCGAATTGCGCGATGCTGACATAGACCCAGTTGATACCGGTGCCAAACAGCCCGAATCCCCAGAAATAGCCGATCCCGGCGCTTTGCAGCGGGCGTCGGTTGAGGGTCAACGCCTGCAGACCGGCCAGCGAAACGATAGCTGCCGGCCAGAAATCATAAGGTGAAAAAGCCAGCGTTCCGCTGGCTCCGAATAGCAGCGCCAGCAGCAGACGTACGCGCTGACGTTCAAGAAGAGAGGCAAATACCATTTAGGCTAATCGTCCCGTAAATTAACGCCTGTTGCCACAGGCTATGCTGTTTGCCAGCAGGGAGAGGGGACAGCCGGGGATCGCCCACGGTCTGTCTCCCGGCTGGCCGTGACCTTCAGCGCCGCGGCTTACTCTTCCAGCTTCGGCTGGGGAGCGTCATCGGGCAGCTTTACATGCACCTGAATGATACGACGGCTATCTGCCATTGCCACCTTGAATTGGTAACCATCAATGTCGATAGATTCGCCGCGGGCCGGCAGATGGCCGAAGGCCTGCATCACCAGCCCGCCAATGGTATCCACTTCTTCATCGCTGAAGTGCGTGTCGAAGGCGTCGTTGAAGTCTTCGATGGAGGCCAGAGCGCGCACCGTCCAGGTGTGGCGGCTCAGCTGGCGGAAATCAATATCTTCTTCTTCGTCGTATTCGTCTTCAATTTCCCCGACGATGAGCTCAAGGATATCCTCGATGGTCACCAGGCCGGAGACGCCGCCGAATTCGTCAATAACGATCGCCATATGGTAGCGCTGTGAGCGAAACTCTTTCAGCATGCGGTCGACCCGCTTGCTTTCCGGGACGACAACCGCCGGCCGTAACACTTTTTCCATGCTGAAGGCTTCGGCATCGCTGCGCATAAACGGCAGCAGATCCTTAGCCATCAGAATCCCTTCGATGTGATCTTTGTCTTCACTGATGACCGGGAAGCGCGAGTGAGCGGATTCGATGATGACATCAAGGCACTCGTCCAGCGTCTGGTTGCGTTTCAGGGTTATCATTTGTGAACGGGGGATCATAATGTCGCGGACTCGCTGGTCGGCGATATCCATTACCCCTTCGAGCATGTCACGCGTATCTTCATCGATAAGATCGTTCTGCCCGGAATCACGGATCAGCGCCAGCAGTTCATCACGGTTTTTCGGTTCTCCGTGAAAAAGCTGGCTGAGTAACAGGGAGAAAAATCCCTTTTTGCTGTTTACTGTGTCACTACTGTGTGAATTGTCGTCGCTCATGGCGTCGTTTGGGTTCTCATGTTGATTTAACTGTCGCTCGTCGCGCGTAAACTCAGCGCCGGACGGCATGGGTTGCCTGACGATCAGGCTGGTAAAATGCAGGAACAGCGGCCGGATGCGGCGCAAGCGCCGCCATCCGGCAGGAGGCTATTCAGCAATCTTCTCGGAAATGTACGGGTCCTCATAGCCCAGAGCAAGCATTATCTCTGTTTCGAGGCCTTCCATCTCTTCCGCTTCGTCGTCTTCGATATGATCGTAGCCCAGCAGATGCAGGCTACCGTGCACCACCATATGGGCCCAGTGTGCTTCCAGCGGCTTCCCTTGCTCGCTGGCTTCCTGCTCCACCACCTGACGGCAGATGATCAGATCGCCGAGCAGCGGCATTTCAATCCCCGGCGGCGCTTCAAACGGGAAGGAGAGAACGTTGGTCGGTTTATCCTTGCCGCGGTAGGTCAGGTTCAGCTCGTGGCTTTCTGCAACATCGACCAGACGAATCGTTAACTCTGACTCCTCCTGAAATGGCGGAATGACGGCATCGACCCAGCGCTGAAAAAGGGCTTCGTCCGGCAGGCCGCTGGTCTCTTCGCAGGCCAGCTGTAAATCGAGGATCACCTGACTCATTTTTGCTCCTGTTCCTGGGCTTCGCGTTTGCGCTCGGCGGCCAGTTCTGCTTTACGTTTCTGGTCTGCGGCTTCCCACGCCTCATAGGCGTTAACGATGCGGGCAACCACCGGATGGCGCACCACGTCTTCGCTATGGAAGAAGTTGAAGCTGATCTCATCGACTTCGGCCAGCACTTCGATGGCGTGGCGCAGACCGGATTTGGTGCTGCGCGGCAGGTCAATCTGCGTGATGTCGCCGGTGATCACCGCCTTGGAGTTAAAGCCGATGCGGGTCAGGAACATCTTCATCTGTTCGATGGTGGTGTTCTGGCTTTCATCAAGAATGATAAAGGCGTCATTCAGCGTTCGTCCGCGCATATAGGCCAACGGAGCCACTTCGATGACGTTACGCTCAATCAGCTTTTCCACTTTCTCAAAGCCGAGCATCTCAAACAGCGCGTCATACAGCGGGCGCAGATATGGGTCGACCTTCTGGCTCAGATCGCCGGGCAGGAAGCCGAGCTTTTCGCCAGCCTCGACGGCCGGACGGGTCAGCAGAATACGGCGGATCTCCTGGCGCTCCAGCGCATCGACTGCCGCCGCCACCGCCAGATAGGTTTTACCTGTACCCGCCGGGCCGACACCAAAGGTAATGTCGTGATCGAGAATATTGGCGATGTATTGTGCCTGGTTCGGCGTACGCGGTTTGATCACCCCGCGCTTGGTCTTGATATTGACGGCTTTCCCGTACTCCGGCACGCTCTCGGCGCTCTGCTCCAGTACGCGTGCTTCTTTGATCGCCAGGTGGATCTGCTCCGGCTCAATATCCTGAATCTGACCGCGCATCGGCGCCGTATCGACATACAGGCTGCGCAGAATATCGGCGGCGGCGTGTACGCAAATGGCGCGTCCGGTCAGTTTAAAGTGATTGTCACGGCGGTTGATCTCAATGCCTAACCGACGCTCCAGCTGTTTGATGTTGTCGTCAAACGGGCCGCACAAGGCTAACAGGCGTGCGTTATCCGCTGGCTCCAGGGTAATTTCACGAGTGTCTATGTTCAAACTGTTCCTCTTTACGCAGGTGGCCGGACGCGGCGCGTGGCCGGCTAATCAGGAAATTATTTACGTCACAGGAAAATGGCGCAAGCATCGCTGTAGATATAGGGACGGAGAGAGGAATTACAAGGCCTGCCGGAACCGACAGGCCTGAAGGGATCACGGATGATAGATACCCACGCCAAGATCGTTCTCTTTACGGGTGCGGGCAATCACTGATTCAGGTGATTCAGCGATGCGCAGACCCATCTCCGCTTCGGTACGCACGATTTTGCCGCGCAGCGAGTTGGTGTAAACATCGACGATTTCAACATCGACGAATTTACCGACCATATCCGGCGTACCTTCGAAGTTGACCACGCGGTTGTTCTCGGTGCGCCCGGAAAGCTCCATCAGGCTCTTACGCGACGTGCCTTCCACCAGAATGCGCTGTACCGTGCCGAGCATGCGACGGCTCCAGGCCATTGCCTGCTGGTTGATCCGCTCCTGGAGAATATACAGACGCTGCTTTTTATCCTCCTCCGGCACGTCATCGACCATATCGGCCGCCGGGGTGCCCGGACGAGCGGAGAAGATAAAGCTGTAGCTCATATCGAAATTGACGTCGGCGATAAGCTTCATCGTCTTTTCGAAATCGTCTGTGGTTTCGCCAGGGAAGCCGACAATAAAGTCGGAGCTTATCTGAATATCCGGGCGCGCCTCACGCAGCTTGCGAATAATCGCTTTGTACTCCAGCGCGGTATGGGTGCGTCCCATCAGATTCAGAACCCGGTCAGAACCGCTCTGCACCGGCAGGTGCAGGAAGCTCACCAGTTCCGGCGTATCGCGATAGACCTCGATGATATCGTCGGTAAATTCGATCGGGTGGCTGGTGGTGAAGCGAATACGGTCGATGCCGTCGATGGCGGCGACCAGACGCAGCAGATCGGCAAAGCTGCCGGTGGTGCCGTCGTAATTCTCACCGCGCCAGGCGTTAACGTTCTGGCCCAGCAGATTGACCTCACGCACGCCCTGCGCCGCCAGCTGGGCGATTTCAAACAGGATATCGTCGCACGGACGGCTGACCTCTTCTCCGCGGGTGTACGGCACCACGCAGTAGGTGCAGTATTTGTTGCAGCCTTCCATAATCGAAACAAAGGCGGTCGGGCCGTCGGCGCGCGGCTCTGGCAGGCGATCGAACTTTTCAATTTCCGGGAAGCTGATATCCACCACCGGGCTGCGGTTGCCGCGCACGGCGTTAATCATCTCCGGCAGGCGGTGCAGGGTTTGCGGCCCGAAAATAATATCGACATAGTGCGCGCGCTGGCGAATATGGTCGCCTTCCTGGGAGGCCACGCAGCCGCCAACGCCAATAATCAGGTCCGGATTCTTCTCTTTCAGCAGCTTCCAGCGTCCGAGCTGATGGAAAACTTTTTCCTGGGCCTTCTCACGAATTGAGCAGGTATTGAGCAACAGCACATCTGCTTCTTCCGCCACTTCGGTCAGTTGATACCCATGTGTCGCATCCAGCAGATCGGCCATCTTTGATGAATCATACTCGTTCATCTGACAGCCCCAGGTTTTAATATGGAGTTTTTTTGTCATTGACTTGCTCATGCTCAGTAATAGATATCCAAAACGCGGGGATATATACAGGGTGAATTTCGCATTCCAGGGCGCGTATTGTAATGCTTTGGTCGCCCCCTGACCAGTGCGAGCGTTATCACCGCAAGGGGACAAAAAATCCGGTAAACTTAACGGATTCTGCTTTAAGGATAATAGCCATGACAATTCACGCAACAGATGTCGCCATCGTGGGCGGCGGCATGGTCGGCGGCGCCCTGGCGTTAGGGCTGGCGCAACAGGGATTTACCGTGACGGTGCTTGAGAAAGCGGCGCCACCGGTTTTCGATCCGGCATCCGCCCCGGATGTGCGGATCTCGGCTATCAGCGCGGCTTCGGTCGGCCTGCTGAAGAGCCTCGGCGTCTGGGATACCGTAAGGGCGATGCGCGTCCACGCTTATCGTCGTCTGGAGACCTGGGAGTGGGAGAGCGCGCACGTCGCCTTTGACGCCGCAGAGCTCAAACTGCCGGAACTGGGCTATATGGTCGAGAACAAGGTCCTGCAATGGGGCCTCTGGCAAGCGCTGGCGGCGCATGAAGGGGTCACCCTGCGCGTTGGTAGCGAACTGGAGGCGATGCAGCGCGGCGAGGCGCATACCGCGCTGCATTTACGCGAGGGGGAGGCGATCCACGCCCGGCTGGTTATCGGCGCCGACGGCGCCAATTCCCAGGTGCGGGAGATGGCCGGCATCGGCGTACACGCCTGGCAATATCAGCAATCCTGTATGCTGATCAGCGTCGAATGCGCCGACGATCCCGGTGACAGCACCTGGCAGCAGTTTACCCCCAGCGGACCGCGCGCCTTCCTGCCGCTGTTCGACAACTGGGCCTCGCTGGTCTGGTACGACACGCCGGCGCGGATCCGTCAGCTGCAGGGCATGACCATGGTGCAGCTCCAGCAGGAGATCGCCAGTCACTTTCCGGCACGGCTGGGTCGTGTGACGCCGCAGGCGGCGGGTGCTTTTCCGCTCACCCGGCGTCATGCGCTGCAGTATGTCCAGCCCGGCCTGGCGCTGGTGGGCGATGCGGCACATACCATTCATCCGCTGGCGGGGCAGGGGGTTAACCTTGGCTACCGCGATGTGGATGCCCTGCTGGAGATCCTGGCGGAAGCGCGCGGTCGAGGCGAAGACTGGGCCAGCCTGCCGGTGCTGAAGCGCTACCAGGCGCGGCGGCGAGCGGATAATTTTATCATGCAGTCGGGGATGGATCTGTTTTATGCCGGATTCAGTAATGACCTGGCGCCGGTGCGGATGCTGCGCAATATTGGCCTGATGGCGGCTGAACGCGCCGGGGTATTGAAGCGCCAGGCGCTGAAGTATGCGCTAGGCTTGTAAAACTGACTTCCCGGGCAGGGGCGGAGTGGAAAGCGCCTGCCCGGCAGTCAGTACCGAGTATGGTCGTCAGGACGCCAATAGCAAAAAAGCCCACCGAAGTGAGCTTTTTTGCATTTAAGTGGCTGGGGTACGAGGATTCGAACCTCGGAATGCCGGAATCAGAATCCGGTGCCTTACCGCTTGGCGATACCCCAATTGTCTGTTGCGCTTTACCGTAACTACCCCGGTTGAGGGCTACAGTGCGTTCATTGCTGAGCGACTTTTTAATTTGGCTGGGGTACGAGGATTCGAACCTCGGAATGCCGGAATCAGAATCCGGTGCCTTACCGCTTGGCGATACCCCAACAAACTGTTTACGGATTTATCGATGTGTATCGATACGTCCTGAATATGGTGGCTACGACGGGATTCGAACCTGTGACCCCATCATTATGAGTGATGTGCTCTAACCAGCTGAGCTACGTAGCCAAATTGTCTTACTGTTTCTTCGATGGCTGGGGTACCTGGATTCGAACCAGGGAATGCCGGTATCAAAAACCGGTGCCTTACCGCTTGGCGATACCCCAATACCGTCGCGGTGAACCGCAAATATCGAAGAAATATGGCTGGGGTACCTGGATTCGAACCAGGGAATGCCGGTATCAAAAACCGGTGCCTTACCGCTTGGCGATACCCCATCCGTACAACGCTGACTGGTGAATGGTGCGGGAGGCGAGACTTGAACTCGCACACCTTGCGGCGCCAGAACCTAAATCTGGTGCGTCTACCAATTTCGCCACTCCCGCAAAAAAGATGGTGGCTACGACGGGATTCGAACCTGTGACCCCATCATTATGAGTGATGTGCTCTAACCAGCTGAGCTACGTAGCCATCTTTTTTCGCGTAACCTTATCGGCGTTGCGGGGCGCATTATGCGTATTGGGCCTGCGAGCGTCAACCTCTTTTTCAAGGAAAATCGTTGTAATGTGACTGTTTGGTTAGGTTGCGAACAGCTCGCTGCAATATTCGGCAATTATTGGTTATTTATCGTTTTTCAGCGGTATAAATCCTGCAAAAAGAAAACGGACCCCGGAGGGTCCGTTTGGCGTTTCAGCACCCGTCAGGGCTTATTTGTAGGCCGACTGGTGGACGCCCACCGCGCGGCCTGATGGATCGTTCATGGTCTTGAACGCTTCATCCCACTCAATGGCTTTCGCTGAAGAGCAGGCCACCGACGGACCGCCTGGGACACACTCTGCCGCGCTCGGCAGCGGGAACAGCTCTTCGAAGATCTCGCGGTACAGATAGCCTTCTTTGGAGGTCGGCGTGTTGTACGGGAAGCGGAAGCTCGCCGTTTCCAGCTGCTGATCGCTGACCTGTTTCGCGGCCACTTCTTTCAGCGTATCGATCCAGCTGTAGCCGACGCCGTCAGAGAACTGTTCTTTCTGCCGCCAGGCAACGCTAGCCGGCAGGTAAGATTCGAAGCATTCACGCAGCACGTGTTTTTCCATTTTGCCGTTGCCGCACATCTTATCCTGCGGGTTAATGCGCATCGCCACGTCGAGGAACTTCTTATCGAGGAACGGCACGCGGGCTTCCACGCCCCAGGCGGACATCGCTTTGTTGGCGCGGGCGCAGTCAAACATATGCAGCGCCTGCAGCTTACGCACCGTCTCTTCGTGCAGTTCTTTGGCGTTCGGCGCCTTATGGAAATAGAGGTAGCCGCCGAACACTTCGTCCGAGCCTTCGCCGGAAAGCACCATTTTGATGCCCATGGCTTTAATTTTACGCGACATCAGGTACATCGGCGTCGAGGCGCGAATAGTGGTCACATCGTAGGTTTCGATGTGATAGATAACGTCGCGGATCGCATCCAGCCCTTCCTGGACGGTAAAGTGAATTTCGTGGTGCACGGTGCCGAGATGGTTGGCCACTTCCTGCGCTGCTTTCAGATCAGGAGAGCCTTCCAGACCGACCGCGAAGGAGTGCAGCTGCGGCCACCAGGCTTCGCTACGTTCCTGATCTTCGACGCGACGGGCGGCGAATTTCTTGGTGATAGCCGAGATGACCGATGAATCAAGACCGCCGGAGAGCAGCACGCCGTAAGGCACATCGGACATCAGGTGGCTTTTCACCGATTCTTCCAGCGCCTGACGCAGCTCGTTCTTATCGGTAACGTTGTCTTTCACCGCGTCGTAATCGAACCAGTCGCGCTGATAGTACTGGCGAATTTCGCCGTCTTTGCTCCACAGGTAGCTACCCGCCGGGAACTCTTTAATAGTGCGGCATACCGGCACCAGCGCTTTCATTTCGGAGGCGACATAGAAGTTGCCGTGTTCGTCATGGCCCATATACAGCGGAATAATACCGATATGGTCGCGACCAATTAAGTACGCGTCTTTCTCGCTGTCGTACAGGGCGAAGGCGAACATCCCCTGCAGGTCGTCGAGGAACTCAGGGCCTTTTTCCTGATACAGCGCGAGGATCACTTCGCAGTCAGAGCCAGTCTGGAACTGATAGCGGTCACCATACTCCGCGCGTAGCGCCTGATGGTTGTAGATCTCGCCGTTAACGGCCAGCGCATGGGTTTTTTCGGCGTTGTACAGCGGCTGGGCGCCGGCGTTGACGTCGACAATAGACAGGCGCTCGTGCGCCAGAATCGCTTTGTCGCTGGCATACACGCCAGACCAGTCCGGACCGCGATGGCGCATCAGGCGGGAAAGCTCCAGCGCCTTTTTACGCAGCTCGCCTGCGTCAGTTTTAATATCCAGTACGCCAAAAATAGAACACATAGCCTTCTCCATTACCCTGTCGTGTTTGATGTTGTGCTGGCTTCGTCTCGTGGCGAAGCCTGAGTGCGTGCTTAAGAAAATGCCGTAAAGGGGGCGCTGGCGCAAGGGTTTTGCGGCCTGAAAAAGAAAAAACGCAACTGTGATTGTTGAACAGTAAAAAAAGAGTATCTTTTGAGCGACTTTATTGAAGAATACGCATTTATAGGCCGTTTTTATTAGATGGATGACTTTTGGCAGGCGCTATAAATGAAAAACCACGTCCTGCGACGTGGTTGGCATCAGAAAATATCGATTTCCGCGACGGAAGGGTAAATCCACGACGGGCGAAACGGCATGCTGTCGATGTCATCGAGGGTGGAGACGCCGGAGAGCACCAGAATAGTCTCCAGCCCCGCCTGGAAGCCGGCCAGAATGTCAGTGCGCAGGTTATCGCCGACGATCACTGTCTGCTCGGAGTGAGCCTGCATTTTGTTCAGCGCTGAACGGATGATCCACGGGCTGGGTTTACCGACGTAAAACGGCTTACGGCCGGAGATCTTCTCGATCCCGGCGCACAGCGCGCCACAGGCCGGGTAGAAGCCGCGACCGTGAGTATCCGGGTTGGTGGCAATGAAGCGGGCGCCGTTGGCAACGAAGAAGGCGGCCTTATGCATCATCTCCCAGTTGAATGAACGGGTTTCCCCGACGATGACAAAATCCGGGTTCACATCGGTGATGGTAAAGCCGGCTTTGTACAGTTCGTGGATCAGCGCCCCTTCACCCACCACATAGGCTTTCTTGCCTTCCTGGCGGCGCAGGAAATCGGCGGTGGCCATCGCCGAGGTGTAAAACGCGGTATCCGGCACGTCGATGCCGGCGGT
The DNA here is from genome assembly GCF_002806645.1 of Klebsiella sp. H-Nf2. Lineage (NCBI taxonomy): Bacteria > Pseudomonadati > Pseudomonadota > Gammaproteobacteria > Enterobacterales > Enterobacteriaceae > Klebsiella > Klebsiella sp. H-Nf2. The sequence goes on from NZ_PIBL01000007.1 coordinate 130,353, forward strand.
GGCGAAACGGTTGGCCAAATCCTGGCCGGTTTGCGACGGGTAGTTGGTCAGCATTACCAGCGGCATGCCTTTATCGAGGATGCGTTTGATAAACTCGGCAGCGCCGGGAACGGCGACGTTATCGTGCATCAGCACGCCGTCAATATCACAAATTATGTTTTGAATGGTCATGGTGGGTCCAGAATCATTAACAAAGACGAAACTATACTCGTCATCGATGAGGTTTCACATCGCTGGTGGACCATACCCACCAGCGACAGGGTGATGCGGATCGTTTCGCGCTATCAATAAAGAGGCGATTAGCTCTCAAGCAAGCGCTGCAGCAGCGTGCCATTGAGCATAGCGCGTTTGACCAGCGCGAAGGCGCCAATCGCTGAGCGATGGTCGAGGGTAGAACGCACCACCGGCAGGTTCTTGCGAAACGCTTTCAGCGCCTGGGCGTTAATGCAGCCTTCGATGGCCGGAAGAAGGACCTTTTCAGCTTCCACTATTTCGCCGGCGACAACGATTTTTTGTGGGTTGAACAGGTTAATCGCGATGGCGATCGTTTTCCCGAGGTGACGCCCCACGTACTCAATCACCTCGCAGGCCAGGGCATCGCCCTTGTTGGCCGCTTTGCAGATAGTTTTGATCGTGCAGTCATCCGGCGTCAGACGGCTCTGGTAGCCCTGCTCAAGCAGGTGGCGAACCCGCTGTTCGATGGCGGCATTGGCCGCGACGGTCTCCAGACAGCCGAAGTTGCCGCAGTGGCAGCGCTCGCCCAGCGGATCGACCTGAATGTGGCCAATTTCGCCGACGTTGCCGTTCCGGCCAATAAAAATGCGCCCGTTAGAGATGATGCCCGCGCCGGTACCGCGGTGCACGCGCACCAGGATGGAGTCTTCGCAGTCCTGACTTGCACCGAAATAGTGCTCGGCCAGCGCCAGGCTGCGGATGTCGTGCCCGACATAGCAGGTGACGTTGAAGCGTTTTTCCAGCGCCCCGACCAGGCCCCAGTTTTCCACCGCAATATGCGGCATATAGCGGATCACGCCGCTTTCCGGGTCGACGAGGCCTGGCAGGATCACCGAGATGGCGATCAGCTCGCGAATTTTGCGCTGACAGTTTTCGATAAAGGTGGCGATGATATTCAGCAGGGCGTGTTCCAGCGTTTCCTGGGTGCGCTCGGGCAGGGGAAAATGTTCCTCTTCCAGGGTCTTGCTGCTTAAATCATACAGGGTCAGAGTGGCGTCATAGCGGCCAAGCCGCACGCCGATGGCGTTGAAGTTGCGGGTTTCAGCGATGATAGAGATAGCGCGGCGGCCTCCGGTGGAGGCCTGCTGATCGACTTCTTTGATCAGGCCGCGCTCAATAAGCTGACGCGTGATTTTGGTCACGCTGGCAGGGGCAAGCTGGCTTTGTTCGGCTATCTGAATGCGCGAGATAGGCCCATGCTGGTCAATCAGGCGGTACACGGCCGCGCTGTTCAGTTGTTTTACGAGGTCAACGTTACCAATTTGAGCTTGTCCGCCTGCTGTCATACTTTTACTTACTCAGTGACGACCTCGTTACCATTAACGATGGTCTTGGTGATTTTATAATCGCGTGTAAAGGCGGTCAGGTTAGCGACCATGCCCGGCGCAATGCTGCCGAGCTGCTTGTCCACACCGATAGCGCGCGCGGGATAGAGCGTCGCCATCCGCAATACTTCGTCCAGTGCCACGCCGCAATGCTCCACCAGATTACGCACCCCTTCAATCATGGTCAGGGAGGAGCCGCTGAGCGTGCCGTTTTCATCTACGCACAGTCCATTGCGGTAGTATATTGTTTTCCCGGCAAAAATGAACTGGTCAATATTCGCCCCCGCCGGCGCGGTGGCGTCGGTGACCAGGCACAGTTTGTCGCCTTTCAGGCGCTTGGCGTTACGTACGTTGGCATAATCGACATGCATCCCGTCGACAATAATACCGCAGTAGACATCCGGCTCGTCAAAAATCGCCCCGGCCAGACCCGGTTCGCGTCCGGTAATGTACGGCATCGCGTTATACAGGTGAGTGGCGAAGGTAATGCCGGCGCGGAAGCCGACTTTCGCCTCTTTCAGCGTGGCGTTGGAGTGGCCGGCGGAGACGACGATCCCGGCGGCAACCAGCTTGCGGATCACTTCCGGCTCAACGCGCTCAGGGGCGAGGGTCACCTTGGTGATCACATCGGCGTTATCGCACAGGAAATCGACCAGCGCGGCGTCCGGTTTACGCACGTAGTCCGGGTTGTGGGTGCCTTTCTTGACGATATTCAGCCACGGTCCTTCAAGATGCAGACCCAGCGCCTGATTCGGGTGTTTTTGCAGGTATTCGCGCATGACGCGGATACCTTGCTTCATCAGATCGTCACTGGAGGTAATCAGCGTCGGCAGGAAGCTGGTGCAGCCTGAACGTTCGTTCGCCTTCTGCATGATCTCCAGCGTTTCAACGGTGACCGCCTCTGGGCTGTCGTTAAACTGCACGCCGCCGCAGCCATTGAGCTGAACGTCGATAAAACCGGGGGCAATTATTGCGCCGTTGACCGAGCGCTGCTCCATGTCAGACGGCAAATCCGCCAGCGGACAGAGACGTTCGATTAGGCCATCGGCGATAACAACCGCATGGTCATCGAGAATTTCATGACCGGTATAAACCCGGCCCTGGGTTAATGCATACATTACGACCCCCGGTATATACGCCCCATCAGGTCAGCGATCGTTCGTTTGCCGCCGGCATGATGATGCATACAAAGAAAAAGAGGGTCCCGCGCAAGTGGCGGGACACGACTACATTACAGACCTTTAATATTTTCAGCTTCTAATTCGTTGAAATATTTCAGGGTTTTCACTTTCAGCTCCATGGTGGACGGCTCGTCGCAGACAATCACCGCCTTCGGATGCAGCTGCAGGCAGGTAATGGTCCACATATGGTTGACGTTACCTTCTACCGCCGCCTGCAGCGCCAGCGCTTTCTGATGACCCAGCACCAGAATCATCACTTCTTCTGCATCCAGCAGGGTGCCTACGCCCACGGTCAACGCGTATTTCGGCACCAGATCCACATCACCATCGAAGAAGCGGGAGTTCGCCACACGGGTGTCATGGGTCAGGGTCTTAATACGGGTGCGGGACGCCAGAGAAGAGGCCGGTTCGTTGAACGCGATGTGACCATCGTTGCCTACACCGCCCATGAACAGGTGGATTTTACCGTAGGAACGAATTTTTTCTTCATAGCGACGGCATTCCGCATCGATATCCGGCGCGTTACCATTCAGCAGGTTGATATTTTCTGCCGGAATATCAACGTGGTCAAAGAAATTACGGTGCATGAAGCTATGATAGCTTTCCGGATGCTCTTTTGGCAGGCCGACATATTCGTCCATATTAAAGGTGACGACGTGTTTGAAGCTAACCTGGCCTGCTTTATGCATTTCAACCAGCGCTTTGTAGGCGGTCAGAGGAGTGCCACCGGTTGGCAGACCCAGCACGAACGGGCGGTCCGCAGTCGGTTTGAATGCATTAATACGGTTAACGATGTGGCGGGCAGCCCATTTACCGACCTGCTCAGCGGTTACCAGGGGGATCAGTCTCATTCTTCACCTCTATAGTTAAAGTAGATTCTGGCGGATTGGCGCCAGCACTCTGAGGAGAGTATTGCAGCAACTGCGCCGACCGGGGTCAATCCGTGTTGATTTTTTGAATGATAAAATAAGTTTTCGATGTTAGCCAGTGAAAGGGAGGGGTGAATACGATATTTGGTGATAAAAGTCACAAAAAATACCCGTTTAATTTGCGATACGAATTAATTTTTCACACACTTTGCCGGTAAGTGATAAAACCGACCTTGTTACACAATAAAAAAGTGGCTTAGAAAATGAGCCTCATCGGGGTCTCATAGGGGGAATAAGATGAATATTTTAGGTTTCTTTCAGCGACTGGGTAGGGCGTTGCAACTCCCTATCGCAGTGCTGCCGGTCGCGGCATTACTGCTGCGTTTCGGGCAACCAGACCTGTTGAATGTACCCTTCATCGCGCAAGCGGGTGGGGCAATCTTTGACAATCTGGCGCTGATCTTCGCGATTGGTGTGGCATCAAGCTGGTCCAAGGATAACGCCGGTTCTGCGGCGCTGGCCGGTGCAGTAGGTTATTTCGTGATGACCAAAGCGATGGTCACCATCAACCCGGAAATTAACATGGGCGTACTGGCCGGTATCATTACCGGTCTGGTGGCAGGGGCGGTGTACAACCGCTGGGCCGGCATTAAGCTGCCGGATTTCCTGAGCTTCTTCGGCGGCAAACGCTTCGTGCCGATCGCCACCGGCTTCTTCTGTCTGATCCTCGCCGCACTCTTCGGTTACGTCTGGCCGCCGGTACAGCACGCTATCCACGCGGGTGGCGAATGGATCGTCTCCGCTGGTGCGCTGGGTTCCGGTATCTTTGGCTTCATCAACCGTCTGCTGATCCCAACCGGTCTGCATCAGGTGCTGAACACCATCGCCTGGTTCCAGATTGGTGAGTTCACTAACGCCGCAGGCGCTGTGTTCCACGGCGACATCAACCGCTTCTACGCCGGCGACGGCACCGCGGGGATGTTCATGTCCGGCTTCTTCCCGATCATGATGTTTGGTCTGCCGGGTGCGGCGCTGGCGATGTATCTGGCGGCGCCGAAAGCGCGTCGTCCGATGGTCGGCGGTATGCTGCTGTCTGTTGCCATCACTGCGTTCCTGACCGGGGTAACCGAGCCGCTGGAATTCCTGTTCATGTTCCTGGCTCCGCTGCTGTACCTCCTGCACGCGGTGCTGACCGGTATCAGCCTGTTCATCGCAACAGCGCTGGGGATCCACGCAGGCTTCTCCTTCTCCGCGGGTGCAATCGACTACGTGTTGATGTACAGCCTGCCGGCCGCCAGCAAAAACGTCTGGATGCTGCTGGTGATGGGCGTGGTGTTCTTCTTTGTCTACTTCCTGCTGTTCAGCGCGGTTATCCGCATGTTCAACCTGAAAACGCCGGGTCGTGAAGACAAAGCCGACGACGTCGTCACTGAAGAAGCCAACAGCAACACCGAAGAGGGGCTGACCCAGCTGGCGACCAGCTATATCGCTGCGGTGGGCGGCACTGACAACCTGAAAGCGATTGACGCCTGTATCACCCGTCTGCGTCTGACCGTGGGCGATTCGGCGAAAGTGAACGACGCCGCCTGTAAACGTCTCGGCGCATCCGGGGTGGTGAAACTGAATAAGCAAACCATCCAGGTTATCGTCGGTGCGAAAGCAGAGTCTATCGGCGATGAGATGAAAAAAGTGGTTACCCGTGGCCCGGTAGCGGCAGCGGCAGCCGCACCGGCTGGCAATGTCGCCACCGCAGCGCCAGCGGCTAAACCGCAGGCGGTAGCGAACGCGAAGACCGTTGAGTCGCTGGTTTCACCGATTACCGGTGACGTAGTGGCCCTCGAGCAGGTGCCGGACGAAGCCTTCGCCAGCAAAGCCGTCGGCGACGGTATCGCGGTGAAACCGACCAGCAATATCGTGGTGGCCCCGGCCGCTGGTACCGTGGTGAAAATCTTCAACACTAACCATGCGTTCTGCCTCGAAACCAACAACGGTGCGGAAATTGTCGTCCACATGGGTATCGACACCGTGGCGCTGGAAGGCAAGGGCTTCAAACGTCTGGTTGAAGAGGGCACGGACGTGAAGGCCGGTGAGCCGATTCTGGAAATGGATCTGGACTTCCTCAACGCCAACGCGCGCTCGATGATCAGTCCGGTAGTCTGCAGCAACAGCGATGACTACAGCGCGCTGGTGATACTGGCGAGCGGTAAGGTTGTTGCCGGCCAGACGCCGCTGTATGAGATTAAAGGCAAGTAAGGCTCCTGAGTCGAGTTTATGCCTCAGCGGCGAAGGGAAACCTTCGCCGCTTTTTTTTCCAGCAATCGGCCCCATAATCCTCTTCTGATACCCATTTTACGTAACTAATAGTTGTCACTACGTCCTGCTTGTAAGATCATGTGCCGTTATACGTTGTTTACGCTTTGAGGAACCCGTGATGAGTGAGGCAGAAGCCCGCCCGACTAACTTTATCCGTCAGATCATTGATGAAGATCTGGCTACCGGTAAACATACCACCGTTCACACCCGCTTCCCGCCGGAGCCGAACGGTTATCTGCACATTGGCCATGCGAAATCCATCTGCCTGAACTTCGGCATCGCGCAGGATTATCAGGGCCAATGCAACCTGCGTTTCGATGACACCAACCCGGTGAAAGAAGATATCGAATACGTTGAGTCGATTAAAAACGACGTGCAGTGGTTAGGTTTCCACTGGTCCGGGGACGTTTGCTACTCGTCTGATTACTTTGATCAGCTGCATCAGTATGCGGTTGAGCTGATCAACAAAGGTCTGGCCTATGTTGATGAACTTTCTCCTGATGAAATTCGCAAATACCGCGGCACCCTGAAAGCGCCGGGTAAAAACAGCCCGTATCGCGACCGCAGCGTGGAAGAAAACCTGGCGCTGTTCGAAAAAATGCGCAGCGGCGGCTTCGAAGAGGGCAAAGCCTGCCTGCGTGCGAAGATCGATATGGCGTCGCCGTTCATCGTGATGCGCGACCCGGTGCTGTACCGCATTAAGTTCGCTGAGCATCATCAGACCGGCAACAAGTGGTGCATCTACCCGATGTATGACTTCACCCACTGCATCAGCGATGCGCTGGAAGGCATCACCCACTCGCTGTGTACCCTGGAATTCCAGGACAACCGCCGCCTGTACGACTGGGTGCTCGACAACATCAGCATTCCGGTTCACCCGCGTCAGTATGAATTCTCGCGTCTGAATCTCGAATACACCGTGATGTCCAAGCGTAAGCTGAACCAGCTGGTGACCGAGAAGCACGTGGAAGGCTGGGATGACCCGCGTATGCCGACTATCTCGGGTCTGCGTCGTCGCGGCTACACCGCTGAATCCATCCGCGAGTTCTGCAAGCGCATCGGCGTGACCAAGCAGGACAACACCATCGAGATGGCGTCGCTGGAGTCCTGCATTCGTGAAGATCTGAATGAAAACGCCCCGCGCGCGATGGCGGTGATCGATCCGGTGAAACTGGTTATCGAGAACTATCCGCAGGGCGAAAGCGAAATGGTGGCGATGCCGAACCATCCGAACAAGCCGGAAATGGGCAGCCGCGAAGTGCCGTTCAGCGCCGAAATCTGGATCGATCGCGCTGACTTCCGCGAAGAAGCCAACAAACAGTACAAGCGTCTGGTGCTGGGTAAAGAAGTGCGTCTGCGCAATGCCTACGTGATCAAAGCGGAACGCGTGGAGAAAGATGCCGAAGGCAATATCACCACTATTTTCTGCACCTACGATGCCGATACCCTGAGTAAAGATCCGGCCGACGGTCGCAAGGTCAAAGGCGTGATCCACTGGGTGAGTGCGGCGCATGCGCTGCCGGTGGAGATCCGTCTTTACGATCGCCTGTTCAGCGTACCGAACCCGGGTGCGGAGGAAGATTTCCTCGCGGTGATCAATCCGCAATCACTGGTGATCAAACAGGGATATGCGGAGCCGAGCCTGGCGCAGGCCGAAGCAGGCAAAGCTTACCAGTTTGAACGTGAAGGTTACTTCTGCCTCGACAGTCGCTATGCAACCGCAACCAGTCTGGTGTTCAACCGCACTGTCGGGCTGCGTGATACCTGGGCGAAAGTCGGCGAATAAATTTCCCTTCCTGTAAAAGCGCCGCACCTTGCGGCGCTTTTTTTGTTTCAGAATCAGCTAATTAAACTTTTTATTTTCGCGATGCGAATTAATCCTGTTACTGCACGGTAATAAATAGCGCTTCTGATGTTTCCCGTCACATACAAAAAACCAATGTAATCGCTTTCAATTCTCGCTTTTTTCCCTGATTTTGCAATGACTTCCATAACAAAATCATCAGAGATAAGACTGTAACAAAAAGACATAAATTATGTGCGCTTTGTCATAATCTTAAGCTTTGCCTCACGAAAAACATTGATAATTCGCGTCACGAAAAATAGTCTATCTACAGTGGTTTCGCGGCCTTTTTCACCGCCCCACATTTTGCAGTTTTATTTATTTTTTTAGCGAATGACCGTTGGTCTTCGCCTTTTAAAACGTCAAAGAGGATATGCACATGCGTACGTTTAGTGGCAAACGTAGTACGCTGGCGCTGGCTATTGCCGCCGTCACCGCGATGTCGGGCTGGGTTGTGATTCCGCAGGCCAGTGCAGCAGGATTTATCGATGATTCAACCTTAACCGGCGGTATCTATTACTGGCAGCGTGAGCGTGACCGTAAAGATGTGACCGACGGCGACAAATATAAAACCAACCTTTCCCACTCCACCTGGAACGCCAACCTGGACTTCCAGTCCGGCTATGCCGCCGATATGTTTGGCCTTGATATTGCTGCATTTACCGCGATTGAAATGGCTGAGAACGGCGATAGTGGCCACCCGAACGAAATCGCTTTCTCGTCGCGCAACAAAGCCTATGACGAAGATTACTCTGGCGATAAGAGCGGCATCAGCCTGTATAAGGCCGCTGCAAAATTCAAATACGGTCCGACGTGGGCGCGCGCGGGCTATATCCAGCCAACCGGCCAGACCCTTCTGGCGCCGCACTGGAGCTTTATGCCAGGTACCTATCAGGGGGCGGAAGCCGGGGCTAACTTCGACTACGGTACTGCGGGCGCATTAAGTTTCTCCTATATGTGGACGAACGAGTATAAAGCGCCATGGCATATCGAGATGGACGACTTCTATCAGAACGACAAGAAAACCAAAGTCGATTATCTCCACTCCGTCGGTGCCAAATATGATTTCAAAAATGACCTGGTGCTGGAAGCGGCATTTGGTCAGGCACAAGGCTATATCGATCAGTATTTTGCAAAAGCCAGCTACAAATTTGACGTCGCCGGCGCGCCGTTGAGCACCAGCTACCAGTTCTATGGTACCCGCGATAAGGTCAGCAACGGCGGCATCAACGATATCTATGACGGCACCGCATGGCTGCAGGCACTGACCTTTGGCTATAAAGTGGCGGATGTGCTGGACCTGCGTCTGGAAGGTACCTGGGTGAAGGCCGAAGGCCAGCAGGGCTACTTCCTGCAGCGTATGACCCCAACCTACGCCTCTTCCAACGGCCGTCTTGATATCTGGTGGGATAACCGCTCCGACTTCAACGCCAATGACGAAAAAGCGGTCTTCTTCGGCGCGATGTATGACATGAAAAACTGGGACATGCCGGGCTGGGCGTTTGGCGCGTCTTATGTGTACGCCTGGGATGCGAAGCCGGGGAGAATGTCCTCACCGGATGCGTACTACGATCCGAACTATCGCCTGAAAGAGTCAGCTTACAGCCTGGATGCACTGTATACCGTGCAGGAAGGCCGGGCGAAGGGCACCCTGTTCAAACTGCACTTTACCCAGTACGACAACCATTCCGATATTCCGAGCTGGAGCGGCGGCTACGGCAACATCTTCCAGGATGAGCGCGACGTGAAGTTCATGGTTATCGCCCCGTTCACTATTTTCTGATGCCTGCGCGGCGGGCGTGAGCCTGCCGCACCTCTGGGAGAACGACAATGAAAAAAATGCTGCTTATTGCCATGATGGCATCGGGTTTGGTGGCCTGCGCCACGTCACCAGCGCCAAAAGAAGACACCAAACTCAAAGATGCCTATAGCGCCTGTATTAATACGGCGGAAGGGAATCCGGACAAGATTGAAGCCTGTCAGAGCGTACTGAATGTGCTGAAAGAGGATAAACAGCACCAGCAGTTTGCCAACCAGGAGAGCGTTCGCGTGCTGGATTACCAGCAGTGTATTCAGGCCACTCGTACTGGCAACGATCAGGCGGTGAAAGCGCGCTGCGACCAGATCTGGAAAGAGATCCGCAGCAATAATAATACCCCCCATTAAGTCAGACGGCTGTGGCAAACGGGCGGAGCGCATCTCCGCCCGTTTGTTTTTTTAGCGTTGACTCTCCGCCGGTTGATAGCCGCGGCTCAGGCGTACAAACAGTAGCGCGGTGGCAACGAATCCGCACAGCGCAGCGCACATCAGCCACCAGCCCGGTGAACTTTTATCACCGGTAAGCTCGACCAGGGCGGTAGAGATAGCCGGCGTCAGGCCGCCAAAAATGGCAGTAGCGAGACTAAAGGCCAGAGAGAAGCCCACGGTGCGGACGTACACCGGCATCACTTCGGTGAGCGCCGCCACCATCGCGCCGTTATACATGCCAAAGAAGAACGAGAACCACAGCAGGACCAGCGTCATACGGGTGAAATCGGGCGCGGCGGTGAGCCAGTGCATCACCGGCCAGGTGGTGAGCAGCGCCAGCAGCGTAATGCCCATCAGCACCGGGCGACGACCGATCCGGTCAGAGATCGCCCCACCAATCGGTAACCAGATAAAATTAGAGATGCCCACCAGCATGGTCACCAGCAGGCTATCGCGAGCGCTGAGGTTCAGCACTGCTCTGCCGTAGGTCGGCGTATAGACGGTGATAAAATAAAAGGTGGTGGTGGTCATCGCCACCAGTAACGTCCCCGCGGTAATAATGCGCCAGTTCCTGGCGATGGTGGTCAGGATCTCTTTGGTATCCGGGCGATGTTTACGCTGCAGGAACTCTTCTGTCTCCTGCAGCGAGCGGCGCAGCACGAAAATCAGCGGAATGATCAGACAGCCAATGAAGAAGGGAATGCGCCAGCCCCAGTCAGCGATCTCCTCATGCTCCAGCGTGGCGTTCAGCGCATAGCCAATCAGCGCCGCCATGACGATAGCCACCTGCTGGCTGGCGGACTGCCAGCTGGTATAGAACCCTTTATTGCCCGGTGTGGCGATTTCCGACAGATAGACCGACACCCCGCCAAGCTCGACGCCCGCGGAGAACCCCTGCAGCAAGCGGCCCACTAACACCAGGATCGGCGCCAGCACGCCGATGGTCTGGTAGCCAGGGACCAGGGCTATCAGAAGCGTCCCGCAGCCCATGATCGCCAGGGTGACCATCAGCCCTTTGCGGCGCCCGATTCTGTCGATATAGGCGCCGAGGACCACCGCGCCGATGGGGCGCATCAGGAAGCCCGAACCAAATACCGCAAAGGTCAGCATCAGCGCCGCAAAGTCGCTCTCCGCCGGAAAGAAGGTGCGGGCGATATAGGTGGCATAAAAGCCAAACAGGAAAAAGTCGAACTGTTCAAGAAAATTACCGCTGGTCACGCGGAGGATAGCGCCGACGGTGCCGGCGCGCGTGGGTTGTTGCGTCATAGGGTGTGCTCTCCATTGTCTTTATCTTGTTGTTATTGGGTTCAGAGGAAGTGGGTCAGTCGCCGGCGACGCCCACCTGTTTTCCGCGCCGCTTCTCAATCGCCCACTTGAGTAACGCCGCACAGCGGTAAAATCCGTGGGCAAATTTTCCGTAGGGAAGGGTTAAAAACAGCGCCATCACCACCCCGAGATGAACAGCGAGCAGGATGCCCATCCACGAAGTATCTCGTACCGCCAGCAGGGCCAGTCCGGTGAAACTGGTCAGCAGCAGCAGCAGGATAAAGCCGCGATCCATCGGTTTTTGTTGCGCATCGCCGTGCAGTGGCGACCGGCGCAGGTTCAGCCATAGCAGGCCAGCCGGGCCGACCAGCAGGCCGATGCCGCCGAGGGTCCCCAGCAGCACCGGGACGCTGAAGAACGGGTAGGGGGCTTCCAGGCCGGCGAAATAGTGATAGCCGGTGGCCACCACGGTGGCGGCGAAGCAGAGCATAAAGCCGTAGAAGGTGAAGTGGTGGAAACGGCGGCGCATCAGCGTGAAGGCGTCATCGGCTTCGTTGCAGCCTTTGCCGTGCCCGCCATCGAGATATTTCAGCGTCAACGCATCCTGTGAGGCCTTTGCGATATCAACAGGCTGCGGCTGGCCCGGGGAGATCTCGCGCCAGAAGCGGATCACCCCGGTCATCAGTAAGCCAATCGCCAGCACGAAGACCGAACCAAACATCCACGCCAGCAGGTTATGCGGGAATATCTGATAGAAATCGCCGGCCAGAGGAGAGTGAAGCAGCGAGCCTTTAAGCCCCATCGCCAGCAGCAGAAAGAAAATCAGTCCGCCGACCAGCGCCAGCACGGTGGTCACGCCAGCCCGGCGGTACAGGCTGCCAAAGGCGGCGGGCTGGGCGTAATGCTGATAGGTCTCGAGCCGAACTTCGGCCATCGCCTTTGGCACGTTAATCGCGAATTCGTGCGGCGGCGCGTACTGACAGGCGTGCAGGCAGGCGCCGCAGTTATGACACAGGTTAGCCAGATAGTTAATATCCGCTTTGCCAAAGGCCAGGCGCTGGGTCATCGCCGGAAATACGGCACAAAACCCTTCGCAGTAGCGGCAGGCGTTACACACCTGCATCACCCTTTCCACTTCCGCCTCCGGCTCGGTGATGATCTGCGCCTCAATGATCAGCTTCTCAAGCGACTTCATGGTGTTTCTCCTGCTGTGCCGCCCGGGCGGCTTGCTGGCCGGCGATGCGGCCGAAGGTCGTGCCGATCGACATCCCGACGCCGGCGGTGTAGCCCTTGCCCAGCACGTTGCCGGCCATCATTTCCCCGGCGACAAACAGATTACGGCTGGGTTTGCCGGCGAAGTGGACGGCGGCGGTTTTGTCGACGTAGAGCCCGAGGTAGGTGAAGGTGATCCCCGGACGGAGGGCGTAGCCGTAGTAAGGCGGCGTATCGAGGGGCCGCGCCCAGTGGGTCTTTGGCGGCGTCAGGCCTGCCGTCGCGCAGTTATCCAGGCGGGTATGATCGAACTGGCCCGGCGCGCAGGCGGCATTATATTCGGCGATGGTTTGCGTTAAGCGTTCGCTGTCCAGGCCGAGCTGGCGGGCCAGCTCGGGAAGGGTGTTGGCCTGAGCGCCGGGAAAGACGGGCGGCATAAAGTGGCCGATGGCTTTGCTGTCGATGATCGAGTAGCCGATCTGTCCGGGCTGGTGGGCGACCAGCCGGCCCCAGATGGCATAGCGTTTGGGCCAGAAATCTTCCCCTTCATCGTAAAAGCGGTCGGCATCGCGGTTGACCACCACCCCCAGCGACACGCAGTCGACGCGGGTGCAGATCCCGCCATCGTAGAGCGGCGCCCGGGCGTCAATGGCGACGCAGTGGGACTGCGAGGGATCGCCGATGATATCTGCCCCGGCGTCGATCATAAACTTGAGCAGCCCCCCCTGGTTGAAGCGGGTGCCGCGGATGAGGAAGTTATCGGCGGGCCATTCACCGCGGTCATTTTGCCCCCAGGCCTCGCGCAGCCACTCGCGGTTGGATTCAAATCCGCCGGCGGCGAGGACGCAGCTTTTTGCAACAATCCGTTCCTCGCCCGCCAGCGCGGCGACAAATTCGCCGTTGCGCAGCTCGAGAGCCTGCACCGGCGTGTTGTAGCGGATCTGCACCCCCATCTGCTCCGCGCTGCGGTAATAGGCATTGACCAGCGCTTTGCCACCACCCATAAAAAAGGCGTTGGTGCGGGCCACGTGCAGGGCGCCGGAGAGCGGTGGCTGAAAGTTCACGCCGTGCTGGCGCATCCAGTCCCGGCATTGTGACGAGGTGCGGATCACCAGTCGGGCCAGCGCTTCGTTGGTGTTACCCTCGGTGACGCGCAGCAGATCTTGCCAGTACTCTTCTTCCGGGTAGCTGTCGACCAGCACGTCCTGCGGCGCATCGTGCATACAGCGCAGGTTACGCGTGTGCTGCGAGTTGCCGCCGCGCCACTCCCGCGGCGCCGCCTCCAGCAGCAGCACCGAGGCGCCAGCTTCCCGGGCGGTTAAGGCGGCGCATAGCGCGGCATTGCCGCCGCCAATCACCAGTACATCCACCATTATCGGCTCCCTTACAATTTAATTAATTGTTAAATTTGTAATGGAAATGTAGGTGGTAACGGCAGTGGGGCGCTATGGTGTAGTGCTAAAGAGGGGTTTAGTGAGCGTAAAGGGTAGCGCCTGGCCAGCGGTCAGACTCCACCAGCTGACGCATGACTTTGCTGAGTATCACTCGAGCCGCAAGGCCTGCCGGAGTGAGTTCATCATCGGACAGACTGACCAGAAAGTTGGGGCGACTGAGTACCGGATTAACGACGTCGATCACCCTTAGCGCCTGATGATCGAGATGGGAAATGGCGGCCCCGGGCTGCAGGGTGGCCCCCAGTCCGCTGCGCACGGCCTGCATCAGCAGAGCCAGACCGTCAATGTCCGCCACCACCTCAACGCTGAGATTGTGTTGCTGGCAAACCGCCTCCAGCCTGCCGCGCAGGCCGTGGCCCTGGCTTGGCATAATCAACGGCAGGGAGGTGAGCTGGTCAGGAGAGATGTGGTCCTCCTGCAGGGGGGCCAACAGCGTATGGGTGCCAATCAGGAACAGGCGCTCTTCCAGCACCGGTCTGGCGCTCCAGCGCAGGATCTTTTCCTGCTGGAAAACGATAGCTAAATCGAGCTGGCGGGTGTTAATCATCCGCTCCAGATTACCGGAGAGGCTTTCCACCAGATGCAGGCGCACGTCGGGATAGCTTTCGCGCATCGCATTGATGAACGGGACGCCGAGAACGGAGGCGGTGCTGGGGGCCATGCCGACGCTAACGTGGCCTGACAGGCGCGCCTCGCGGGCGGCGAGGATGGCATCATCGGCATGGCGCAGCGCCAGCTGTGCCTGCGAGTAGAAAGCGAGACCCGCGCTGGTGGGCGTGACCCCGCGGGAGGTCCGCTGCAGCAGGCGAATGGCCAGTTCGTTTTCCAGGCGCGCGATCTGCTGGCTGAGCGCCGAGACGCCGATATTGAGATCGAGCGCGGCGCGCCCCATGCTGCCGGTTTCAACAATGCGCACAAAATAGCGTAGCTGGCGAAGTTCCATATCAACTCTCCGGACAAAACGGGGACGCGGGAAGGTCACCTTTGGGATGAGAGCGAGAAGGGCGGCAGAGGCGCCCATAAAAAAGCCAACCGGCAGGTTGGCTTTTCAGTCTCAGCGAAGCGGGAAATTATTTTTCCACCGCGTCGTGGGCGTGTTCGTCCTCGCGGCAATCACCTTCCGCACAGTGACCATACAGATACAGACTGTGGTTGGTCAGGCGGATGCCGTGGCGGGAGGCAATTTCACGCTGGCGCAATTCGATCGAGTCATCGCTGAATTCGATCACTTTGCCGCAGTCGAGGCAAATCAGGTGATCGTGGTGATGCTGCTGGGTCAGTTCGAAAACGGATTTACCGCCTTCAAAATTATGACGAGTCACGATACCGGCATCATCAAACTGGTTGAGTACGCGGTAAACAGTCGCCAGACCGATCTCCTCGCCCATGTCGATCAGGCGTTTATATAAGTCTTCCGCACTGACATGATGGTTATACGGTTCCTGCAGCACTTCAAGGATTTTCAGTCGAGGAAGTGTGACTTTCAGGCCAGCCTTCTTTAATGCGGTATTGTTGTCAGTCATGCGGAATCTGTCCTGTTGCTAAACGATCTACTTCCTTCAACGGAAGTCATACAGAAATTAACCCGACGTAATGCGTCTCATTATAGAACTGCCACTGGTAAATGAAAACTGCAAGCATCAGGCCTGGTTTGCTGTCAAAAACGAGGCACCAGCTACAAACTGCGTCACGTGCCTCGTAGAATCAGAGGACATTGTACAGATATGTGATTAAAAGTTAAAAACTTGTAGCTATTAGTTTGATTGCTTTTGTCTATTAATGCGACGCAACTCAATGATTGCGCCGCTTAATCATCAGGCGTTTTTGATTTCTTCGAGGTGCAGCTCTTCGGCAACCTGCTTCACCCATTTCTCAACGCGCTCGTTGGTCAGCTCCGGCTGGCGGTCTTCATCGATGGCGAGGCCGACGAAGTGGTCGTCATCCGCCAGGCCTTTGGAGGCCTCAAAATGATACCCGGCTGTCGGCCAGTGACCGACGATGGTCGCGCCGCGCGGCTCAATGATGTCGCGGATGGTGCCCAGCGCGTCGCAGAAGTATTCTGCGTAGTCTTCCTGGTCGCCACAGCCGAACAGCGCCACCAGTTTACCATTGAAGTCGATCTCTTCCAGCGTCGGGAAGAAGTCGTCCCAGTCACACTGCGCTTCCCCGTAGTACCAGGTGGGGATACCGAGCAGCAGAATGTCATGGGCTTCCAGGTCTTCTTTGCTGCTTTTGGCAATGTCGTGAACATCAGCAACATCTTTACCAAGCTGCTTTTGAATCATTTTTGCAATATTTTCGGTGTTGCCGGTGTCGCTGCCAAAAAAGATGCCGATGATTGCCATGAGTAAAATAACCTCTTGAAACTTAAATGATGTGGTAGGGACGCGATGCCCATAGATAACGGCAATCATAGCAGAACAGGCAAGGGCGCGGAAACAGCAATCACGCCCGACTGCACACTCTGCTACACGAATGCGGATTTTTCGCGGAAAGTTAGACTTTTCCCTGGCTGTGCAGGGCGCGCAATTGGGTCATCAGCATCTCTTCAATGAGATCGCTGCGGCTCATATTACGCGCTTCCGCCAGTTCATTGAGCGCATCGACCGCGTCGGCGTTGAGTTTTAACTCGACGCGCTTCAGCCCGCGAACCTTATCGCGTTTCAGCTGGTTACGTTTGTTGATGCGCAGTTGTTCATCGCGCGACAGCGGATTGGTTTTCGGTCTTCCCGGGCGACGCTCGTTTGCGAACAAATCTAATGTCGTACGGTCCGTTTGTTCTTTTGCCATGATTCTGAGTGACTTCGGGGAAACAAGCAGCCGGGCTCTAGCCGGCGCAGATAGCGCGCCATCATACATCAGGCGAACGGCTGCGCCAACGACCGCGGGCATTCTGCGGCGCGGTCGGGCATATTTTAGCCAATCAG
The DNA here is from genome assembly GCF_002806645.1 of Klebsiella sp. H-Nf2. Taxonomy (NCBI): domain Bacteria; kingdom Pseudomonadati; phylum Pseudomonadota; class Gammaproteobacteria; order Enterobacterales; family Enterobacteriaceae; genus Klebsiella; species Klebsiella sp. H-Nf2. The sequence goes on from NZ_PIBL01000007.1 coordinate 147,224, forward strand.
GCGGCGATGCTCGTCAGATAGCGGCGGATGGCGCGTAACACCGCTTCGGGTTTCTCGGCATGCACCCAGTGTCCGGCGCCAGCGATGACGTGCGCCCGGGCCTGCGGGAACTGCGCCAGCAGCGCGTCGCGGTAGGCGTCGGTCACATAGGGCGAGTTGCCGCCGGGAATAAACTGCGTCGGATGCGGCCAGGCTGGAATAGTTTCCCAGCCGACAATATGCGGGTACTGGTCCCACAGCACCGGCACGTTAAAGCGCCATTCGCCGTCGACAAAAGATTTCAGCAGAAACTGAATCACGCCTTCTTCCCGCAGATGCTCGCGCATCACCTGCGCCGCCTGCTGGCGGCTGCTGGCGGGGGATTCGCTGACGGCGCGGATAGCGGTGAAGATCTCGTCATGGCGGCGCACATGATAATCCACCGGCGCGATATCGATCGCCACCAGTCCGCTGATGCGTTCCGGCGCCAGGGCGGTCAACGCCATCACCGCTTTCCCGCCCATCGAATGGCCGATAAAGGTGGCGCGCTCGATCTGGTGCGCGTCGAGCGTATCGAGCAGATCCTGCGCCATCGCGGGGTAGGTCATCTCTGGCGATCGCGGCGACAAACCGTGGTTGCGCATATCGACCTGCACAATATCGTGGTCGGCGATCAGGTCGCGGGCGAGGATGCCCAGGTTGTCCAGGCTGCCAAACAGACCGTGGACCAGCACGATCGGGGAGTGGTTGTGCGGATTCTGTGCAGATTGCGCTCGGCTATTTAATTTCATGGCAAAGTTCTTTTTTTCGCTCCGTCGGGTTAGGGTATTATGTTGGACATTCTGCCATCCGGCTGCAAGACCCAGAAGTTTTCTGAGTTTTACCGCCATCCTGGTTTGACGCTATCCGCGGTTGGGATTTGTACTTATAATCCCAACGATTTGTATTCAGAAAAGATATCGCACTGGATTAAGATGAAAACAATTGAAGTTGATGATGAACTCTATCGCTATATTGCCAGCCACACTCTGCATATCGGCGAGAGCGCATCCGACATTTTACGGCGCATGCTGAAATTTTCCGCCGTTTCCCAACCGGCTACACCGGTCAGCAAAGCCGCGCCGGCACTGGCGCCAGCGCCTGCCGTGGAGGTGAAACCCGCTAACCCGGCGAAAGATAAAGTCCGCGCCATGCGCGAGCTGCTTTTATCTGATGAATACGCCGAGCAGAAGCGCGCGGTGAACCGTTTTATGCTGGTGTTGACGACCCTCTATTCCCTGGACAATAAAGCATTTGCCGAGGCGACCGAGTCTCTGCATGGCCGCACGCGCGTCTACTTCGCAGAAGATGCGCGTACGCTGCTGAAAAGCGGTAATCAGACCAAACCAAAACAGGTTCCTGGTACACCGTGGTGGGTTATCACTAATACCAATACCGGCCGTAAATGCAGCATGATTGAGCACATCATGCAGTCGATGCAGTTCCCTGCGGAGCTAATCGAAAAGGTTTGCGGCACGATCTAGCTTTTTAACATTTGCACCAGAAGGATCAGGCAATGGCAATCGATAAACGTGCGGGGCAGCCTGCGCAACAGAGTGATTTGATTAACGTCGCCCAACTGACTGCTCAGTACTACGTGCTGAAGCCTGAAGTCGGTAATGCGGAGCATGCGGTAAAATTCGGCACCTCTGGCCATCGCGGTAGCGCGGCGCGCCACAACTTCAACGAACCGCATATCCTGGCCATCGCCCAGGCCATTGCGGAAGATCGTGCGAAGAACGGGATCACCGGTCCGTGCTATGTCGGCAAAGATACCCACGCTCTCTCCGAGCCGGCGTTTATTTCGGTGCTGGAAGTGTTAACCGCCAACGGCGTTGACGTGATCGTGCAGGAAAACAACGGCTTCACTCCGACGCCGGCGGTCTCCAATGCGATTCTGGTGCATAACAAGAAAGGCGGTCCGCTGGCAGACGGCATTGTGATCACCCCGTCCCACAACCCGCCGGAAGATGGTGGTATTAAGTACAACCCGCCAAACGGCGGCCCGGCTGATACCAACGTCACCAAAGTGGTGGAAAACCGCGCCAACGAACTGCTGGCCGCGGGCCTGCAGGGCGTGAAACGCATTTCTCTGGACGCGGCGCTGGCTTCTGGTCACGTTAAAGAACAGGATCTGGTGCAGCCGTTCATTGAGGGGCTGGCGGATATCGTCGACATGGCGGCGATCCAGAAAGCGGGCCTGACGCTGGGCGTCGATCCGCTGGGCGGGTCTGGTATCGAATACTGGAAACGCATTGGCGAACACTACAAGCTCAATCTGACCATTGTGAACGATCAGGTTGACCAGACTTTCCGCTTTATGCACCTCGATAAAGACGGCGCCATCCGTATGGACTGCTCCTCAGAGTGTGCGATGGCGGGCCTGCTGGCGCTGCGCGATAAGTTCGATCTGGCGTTTGCTAACGATCCGGATTACGACCGCCACGGGATTGTCACCCCAGCCGGGCTGATGAACCCGAACCACTACCTGGCGGTAGCGATCAACTACCTGTTCCAGCATCGTCCGCAGTGGGGCAAAGAGGTGGCGGTGGGTAAAACGCTGGTCTCCTCCGCGATGATTGACCGCGTGGTGAACGATCTGGGCCGCAAGCTGGTGGAAGTGCCGGTGGGCTTTAAATGGTTTGTAGACGGCCTGTTTGACGGCAGCTTCGGCTTCGGCGGCGAAGAGAGCGCCGGGGCTTCCTTCCTGCGCTTCGACGGCACGCCGTGGTCCACCGATAAAGACGGCATCATCATGTGCCTGCTGGCGGCGGAAATCACCGCGGTGACCGGGAAAAACCCGCAGGAGCATTATAACGAACTGGCTGAACGCTTCGGTGCGCCGAGCTATAACCGTTTGCAGGCTTCCGCAACCTCCGCGCAGAAAGCGGCGCTGTCCAAGCTCTCTCCGGAAATGGTCAGCGCTGACACGCTGGCGGGCGATCCAATTACTGCCCGTCTGACCGCGGCGCCGGGCAACGGGGCGGCGATTGGCGGCCTGAAGGTGATGACCGACAACGGCTGGTTCGCGGCGCGTCCGTCAGGCACCGAAGACGCCTACAAGATCTACTGCGAAAGCTTCCTCGGCGAAGAACATCGCAAGCTGATTGAAAAAGAAGCGGTAGAGATTGTGAGTGAAGTGCTGAAGAACGCGTAACGCAGCCAAACATCAGGCCCCTTGCGGGCCTGATTTTTTTCGCAAGGATAGCGATGAAAATACAACGGAAGACCCTGTTTTTATTCTGGGCGTGGATGGATCTCTTTTTCGTCCTGCAATTCTTATGGTGGAATATTGCCCACCGCCGCCTCCCTTTTTACGACGATCTGCTGGCTTATCTCCAGCTATTGCACACCTGGGGCTCCGCGGCGGTCTGGCTGTACCCGCTGAATGTTCTGCTGATTATCAGCATCCCGCTGTCGATGATCCTCTTTTTTCGCCAGAGCCGCTATGCGCTGTGGCTGGCCTGGGGGCAGGCGCCGCTCAGGCTGGTGTTTATGCAACCTTCGCTGTCACTGGGTCTGTGGCTGATTCAGGCTGCCGGCATCAGGCATGTAGCGATCCTGGCAGGTTTTCTGCTGCTCTCTGAAGGGCTGAAACTCGCCAGCCTCTGGTACTGCAGAGGCGGGATTCACGGCATAAAGCGATAGCCAATGCCGGTTTCGGTCAGCAGATGCTGCGGCCGTGCCGGATCGGCCTCCAGCTTTTGTCGCAGATGACCCATATAGATCCGCAGATAGTGGCTGTGCTCCACGGCGTTAGGCCCCCACACCTGATTCAGCAGCTGACGCTGGGTCAGTACTTTACCGGGATTATTCAACAACGCCGCCAGCAGGCGAAACTCGATGGGCGTCAGGTGGATCTCTTCGCTGCCGCGCAGGATGCGGCGGGCGGGGATATTGACCTCCAGGTCGGCGAAGCGCACCACTGGCTCATCGTCCTGCGCCGCGCCGTGGCGACGCAGCGCAACGCGCAGGCGGGCCTGCAACTCGCCGATGCCAAAGGGTTTACTTAAGTAGTCATCAGCGCCGGCATCCAGGGCGGCAATTTTGTCATGCTCTTCGCTACGCGCTGACAGGACGATAATCGGCATCTGGCTCCACTGGCGCAGGTCGCGAATAAAATCAATGCCGTCACCATCCGGCAGGCCCAGATCGAGGATCACGAGGTCGGGCTTACGAGTGGCGGCTTCAATCAGCCCACGCTGCAGGGTTTCTGCTTCAAATACGCGCATGCCGTCGGCTTCCAGCGCGGTGCGCAGAAAGCGACGGATAGCGTGTTCGTCTTCGATAATCAGAACGTTAATCACAATTCCTCAGGTAGCTCTTCCAGTTCAGGGGGCGCTTCTCTCGGCAGTGTAACACGGAAAGAGGCACCTCCCTCGGGCCGGTTGCTGGCGGAGATGGTCCCGCCGTGGACGTCGACGATGGCCTGACAGATGGCAAGGCCCAGCCCGACGCCAGGGATCGCCGACTCTTTGTTGCCGCGGGCGAATTTATCAAAGATAGCCTGTTCCTGGCCCGTCGGGATCCCCGGACCATTATCCCATACTTCCAGCGACAGCTGCCTGGCGTCCGCCTCGGCGCGGATGCCGATGTCTGCCCGGGCGCCGGCATACTTATGGGCATTTTCCAGCAGGTTGATCAGCACCCGCTCGAACAGCGGCCCATCGACATGCACCAGTTGGAGGGGATCGGGTAAATCCAGCTGAATGTGCTGGCCGCCGAGACTCGGTTCGAGCATGCGCAGCGCGCTGCCGACCACTTCCTCCAGCGTCAGCCACTCCTTATGCAGATTAAAGCCGCCGGACTGGATCCGCGCCATATCCAGCAGGTTGTTCACCAGTCGCGTGGTGTTGAGTACATGCTGGCGAATTTCGTTGGCCTGCGGAGCATGTTTTGAACCTTCGCTGGCCAGATCGAGAGTCAGGATTTCCGCCTGGCCAAACAGCACGGTCAGCGGAGTACGCAGATCGTGCGACAGGGCAGCGAGCAGCGAGTTACGCAGGCTTTCGCGCTCGCTGGTCAGCCGGGCCTGCTCTTCGCTGGCGGTCAGAGTGAGGCGCTCCAGGGCGCTGGCCACCAGCAGGGTGAAGGTCTCCAGCAGCCGCTGCTGTTCCGGGATCATCAGCTGGCGCAGATTCTCCGGTTCCACCACTAAGAGCCCCCAGGTTCGGACGGCGCTCTTCAGGGGTAAAATCTGGTACGGCACGCCGGGCAGGGTATCGGTGCCGGCGCCGGCAGGTTGGCCCTTATCAAAGCTCCAGCGGGCGATGGCATCATCCCACGGGGTCAGCCCTGGCTGGTGGGTTAAGGGCAGCAGTTTTCCCTGGGCGTCCGGCAGCAGCAACTGGCTGCGGGCCTGAAAGGTGGAGGCGATAAACCGCTCGCTGGTGATGGCGATATCCAGCGGGCTGCGACCTACCGCCAGCGCTTTAGACATCTCATACAGGTGACGGGTACGGCGTTCACGGTAGCGCGCCACCCGTGCCTGGTAGCGCACGCCGGCGGTAAGGTTACCGATAAGCAGGCCCACGGTGAGCATCACGCCGAAAGTGAGCAGATACTGGACATCTGACACCGCCAGCGTCCCGCGCGGGGCGACAAAAAAGAGATCGAAGCTGATAACGTTGATCACCGTCGCCAGCACCGACGGCCAGCGGCCATAGACCAGGGCGATGATCACCACCCCCAGCAGATAGAGCATTACCAGGTTGGCGGCTTCGAAGGCCATCAACCACTGCATGGCCACCAGGGTAATGATGGCGCATAGCGCTACCGCCACCGCGCAGCCCTGCAGCTGCAGACGCCACTTTTCCAGCGCCGTACGGCTGTCGTTGGCCCGGGCAGGGAGGGGGGACGGTTTTTCATCGAGGGCGATCACCACCAGATCGAGGTCCGGCGCATGGCGAGCCAGACGGTCGGCGAAGCCGCTGCGATCCCACCAGCGGCGTTTGCGCTGGCGGCCAATGACGATTTTGCCGAGGTTATGCTCGCGGGCGTAATGGAGGACCGCTTTCTCTTCCGACGGGTCGGAGAGGGTGGCGGTTTCGGCCCCCAGCTCCTGGGCCAGACGCAGCGCGGCGAGGATAGCCCGTCGCCGGGCTTCCGGCAGGCGGTGCAGGGAAGGGGTCTCGACATACACCGCATGCCAGACGCTGCCCAGGCGGGCGGCGAGCCGGGCGGCGGCGCGCACCAGCTTTTCGCTGCCGGTGTTGTGCCCGATACAGAGCAGGATCGCATCGCGGGTATGCCAGACTTTCTCCTGACCCTGGCGGTCGCGCCAGGCGCGCATCTGTTCATCGACGCGGTCGGCGGTGCGGCGGAGGGCCAGTTCACGCAGCGCGATCAGGTTTCCTTTGCGGAAAAAGTTTTCGATGGCGCGCTCGGCCTGGCCGCCGATATAGACTTTGCCCTCATTGAGCCGCTGGCGCAGATCGTCAGGGGGGAGGTCCACCAGCACCACGTCGTCTGCGGCGTCAAAGAAGGGATCGGGGACGGTCTCCCGCACCTGAACGCCGGTGATCCCGCTGACGACGTCATTCAGGCTTTCCAGATGCTGGACGTTGACGGTGGTAAAGACATCAATCCCGGCATCCAGCAGTTCATCCACATCCTGCCAGCGCTTCGGATGGCGGGACCCGGGTGCATTGCTGTGCGCCAGCTCATCCACCAGAATCAGCGCCGGACGGCGGGCGAGGGCGGCGTCGAGATCGAACTCATAGACGTACCGCCCACGATGAGCGAGCCGCCGCGGCGGCAGAGTGCTCAGGCCCTGCAGCATCGCAGCGGTCTCTTTTCGGCCGTGGGTCTCCGCCACGCCAATCAGAATATCCAGCCCCTGGGCGCGCAGCCGCTGCGCTTCCGCCAGCATCGCCCAGGTTTTCCCCACTCCGGCGCAGGCGCCGAAGAACACTTTCAGTTTGCCGCGATGCGGGGCGGCGGTGTGCTGTAGCAGGCGGTCAGGGTCCGGGCGCAGCGGCTCGTCACTCATTTACTTATCCTTCAGGGCATCCAGCGCCATATTGAGTTGCAGTATATTCACCACCGGCTGACCAAGGAAGCTCAGCAGCGGGGTTTGTGTGGCCTGGTTCACCAGCAGGGTGACCTGCTCAACGCTCAGCTGGCGCGCTTTAGCCACCCGGGGCACCTGCCACAGTGCGGCGGCCGGGGTCAGGTTGTTATCGAGACCGCTCGCTGAGGTGGTGACCAGCTCGACCGGTACCCGCGGGTCGGCGTCCGGGTTAGCGGCGCGCAGAGCCTGTACGCGCTCGCTCACTGCTTTATCCAGCGCCGGGTTGCTGGCGGCGAGGTTGCTGCCACCCGAGGCCATCGGATTATCCGCCGTCTCAGCGGTGGCCGACGGGCGGCTCTGGAAATAGCCAACTGCGCTAAAGTTCTGGCCAATCAGTCCGGAGCCGCGCACCTCACCGTTCAGGCGGATCAGCGAGCCGTTGGCCTGTGAGTTAAACCACCATTGTCCCAGACTGGTGGTGAGCAGAGGATAGACGCCGCCAGTGAGCAGCGTTAACAGAATAAATAGCACAAGTGCTGGACGAATCAATGACATAGTTTTTTCCTCACACCAAACCGCTCAGGGTCAGCAGCAGGTCAATGGCTTTAATACCGATAAAGGGCACCAGCAGACCGCCGAGGCCGTAGATCCACAGGTTGCGGCGCAGCATCGCCGACGCGGAGAGCGGACGATAGCTCACGCCTTTCAGGGCCAGCGGGATCAGGAAGACGATGATCAGCGCGTTAAAGATGACGGCGCTAAGGATCGCTGACGACGGCGAATGCAGGCCCATCACGTTCAGCATGGCCAGCTGGGGATAGACCGCGGCAAACGCTGCCGGAATAATGGCGAAATATTTCGCCACGTCGTTGGCAATACTGAAGGTGGTCAGCGAGCCGCGCGTCATTAACATCTGTTTGCCGATATGGACCACCTCAATCAGCTTGGTGGGGTTGGAATCCAGGTCGACCATGTTGCCCGCTTCCTTCGCCGCCTGGGTGCCGGAGTTCATGGCCACCGCCACGTCGGCCTGAGCCAGCGCGGGCGCATCGTTGGTGCCGTCGCCGGTCATCGCCACCAGCCGACCTTCCGACTGGTACTGGCGGATCAAGGCCAGCTTGGCTTCCGGCGTCGCTTCGGCGAGGAAATCATCGACCCCGGCCTCGGCGGCGATCGCCGCGGCGGTCAGGCGGTTATCGCCGGTGATCATCACCGTTTTAATGCCCATTTTGCGCAGCTGGGCGAAACGTTCTTTGATGCCGCCTTTGACGATATCTTTGAGCGAAATAATCCCCAGCACCTTTTCCCCTTCGGCGACCACCAGCGGCGTGGCCCCCTGGCGGGCGACCTCTTCGACCTGCTTATCGACATCGGCAGGGAAGTGGCCTCCATTGGCCTCCACGTGGCGGCGAATGGCGTCCACCGACCCTTTGCGGATCATGCGTTGATCGATATTGATGCCGCTCATCCGCGTTTGCGCGGTAAAGGGGACAAAGGTGGCGTGCAGCGACTGCAGATCGCGTTCGCGCAGGTTAAAGCGCTGTTTCGCCAGCACCACGATGCTGCGTCCCTCAGGGGTTTCATCCGCCAGCGAGGAGAGCTGGGCGGCGTCGGCGAGGGTTCGCTCTTCCACGCCGCGCGCCGGCAGGAAGGCAGAGGCCTGGCGGTTGCCGAGGGTAATGGTCCCGGTTTTATCCAGCAGCAGGACATCGACGTCGCCAGCGGCTTCCACCGCGCGGCCGCTGGTGGCAATCACGTTGGCGCCGAGCATACGGCTCATCCCGGCGACGCCGATGGCCGACAGCAGCCCGCCGATGGTGGTCGGGATCAGGCACACCAGCAGGGCGACCAGCACGGTAACGCTGACCGCATTGCCGCTCCACGCCGAGAACGGCCAGATGGTGGCGGTGGCAAGCAGGAACACCAGCGTCAGGGCGATCAGCAGGATCGTCAGGGCGATCTCGTTCGGCGTTTTACGGCGCTGGGCGCCTTCCACCATGGCGATCATCCGGTCGAGGAAGGTTTCTCCCGGGTTCACGCTGCAGCGGATCACCAGCCAGTCGGAGAGAATGCGCGTCCCGCCGGTCACCGAGGCAAAATCGCCACCGGATTCACGGATCACCGGGGCAGACTCGCCGGTAATGGCGCTTTCGTCCACCGAGGCGCCGCCTTCGATGACTTCACCGTCGCAGGGGATAATATCCCCGGCTTCCACCAGCACCACGTCGCCCTTGCGCAGGTCTTCCGCCGGCACGTGGTCGACCGTCGCGTCATGCTGCGGGGCGCGCAGTTTGCGGGCGAAGGCCGTTTTTTTCACCCCTTTCAGGCTGTTGGCCTGGGCTTTGCTACGGCCTTCCGCCATCGCTTCGGCAAAGTTGGCGAACAGCACGGTAAACCACAGCCAGATACTAACGGCGGCGGTAAAGGTGGCGCTACCGGTCAGGGCGCCGCCAGCCATCGCGATCGCCAGCAAGGTAGTTAACAGACTGCCCACCCAGACGATAAACATCACCGGATTGCGCCATTGCACCATCGGGCTGAGTTTTTTCACGGCATCCAGCAGCGCCTGGCGCACCAGCGTCGGCTCCAGCAGGGCTAATTGTTTGCGACTCATAACAGGGTGCTCCGCATCGCTCAAAGTAAGGTAAAGTGTTCAGCCAGCGGGCCAAGCGCCAGCGCAGGAATAAAGGTCAGGGCGCCCACCAGCAGCACGGTACCGATCAGCAGACCGATAAACAGGGCGTCGTGGGTGGCCAGGGTACCGGGACTGGCTGGTTGAATTTTCTTCACCACCAGCGAGCCGGCGATAGCCATCACCGGAATGATGACGGCGAAGCGGCCGACCAGCATGCAGAACGCCAACAGCAGGTTCCAGAACGGCGTCGCCGCACCCAGACCAGCGAAGGCGCTGCCGTTGTTATTGGCTGCCGAGGTGACGGCGTACAGCACCTCGCTAAAGCCGTGTGGTCCGGGGTTGAACATCCCGGCGCGGCCAGCTTCGGTCATCATCGCCAGTGCCGTGCCAAGCAGTACCAGCGTCGGGGTGACCAGAATGGCCAGGGCGATCATTTTCATTTCCCGGACATCGATTTTCTTCCCGAGGTACTCCGGGGTGCGGCCGACCATCAGTCCGGCGATAAACACCGCCAGCATGACGAACAGCAGCATGCCGTACAGGCCCGAGCCGACGCCGCCGAACACGACTTCGCCAATCTGCATCAGCCACATCGGCACCATGCCGCCCAGCGCGGTGAAGGAGTCATGCATGGCGTTGACCGCGCCGCAGGAGGCCGCAGTGGTGATCACCGCAAACAGGCTACTGGCGAGAATACCGAAGCGGCTCTCTTTACCTTCCATATTCAGGCTGCTGTCGGCGCCCAGCGTCAGCAGGTGGGGGTTACCGCGAGTTTCCGCCCACATCACCACGGCGACGCAGAGGATAAAGATCAGCGTCATTGCCCACAGGATGGCGCGCCCCTGGCGGCGATCGCTCACCACCTCGCCGAAGGCGAAGCACAGCGCCGCCGGGATAAGGAAGATCGCCAGCATCTGCACGAGATTGGTCAGCGCGGTCGGGTTTTCAAACGGGTGAGCGGAGTTGGCGTTAAAGAAACCGCCGCCGTTGGTGCCCAGCAGCTTAATCGCTTCCTGCGAGGCGACAGGCCCCATCGGCAGCAGCTGGTGCGCCCCTTCGAGGGTGGTAAAGGGCTGGTAGGCCAGCAGATTCTGCGGTACCCCTTGCTGAATAAAGAACAGGGCGACCAGCAGGGAGAGCGGTAGCAGCAGCCACAGGGTAATGCGTGTCAGGTCGACCCAGGCATTGCCAAGGGTGGACATTTTCTGCCGGGCAAAGGCACGGGTCAGGGCGAAGACCACGGCGATCCCGGTGGCGGCAGAGAGGAAATTCTGTACCGTCAGGCCGACCATCTGGCTGAGATAGCTCATGGTGCTTTCGCCGGCGTAAGCCTGCCAGTTGGTATTACTGACAAAGCTGATCGCCGTGTTGAGCGCCAGATCCCACGACAGCCCCGGCAGGTGCTGCGGGTTAAACGGCAGCACGCCCTGGAGCATCAGCAGGGCAAACAGCGCCAGGCCGCCGAGCGCGTTAAACAGCAGGATTGCCAGCAAATACTGCAGCCAGCCCATCTCCTCGGCGCGGATCCCGGCCACGCGCCACAGGACGCGCTCGACCCCGGCCAGGCCGGGAAGCGGGATATCGTTCACCATCCTCGCCAGACACGTCCCCAGCGGGCGCGCCAGCACCAGCAGCACCAGCAGGTAGCTGGCTAATAATAAAAATCCCTGGGCAGCCATCAGAATGCCTCCGCGTGTATCAAGGCATAAACCAGATAAGCCAGTAACAGGAACACCAGCCCAACGCCAGTGAGTACGCCTGCAGTCACAATCCACCTCCGGGTGTCTTTTTGATTTACCAGGAGAATAGGAATTACGGCGCAAAGATTTTGCAAAAATCGGCGGGCACGGTGTAAAAAAAGTATAAAAATGGCAAAGGCACAATTTAACTGATGATTAGTATTAATTTAACTTTTTCGTAACTAATTTACGTGGTGAATGTAAATTAAGTATAAATACGTGCTTTTTAGTGGTCGGATGAGTAGTAAAATTACAACCAGAGCGGTATTATTTTGCTCAGACAAACATGGTTATTTTTACCGGCGCTGCTTGCCGGCCTGACAAAGGGGAGAGAAATGATGGCGTTGTACAAAGCTTATCCTGCTCATATTATTTTGCTGCGTCGTGCTTTCGCCGTCGTGGCTGGCGTCGCGGCGCTGCCGGTGATGCTGTTCTGGAAAGATCGCGCCCGCTTCTACAGCTGGCTGCACCGGGTGTGGTCGAAAACCAGCGAGCAGCCGGTGTGGATGGCGCAGGCGGAAAAAGCCGCTCACGATTTCTATTAATCCGCCCTGCTGCGACGCAGAACAATAACCGCCGGTTGCCCCCGGCGGTTTTTTTTCGTCGCTTGTCTACACTCGTTTTCATGCGCCGCAGTGGAATTGGCAGGTGCTTATTTTGCCGGAGCGCGCTATTTTTTCCGGCTTATATCATGAGATGAGTTTTGCTGACGGATATCGAGGAGTTATATGGCCACCCATCTGGTCTGGTTACGCACGGATTTACGCATTCACGATAACCTGGCGCTGGCTGCCGCCTGCCGCGATCCGCAGGCGCAGGTGCTGGCGCTGTATATCGCCACTCCGGGGCAGTGGCGTGAGCATCACCTGGCGCCGCGGCAGGCCTCGTTTATCGCCAGCCATTTGCACAGTCTGCACGCCGCGCTGGCGGAACGGGGCATACCGCTGTGGGTCGAAGAGGCGGACGATTTTACCGCCAGCGTCGAACGGCTGGCCCATTTCTGCCAGCAGCACCAGGTCAGTCACCTGTTCTACAACTATCAGTACGAATTCAATGAACGTCAGCGCGATGCCGCCGTTGAGAACACCTTGCGCGATGTCATTTGCCAGGGCTTTGACGACAGCGTCCTGTTGCCGCCCGGCAGCGTCATGACCGGCGGCGGAGAAATGTATAAAGTTTTCACGCCGTTTAAGAATGCGTTTATTCGCCGTCTGCGGGACGGGCTGCCGGCGTGCGTGGCGGCCCCGAAGCCGCGACAGGCACCTGCCCGCCAGGCGCCGCCGCTGCCTGAGCTCAACTATCCGCAAACGCCGTTCGATGGGCTACTGTTTGCCGCGGATGAAAAAACGGCGCTGGCGCGGCTGCGCGCGTTTTGTCAGCAACCGGCGGCGGAGTATGAGGAACAGCGTGACTTCCCCGCCGTGGAAGGGACCAGCCGCCTGTCGCCCTGCCTGGCTATCGGGGTACTGTCGCCGCGCCAGTGCCTGCATCGTCTGCTGACGGAACACCCCGCCGCGCTGGACGGCGGGGCAGGCGCCACCTGGCTTAATGAGCTGATCTGGCGCGAGTTTTACCGCCATCTGATGGTCTACTATCCGAAACTCTGTAAAGGACGCCCGTTTATCGCCTGGACCGATAAGGTCGCCTGGCGCAAAGATGATGCCGCCCTGCAGGCGTGGCAGCGTGGGGAGACCGGCTTTCCGATAGTCGATGCCGCGATGCGCCAGCTTAACGCCACCGGCTGGATGCATAACCGGTTGCGCATGATTGTCGCCAGCTTCCTGACGAAAGATCTGCGCCTCGACTGGCGGGCAGGGGAGCGTTACTTCATGAGTCAGCTGATTGATGGCGACCTGGCGGCGAACAACGGCGGCTGGCAGTGGGCGGCCTCGACGGGCACCGACGCCGCGCCCTACTTCCGCATATTTAATCCCACCACCCAGGGCGAGAAGTTTGATAAGCAGGGGGTGTTTATGCGTCGCTGGCTTCCTGAGCTGGCAAAGGTGCCGGAGAAGGCGCTGCATCAGCCGTGGGCGTGGGCGGATAAACAGGGGATCAAACTGGATTATCCGCGCCCGATAGTCGATCACAAACAGGCGCGGCAGGAGACGCTGGCGGCCTGGGAGGCCGCCAGAAAAGGAATTACTCCACCGCCAGACGGCGGGTCCTGACCTTCAGCGAGTGATACAGCCAGATGACCAGCACCACGCCGACACAGGCCAGCGCGCCCCAGGTGATCTGGCTGAAGACCTTGATGTAGGCGTCAATGGAGTAGTTCACTGCCCCGGCGGCGTCGAAGGACGCCTGCGAGGTCTGGTCGGCGATGACGCCGGCCAGATAGTTGGCGATGGCCCCGGAGAGCAGCATATAGATACCGGTCAGCACCCCGGTGACCCCCGGGATCTCAATGCGGGTGATTTGCGACATGGCGACCGGGTCGATAAACAGTTCGGCAAAACCCATCACCGCCAGCCCCAGCACCATCAGCGGCATGGACGACTGGCCATAGGCCGCGGACCAGCGGGCGCTGAGGGTCAGGATGCAGAACCCGGCGCTCATCAGGCCCAGACCGAGGGCAAATTTCCCCCAGATGCGCACGGTGCGATTGCCACCGACGCTCTCTTTCACCAGCCACGCCAGCACCATCCCGCAGAGCATCACCGCGAAGGCGTTGACCGACTGGAACATGGCGGTAGGGACTTCGTAGCTCATGATATGGCGATTAACGAAGCGGTCAATATACAGGCTGATGGAGCTCCCGCCTTGCTGGGCGAAGGCCCAGAACAGTAGGCTAAACGCGGTGAGGACGACGATCAGGCGCAGATCCTTACGCTGTTTATCGGTTTCAGCGCGCAGGTAGATCCGCGCCAGCACCGCCAGGCCGATAACGGTGGCCACGATCAGGGCATACACCGACCACTCCTGCCAGAACAGCACGGCGATCAGCAGCGGGGCGGTAACCAGCAGCACCAGCAGCCAGCCCCAGTTCGGCAGCAGGAAGCGGCGCGCGCACAGCGCCTGGCGGTTGACGCCGGCGGTATGCTGGAAGTGACGGTTGCCGCAGAGGAAAATCACCAGTCCCGCCACCATGCCGATGGCCGCCAGGGCAAAGCCCATCGCCCAGCTATACTCCTCCTGTACGTAGCCGCAGGCGATAGGCGCGATAATCGAGCCGATATTGCCCGCGGCATACATCAGCGAGAAACCGCCATCGCGACGCGGATCGGCGGGTTCGTAGAGTTCTCCCAGCAGACAGCTGACGTTGGATTTAAACAACCCGTAGCCGCAGACGATGATCGCCAGCGACAGGTAGAGGAAGACCGGAGCGGTTTCGCTGGCCCCGAGCACCAGGTGACCCATCGCCATCAGCAGCGCGCCGAGCATGACCGCCATCCGGTTGCCCAGCAGCTTATCGGCCAGATAGCCGCCGAGGATCGGCGTCACATAAACCAGCGAACAGTAGGCGCTGAACAGCGCGTAGGCGTGGTTATCGTCATATTTGAGCTGATTGGTGAGATAGAGGATCAGCAGGGCGCGCATGCCGTAGAAGCTAAAATACTCCCAGATTTGCAGCGCCACGACGTAGTAAATCGCCCGCGGCTGCGATGATGATGTCTTCATGTGAAGTGTGTTTCCTGACGTAAAGCGAAAGTCGATCGTTCTGCATGAATAGCGCTTAATTAGTCATATTCATGGCTTGAGGGGCTTTCTGGTTATTTAATATGCTTTATTAGTGCATAAATATACACGAATGCGCGACGGGGTGGGTAGACAAAATGCGGGATCCGGTAAAAAGTCATGGTCGGTGCCGGTAGTGGACTATCGACGGCCCGAATGGATCTGGTTATGTTATGCCTTTGTATACCCTGATTATCTGCTGGAGTGGCGATGAAAAATAGCGAACTGGAACAACTGATAAACGACAAGCTCAATAGTGCGGCCATCAGTGATTTCGCCCCTAACGGTCTGCAGGTGGAAGGTCGTGACACGGTGCACACGATCGTCACCGGGGTGACGGCCAGCCAGGCGCTGCTGGATGAAGCCGTTCGGCTGCAGGCGGATGCGGTGATCGTCCATCATGGCTATTTCTGGAAAAACGAGTCGCCAGTGATCCGTGGCATGAAGCGCCGCCGCCTGAAAACGCTGCTGGCCAACGATATCAATCTCTACGGCTGGCACCTGCCGCTGGATGCCCATCCGGAGCTGGGCAACAACGCGCAGCTGGCGCATCTGCTGGGGATTAACGTGCTGGGTGAAATCGAACCGCTGGTGCCGTGGGGCGAACTGTCGATGCCGGTTTCCGGCCTCGAACTGGCCTCCTGGATCGAAGCGCGGTTGGGGCGCAAGCCGCTGTGGTGCGGCGATACCGGGCCGGACACCGTCAGCCGCATCGCCTGGTGTACTGGCGGCGGCCAGGGCTTTATTGACGCCGCGGCGCGCTTTGGGGTGGACGCGTTTATCACCGGCGAGGTGTCGGAACAAACCATTCACTCTGCCCGCGAACAGGGGCTGCATTTTTATGCCGCTGGCCACCACGCCACCGAGCGCGGCGGCATTCGCGCCCTCAGCGAATGGCTGACGGAAACGACCGACCTGGATGTCACCTTTATTGATATTCCTAACCCAGCCTGACGGGAGAGAGAAAAGTGCAGCGAGCGCGTTGTTATCTGTTAGGAGAAACGGCCGTCGTGCTGGAGCTGGAGCCGCCGGTCACGCTCGAGAGCCAGCAACGGATCTGGGGATTGGCCCAGCGTCTGTCTCACCATGAGGAGGTGGTTGACGCCATTCCCGGTATGAACAATATCACCGTAGTGCTCCGCCGCCCGCAGGAGATGGCGTGGGAGGCGATAGACCGTCTACAGCGCTGGTGGGAGGAGAGTCTTGCGCTGGCGCCGGAGTCGAGGTCATTGACCATCCCGGTGGTGTACGGCGGCGAGGCCGGGCCGGATCTCGGGGTGGTGGCGCAGCACAGCGGCCTGAGTGAAAAACAGGTTGTGGAGCTGCATGCCTCGGTGGAATACCTGGTCTGGTTTATTGGTTTTCAGCCGGGATTCCCCTACCTGGGCGGGCTGCCGCCGGCGCTGGCGACCCCGCGTCGCGCCGAACCGCGCGTGCGGGTCCCGGCCGGTTCGGTGGGCATCGGCGGCGCGCAAACCGGTATCTATCCACTGGCGACGCCCGGCGGCTGGCAGCTGCTGGGGCGGACCGCGTTGACGCTGTTTGACCCGGCGCGTAAGGAGCCTGCGCTGCTGCGCGTGGGGGATAAAATTCGCTTTGTGCCGCAAAAGGAGGGGGTATGTTGACCCTGATCCGCGCCGGTCTGTACACCTCGGTACAGGACGGTGGACGAGAAGGCCTGCGCCAGTCTGGCATCAGTCGCTGCGGCGCCCTGGATTATCCGGCGCTGGTGATTGCCAATCTGCTGGTTGGCAACGAGGCGAACGCTGCCGGGCTGGAGATAACCCTCGGCCAGGTGGAGATTGAATTTGCCCGCAGCGGCTGGTTCGCGCTGACCGGCGCCGCCTGCGAAGCGACGCTGGACGGCAAAGCGGTCTGGGTGGGCTGGCGCACCGCTTACCGGGCCGGGCAGCGGCTGGTGCTGAAAACGCCGCAGCATGGCATCCGCAGCTATCTGGCGGTGGCGGGCGGGATTGCGGTCCCGGTGGTGCTTGGCTCGCGCAGCACGGATCTTAAGGCGGGGATTGGCGGTCTGGAAGGACGCCGCCTGCAGGATGGCGACCAGCTGAAGCTCGGGAAAGCCGCCCGGCGCTTTACCACCTCGCGCGGCGTCAAGCAGCTGCCGCTGGACAATCGCATTCGCGCGCTGCCGGGCCCGGAATATCACGAGTTTGATGCGGCCTCGCAGGCCTCGTTCTGGCGCTCTCCCTGGCAGCTCAGCCCGCAGAGCAACCGCATGGGTTACCGCCTGCAGGGGCAGCCGCTGAAACGGACTACCGATCGCGAAATGCTGTCGCACGGTCTGCTGCCTGGCGTGGTGCAGGTGCCGCACAACGGCCAGCCCATCGTGCTGATGAACGATGCGCAAACCACCGGCGGTTATCCGCGCATCGCCTGCATTATTGAGGCTGATATGTACCAGCTGGCGCAGATCCCGCTGGGGCAGCCGATCCACTTCGTCGCCTGCTCGCTGGAGGAGGCGCTGAAGGCGCGGGCCGATCGTCAGCGTTATCTTGAACAACTGGCCTGGAGACTCCACGATGATGATTGATCTCAATGCCGATCTCGGGGAAGGGGGCGCGAACGATAGCGCGCTGCTCCAGCTGGTGTCCTCGGCGAATATCGCCTGTGGTTTTCACGCCGGCGATGCCCGGCTGATGGTGCAGAGCGTGCGCGAGGCGCTGAAGTACGGCGTGGCGGTGGGCGCCCATCCGGGGTATCCCGACCGGGAAAATTTTGGTCGTACGGCGATGGATCTGCCGCCGGAAACGGTCTATGCCCAGACGCTGTATCAGATTGGCGCCCTGGCGGCGATCGTTCAGGCGCAGGGCGGCGAGCTGCAGCATGTGAAGCCGCACGGCATGCTTTATAACCAGGCGGCCAAATCGCCGCCACTGGCGGATGCCATCGCCCGCGCGGTCCGTGATGTTAACCCGAAGCTGGTGCTGGTGGGGCTGGCGGGCAGCGAACTGATCCGTGCCGGGCAGCACTATGGCCTGACGACGCGCCAGGAGGTGTTTGCCGACCGCGGCTACCTGGCCGACGGTAGCCTGGTGCCGCGTAGCCAGCCCGGCGCGCTGATCGACAGCGAAGAGCAGGCCCTGGCGCAAACCCTCGAGATGGTGCAACACCACCGGGTGCGCAGCATCAGCGGCGAGTGGGCCAACGTGGTGGCGCAGACGGTGTGTCTGCACGGCGATGGCCCGCACGCGCTGGATTTTGCCCGCCGTCTGCGGGCGGCGTTTGCCGGGCGCCATATTCTGGTCAGCGCGCAACTGGACGCTGAAGCGTGACAACCTGAATGACCGGGAAGGAGAGGATGATGGCAGGCGTGTTGTTAACCGGTTTTGAACCCTTTGATGGCGAGACGGTTAACCCTTCATGGGAAGTGGTGAGGCAGCTGAACGGGACGATGATTGCCGGGCAGCAGGTGATCGCCCGTCAGCTCCCCTGTGTGTTTGGCGAGGCGCTGTCGGTGCTCTACGCGGCGATAGAAGACCTGCAGCCGAGGCTGGTCATTGCCGTGGGGCAGGCTGGTGGTCGCGTCGATATCAGCGTTGAACGTGTGGCTATCAACGTCGATGATGCGCGCATTCCCGATAACAACGGCCAGCAGCCTGTCGACACGCCGATCGTCGACGGGGGGCCGGCGGCGTGGTTCAGCACCTTACCGATCAAAGCGATCGTCAGCGCGTTGCGCAATCGCGGGATCCCGGCTTCGGTCTCCCAAACCGCCGGCACCTTCGTCTGCAATCACGTGATGTATGGTTTGCTACATAAGCTGCAGGAGCAGGCTGGCGTCAGGGGCGGCTTTATCCATATTCCATGGCTACCGGCGCAGGCGGCGGCCCATCCCGGCGAGCCGAGTATGGCGACCGCCACCGTGCGGGAGGCGCTGGAAACGACCATTGCCGTGGCGCTGCGCCAGTCGGTGGATAGTAAACTGGGCGGCGGCGCCACCCATTAACAGAAGGATGACAGTATGCCGGAAGGTCCGGAGATCCGCCGCGCGGCGGATAAACTGGAGGCGGCAATCAAAGGCGAACCTTTAACCGACGTCTGGTTTGCCTTTCCCCAGTTGCAACCCTACCAAACCCCGCTGATGGGTCAGCGGGTTACCCATATTGACACCCGGGGGAAAGCCCTGCTGACCCGCTTCTCCGGCGGGTTGACTCTGTACAGCCATAATCAGTTGTACGGTGTCTGGCGCGTGGTCGATGCCGGGGAACAGCCCGCCTCTAACCGGGTGCTGCGCGTCAGGCTGCAGACCGCCCGCAAGGCGATTCTGCTCTACAGCGCGTCGGACATTGAAATGCTCACGGCGGAGCAGGTTGCCCATCACCCGTTTTTACTGCGCGTGGGGCCAGATGTGCTGGATATGACGTTAACCGCGGAGGAGGTGAAAGCGCGGCTGCTGTCGGCCAAATTCCGCCATCGTCAGTTTTCCGGCCTGCTGCTGGATCAGGCCTTTCTGGCCGGGCTCGGTAACTATCTGCGGGTGGAGATCCTCTGGCAGGTGGGATTAAGCGGAAAGCGTAAAGCCGCTGAACTGAGCGATAGTCAGCTGGATGCGCTGGCGCACGCGCTGCTGGATATCCCGCGGCTTTCTTATCGAACCCGCGGCCAGGCGGATGACAACAGGCATCACGGCGCGCTGTTTCGCTTTAAGGTCTTCCATCGTGACGGGGAAAGGTGCGAGCGCTGCGGGGGGGTGATTGAGAAGACGACACTCTCCTCACGGCCGTTTTACTGGTGTCCCGGATGCCAGCATTAAGCCGGCTGTCAGGTAGATAAAAAAACGCGCCAGTTGGCGCGTTTATTGTTATCCGGTACGACAAGATTACCGCTTAATGTCAGACTGGTAATCGCGTTTGGTGTAGCCGGTGTACAACTGACGCGGACGGGCGATCTTCATGCCATCGTTGTGCATTTCGTTCCAGTGCGCAATCCAGCCCACGGTACGCGCCATGGCGAAGATAACGGTAAACATGGAGGACGGAATACCCATCGCTTTCAGGATGATACCGGAGTAGAAGTCGACGTTCGGGTAAAGTTTCTTCTCGATGAAGTACGGGTCGTTCAGCGCGATATGCTCCAGCTCCATGGCCACCTGCAGCAGGTCGTCTTTAGTGCCCAGCTCTTTCAGCACTTCATGGCAGGTTTCACGCATCACAGTGGCGCGCGGGTCGTAGTTCTTGTAAACACGATGGCCGAAGCCCATCAGGCGGAAAGAGTCATTTTTGTCTTTCGCACGACGGACAAATTCCGGAATGTGTTCAACGGAGCTGATCTCTTCCAGCATTTTCAGCGCCGCTTCGTTGGCGCCGCCGTGTGCCGGTCCCCACAGGGAGGCGATACCGGCTGCGATACAGGCGAACGGGTTAGCGCCGGAGGAGCCGGCGGTACGTACCGTCGAGGTCGACGCGTTCTGCTCGTGATCGGCGTGCAGGATCAGAATACGATCCATCGCGCGCTCAAGCACCGGATTGACTTCATACTCTTCGCACGGTGTGGCGAACATCATGCGCAGGAAGTTGCCGGCGTAGGAGAGGTCGTTGCGCGGATAAACAAACGGCTGGCCGATAGAATACTTGTAACACATGGCTGCCATGGTTGGCATTTTGGACAGCAGACGGTAGGCGGCAATCTCGCGGTGACGCGGGTTATTCACGTCGAGGGAGTCATGATAGAACGCCGCCAGGGCGCCAGTGATCCCGCACATCACCGCCATCGGGTGGGAATCGCGACGGAACGCATGGAACAGACGGGTGATCTGCTCATGAATCATGGTGTGGCGGGTGACGGTGGTTTTGAATTCGTCATATTCGGCCTGAGTCGGTTTTTCACCGTACAGCAGAATATAACAAACTTCGAGATAGTTAGATTCGGTCGCTAACTGGTCGATCGGGAAGCCGCGGTGCAGCAGGATCCCCTCGTCACCATCGATAAACGTAATTTTAGATTCACAAGAAGCGGTGGATGTGAAACCTGGGTCAAAAGTAAATACGCCTTTTGAACCAAGACTACGAATATCAATAACATCCTGACCGAGCGTGCCTTTTAGCACATCCAGTTCAATAGCAGTGTCACCACCCAGGGTGATTTTTGCTTTAGCATCAGACATTTATGGTCTCCTTAGCGCCTTTATTGCTTAAGACTGCCGGGTGGTGGATTTGCTTTCGGCCCGCGCCTGCATACGTTACCAGTTTGTTATGTTGCACACAGCTCTGCGTCAGCGAAAAGGGCAGGGTACAGAGCAACGGCGCTTGATGGTACGTCCTTCAGGGCTGCGGTGAAACAACAGCAAATCAGCGTTTTAGCAGTCCGAATATTAAAACCTATATACCACTAATAACTGTCCTGATTACATCGGTCAATACTGACACACTGTTACATAACTTATTCTCAGGTGAAAGAGTGACCCCATAACTTTTGAGCATTATTGCATTTAACTGGTAATGGTTGTAACAAGAATGTTTAATATTTGTCAAATCAGGTGATTAAAAATTAAAAAAATGTTGTTATCGTGACCTTGATCACTGTTCCGGAGAAAACCCAACAAACTATATGTAGGTTAATTGTAATGATTTTGTGAACGGCCTATACTGCGGCCAGGTCTCCGGAACACCCTGCAATCCCGAGCCACCCAGCGTTGTTTAGTGATGTTTTAATGCCTGAAAAGACGTTTTAACATGACTTCTGGTTATAGAAAGGACGCTGTCTGACCCGCAAGCAGACCGGAGGAAGGAAACAATAAGAACAGCATGTGGGCGTTATTCATGGTAAGAAATGTGAAAAAACAAAGACCTGTCAATCTGGATCTACAAACGATACGGTTCCCAATCACGGCGATAGCGTCCATTCTCCATCGCGTTTCCGGTGTCATCACCTTCGTGGCGGTCGGAATTCTGCTTTGGTTGCTGGGCACCAGCCTTTCCTCCCCAGAAGGTTTTCTGACGGCGGCCTCAATCATGGATAGCTTCTTTGTGAAGTTCATCATGTGGGGCATTCTGACCGCGCTGGCCTACCACGTGGTTGTCGGTATCCGCCATCTGCTGATGGACTTTGGCTACCTGGACGAAACCCTCGAAGCAGGGAAACGTTCCGCCAAAATCTCTTTTGTTATTACTGTCGTGCTTTCACTTCTCGCAGGAGTCCTCGTATGGTAAGCAACGCCTCAGCACTGGGACGCAACGGCGTACATGACTTTATTCTGGTCCGTGCTACCGCCATCGTTCTGACCCTCTACATCATCTACATGGTTGGCTTCTTTGCCACCACCGGTGAAATCTCATGGGAAGTGTGGACCGGATTCTTTGCCTCCGGTTTCACTAAAGTCTTCACTCTGCTGGCTCTCGTCTCCATTCTCATCCATGCCTGGATCGGGATGTGGCAGGTGTTAACGGACTACGTTAAACCACTGGCCCTGCGCCTGGTTCTGCAACTGGCTATCGTTGTGGCGCTGGTGGCTTACGTTCTTTATGGATTTGTTGTGGTGTGGGGTGTGTAATGAAATTGCCAGTCAGAGAGTTTGATGCTGTTGTTATCGGTGCCGGCGGCGCAGGCATGCGCGCGGCGCTACAAATTTCCCAGAGCGGACAGACCTGTGCACTGCTCTCCAAAGTGTTCCCTACCCGTTCCCATACCGTTTCCGCGCAGGGTGGTATCACCGTCGCGCTCGGTAACTCCCATGAAGATAACTGGGAATGGCATATGTACGACACCGTAAAAGGGTCGGACTATATTGGCGACCAGGACGCCATCGAATATATGTGTAAGACCGGCCCGGAAGCGATTCTTGAGCTGGAACATATGGGCCTGCCGTTCTCCCGTCTTGATGACGGCCGTATTTATCAGCGCCCGTTCGGCGGCCAGTCGAAAAACTTCGGCGGCGAGCAGGCGGCACGCACCGCGGCGGCGGCTGACCGTACCGGCCACGCGCTGTTGCACACCCTGTATCAGCAGAACCTGAAAAACCACACCACTATCTTCTCCGAATGGTATGCCCTCGATCTGGTGAAAAACCAGGACGGCGCGGTGGTCGGTTGTACCGCCCTGTGCATCGAGACCGGCGAAGTGGTCTACTTTAAAGCCCGCGCCACCGTGCTGGCGACCGGCGGCGCAGGCCGTATCTATCAGTCCACCACCAACGCCCACATCAACACCGGTGACGGCGTCGGGATGGCCATCCGCGCAGGCGTTCCTGTGCAGGATATGGAAATGTGGCAGTTCCACCCGACCGGTATCGCCGGGGCAGGGGTGCTGGTCACCGAAGGTTGCCGCGGCGAAGGCGGTTACCTGCTGAACAAACACGGCGAGCGCTTTATGGAGCGTTATGCGCCGAACGCGAAAGACCTGGCGGGTCGTGACGTGGTGGCGCGTTCCATCATGATCGAAATCCGTGAAGGTCGCGGCTGCGATGGTCCGTGGGGCCCGCATGCGAAACTGAAACTGGATCACCTGGGCAAAGAGGTTCTGGAATCTCGTCTGCCAGGTATCCTTGAGCTGTCCCGTACCTTTGCTCACGTTGACCCGGTTAAAGAGCCGATCCCGGTTATCCCAACCTGCCACTACATGATGGGCGGTATTCCGACCAAAGTCACCGGCCAGGCGCTGACCGTGAATGAGAAGGGCGAAGACGTGGTGATCCCGGGTCTGTTCGCGGTAGGCGAAATTGCCTGTGTATCGGTACACGGCGCCAACCGTCTGGGCGGCAACTCACTGCTGGACCTGGTGGTCTTCGGCCGCGCGGCGGGCCTGCATCTGCAGGAGTCCATCGCCGAGCAGGGCGCCCTGCGCGCAGCCAGCGAATCCGATGTCGAAGCCTCTCTGGACCGTCTCAACCGCTGGAACAACACCCGCTCCGGCGAAGACCCGGTTGCTATCCGCAAAGCGTTGCAGGAATGTATGCAACATAACTTCTCGGTATTCCGTGAAGGCGATGCGATGCACAAGGGCCTGGAGCAGCTGAAAGTGATCCGCGAGCGTCTGAAAAATGCGCGCCTGGACGATACTTCCAGCGAGTTCAACACCCAGCGCGTCGAGTGCCTGGAGCTGGATAACCTGATGGAAACCGCCTATTCAACGGCCGTATCCGCCAACTTCCGTACCGAAAGCCGTGGCGCCCACAGCCGCTTCGACTTCCCGGATCGTGATGATGAAAACTGGCTGTGCCATTCCCTGTATCTGCCAGAGTCGGAATCCATGACGCGTCGTAGCGTCAACATGGAACCGAAACTGCGTCCGGCATTCCCGCCGAAGATTCGTACTTACTAATGCGGAGACAGGAAAATGAAACTCGAGTTTTCAATTTATCGCTATAACCCGGATGTTGACGACGCTCCGCACATGCAGGATTACACCCTCGAAGCGGAAGAAGGTCGCGACATGATGCTGCTGGATGCGCTGATCCAGCTGAAAGAAAAAGATCCGTCGCTGTCGTTCCGCCGCTCCTGCCGTGAAGGGGTTTGCGGTTCCGATGGCCTGAACATGAACGGGAAAAACGGTCTGGCGTGCATCACGCCGATCTCCGCGCTGAATCAGCCGGGCAAGAAGATTGTTATCCGTCCACTGCCAGGATTACCGGTTATCCGTGATTTGGTGGTAGACATGGGGCAATTCTATGCACAATATGAGAAGATTAAGCCTTACTTGTTGAATAATGGGCAAAATCCTCCGGCTCGCGAGCATCTGCAGATGCCTGAGCAGCGTGAGAAACTCGATGGTCTGTACGAGTGTATTCTGTGCGCATGTTGTTCAACCTCCTGCCCGTCGTTCTGGTGGAACCCGGACAAGTTCATCGGCCCGGCAGGCCTGTTGGCCGCGTATCGCTTCCTGATCGACAGTCGCGATACTGAAACCAGCGAGCGCCTGGACGGCCTGAGCGATGCTTTCAGCGTATTCCGCTGTCACAGCATTATGAACTGCGTCAGTGTGTGTCCTAAAGGGCTTAACCCGACGCGCGCCATCGGCCATATTAAGTCGATGCTGCTGCAGCGCAGCGCGTAAGCAACACGGTCTGTCCCGGATGGCGCTTGCGCTTATCCGGGCTACCAAAGCAGTAGCCCCGGCAAGCGTAAGCGCTGCCGGGGGACAGATAGCAGGAAATCTTTAAAAACCGCCAAATATGTACCAGTAATCGAGGCGTTCAGTGCGAGGTAAGGCGGCAACTGAGCGCATCCCCGGGAGCATAGTGAACTATGTGACCGGGGTAAGCGAAGGCAGCCAACGCAACCGCAGCCTGAACGCTGAAGATTAATGGCAGTTTTTAAAGGTTCCTTAGCGGATAGAAACCACAACTCGTCCGCAAAAAGTGAACCCCGGCACGTGCACTCGGTGTGCGTGGTAGTTTCTACGGCGAAATAAGCATAAAAATGCTTAAGGGATCACGATGCAGAACGGCGCAATGAAAGCCTGGCTGGACTCTTCTTTCCTCTCTGGTTCGAACCAGAGCTGGATAGAACAGCTCTATGAAGACTTCTTAACCGATCCTGACTCTGTTGACGCCAACTGGCGTTCGATGTTCCAGCAGTTACCTGGCACCGGAGTTAAACCGGATCAATTCCATTCCAAAACACGTGATTATTTCCGTCGACTGGCGAAGGATGCCTCACGTTACACTTCTTCGATTTCCGACCCTGACACCAATGTGAAGCAGGTTAAAGTCCTGCAGCTCATCAACGCATACCGTTTCCGTGGCCACCAGCATGCGAATCTCGATCCGCTGGGGTTGTGGAAGCAAGAGAGAGTGGCGGATCTTGATCCGGCCTACCACGATCTGACCGAGGCCGATTTCCAGGATAGCTATAACGTAGGTTCATTTGCCATCGGTAAAGACACGATGAAGCTGGGCGAGCTGATTGCCGCCCTCAAGCAAACCTACTGCGGCTCCATCGGCGCGGAATACATGCATATCACCTCTACTGAGGAAAAACGCTGGATCCAGCAGCGTATTGAGTCGGTAGCGGGTAAAGCGAGCTTCACCGCGGCAGAGAAAAAACGCTTCCTCAGTGAACTGACCGCTGCAGAAGGGCTGGAACGCTACCTCGGCGCCAAATTCCCGGGGGCGAAACGCTTCTCGCTGGAAGGCGGTGATGCCCTGATCCCAATGCTCAAAGAGATGATCCGCCATGCAGGCAAAAGCGGCACCCGCGAAGTGGTGCTGGGCATGGCGCACCGCGGCCGTCTGAACGTGCTGGTCAACGTGCTGGGTAAAAAACCGCAGGACCTGTTCGACGAGTTCGCGGGCAAACATAAAGAACATCTCGGCACCGGCGATGTGAAGTACCACATGGGCTTCTCTTCCGATATGGAAACCGAAGGCGGTCTGGTTCACCTGGCGCTGGCGTTTAACCCGTCGCACCTGGAGATCGTCAGCCCGGTGGTTATCGGTTCCGTACGCGCCCGTCTGGATCGTCTGGACGAGCCAAGCAGCAACAAAGTTCTGCCTATTACTATTCACGGCGACGCCGCCGTTACCGGCCAGGGCGTGGTTCAGGAAACCCTGAACATGTCGAAAGCCCGCGGTTACGAAGTCGGCGGTACCGTGCGCATCGTTATCAACAACCAGGTTGGCTTTACCACCTCCAACCCGCTGGATGCGCGTTCTACGCCATACTGTACCGATATCGGTAAGATGGTTCAGGCGCCGATTTTCCACGTTAACGCGGATGACCCGGAAGCCGTTGCTTTCGTTACCCGTCTTGCGCTGGATTTCCGTAATACCTTCAAACGCGATGTCTTCATCGATCTGGTGTGCTACCGCCGTCACGGCCACAACGAAGCCGACGAACCAAGCGCTACCCAGCCGCTGATGTACCAGAAAATCAAAAAGCATCCGACCCCGCGCAAAATCTATGCTGACAAGCTGGAGCAGGACAAAGTCGCGACGCTGGAAGACGCGACCGAGCAGGTTAACCTTTACCGCGATGCGCTGGATGCCGGCGAGTGCGTGGTGGAGGAGTGGCGTCCGATGAATATGCACTCCTTTACCTGGTCTCCCTACCTTAACCACGAGTGGGATGAGAGCTATCCGGATAAAGTGGAGCCAAAACGTCTGCAAGAGCTGGCCAAACGCATCAGTACGGTGCCGGAAGGTATCGAAATGCAGTCTCGTGTGGCGAAAATCTACGGCGATCGCCAGCTGATGGCCGCCGGTGAGAAGATGTTCGATTGGGGCGGTGCCGAAAACCTGGCTTACGCCACTCTGGTTGACGAAGGCATTCCGGTGCGTCTGTCCGGTGAAGACTCCGGTCGCGGCACCTTCTTCCACCGTCATGCGGTTATTCATAACCAGAGCAACGGTTCTACCTATACCCCGCTGCAGCATGTGCACAACGGCCAGGGCCAGTTCCGCGTCTGGGACTCGGTGCTGTCTGAAGAAGCCGTCCTGGCGTTCGAGTACGGTTACGCCACCGCAGAGCCGCGTACGCTGACCATCTGGGAAGCGCAGTTCGGCGACTTCGCCAACGGCGCGCAGGTGGTCATTGATCAGTTCATCTCCTCTGGCGAACAGAAATGGGGCCGGATGTGCGGTCTGGTGATGCTGCTGCCGCACGGCTACGAAGGGCAGGGTCCGGAGCACTCCTCCGCGCGTCTGGAACGTTATCTGCAGCTGTGCGCTGAGCAGAACATGCAGGTTTGCGTCCCGTCCACCCCGGCACAGGTTTACCATATGCTACGTCGTCAGGCGCTGCGCGGTATGCGCCGTCCGCTGGTGGTGATGTCGCCGAAGTCTCTGCTGCGCCACCCGCTGGCGGTCTCCAGCATGGACGAACTGGCGAACGGCACCTTTATGCCGGCCATCGGCGAAATCGACGATCTCGATCCGCAAGCCGTGAAGCGCGTCGTACTGTGCTCTGGTAAGGTTTACTATGACCTGCTGGAACAGCGTCGCAAAAACGAGCAAAAAGATGTCGCCATCGTGCGTATCGAACAGCTCTACCCGTTCCCGCATCAGGCGGTGCAGGAAGCGCTGAAAGCTTACTCGCACGTACACGATTTTGTCTGGTGCCAGGAAGAGCCGCTCAACCAGGGCGCATGGTACTGCAGCCAGCACCACCTTCGTGAAGTAGTTCCATTTGGGGCCTCTCTGCGTTATGCAGGCCGCCCGGCCTCCGCCTCTCCGGCGGTAGGGTACATGTCCGTTCACCAGAAACAGCAACAAGATCTGGTCAATGACGCGCTGAACGTCGATTAATTAAAGGATACACAATGAGTAGCGTAGATATTCTGGTTCCCGACCTGCCTGAGTCCGTAGCTGACGCAACCGTCGCCACCTGGCATAAAAAACCGGGCGACGCGGTCGTCCGTGACGAAGTTCTGGTCGAAATCGAAACTGACAAAGTGGTACTGGAAGTACCGGCATCAGCGGACGGCATTCTGGATGCAGTGCTGGAAGATGAGGGCGCTACCGTCCTGTCTCGCCAGATCCTTGGCCGCCTGCGTGAAGGCAACAGCGCAGGTAAAGAAACCAGCGAAAAAGCGGATGCGAAAGCGTCCACCCCGGCGCAGCGCCAGCAAGCCTCTCTGGAAGAGCAGAACAATGACGCGCTCAGCCCGGCGATCCGTCGCCTGCTGGCGGAACACAACCTCGATGCCGCTGCCATCAAAGGCACCGGCGTGGGTGGCCGTCTGACTCGTGAAGACGTCGAGAAGCATCTGGCGAAAGCCCCGGCGGCGGCTGAAGCCAAAGCGCCAGCGGCTACCGCGGCGGCAGCACCAGCGCCGCAGCTGGGTCACCGTTCAGAAAAACGCGTCCCGATGACCCGTCTGCGTAAACGCGTGGCCGAGCGTCTGCTGGAAGCGAAAAATTCCACCGCCATGCTGACGACCTTTAACGAAGTCAACATGAAGCCGATTATGGATCTGCGTAAGCAGTACGGCGATGCCTTCGAAAAACGTCACGGTATCCGTCTGGGCTTCATGTCCTTCTACGTGAAAGCGGTTGTTGAAGCGCTGAAACGCTACCCGGAAGTGAACGCTTCCATCGACGGCGACGACGTGGTTTACCACAACTACTTCGACGTCAGCATGGCAGTATCAACTCCGCGCGGCCTGGTAACCCCGGTTCTGCGTGACGTTGACCTGCTGGGCATGGCGGACATCGAAAAGAATATCAAAGAGCTGGCAGTGAAAGGCCGTGACGGCAAGCTGACCGTAGATGACCTGACCGGCGGTAACTTCACCATTACCAACGGCGGCGTCTTCGGTTCCCTGATGTCCACGCCGATCATCAACCCACCGCAGAGCGCCATTCTGGGTATGCATGCCATTAAAGACCGTCCGATGGCGGTGAATGGCAAGGTAGAGATCCTGCCGATGATGTACCTGGCGCTCTCCTACGACCACCGTCTGATCGATGGGCGTGAATCGGTTGGCTTCCTGGTGGCGATTAAAGAGCTGCTGGAAGATCCGACTCGTCTGCTGCTGGACGTGTAGTCAGTAAGAGTATGACTTACCGTAGGCCGGATAAGGCATTTATGCCGCCATCCGGCGTTGATGAGATGCCTGATGGCGACGCTAGCGCGTCTTATCAGGCCTACAGGTTTAAAGATAATTACACCCTGAAGGATGGACTGAACACATGAACTTACATGAATATCAGGCAAA
The DNA here is from genome assembly GCF_002806645.1 of Klebsiella sp. H-Nf2. Taxonomy (NCBI): domain Bacteria; kingdom Pseudomonadati; phylum Pseudomonadota; class Gammaproteobacteria; order Enterobacterales; family Enterobacteriaceae; genus Klebsiella; species Klebsiella sp. H-Nf2. The sequence goes on from NZ_PIBL01000007.1 coordinate 176,916, forward strand.
ACAACTTTTTGCCCGCTATGGCTTACCGGCGCCGGTGGGTTATGCCTGTACTACTCCGCGTGAAGCAGAAGAAGCCGCTTCAAAAATCGGTGCGGGTCCGTGGGTAGTGAAATGTCAGGTTCACGCTGGTGGCCGCGGTAAAGCGGGCGGTGTGAAAGTAGTTAAGAGCAAAGAAGAGATCCGCGCATTTGCTGAGCACTGGCTGGGCAAACGCCTGGTGACCTACCAAACAGATGCCAACGGCCAGCCGGTCAACCAGATTCTGGTGGAAGCAGCGACCGATATCGATAAAGAGCTGTATCTGGGCGCGGTCGTTGATCGTAGCTCCCGTCGCGTGGTGTTCATGGCGTCTACCGAAGGCGGTGTGGAAATCGAAAAAGTCGCGGAAGAAACCCCGCACCTGATCCATAAGATCGCTATCGATCCGCTGGCGGGCCCGATGCCTTACCAGGGGCGCGAACTGGCGTTCAAACTGGGTCTGGAAGGTAAACAGGTTCAGCAGTTCACCAAGATTTTCATGGGGCTGGCGACCATTTTCCTTGAGCGCGACCTGGCGCTGATCGAAATCAACCCGCTGGTTATCACTAAGCAGGGCGACCTGATCTGCCTCGACGGCAAACTGGGCGCTGACGGCAACGCACTGTTCCGCCAGCCGGATCTGCGCGAAATGCGCGACCAGTCTCAGGAAGACCCGCGTGAAGCGCAGGCGGCGCAGTGGGAACTGAACTATGTGGCACTGGATGGCAACATCGGCTGCATGGTTAACGGCGCAGGCCTGGCGATGGGCACCATGGACATCGTTAAGCTGCACGGCGGCGAACCGGCTAACTTCCTCGACGTAGGTGGCGGCGCGACCAAAGAGCGCGTGACCGAAGCGTTCAAAATCATCCTTTCTGATGACAATGTGAAAGCGGTGCTGGTTAACATCTTCGGCGGCATCGTACGTTGCGACCTGATCGCTGACGGCATCATCGGTGCGGTAGCGGAAGTTGGGGTTAACGTTCCGGTCGTCGTACGTCTGGAAGGTAACAACGCCGAACTGGGCGCGAAAAAACTGGCTGACAGCGGCCTGAATATTATTGCAGCGAAAAGTCTGACGGACGCAGCACAGCAGGTTGTTGCCGCAGTGGAGGGGAAATAATGTCAGTTTTAATTAATAAAGATACCAAGGTTATCTGCCAGGGCTTCACCGGTAGCCAGGGGACCTTCCACTCTGAACAAGCGATCGCTTACGGTACGCAAATGGTTGGCGGCGTAACGCCAGGCAAAGGCGGCACCACCCACCTGGGCCTGCCGGTATTTAACACCGTGCGCGAAGCTGTTGAAGCGACCGGCGCGACCGCGACCGTTATCTACGTTCCGGCACCGTTCTGCAAAGACTCCATTCTGGAAGCGATTGATGCGGGCATTAAGCTGATTATCACCATCACCGAAGGTATCCCGACGCTGGATATGCTGACCGTGAAAGTGAAGCTGGACGAAGCGGGCGTACGCATGATTGGCCCGAACTGCCCAGGCGTTATCACCCCGGGCGAGTGCAAAATCGGCATCATGCCTGGCCACATTCACAAGCCGGGTAAAGTGGGCATCGTTTCCCGTTCCGGTACCCTGACTTATGAAGCGGTTAAGCAGACGACCGACTATGGTTTCGGCCAGTCTACCTGCGTCGGTATCGGCGGCGACCCGATCCCGGGCTCCAACTTCATCGATATCCTGAAGCTGTTCCAGGAAGATCCGCAGACCGAAGCGATCGTGATGATCGGTGAGATCGGCGGCAGCGCGGAAGAAGAAGCGGCAGCCTACATCAAAGAGCACGTGACCAAGCCGGTTGTCGGCTACATCGCGGGCGTGACCGCGCCGAAAGGCAAGCGTATGGGCCACGCTGGCGCCATCATCGCTGGCGGTAAAGGCACTGCTGATGAGAAATTTGCCGCTCTGGAAGCCGCCGGTGTGAAAACCGTTCGCAGCCTCGCTGATATCGGCGAAGCGCTGAAAGCTATCATCAAGTAAACCCTCTCTGCTTCTCCGCAAGCAGAAATCTGTCCGATTTCGACATGGTTGGCCACCGTCAGGTGGCCTTTTTTATGGGCGTTATCCATCTCGCCAGAACATCCGCTGAACCGGCGGAATGCCTGCTCCGCGAAAAACCTTACCTATCATATTGATTTTATGAATTATTTCATGAATATTATCTCGGCAGTGTTGTCACTGAAGAAAATAATTCCGCAGTGGCTGACAGGCAAGGGTTTGAGACAGAGAAAAAAACATCAGGAGAGGGCGTAAGAAAACAGGAAAAATACTGTGAGCAGTCTAGCATTATTTAGATCGGCTCATTTTTTTTCATTTTTTTCCTCGGCGTTAAATAATATTACCTATGATTCTCATATCTCTCTTTTCAGTAACCAAGCAAGCCATACTTTAAACACAGCATTAACATTAAATTCACCAATATTCTTTATTGAGCTACATAATTAACACGTAGAGTAAAAATTGATTTATATCAATGCTTAATGCTTGGAAAAATCCTTCAAAAAACGTTAAATTGTTGCAAGTCAAATTGGCCTAAACCGGCCATCTTCGCTATATATTGATCACCGTCGAAAAATGTAAAACTGGAACAATAAAAACATATTTATTGTAAGGTTATTGCGGCGTAATATATTGGGGAATCAATTGGGTTTTCGTTAACGTATTTGTAACCTTATCGTGGCGTGGCTTCACTTTCAGTTGAAACGTGCTGCGGACGGGCAACAAATAACATTTGTATTGGGGCATGCGTATGAACCAGAGCTTCTCGGTTCATTTTCGGAGTCTTCATGCGATGAGCAAGGAGTCATGATGTTAGATATAGTCGAACTGTCGCGCTTACAGTTTGCCTTGACCGCGATGTACCACTTCCTTTTTGTGCCGCTAACGCTCGGTATGGCGTTCCTGCTGGCCATCATGGAAACGGTTTACGTCCTTTCCGGCAAACAGATTTATAAAGATATGACCAAGTTCTGGGGCAAGTTGTTTGGTATCAACTTTGCGCTGGGTGTGGCGACCGGTCTGACCATGGAGTTCCAGTTCGGGACTAACTGGTCGTATTACTCACACTACGTGGGCGATATCTTCGGTGCGCCGCTGGCCATTGAAGGTCTGATGGCCTTCTTCCTCGAATCCACCTTTGTAGGTCTGTTCTTCTTCGGTTGGGATCGTCTGGGTAAAGTTCAGCACATGGCGGTCACCTGGCTGGTCGCGCTGGGCTCCAACCTCTCCGCGCTGTGGATCCTTGTCGCCAACGGCTGGATGCAGAACCCTATCGCATCGGACTTCAACTTCGAAACCATGCGTATGGAGATGGTCAGCTTCTCTGAACTGGTGCTCAACCCGGTCGCCCAGGTGAAGTTCGTGCACACCGTGGCGTCTGGTTATGTCACCGGCGCGATGTTCATCCTGGCCATCAGCTCCTGGTATATGCTGAAAGGCCGCGACTTTGCCTTTGCTAAGCGCTCCTTTGCCATCGCCGCCAGCTTCGGTATGGCAGCGATCCTCTCCGTTATTGTGCTGGGTGACGAATCCGGTTACGAAATGGGTGACGTGCAGAAAACCAAACTGGCGGCTATCGAAGCAGAGTGGGAAACCCAGCCTGCACCGGCGGCCTTTACCCTGTTTGGTATTCCCGATCAGAATGCGCAGACCAACCACTTCGCGATCCAAATCCCTTACGCGCTGGGCATCATCGCCACCCGCTCGGTGGATAAGCCGGTTATCGGCCTGAAGGATCTGATGGTTCAGCATGAAGAGCGTATCCGTAACGGGATGAAAGCGTACGCGCTGCTGGAGCAGCTGCGCGCCGGTTCGACCGACCAGGCCATTCGCGACCAGTTCAACAGCGTGAAGAAAGACCTCGGCTATGGCCTGCTACTGAAGCGCTATACTCCGAACGTTGCTGACGCCACGGAAGAGCAGATCGCCAAAGCGACCAAAGACTCGATTCCAAGTGTCGCCCCGCTGTACTTCGCCTTCCGTATCATGGTGGCGTGCGGCATCCTGATGCTGTTGATTATCGGCGCCTCCTTCTGGAGCGTGATTCGTAACCGCATTGGCGAGAAAAAATGGCTGCTGCGCGCCGCGTTCTTTGGTCTGCCGCTGCCGTGGATTGCCGTGGAGTCAGGCTGGTTTGTTGCCGAATATGGCCGTCAGCCGTGGGCGATTGGTGAGGTCCTGCCGACGGCGGTGGCCAACTCGTCGCTGACCGCGGGCGATCTGATCTTCTCAATGTTGCTGATCTGCGGCCTGTACACGCTGTTCCTGGTGGCTGAACTGTTCCTGATGTTCAAGTTTGCCCGCAAAGGACCTAGCAGCCTGAAAACCGGCCGCTATCACTTTGAACAGTCCTCTGCGGCTATTCAGTCGGCACGCTAAGACAGGAGTCGTCAAATGATCGATTATGAAGTATTGCGTTTTATCTGGTGGCTGCTGATTGGCATTCTGCTGATTGGCTTCGCTGTCGCCGACGGGTTCGACATGGGGGTGGGCATGCTCACCCGTTTCCTCGGCCGTAACGACACCGAGCGTCGGATTATGATCAACGCCATCGCCCCGCACTGGGACGGTAACCAGGTGTGGCTCATCACCGCCGGCGGCGCGCTGTTCGCGGCCTGGCCGATGGTTTACGCCGCGGCGTTCTCTGGCTTCTATGTGGCGATGATTCTGGTACTGGCCTCGCTGTTCTTCCGTCCGGTAGGTTTTGACTACCGTTCCAAGATCGAGGACACCCGCTGGCGCAACATGTGGGACTGGGGCATCTTCATCGGTAGCTTCGTGCCGCCGCTGGTGATTGGCGTGGCCTTCGGCAACCTGCTGCAGGGCGTGCCGTTCCACGTCGATGAATACCTGCGTCTGTTCTATACCGGTAACTTCTTCCAGCTGCTGAATCCGTTTGGTCTGCTGGCCGGTATCGTCAGCGTGGCGATGATCCTGACACAGGGCGCCACCTACCTGCAGATGCGTACCGTAGGCGAACTGCACCTGCGTACCCGCACCGTTTCCACGGTGGCGGCGCTGGTGACGTTGGTCTGCTTCGCGCTGGCGGGTGTGTGGGTCTACTACGGCATCGACGGTTATGTGGTGAAATCGGTAATGGATCATAGCGGCCCGTCTAACCCGCTGACTAAAGAAGTTGTGCGTGAGGCCGGCGCATGGATGGTGAACTTTAATAACATGCCAGCGCTGTGGGCCGTTCCTGCCCTGGGCGTGGTGCTGCCGCTGCTGACCGTCGTCTCGACTAAAGCGGATAAAGGCGCGTGGGCATTCCTGTTCTCCTCGCTGACCCTGGCCTGCATCATTCTGACCGCCGGTATTGCGATGTTCCCGTTCATCATGCCGTCCAGCACCATGCTGAACGCCAGCCTGACGATGTGGGACGCGACTTCCAGCCAGCGGACGCTGAACCTGATGACCTACGTGGCGATTATCTTCGTGCCAATCATTCTGGCCTACACCAGCTGGTGTTACTGGAAGATGTTTGGCCGCATCACGCGCGAAGACATCGAAAAGAACACCCACTCGTTGTACTAAGGTAAGGAGCTATATATGTGGTACTTCGCATGGATTTTGGGAACGCTTCTTGCCTGTGCCTTTGGGGTGATTACCGCGCTGGCGCTTGAGCACGTGGAAGCCACCAAAGCAGGTAAAGAAGAACACTGATGAGTATTATCGTGATGCGATATACGAAATCATTCGGGTTGCATCGAGGCGGCAAGTCTGTGAATCCCCAGGAGCTTACACCAGTAAGTGACTGGGGTAAGCAGACGTAGCCAACAAAGAGGCGACGTGAATGATAAAGTATATGTATGCGATAATGGACAAGCGCCCGTTAAGGGCGCTTTCCTTATTGATGGCGCTGCTGCTGGCAGGCTGCATTTTCTGGGATCCGTCGCGCTTTGCGGCGAAGACCAGCGAGCTGGAAATCTGGCATGGTTTCTTGCTGATGTGGGCGGTTTGCAGCGGCGTTATTCACGGCGTGGGCTTCCGTCCGCGTGCCGTTCACTGGCAGGGGATTTTCTGTCCGCTTATCGCTGATATTGTGCTCGCTTTAGGTCTCTTCTTTTTCTTCTTTTGAATAAGAGATCTCTGTTAATGGTATGGGCTTGCATAAGCCCATAAAAATTTACGCCCCGTTTACTTTCCCCCATTCCAAACCACCTTTCCCGCGCGTATAGTAGCGAAGTTTGAAAGCTCTAACCTTTTTTTGCATTACCGGGATGTAAAGTGAATACAACGCTGTTTCGATGGCCGGTTCGGGTCTACTACGAAGATACCGACGCCGGTGGTGTGGTTTACCACGCCAGTTACGTCGCTTTTTATGAAAGAGCACGCACAGAGATGCTGCGCCACCATCACTTTAGTCAACAGGTTCTGTTGGCTGAACGCGTTGCCTTCGTGGTTCGCAAAATGACGCTGGAGTATTTTGCCCCCGCCAGACTCGACGACATGCTCGAAGTCCAGACGGAAATTACCTCGATGCGCGGCACCTCTTTGGTTTTCACGCAGCGAATCGTCAACGCCGAGAATACAGTGTTAAACGAAGCTGAGGTTCTCATTGTGTGCGTTGATCCACTCTTAATGAAGCCACGTGCGCTTCCCAAGTCTATTGTCGCGGAGTTTAAGCAGTGACTGACATGAATATCCTTGATTTGTTCCTGAAGGCGAGCCTTCTGGTTAAACTTATCATGTTGATTTTGATTGGTTTTTCTATCGCTTCCTGGGCTATCATTATTCAGAGAACGCGTATCCTCAACTCGGCCGTGCGTGAAGCTGAAGCGTTCGAGGACAAATTCTGGTCCGGGATCGAACTGTCCCGTTTGTATCAGGAGAGCCAGGGGCGTCGCGATAATCTGACCGGTTCGGAGCAAATCTTCTACAGCGGCTTCAAAGAGTTTGCGCGCCTGCATCGGGCCAACAGCCATGCGCCGGAAGCGATTGTCGAAGGGGCATCGCGCGCGATGCGTATTTCGATGAACCGCGAGCTGGAAACGCTGGAGACGCATATCCCGTTCCTCGGCACCGTCGGTTCCATCAGCCCGTATATCGGTCTGTTTGGTACCGTCTGGGGGATCATGCACGCTTTTATCGCCCTTGGCGCGGTGAAGCAGGCCACCCTGCAGATGGTGGCCCCGGGTATCGCCGAAGCGCTGATCGCCACCGCGATCGGTCTGTTCGCTGCTATCCCGGCGGTCATGGCGTATAACCGCCTGAACCAGCGCGTGAACAAACTGGAACTGAACTACGACAACTTTATGGAAGAGTTCACCGCCATTCTGCACCGTCAGGCCTTTACCACCAGCGAAAGCAATAAGGGGTAAGCCATGGCCAGAGCACGTGGACGCGGACGTCGCGAACTGAAGTCCGAGATCAACATCGTTCCGCTGCTGGATGTCTTGTTGGTGCTGTTGCTGATCTTTATGGCAACGGCGCCGATCATTACGCAGAGCGTGGAAGTCGATCTGCCGGACGCCACGGAATCGCAAGCGGTGAAAAGCAATGACGATCCGCCGGTGATTGTAGAAGTCTCCGGGGTAGGGCAGTACAGCGTGAAAGTGGGGCAGGAGACGCTGTCCCAACTGCCGCCGGAGCAGGTGATTGCCGAAGCGAAGCGACGTCTTGAAGCCAATGAGAAAACGGTGTTCCTGATCGGCGGTGCGAAAGACGTCCCTTACGATGAAATTATTAAAGCGCTGAACCTGTTGCATAGTGCAGGGGTTAAATCGGTCGGCTTGATGACCAAACCTATTTAATCGCTTCAGGTATGTGCGTCCGCGCGGCGTCCGGTGGCGAGTATCGCTCGCCGTCGGTGCGTATCGCGGGTACAGGCGAACAGTTTTTGGGAACCGATAGTGTCAAAGGCAACCGAACAAAACGACAAGCTTAAACGAGCGATCATCATTTCAGTCGCGCTGCACATCATTCTGATCGCGCTGCTGATCTGGAGTTCGTTTGACGAGCATCTGGATGCCTCTGCCGGCGGCGGCGGGGGATCGACCATTGATGCCGTCATGGTCGATCCCGGGGCGGTGGTAAATAACTATAACCGTCAGCAACAGCAGCAGGCCAGCGCACGTCGCGCCGCTGAACAGCGTGAAAAACAGGCGCAGCAGCAGGCGGAAGAGTTACGTGAGAAACAGGCGGCGGAACAGGAACGGCTGAAACAGCTCGAACAGGAGCGACTGCAGGCGCAGGAAGCGGCGAAAGAAGCGAAGGAACAGCAGAAGCAGGCTGAGGAAGCGGCTGCCAAGGCCGCCGCGGCGGCGAAAGCCAAAGCGGATTCGCAGGCTAAAGAAGCGCAGGAAGCAGCAGCCAAAGCGGCTGCCGACGCAAAAGCGAAGGCGGATGCCCAGGCAAAAGCGGCTGAGCTGGCAGCGGCTAAAGCCGCCGCTGACGCGAAGAAACAGGCCGATGCCGCCGCCGCGAAAGCGGCAGCCGATGCGAAGAAACAGGCGGAAGCCGAAGCGGCGAAAGCCGCAGCAGAGGCGCAGAAGAAAGCGGAAGCGGCAGCGGCGAAGAAAGCGCAGCAGGAAGCAGAGAAGAAGGCCCAGCAGGAAGCGGCCAAGCAAGCCGCGGCTGAAAAAGCGGCTGCAGAAAAAGCCGCCGAAAAAGCAGCTGAGAAAGCCGCCGCCCAAAAAGCGGCCGCAGAGAAGGCCGCCGCCGAGAAAGCCGCCGCAGCTGAAAAAGCGGCGGCAGCCAAAGCGGCTGCGGCTGAGAAGGCAGCTGCTGATAAAGCGGCCAAAGCGGCAGCAGCAAAAGCGGCAGCAGCGAAGAAAGCGGCCGCTGCGAAAGAAGCGGACGGCGTTGATGACCTGCTCGGCGATCTGAGTTCGGGTAAGAATGCGCCTAAGACAGGCGGTGGGGCCAAAGGCAGTGGTCAGCCAGCGAAAGATAGCGGAACCTCTGGTGCCAACGGTGGTGCTACGGGAGCCGATATCAGTTCCTATGCGAAGCAAATACAAATGGCGATTCAAAGCCGCTTGTATGATGCAAGCCTCTATCAAGGCAAGCGTTGCGTATTGCATATTAACCTGGCTGCTGATGGTACGTTAAAGGACATAACGTCCGAAGGCGGCGACCCTGCTCTGTGTCAGGCAGCTTTAACGGCAGCCAAAACGGCGACTATTCCTAAACCGCCAAGTCAGGCTGTTTATGAGAAAATAAAAAATGCCACACTAGACTTTAAACTGTAATGATTTTTCCCCGAATAATCGGGGAAAACAATCTATCGTAGTCACAGGGTTTTGGTAGTTTTGTGTATTTGAGTTTGTTAACATTCTGCTAAATTATCGTGGGCTTTCCGCCCGGATAAGGGAGATATGATGAAGCAGGCATTACGAGTAGCATTTGGTTTTTTAATGCTGTGGGCAGCGGTGCTGCACGCAGAAGTACGTATCGAGATCACCCAGGGGGTGGACTCGGCACGCCCTATCGGCGTGGTACCGTTCCAGTGGGCTGGCCAGGGCGCTGCGCCTGAAGATGTCGGCGGTATCGTGGCAGCTGACCTGCGCAACAGCGGTAAATTCAACCCGCTGGATCGCTCGCGTCTGCCGCAGCAGCCGACCAGTGCCCAGGAAGTGCAGCCTGCTGCCTGGTCTGCGCTGGGTATTGACGCCGTGGTCGTTGGTCAGGTCACCTCAAACCCGGATGGTTCTTATCAGGTGGCGTATCAGCTGGTGGATACCGGCGGCGCGCCGGGCACAACGCTGGCACAAGGTTCTTTCAAAGTCACTAAACAGTATCTGCGCTATGCGGCGCATACTGCCAGTGACGCGGTATTTGAAAAGCTGACCGGTATTAAAGGCGCATTCCGTACTCGTATTGCCTACGTGGTGCAGACCAACGGTGGTCAGTTCCCGTACGAGCTGCGCGTCTCCGATTATGATGGCTACAACCAGTTCGTGGTTCACCGTTCCTCCCAGCCGCTGATGTCCCCGGCCTGGTCCCCGGACGGTTCTAAACTGGCTTACGTGACCTTTGAAAGCGGACGTTCTGCGCTGGTGGTGCAGACCCTGGCGAACGGTGCTGTGCGTCAAATCGCCTCCTTCCCGCAGCACAACGGCGCGCCGGCGTTCTCACCGGATGGCTCTAAACTGGCCTTCGCACTGTCGAAAACCGGTAGCCTGAACCTGTACGTGATGGATCTGGGCTCGGGTCAGATTCGTCAGATAACTAACGGTCGCAGCAACAACACTGAACCTAGCTGGTTCCCGGACAGCCAGAACCTGGCCTTCACCTCTGACCAGGCCGGTCGTCCGCAAGTGTATAAAGTCAACATCAATGGCGGCACGCCGCAGCGTATCACCTGGGAAGGTTCACAGAACCAGGACGCCGACGTGAGCGCAGATGGTAAAACGATGGTAATGGTCAGCTCGGCCGGCGGTCAGCAGCACATTGCCAAACAAGATCTGGAAGCGGGTGGTGTACAGGTTCTGTCATCAACGTTTTTAGACGAAACGCCAAGTCTGGCACCTAACGGCACTATGGTAATCTACAGCTCTTCTCAGGGGATGGGATCCGTGCTGAATCTGGTTTCTACAGATGGGCGTTTCAAAGCGCGTCTTCCGGCAACTGATGGACAGGTAAAATCACCTGCCTGGTCGCCGTATCTGTAATAATAAATAATTGATTATTAAAGGAATCAAAGAAATGCAACTGAACAAAGTGCTGAAAGGGCTGATGATCGCTCTGCCGGTTATGGCAATCGCGGCATGTTCTTCTAACAAGAACGCCAGCAACGACCAGAGCGGTGAAGGCATGTTGGGTGCCGGCACTGGTATGGACGCTAACGGTAACGGCGGCAACATGTCTTCTGAAGAGCAAGCTCGTCTGCAGATGCAGCAGCTGCAGCAGAACAACATCGTTTACTTCGATCTGGACAAGTACGATATCCGTTCTGACTTCGCTGCCATGCTGGACGCGCACGCTAACTTCCTGCGTAGCAACCCGTCCTACAAAGTGACTGTAGAAGGTCACGCGGATGAGCGCGGTACACCGGAATACAACATCGCTCTGGGTGAGCGTCGTGCTAACGCCGTTAAGATGTATCTGCAGGGCAAAGGTGTTTCTGCCGATCAGATCTCCATCGTTTCTTACGGTAAAGAAAAACCAGCAGTACTGGGTCATGACGAAGCGGCATATGCCAAAAACCGTCGCGCCGTACTGGTTTACTAAGAGAATTGCATGAGCAGTAACTTCAGACATCATTTATTGAGTCTGTCGTTACTGGTTGGCATAGCGGCCCCCTGGGCCGCTTTTGCTCAGGCGCCAATCAGTAGTGTCGGCTCAGGCTCGGTCGAAGACCGCGTCACTCAACTCGAGCGTATTTCCAATGCTCACAGCCAGCTTTTAACCCAACTCCAGCAACAACTCTCTGATAACCAGACTGACATTGATTCTCTCCGTGGCCAGATCCAGGAGAACCAGTATCAGCTGAATCAGATCGTTGAGCGCCAGAAGCAGATTCTGCTGCAGATAGACAGTCTGAGCAGCGGTGGCGGCGCAGCGGCGGCATCAGGTGCGCAGGCTCCGTCGTCTTCTGGCGATCAGAGCGCGGCTGCCACCAGCGCAGCGCCAGCGGCCTCGTCAGGCGCCCCGGCGATGACGGGCGATGCGAACACCGATTACAATGCGGCCATTGCCCTGGTGAAGGATGCTTCACGCCAGGATGACGCCATGGTGGCGTTTCAGAACTTCGTTAAAAAGTACCCGGATTCAACTTATCAGCCGAACGCCAACTACTGGCTCGGACAGTTGAACTACAACAAGGGGAAAAAAGACGATGCGGCGTTTTACTTCGCCTCGGTGGTGAAGAACTACCCGAAATCGCCTAAAGCGCCCGACGCCATGTTTAAGGTCGGCGTGATCATGCAGGACAAAGGTGATACCGCGAAAGCGAAAGCGGTTTACCAGCAGGTGATCAGTAAATTCCCCGGCACCGACGGTGCAAAACAAGCGCAAAAACGTCTTAATGCTCTTGGTTGATTACGGCATGACCAGAAATCGCGTTATTTCTGGTCTTGTCGCCTGAATCACCAGCAGTTAAGTGATCTTTATCGAAATTTTAGTTGCGCTGAATTCTGAAATCAGTAATATATGCCGCCGTTGCCAAGGGATATCAAACAAGCCCAAAGCGATGCCAGAGTGGGTCGTTAGCTCAGTTGGTAGAGCAGTTGACTTTTAATCAATTGGTCGCAGGTTCGAATCCTGCACGACCCACCAATCGTTCTGGTGGAACGCGATAGTAAAACGTGAAGGATAACGTTGCGACAGCAACGGCCCATAGGGCGAGGCGAAGCCGAGTCATCCTGCACGACCCACCATTTAGCAGTATCCAGCGTAGTATCGGGTGATTAGCTCAGCTGGGAGAGCACCTCCCTTACAAGGAGGGGGTCGGCGGTTCGATCCCGTCATCACCCACCACCGGGTCGTTAGCTCAGTTGGTAGAGCAGTTGACTTTTAATCAATTGGTCGCAGGTTCGAATCCTGCACGACCCACCATCTTTAACATCGAACGTCGGTGTTAAACGTGAAGGATAACGTTGCTTCAGCAACGGCCCGAAGGGCGAGCGAAGCGAGTCATCCTGCACGACCCACCATCTTAATGACGGGTCGGTGGACGCAGTATCGGTAGTATCCAGCGCAGTTTCGGGTGATTAGCTCAGCTGGGAGAGCACCTCCCTTACAAGGAGGGGGTCGGCGGTTCGATCCCGTCATCACCCACCACTCGGGTCGTTAGCTCAGTTGGTAGAGCAGTTGACTTTTAATCAATTGGTCGCAGGTTCGAATCCTGCACGACCCACCAATTTCAATATTGGTGTCGAGTGAAATTATTCAGGTAATACCAGAGCGGGTCGTTAGCTCAGTTGGTAGAGCAGTTGACTTTTAATCAATTGGTCGCAGGTTCGAATCCTGCACGACCCACCATCCTGAATGATTACAGTAGCAAAATCCCGCAAGGGGTCGTTAGCTCAGTTGGTAGAGCAGTTGACTTTTAATCAATTGGTCGCAGGTTCGAATCCTGCACGACCCACCAATGTAAAAAGGCGCCCTAAAGGCGCCTTTTTGCTATCCGCCATACTTCAAAATTCGACTTCAGCATGACTCCACGGTCACGCTGCGCTTACCGTGGCTACCCAGGGTGCGAACCGGTCGCTCGGGCAGATGCGCACCATCGTCCGCGGAATACGGACGGATGTACAAAATTCATCACGACTTTTTGCGCGTAATCCGCTATCTTGTTTAGCATATAAAACACCATGACCGTATTAAGGCGCAGACAGGCCATACTGACGGTCTTAGAGTTAAGCCAGTAAAACGAGATTGCATGATGAGCGTAATGTTTGATCCTGAAACGGCGATTTATCCTTTCCCAGCGAAACCACAGCCGCTGACCGTCGACGAAAAGCAGTTTTATCGCGAAAAAATCAAGCGCTTGCTGCGCGAGCGCGACGCCGTAATGGTGGCGCATTACTACACCGATCCTGAAATTCAACAGCTGGCGGAAGAAACCGGCGGCTGTATCGCCGACTCGCTGGAGATGGCGCGTTTTGGCGCCCGTCATTCGGCCTCCACGCTGCTGGTCGCCGGGGTGCGATTTATGGGGGAAACCGCCAAAATCCTCAGCCCGGAAAAGACCATTCTGATGCCGACCCTGAACGCGGAGTGTTCGCTGGATCTGGGCTGTCCGATTGAGGAATTCAACGCCTTCTGCGATGCCCATCCCGATCGCACCGTGGTGGTTTATGCCAATACGTCCGCCGCGGTGAAGGCCCGCGCTGACTGGGTGGTCACCTCCAGTATCGCCGTGGAACTCATTGATCATCTGGACAGCCTTGGCCAAAAGATCCTCTGGGCGCCGGACCGCCACCTTGGCCGCTATGTCCAGCGTCAGACCGGCGCAGACGTGCTGTGCTGGCAGGGGGCGTGCATCGTGCACGATGAGTTTAAAACCCAGGCACTGACGCGTATGAAGGTCCTCTATCCTGAGGCTGCTGTACTGGTCCATCCTGAGTCGCCGCAGGCGATTGTCGAGATGGCGGATGCCGTGGGCTCCACCAGCCAGCTGATTGCGGCGGCGAAAAGCTTGCCCCAGCGTCAGCTGATCGTGGCGACCGATCGCGGTATCTTCTATAAAATGCAGCAGGCGGTACCGGAGAAAACGCTGCTGGAAGCGCCCACCGCTGGCGAAGGGGCGACCTGCCGCAGCTGCGCGCACTGTCCGTGGATGGCGATGAACGGCCTGAAAGCCATTGCCGAGGGACTCGAACAGGGCGGTGCGGAACACGAAATCCACGTCGACGAAGCGCTGCGCACCGGGGCATTGATTCCGCTTAACCGGATGCTGGATTTTGCGGCTACACTACGGGGATAACGTATTGTCGCGTCGCAAGACGCTGAGGGGATGAAATGGATTTTTTTAGCACGCAGAATATCTTAGTACATATACCCATCGGCGCCGGGGGGTACGATCTCTCCTGGATAGAGGCCGTGGGGACCATCGCCGGGCTGCTGTGCATCTGGCTGGCGAGCCTGGAGAAGATCAGTAACTATGCTTTCGGGCTGGTCAACGTCACACTGTTCGCCATCATCTTCTTTCAGATCCAGCTGTACGCCAGCCTGCTGCTGCAGTTGTTCTTCTTTGCCGCTAACGTTTACGGCTGGTATGCCTGGTCGCGGCAAAGCAGCAACCATGAGGCTGAGCTGCAGATCCGCTGGCTACCGCGCAATAAAGCCCTGGGCTGGCTGGCGGCCTGTGTGGTGGCGATCGGCTTGCTGACCCTGTTTATCAACCCGTTCTTTGCTTTCCTGACGCGGATCGCGGTCAGCCTGATGCAAGCGCTGGGTCTGCAGGTCTCCATGCCGGTGCTGCAGCCGGATGCCTTCCCGTTCTGGGACTCTTGCATGACGGTGCTGTCGGTGGTGGCGATGATCTTAATGACCCGCAAGTATGTTGAGAACTGGCTGCTGTGGGTGATCGTCAACGTGATAAGCGTGGTGATTTTTGCCCGCCAGGGCGTCTATGCCATGTCCCTGGAATACCTCTTGCTGACGTTCATTGCGCTGAACGGCAGCCGGATGTGGATAAACAGCGCGCGTGAGCGAGGTTCTCACGCGTTTTCTGGCTAATGGTGGTGGTGATGATCGTGCCCGGCGTGCATCGTGTTGAGATGGCACTCCGGGCCGCTGCAGGGCTGGTACTCCATCTGCACTGTGGCATGCTCAATTTCATATTTATGTTCCAGGAAATGCAGGATGCGGTTGAGTAACGCATCATGATCGTGCGGCGGGACCACCTGAACATGCAGCGTCATCACCGGTTTTTCCCCCACCAGCCAGACGTGGACGTGGTGAACATCGCGTACCTCCGGGATAGAGCGGCGAATATCCCGCTGCAGGGCCGCGACGTCCAGCGAACGCGGCGCGCCTTCCAGCAGTTCATTCAGACTCTCCTTTAGCAGCCGCCAGGCGCTACGTAATACCAGGCAGGAAACCAGCACGGAAAGAATCGGGTCGACAGGCGTCCAGCCGGTGGTGAGGATCACCACGGCTGCCACGATCGCGCCGACCGAGCCCAGCAGGTCGCCCAGCACGTGTAGCGCTGCAGCGCGCACGTTGAGATTCTGCTCTTCACTCCCCCGATGCAGGATCCAGAAGGCCAGCACGTTGGCCAGCAGGCCGGCGACCGCAATCACCATCATCGTCACGCCGGCCACCGGCTGCGGATGCTGGAAGCGCTGAATCGCCTCCCAGACAATCAAAATGGTAATCACCACCAGGGCAATGGCATTGAGAAACGCCGCCAGGGTGGTCAAACGCAACCAGCCAAAGGTATGGCGGGTATTCGGTGGGCGGCTGGCGAAGCGAACCGCCAGCAGCGCAAACAGCAGGGCGGCGGAATCGGTGAGCATATGGCCGGCATCCGCCAGCAGGGCCAGCGAACCGGAGATCGCGCCGCCGACGGCTTCAATCAACATAAAACCGGCGGTGACGATAAATGCCCACAGCAGCCGGCGAGCGTTACTGCTGTCCGGAGCCTGAGCAGGAGAGTGCGAATGCGGGTGGGCCATCGTGTCGTCCCTTGATAGTTATCATTATTATTCTATGACATCATAAACAGAGGTCGATAACAAACAGAGAAAAGGCGAGCTGGGCCCGCCTTTTCTCTGTTGGTGCCCACCGCATTACTTACTGGGTGGTACCGTCGGTTTTGCTGTTGTCGTGGTTCATGCTGCCGCCATTGTCCAGTTTCTTACCGGTGTCTGGACAGCGGCCATCTTTACACATCGAGTTTTTATGCACTTCATCGCTCGACATATTGTCCTGGCTCATCGTCGAGCCGTCAGGATGGAGCATGGTGCCGCCAGAGCCGGAATTGATCTGGTTATTGTCCACATTGTTTGGCGCCACGTTCTCACGGGCATCTGGCGCCACCTGACCGGCATCCGCGGAAGAGTTAGCCTGGCCATTGTTGGACTGTGCGCCAGTGTCTGCCGCCAGGGCCGCGCCGTTGGCAAGACCTAAGGTGGCGGTGAGCAAAAGGGTCGTCAGTTTTTTCATATTCATCGGATACTCCTGTTAAGCCGGGAAGGGGGAAATGCACTTCCCGCGGTGAGTGTGCCAGGGATCTGACTCGCTATGGTTAAAGACTCCGCAGACGATCGCAGTGTCACTATATAATCCTGAAACGTAAGGCTTAATTAGCTTTAACAGTTAATTATTGTAGTGCATGAGCCTGGTTTCGCTACTTTATGGCGTATTTTTGCCTATTTCCAGGATTATTCCATCACTACTGTAAAATCACGTTTACACTTTTTCGGCGAAGAGATAGATTGGAGGGATTGCATTTCATTGAATAAGTATGGCAACGCTGGAAAGAAGATGAATTATCAGAACGACGATTTACGTATTAAAGAGATCAACGAATTATTACCTCCCGTTGCGCTCCTGGAAAAATTCCCTGCTACCGAAAATGCTGCAAATACCGTTGCACATGCTCGCAAAGCGATCCATCAGATCCTCAAGGGTGACGATGACCGTCTGCTGGTAGTGATTGGGCCCTGTTCGATTCACGATCCGGCAGCGGCGAAAGAGTACGCTTCCCGTCTGCTGCCCCTGCGCGAGGCGCTGAAGGGCGAGCTCGAGATCGTCATGCGGGTCTATTTTGAAAAGCCGCGCACCACCGTCGGCTGGAAAGGGCTTATCAACGATCCCCACATGGATAACAGCTTCCGCATCAACGACGGGTTGCGCATCGCGCGCAAACTGCTGCTGGACATTAACGACAGCGGCCTGCCGGCGGCGGGGGAATTCCTCGATATGATCACCCCGCAGTATGTCGCCGATCTGATGAGCTGGGGCGCCATTGGGGCACGTACCACCGAATCCCAGGTTCACCGTGAACTCGCCTCCGGACTCTCCTGCCCGGTGGGCTTTAAGAATGGTACCGATGGCACCATCAAGGTGGCTATCGACGCGATTAACGCCGCTGGCGCACCGCACTGTTTCCTGTCGGTCACTAAGTGGGGCCACTCCGCTATCGTTAATACCAGCGGTAACGGCGACTGCCATATTATTCTGCGCGGCGGCAAAGAGCCGAACTACAGCGCGAAGCACGTGGCGGACGTGAAGATCGGCCTGGCGAAAGCGGGCCTGCCGGCCCAGGTGATGATCGACTTCAGCCATGCCAACTCCAGCAAGCAGTTCAAAAAGCAGATGGAAGTGGGCGCCGACGTATGCCAGCAGGTTGCCGGCGGTGAGCGGGCGATCATGGGCGTGATGATTGAAAGCCATCTGGTGGAAGGCAACCAGAGCCTCGAGAGCGGTGAACCGCTGACCTACGGCAAGAGCGTCACCGACGCCTGCATCGGCTGGGAGGATACCGAAACGATCCTGCGTCAGCTGGCGGAAGCGGTGAAAACCCGCCGCGGCTAAGCGAATCTGCGCTGGCGCAGGCAATAAAAAAGCGTGGAGATTTCCACGCTTTTTTGTTCTCACCGGGAGGAATTACTTCGCTTTACCCTGGTTGGCGACGGCAGCAGCTTTCGCCGCGATCTCTTCCGCATTGCCCAGATAGTAATGTTTGATCGGCTTGAAGTTTTCATCGAACTCATACACCAGCGGTACGCCGGTCGGGATGTTCAGTTCGAGGATCTCGTCTTCGCCCATGTTGTCGAGGTATTTCACCAGCGCGCGCAGGGAGTTACCGTGAGCGGCGATGATCACGCGCTCACCGCTTTTCAGGCGCGGCAGAATGGTTTCGTTCCAGTAAGGCACGACGCGGTCGATGGTCAGCGCCAGGCTTTCAGTGGTCGGCAGTTCTGCGTCGGTCAGTTTTGCATAGCGCGGATCGTGGCCCGGGTAGCGCTCGTCGTCTTTGGTCAGCTCCGGCGGAGTGACAGCGAAGCCGCGACGCCACTGTTTAACCTGCTCGTCACCGTATTTCTCAGCGGTTTCCGCTTTGTTCAGGCCCTGCAGCGCGCCGTAATGACGCTCGTTCAGCTTCCAGGATTTCTCGACCGGCAGCCAGGCCTGATCCAGTTCGTCCAGCACGTTCCACAGGGTGTGGATGGCACGTTTCAGCACGGAGGTATAAGCAAAATCAAAGCTGAAGCCTTCAGCCTTCAGCAGTTTACCTGCCGCTTTCGCTTCGCTAACGCCTTTCTCGGACAGATCAACGTCGTACCAACCGGTGAAGCGGTTTTCGTTGTTCCACTGGCTTTCGCCATGACGAACCAGTACCAGCTTAGTTACAGCCATTCTCTTACTCCTCTCTACACGCCATCCCTCGCGCCGCGAACGGTGCGCTGAATATGTTGGTGTATGTGTTATTGATTGATAACTATTCTCATTATATTGCCGTGATTTGGCTCACGGCAATGCTTATCCCTAACCATAGCGAAAATAGTGGCTCAGTGTAAGGTGCTTGTAAAACACAGGTTATTTTTTTGTCCTTTGGTGACGGAAAATAGAGCAGGTTGCTGAAAAAAGAGGCGGCAGAGAGGAGGGCGGGGACGAAAAGCAGCGCCCCCGGCGGGGGGCGCATGCGGTTATCGGGCGATAAACTGATATTCCGTCAGGCTGACGTACTCCTGGCCCGGACGTAACACACAGTCCGGCTGCGGCCATTCCGGATGATTCGGCGAATCCGGCAGGAATTCGCTCTCCAGCGCCAGCCCCTGCCAGTCGGCGTAGGGCTCCGTCGTCTGCGACGGGGTGCCGCCGAGATAGTTGCCGGAGTAAAACTGCAGCGCTGGAGCGGAGGTATAGACCGTCATCTGCAGCTTGCCGTCCTGCGACCAGACCTGCGCTGCAGGCTGGCTGGCGTCGCCTTTGGCATCCAGCAGGAAGGCATGATCGTATCCCTTCACCTTTTGCTGATCGGCGTCGGCGAGGAAGTCGGCGGCGATGGTTTTCGGCTGGCGGAAATCAAAGCTGGTGTTAGCAACATCTTTGAGTTCACCACCTGGGATACCGTCGCTTTCCACCGGCAGATACCTCTGGGCGAGGATCTGCAGCTGGTGCTGGCGCACGTCGCGCTGGTCACCGTCGAGGTTGAAATAGACGTGATTGGTCATGTTCACCGGGCAGGGGTGGTCCACGGTGGCGCGATAGGTAATCGCGATGCGGTTATCGTCGGTCAGACGATAGTGTGCGGTGGCCTGCAGAGTGCCCGGAAAGCCTTGATCGCCATCGGGCGAGGTCAGGGCGAACAGCACTTCCTGCTCGTCGGCGCGGACAATGCGCCAGCGGCGTTTATCAAACCCTTCCGGGCCGCCGTGGAGCTGGTGACCCGCGTCGTTTGACGGCGTGACGTTGACGAGCTGGCCGTCAAGCGGGAAGCGGCTATTGCCGATACGGTTGGCGTAGCGGCCTACCGAGGCGCCAAGAAACGCGGCCTGGTGGGCATAGTCCTCCAGCTTTGCACAGCCCAGCAGCGGACGGCGCAGGCTGCCATCGGCCAGCGGCACCTCGGCGCTGAGCAGCGTCGCGCCCCAGTCCGCCACGGTAACGGTCATCCCCGACTTATTGCGCAGGGTCACCTGCTGCCAGGGTTGGCCGTCCGGCGCCAGTGCGGTGGTTTGCGTTACCATTGGCCAGCCCCCTGTGACGGTTTGCAGACATAGAATGTCTCTTTAATACCGGTTTTCGCTTCATACGTTTTGGCAACGGCCTGCTGAACGGTATCGACCAAATCTTCCGGGATCAACGCTACCACGCAGCCGCCAAAGCCGCCGCCGGTCATGCGCACGCCGCCTTTATCGCCGATCGCGGCCTTAACGATCTCCACCAGAGTGTCGATCTGCGGGACGGTGATCTCGAAATCATCGCGCATCGAGGCGTGGGATTCGGCCATCAGCTCACCCATCCGCTTCAGGTCGCCTTTTTCGAGGGCGCTGGCAGCTTCCACAGTGCGGGCATTCTCCGTCAGCACATGGCGTACGCGCTTCGCGACGACCGGATCCAGCTCATGGGCGACGGCGTTAAATTGCTCGAGGGTAACATCGCGCAGGGCGGGCTGCTGGAAGAAGCGCGCCCCGGTTTCGCACTGTTCACGACGGGTGTTGTACTCGCTGCCGACGAGGGTGCGCTTAAAGTTGCTGTTGATGATCACCACCGCCACGCCTTTCGGCATCGAGACGGCTTTGGTGCCCAGCGAACGGCAGTCGATCAGCAGCGCATGGTCTTTTTTGCCCAGCGCCGAAATCAGCTGATCCATGATCCCGCAGTTGCAGCCGACGAACTGGTTTTCCGCCTCCTGGCCGTTGAGGGCGATTTGCGCGCCGTCCAGCGGCAGATGATAGAGCTGTTGGAACACGGTGCCGACAGCCACTTCCAGCGAGGCTGAGGAGCTTAACCCCGCACCCTGCGGCACATTGCCGCTGATCACCAGATCCGCGCCGCCAAAGTGGCTGTTCCGCTGCTGCAGATGCTTTACCACGCCGCGGACATAGTTCGACCACTGCTGGGTATCGTGGCTGATAATCGGCGCGTCGAGAGAGAATTCATCGGTTTGATTGTCGTAATCGGCGGCAATCACCCGCACGGTACGATCGTCGCGCGGCGCACAGCTGATCACCGTCTGGTAGTCGATGGCGCAGGGCAGCACAAAACCGTCGTTATAATCGGTATGCTCGCCGATCAGGTTGACGCGGCCTGGCGCCTGAATGACATGGCTGGCCGGATAGCCGAAGGCGTCAGCAAACAGGGTTTGGGTTTTCTCTTTCAGACTCATCATTACACTCCGGATTCACGAAAATGGACGTCGCTGACGGCGCGCAGTCGTGCGGCAGCTTGCTCGGCGGTCAGATCGCGCTGCGTTTCGGCCAGCATTTCATAACCAACCATAAACTTGCGGACCGTCGCGGAGCGCAGCAGCGGCGGATAAAAGTGGGCATGAAGCTGCCAGTGGTGATGGTCTTCGTCGTTAAACGGCGCGCCGTGCCAGCCCATGGAGTAGGGGAATGAGCACTGGAACAGGTTGTCGTAACGGCTGGTCAGCTTTTTCAACGCCAGCGCCAGATCGCTGCGCTGGGCGTCGGTGAGATCGGTAATACGCTGCACGTGCGCTTTCGGCAACAGCAGCGTTTCGAACGGCCAGGCGGCCCAGTAGGGCACGACCGCCAGCCAGTGCTCGGTGTCGACCACCGTGCGGCTGCCGTCGGCCAGTTCGCGCTGAACATAGTCCAGCAGCATCGGCTGACCTTGTCCGGCGTAATACTCTTTCTGCAGACGGTCTTCCCGTTCCGCTTCATTGGGCAGGAAGCTGTTGGCCCACACCTGACCATGCGGATGAGGGTTGGAGCAGCCCATCGCTGCCCCTTTGTTTTCAAAGACCTGGACCCACGGGTAGCGTTTCCCGAGGTCCGCGGTCTGTTCCTGCCACGTTTTAACCACGCCTTCCAGTGCTTCAGGGCTCAGTTCCGGCAGCGTTTTGCTGTGGTCTGGCGAGAAGCAGATCACCCGACTGGTGCCGCGCGCGCTCTGACAGCGCATCAGCGGATCGTCACTCTCCGGTGCGTCCGGGGTGTCGGTCATCAGGGCCGCAAAGTCGTTGGTAAACACGTAGGTACCGGTGTAATTCGGGTTGGTGTCGCCGGTGACCCGGGTATTACCCGGGCACAGGAAACAGTCCGGATCGTGGGCTGGCAAGGTCTGTTTTGCCGGCGTTTCCTGCGCCCCCTGCCAGGGGCGCTTGGCGCGATGCGGAGAAACCAGAATCCACTGCCCGGTTAACGGGTTATAACGACGATGTGGATGGTCAACGGGGTTAAATACGCTCATGAAGGTTCCTTAGTCTGGATAACCCTGCGGATGACGGGACTGCCAGTGCCAGGTGTCCTGCGCCATTTCGTCCAGGTTGCGCGTCACGCGCCAGTTCAGCTCGCGGTCGGCCTTGGCAGCATCCGCCCAGTAGGCCGGGAGGTCGCCATCGCGGCGCGGCGCGAAATGGTAGTTAATGGGTTTGCCGCAGGCCTTGCTGAAAGCATTGACCACGTCGAGCACGCTGCTGCCGACGCCGGCGCCAAGGTTGTAGATATGTACCCCGGCTTTGTCAGCCAGTTTTTCCATGGCCGCGACGTGGCCATCGGCGAGGTCCATCACGTGGATATAATCGCGTACGCCGGTGCCATCTTCGGTCGGATAGTCGTTACCAAACACGGCCAGCGAGTCGCGACGGCCGACGGCGACCTGGGCGATGTAGGGCATCAGGTTGTTAGGGATCCCCTGCGGGTCTTCCCCCATGTCGCCCGACGGGTGGGCGCCGACCGGGTTGAAGTAGCGCAGCAGGGCAATGCTCCACTCCGGCTGGGCTTTCTGCAGGTCGGTCAGGATCTGCTCCACCATCAGTTTGCTTTTGCCATAAGGGCTTTGCGGGGTGCCGGTCGGGAAGCTTTCGACATACGGGATTTTCGGCTGATCGCCGTAGACGGTGGCGGAGGAGCTAAAGATGAAGTTCTTCACGCCCGCGGCGCGCATGGCAGAAACTAATTTCAGTGTGCCGGTGACGTTATTATCGTAATATTCCAGCGGCTTGGCGACGGACTCCCCGACGGCTTTCAGCCCGGCGAAGTGGATCACCGCCTCAATGGCGTGATCGTGGAGGATCTCCGTCATCAGCGCTTCGTTACGAATATCGCCTTCAATAAAGGTGGCTTCTTTGCCGCCGAGACGCTCAATCACCGGCAGTACGCTGCGCTTGCTGTTGCAGAGATTGTCGAGGATCACCACCTCATGTCCCTGCAGCAGCAGTTGAACGCAGGTATGACTTCCAATGTAACCGCTACCACCTGTAACCAGAACTTTCATGATTCGCTCCATTCGGCTTATCGTGTATGAGGAAGATAGCATATCAAAGAAGTGAAAAGTGTGACACAGGGCAAGTTAGTGGAATCGTTTACACTTGATGGTGAAACGACATAAATTAAATTTTTTTATCTTTAATACAGATGGTTAGGTGGTTTTGCCGCTATTTTTCTGAAAAATACCAGGGATCTTTCGACCCCCGGCAGGGGGCATCAGGCCACAGGACCGAGCTGATAAGTGTAACCGTCTCCACTGGGAACGAACGTCAGGCGATGGGTAATACAGTCCGGGGCATCTTCCGCATGGTGCGAGACAAACAGCAGCTGTGTGGCCCCTTCGCCAATCAACACGTCGACAAAGCGGCGCACCAGCTGGCGATTCAGGGGGTCCAGCCCCTGCAGCGGTTCATCGAGGATCAGCAGGGTCGGATGCTTCACCAGCGCGCGAACGATAAGCGCCAGCCGTTGCTGGCCCCACGACAGGCTATGAAACGGCGCGTCGGCGGTGCGTTTATCAATGCCGAGAATATCCAGCCACTGTTGCACCAGCTTGTGCTGCTTGTCCGAGACCGCCTGATAAATGCCGATAGAGTCAAAATAGCCCGACAGGATGACGTTGCGGACGTTGGTGCTGACCCGGTAGTCCAGATGCAGGCTGCTGCTGACGTAGCCGATATGCTTTTTAATATCCCAGATGGTCTCACCGCTGCCGCGACGGCGGCCAAAGAGCGTCAGATCGTTGCTGTAGCCCTGCGGATGATCGCCGGTGATAAGGCTCAGCAGCGTGGATTTACCGGCGCCGTTGGGGCCGAGGATCTGCCAGTGTTCGCCCGGGTTCACGCTCCATGAGAGGTGATTGATGACCGGGCGATCGTTGTAGGAGACCACACCGTCATTGAGCACGATACGTGGCGCCGAGTCTGCCAGCGCATGACGGGCTGATGGGACATCCGGCTCCGGCAGGGTGATGCCGTCCAGTTTTTCACTGTGCGCCAGCTGGGCGACCAGCGCCTGCTGCAGCAGGGAAGACTTCTCGCCGGTCTCGCTGAGGGTGCAGTCAGCCAGCACGCCGGCGAATTGCACAAACTCCGGGATCTCATCGAAGCGGTTGAGGACCAGCACCAGGGTGATGCCGGCGCGGTGCAGGTCGGCCAGCAGGGCAGCCAGCTGCTGGCGGGAGTTGACGTCGAGGCCGTCGAAAGGTTCGTCGAGGATCAGCAGTTGCGGATCGGTCATCAGGGCCTGGCACAGCAGGGTCTTACGCGTTTCCCCGGTCGACAGGTACTTAAAGCGGCGGTCCAGCAGGGCGCTGATGCCAAACTGTTCGGCCAGGCGCGCGCAGCGGGCAGGATCTTTCACCTCATCCTGGATAATCTCCGCGGTGGTGCGGCCGGTGTCTTCTTCACCGGGGCTCAGCAGGTCGGTGTTATTGCGCTGCCACTCGTCGCTGACCAGCTTCTGCAACTGCTCGAAGGAGAGGCGGGTTACGCGGGAGAAGTGGCTTTCGTGCTGGCCGCTGAGCAGAGTCAGGTCGCCAGCCAGAGCCCGCGCGAGGGCGGATTTGCCGCTGCCGTTGCTACCGACAAACGCCCAGCTTTGACCCACTCTCAGGTTCAGCTGGTCTATTTTTAAGGTTTTTGTATCGCTCAGGCGAAATGTGCCTTGCGAAATTTGCAATGATGACATGATGTATCCCATTTTTTGCAGCGATGTGCATCAGGGATACGACTTCAGGCGCGTAATGTCAATGGGGTCAGCATAACGTCGCGAGAATGATGCGATCGGCATTGAAGTAAGCGATCGCCTCCGTCCCTTCCGCCAGGCCAGATGTCTGCGCCTGTGGCAGAGTGGCGCACAGGGTCTGACCGTCGGCCAGCGTCATCAGTACTTCGCACTGCCCGGACCCGCATTCGATATGGCTGATACGTCCCGACAGCTGGTTATCGGCCTGGCGGGCCACGTCGGGGTCGAGGGTGATGCCGACCCAGGGTGCCTTCAGCAGGACCAGCACCTCCTGGCCCTCATCGAGCCCCAGCTTCTCAGCGCTTTGTGCGGTGATGGCGACGCTCAGACGTGTCTGCCCATCGGCCAGCAGTACCTCGACGTGCTGCTGCACCTGCTGGCGATCGCGGCCGGTAATGGTGCCGAACCACTGGTTGCGGGCGCTGGTCTGCAGGGAAAAGCGTGAGATGGCCGCCAGCAGGCTGTCCAGCGGCAGGGCATCGTCATCGCTGAGCACATCAAACGCTTTCTGCTGGATCTGCGCCAGCAGATCGTACAGCTGGATCAGACGCTGCCCATAGCGGGTCAGCACCGCGCCGCCGCCGCCTTTACCGCCGGTGGCGCGGTCCACCAGCGGTTGTTCGCTGAGCTGGTTCATCTCGTTGATGGCATCCCACGCGCTTTTGTAGCTGATACCCGCGTGCTTCGCCCCCTGGCTTATCGAACCGGTCTGGTCAATTTGTTTGAGCAGGGCGATCCGCCGGGGATCGGCAAACAGGCGCTGCTGTAGCTTAAGGGTAAGAAGAATTTCGGCCTGCATAATCGTTTCCTGACAAAAAAGGGTATTGTGACCGATAGTCACCCACTTGCAAAACCTCTGTGCGCGGTTTTGTCATTACCCACCGCACAAATGGGGCGTGTTTTTTCGGCTGAAACCGTTACAATCAGCAAATCATACTATCTGGAGTGAACCATGTTAGAGCTTTTGAAAAGTCTGGTTTTTGCGGTCATCATGGTACCGGTGGTGATGGCGGTCATCCTGGGATTGATTTACGGTCTTGGCGAAGTGTTTAACCTCTTCTCCAGCGTGGGCCACAAAGATCGCAGCCAGCAAAATCATTGATTTCCCGGCGCCCGGTTTAACCGGGCGCTGTGCTATTTCCCTCCTGTATCATTTCCCTTCGTTTTATTGTCCTGTGTCACTATAAAAATGCTCTGCATATCGTTATATTGTCGAATACATAACGCATTGACAGGAGATTCAGATGGCAGGTTCTTGGTTACGCGGGGTTATCGGGGTATCACTCACGCTGTGCGTCGCGGGTCAGGCGCTGGCGGCAGAGGGGAAAGTGACCGTTTTCGCCGCCGCATCGTTAACCAACGCGATGCAGGATATTGCCCAGGCGTATAAGAAAGAGAAAAACGTCGATGTCGTGTCGTCGTTTGCTTCGTCGTCGACGCTGGCGCGGCAAATTGAAGCGGGCGCACCAGCCGATCTGTTTATCTCCGCCGATCAGAAATGGATGGATTACGCGGCAGACAAAAAGGCCATCGACCCGGCAACCCGTGCCACCCTGCTTGGCAACAGCCTGGTGGTGGTCGCGCCGAAAGCCAGCGCGCAGGGGGCGATAACCATTGATGAGAAAACCGACTGGACAAGCTTGCTGAAAGGAGGCCGTCTGGCGGTGGGCGATCCGCAGCACGTTCCGGCAGGCATCTACGCCAAAGAGGCGCTGCAGAAACTCGGCGCCTGGGAGACCCTGTCGCCGAAACTCGCCCCGGCTGAAGACGTTCGCGGCGCGCTGGCGCTGGTGGAGCGTAACGAAGCGCCGCTGGGGATTGTCTATGGCTCCGATGCCGTGGCCAGCAAGGGAGTGAAAGTGGTCGGCACCTTCCCGGAAGCCTCGCATCAGAAAGTCGAGTACCCGCTGGCGATTGTCGATGGTCACCGCAATGCGGCCGTGAGCGCTTTCTATGACTACCTGAAAGGGCCGGAAGCGTCCGCGATTTTTAAACGTTACGGATTTACCACCCGCTGATGTTTCTGAGCGAACCCGAATGGCAGGCGGTGCTGCTGAGCCTGAAAGTCTCCTCCCTGGCGGTGGCCTTGAGCTTGCCTTTTGGCATCTTTTTTTCCTGGCTGCTGGTTCGGCGCACCTTTCCCGGCAAGGCGCTGCTCGACAGTATTCTCCATCTGCCGCTGGTGCTGCCGCCGGTGGTGGTGGGGTATCTGCTGCTGGTGGCTATGGGGCGGCGCGGGTTTATTGGCAGTTGGCTGTATGACTGGTTTGGCATCAGCTTTGCCTTCAGCTGGCGCGGGGCGGTGCTGGCGGCGGCGGTGATGTCTTTCCCGCTGATGGTGCGCGCCATTCGCCTGGCGCTGGAAGGGGTGGACGTCAAACTGGAGCAAGCGGCGAGAACCCTCGGGGCCAGCCGCTGGCGGGTGTTTTTGACCATTACGCTGCCGCTGACCCTGCCGGGGATTATCGTCGGCACGGTGCTGGCCTTCGCCCGCTCGTTAGGGGAGTTTGGCGCGACCATCACGTTCGTCTCCAATATTCCCGGCGAAACGCGCACCCTGCCTTCGGCGATGTACACTTTGATCCAGACCCCGGGCGGGGAGGGGGCGGCGGCCCGCCTCTGCCTCATCGCCATCGGACTGGCGCTGGTTTCGCTGCTGATTTCGGAATGGCTGGCCCGCGTGAGCCGCCAGCGCATGGGAGGATAATGATGCTGGAGCTGGACTTTACCCAGACCCTCGGCAGTCACTGCCTGCAGATCCGTGAAACCCTGCCCGCCAGCGGGATCACCGCCATCTTTGGCGTCTCCGGCGCAGGCAAAACCTCGTTGATTAACGCCATTAGCGGCCTGACCCGGCCGCAGACGGGGCGCATCGTGCTCAACGGCAGGGTGCTGAACGACACCGCGCAGCGTATCTGCCTGGCGCCGGAGCAGCGCCGTATTGGCTATGTGTTTCAGGACGCGCGCCTGTTTCCCCACTATAAAGTGCGCGGTAACCTGTGCTACGGGATGGCGAACTCCATGGTCAGCCAGTTCGATAAGCTGGTGGAATTGCTGGGGATCGCGCCCTTGCTGGATCGCCTGCCGGGTCGGTTATCCGGCGGCGAAAAGCAGCGAGTGGCTATCGGCCGCGCCCTGCTGACCGCACCGGAGTTACTGCTGCTGGATGAGCCGCTGGCCTCGCTGGATATTCCGCGCAAACGCGAACTGTTGCCCTACCTGCAGCGGCTGGCGCAGGAGATCCATATTCCGATGCTTTACGTCAGCCACTCGCTGGATGAGATCCAGCATCTGGCCGATCGCGTGCTGGTACTGGAGGCCGGTAAGGTGAAGGCTTTTGGTCCGCTGGAGGAGGTCTGGAGTAGCAGCGTGATGCACCCCTGGCTGCCGGCGGAACAGCAGAGTACGATCCTCAGCGCCACGGTCGCCGCGCAGCATCCGCAGTACGCGATGACGGCCCTGACGCTGGGCGACCAGCTACTGTGGGTCAACCGGCTCGAACGTCCCCCAGGAGACACCGCGCGGATCCGTATTCAGGCGTCGGACGTTTCGCTGGTGCTGGCGCAGCCGTCCGGGACCAGCATCCGCAATATCTTACGCGCCGAGGTGGTTCAGTGTCTCGAAGTCAACGGGCAGATTGAGGTCCAGCTTAGGGTGAGCGGCCATCCTCTGTGGGCTCGAATCAGCCCCTGGGCGCGGGATGACCTGGCGATAGCGCCAGGTCAGCTGATGTTTGCTCAGATCAAAAGCGTGTCGATCGCCGCCTGATTACAGCAGTTGGCGGTAGATAAACTCGGCGATGCTGGTGGACTCATTGTCACCGATGACCACCCTGGCACGGGCTTTCACCTCGTCCACCGCATTGCCCATCGCCACCCCGGTGCCCGCCGCTTCCAGCATGCTAAGGTCGTTGTAATTATCACCGAAGGCCACCACATCCTGCATCGACAGCCCCTGGTCGGCTACCCACTGCGCCAGACGTTTGCCTTTGCTGTTGCCGGCGCGCGCGATATCCACCTGATCGTGCCACGACCATTCGCACTCCAGGCCCAGCGTCTCGCCGACCTGGCGGGCAAAGTGCTGCAGGCGGGGAATATCTTCATCGGTGAGGGCGAATTTCCATACCGCGTTGACCTCGCGGACCGCCTGCGCCAGCGAGTCGACCTGGCGGAAGACCGGGCGCTGATCCTCCGGTAGCGCCTGCGCCCAGTTGCGGGTGCGGATCACATGCCCGGTGGGTTGTTCATAAAGCATCGCATCATCCACATACGCCAGGCCATGGATCTGCTGTTCGGCGAGCATGGCCGTCAGGCTGACCGCTTGCGCTACCGGCATAGGATCGGCTGCCAAAACCTCTTTTGCGTGATAATCATACAAATAAGTGCCATTACAACAAATTGCAGGTGTATCGAGAGCCAGTGCCTGATAAAAAGGATGAATAGCGACGTGATGACGTCCGGTAACGACGATAACCTGGTAGCCCGCCTCTCTGGCGCGGGCCAGCGCCTCCAGCGAAGCGGGCAGGATGGTTTTTTTGCTGGTGAGCAGGGTGCCGTCTAAATCCAGGGCAATCACGCGTGTTGTCATGTGTTATTTCCGGTTGATGTTGAAAAGTGACCTGGCCATGATGGTACACCGCCGTGGCGTCAGGACCAATTTTTCCACATCTGCCGTGAATGCCTGTATGCCCTTTGTGCCGCCGTCCGTCGGAAATTCAGCGGACTTTGCGAGTATCATGGGCGGATGTCTTATAATTTTCAGGGTGCTGTTATCCTGAAAATGAAAATTCCACGTGCAGTGAGGGAAGGAGTAGTCATGAAACAAACCGTTTATACCGCCAGCCCGGAAAGCCAACAAATCCACGTCTGGAGTCTTGAAGCGGACGGCAAACTGACGCTGGTGCAGGTGGTTGATGCCCCGGGGCAGGTACAGCCGATGGTGGTCAGTCCCAACAAGGAGTATCTGTACGTTGGCGTTCGTCCGGAGTTTCGCGTGTTAGCGTATCGCATCACGCCGGATAACGGGGCGTTGACCTTCGCGGGGGAAGCGGCGCTGCCGGGCAGCCCGACCCACATTTCTACCGATCATCATGGCCGTTTTGTCTTCAGCGCCTCCTACAATCAGGGCTGCGTTAGCGTGACCCCGCTGCAGGACGGCCTGCCGGGCGAAACCGTCACCGTGGTGGAAGGGCTGGAAGGTTGCCACTCGGCCAATATCTCCCCTGACAACCGCACCCTGTGGGTGCCGGCGCTGAAGCAGGATCGTATTTGCCTGTTTACCCTCAGCGAGGATGGTTTTCTCTCCGCTCAGGAGCCGGCGGAAGTGACCACCGTCGAGGGCGCCGGTCCACGCCACATGGTGTTCCATCCGAACCAGCAGTATGGTTATTGCGTCAATGAACTGAACAGTTCCGTTGACGTCTGGGAACTGAAAGACCCGAATGGCAACATCGAATGTGTACAAACCCTGGATATGATGCCGCAGGATTTCACCGGCGTGCGCTGGGCGGCGGATATTCACATCACCCCTGACGGTCGTCATCTGTACGCCTGCGATCGTACCGCCAGCATCATTACGGTGTTCAGCGTCTCGGAAGATGGCAGCGTGCTGGCAGTGGAAGGCTATCAGCCGACGGAAACTCAGCCACGCGGCTTTAACCTCGATCACAGCGGTAAGTATCTGATTGCCGCAGGGCAGAAGTCGCACCATATCGCAGTGTATGAAATTGAAGGTGAGCAGGGGCTACTGCAGGAGAAAGGCCGTTATGCGGTCGGTCAGGGCCCGATGTGGGTGGTGGTCAACGCCCACTGAGGCGTCAGGCGGTAAAAGAAAAACCTCGCGTCAGCGAGGTTTTTTGATCAGAGCGGACAGGCTCTTTAGGGAAGGGGCCGCCAGCACTGGCAGGCCTGAAACGCAGAGCGGTTAAATATCGTCCATGGTGTAGCCGACGACAATTTCCAGCGTTTTACGGATCACGTCAGCAGTGACCACGTCATCGGTGCTTTCCAGCGCCTGAATCAGCCATAATATAATGGCTTTATTGTTCAGGTGCCCTTCGGACTGAAGAATACTGTTGATGGCGAGCGACATGACGGCGGACTCATCAACCAGTTTATCACCGGCGTTACGGAAATAATCTGAGAGCGCGGTGTCCTGCAGTCCTGCGTAAATATCGGGTTGCTGATGCATAGTCTGTCTCATCACATTCTCACTCTGTTTTATTCACCATGGTTGGGACAATCAGTGGATTTTTTTAGCTTCCGGCGCCATGCTGCTCTGCGCCAGAGTTCCTCTGCTTTCCCAACGGCCATTGATTTTCTTAACCTGCAAAGGCGCGTGCTTCCGCTGGAGGGCGAGCTTCGCGCAAATTTCTTCAATAACGGCAGCGATGATTTTCCTTCGCTGGCGATCTGACTCTGTGGCCTGCATCAACCGAAGCCGAACCAGCAGGGTCGGGGTGGTAATCGGGCGATTCGTTTTCAGAAGCGCGAGCACCGCCTCGCCGATGATCTCATCGGTTATTTCCTCAGTATCACTGCTATTCATAACCGTCTCTCTGCATGCCACACTCTTCCTGAATCTGATAACGGGCATTCAGGTCAGCAGCAGGTTTATGGAAGCGATCGCCCCTCATCTGCTACTGCGGTTGCAACAGGCGACGATCGATGACGTTATTCCTGACCGGCAAACAACAAACCAATTAAGGTTTGATAGTGGCTCTCTTCCTCTGGCGCACGGGCGCTGTCAAGGCGGCTCAACAGTTTGGTGCACAGTGCCTTGCGGTTGAGATGGCGCCCTTCGTTGAGAATATCCATCACGATCTGACCCAGCGTTTCCTGCTGGGAAGGTAACGATGCTTTGTTGAAATACTGGGCAATTGCGTTCGCTGTATCTGGAATGTAACCATTCTGCTGCATATGTGCTCCTTTCATTTCATTCATCTGTTAACTGCAAATAAACTTATACAATAATTATTAAGTTGTACACATAAAGTTGCGCAATATTGCTGCGATTGTTACTACTTTATTGATTTTTAATAAATTAATTTTATTGCGTGATTGTTTTTTAACCTGTTTGGGTGGGGTTTTATGTTGTACATTGTACAAGGTGAGAGGGTGGGGGACGCCGGGGTGGGGCGTAATGCGTTTGAGTGTATATTTTTTGTTAAGATAAACCGTAGTTTTGCAAGACGATTAGCCTGATAACTGCTACTGTGAATGCTTATCCCTCCCATCTGGAATCACTATGCTTACCACCATCATTTATCGCAGCCATATTTGCGACAATGTCTCATTCAAATCGATCGAGGCCATGGTTGCCAGGGCAAACGAGAGAAATGGGCAGGCGGATGTCACCGGTATATTACTGTTTAACGGGACGCATTTTTTTCAACTTATTGAAGGACCAGAAGAAAAGGTACGGGATATTTATCAAAAAATTTTCCTCGATCCCCGTCATTATAATCTGGTGGAGTTGTTTTGCGATTATGCACCGTCCCGTCGATTTGGTAAGGTCGGTATGGAACTGTTTGATTTACGGGAACATGATCGCGAGGAAGTACTACAGACAGTGATGGACCGGGGCACGACAAAATATCAGCTCACCTATGATGACCGGGCGCTGCAATTTTTCCGTACTTTTGTCGAATCCACGGAAAAAGCGAACTATTTTGAGATCCCTTCCGCGGACAGTTGGGTATTTATTGCTGATAACGAGACCTTTTTCCCTGACACTCCTATTATCGATAATACGGAAAGCTGGTCTTTTGCCTTTCAGCCGATCGTCGATCCTTTCGCCTGTGAAATTATCTCGTGGGAAGCACTGCTGCGCACACCGGATGGTCAATCTCCTGGCGCCTATTTTGCCGGGCTGGCAGGGGACGATATTTATCTTGCCGACCTGCACAGTAAACGCGTCGCGCTGTCTCTGGCGGGGAAATTAGGTTTACGTAATAAGGCGTTAAGCATTAATTTGCTGCCGATGACGCTGGTGAAAGCGCCTGACGCGGTGGCTTTTCTGCTCGATGAAATTAAGCGCAATGATCTTATTCCGGAACAGATTATTGTGGAGTTTACCGAACGGGAAGTGATCTCACGGATGGACGATTTTACCGACGCGGTACGTAAGCTGAAGGGCGCGGGGATTAATCTTGCCATCGATCACTTCGGCGCAGGCTTTGCCGGGCTATCGCTGCTGGCGCAATACCAGCCTGACCGGATTAAAATCGACCATGAACTGATCCGCAATATTCATCAGGACGGCCCGCGACAGTCGATTGTACAGGCTATTATCAAATGCTGTTTTTCGCTGGAAATTGCGGTATCTGCCGTCGGTATCGAGCGTGCTGAAGAGTGGATGTGGCTGGAGTCAGCCGGTATCTCACAGTTTCAGGGAAATTTATTCGCGGGTGCCCGCCTGGGGGGCCTGCCCGCTATCGCCTGGCCGGAGAAAAAATGATTCACCGCGAAATCAGCTAACTTTTTTTTTCATCTTTTTCCCCGCGCGCTGTGAGCCACAACCTGATATCTTTATCTGTACAAGAAAATAGAGTTGTACAGGATGCCTGAATTCGTTAGTTTAGGTATTAAAGTATCAGGTTGATGTGAGGCTGCTATGGCGTTTTACAGTATCGGTGAAGTCGCCGAACGTTGCGGAATCAATCCGGTTACATTGCGCGCATGGCAGCGGCGTTACGGTCTACTGAAACCGCAGCGCAGCGAAGGCGGGCATCGACAGTTTGATGAAGAAGATATCCTGCGCATAGAAGAGATCAAGCGCTGGATAGAGCGCGGTGTTTCCGTCGGGAAAGTCAAAGCGCTGCTGGAGGACAACCTGCCGGCGGCGCGCGACGAATCCGCGCATCTTCAGGAAGAGATGATGTCCATTCTGCGTTATATGCAGCCCGCCAGAATCCGCGCCAAATTAATGGCGTTGAGCCATCAGCACCCCGTCGACACCCTCATCGATAGCCTGTTAGTGCCGGTACGACAGCGGCTGAAACTCGATCAGAATACCTCGCTGGTGATTAGCAGCATGCTGGACGGCTTGTTAATCGACTGTGTGGCGCTGTTTCTCGCCGAAGCGCGTAAAAAAAATGGCAAAGAGACGCTGCTGGTGGGCTGGAGTAATGAAGACCGGACTCGCCTGTGGCTGGAGGCATGGCGTCTTTCCCAGCGCGGTTGGCATGTCAACGTTCTCGCGGAGCCGCTGGAGTCGCCACGGCCCGAGCTGTTCCCCGGGCAGCATACCTTCGTCTGGACCGGACGCGCCGTCACCCCTCTGCAGCAAGAGCTGCTCAGCCACTGGCAGGAGCAGGGCTTCAGCATTCATTTTCACAGTACGCAATAGCCCCGTCTGCGGGGACAGGCCGGGGCTGGTGCGCCTGGCTAGAGGTGAATCTGACTCCAGGATTTAAAGGTTTCGCTACGACTGATATTAAAAAAATCGGTCCTACCGCTACAGCCGAGCTTTTTAATCAGATTCAGCCGGATCTGATAAATGGTTTTGATGTGCAGATTCAGCGAACGACCAATGCTGGCAACCGCTTCGCCATTGCTGATAAGCTGAATAACTTTCTTTTCCCGCTCAGTAAACTGTACCGAGGCGCCCGGCGCCGGGTGGGTTTTGTAATAGCGGGTAGGCTGATGCAGAAATATTTTTAATTCTTCCGGCGTCGAATTTGCCGGTAACCGCAACATAGGCAGTTCACTGAGGAAATTAAGATCGTTGCCCTCAGTTAACAGAATAAATAACGTATCCCGACGATTATAGTTATGCTCAAGCACTGCGAAATAATTATCGCTGGTAAAGAAAACATGTTTTTTACGGAAATAAGATGCCGGCAAGGTATTCAGGATCAGCGACATCCCGTAGAGAAGAAAACGATTATCAAACCACAGATCGTAATGCTCAGAATGATAGCAAGTATTATGGTGTGACATTTTTTGAGCCCCAGTTAGCAGATGAAAACCCAGGCGTGCCGGCACAGCAGGGCTGTCCCTGCTGTCGGCGCGGTGGGATCACTTAATGATGATGTTTGCTGTACAGCATATCCAACGCCTGCAGATAGAGGTCGGAAAGTATTTCATTACTTTCCGTTTGCAGGCGGTGCTGGATTTCCGTAATCATCCGCTCATTATTGATCGTGCTGTGCTGCTTCATGAGCGTGTTTTCAATATTCTTCATCAGGGCTGAATTAAAGACAAACTCTGCTGGAATGGTATTTTTAATATGCATAGCTCGAACTCTCCCACGTATAAAGCAAACTGACCATAAAAGTCGCAGCGTACCGGTGGTACGCGCAAAGTTGCGAACAGAAAATGCAAAACCAGGAACCACCGCCAGGCTCACCGCGCAACCGTTAAGCATCCCCGCTTCGTTGCGCAACAAGCAGTTAACACTCCAAAACTATAGTCGGTGATTTCAGTATGTACAACTTTTTTCATAATAATATGTACAACGAGACGGCTTGCTCTTTTTGTATTTATTTATTCATTGATTTAAAAGGATATTTTTATGTTTCTCTAAGTTGTACACAAAAGTGACTTTGTGCAGAATAGGGGGCGGGCAATCAAAACGGGGATAATGACGCAGACACGATCGAAATACGGGCGTTGTCGGTTTACGTCACTTGCGCAGAAACAGCGCCGACGCAGGAAGGGGTACACAGCAACTCTGTCGTCGACAGGTGGCTAACTTCCGCGTCGGACCCTGAGCATAGCGGAAAACAGGTGAGGTTTTGTCTGTTTTTTGCACAGTAAGGTAAAGAGAGAAATATCAACCACTCCGCTATTGTCATGGCCGGTTTGTTGGCGGATTAGGCGTGTGCTACGCTTTTCTATAACCACTTTTTCATTTCGGCACGGTTATCTTTCCCCCATTTTCCTGTCGGGTGTCGCACCAGCATAACGACCGGTAAATACGGCATAAGCATTCTGTCCATGGACAGGCATAGAGGATTGAGGAGGGATGATGCGCGGTAAAAGCGTGATGCTGCTGGCCGGGTTAGCCACCTTCGCGCAGGCGAAGGAAATTAATCTCTATTCGGTGAATACTGGTTCCTATGTTTACCATCTGACCAATAACCACGGACAATATACTGAGAATTTTGAAAACCACTTTTTCTCGGTGGAGCGGAAATTCTCAGAAGACTCGAAATACAGTCTGCTGATTGGCACCATGAACAACAGTTTCGACGATCGCTGCCTGGCGCTGGGGGTGAGAAGAGACTGGTACCACAACGGCAGTGGATGGACCTTTAAAGGGGTCTACGGTTACACCGGTGAATTCTTCTTCGATGCCTTTGAGCACTGTGGCGACCACGGCTCCTACAAAGATTTTAAGGACGCCACCGGGATCGGCTTTTCCCCCTATATCTACCATGCCATCCAGTACAACTTTACCGACTATTTCGCCCTTGAGAGCGGCATTATTATTCCCAGCGTGTTTGTGATCAGCATCCAGTGGAGCTTCCGCTAAATCGCCGCGTCGTTTGTCACAGGGTTATCACTTTCTTGAGCAGCGTACTGGAGAGCACGGCGAGGGAAATGAGCACCGACAGGACAAACGTCAGCGCAATCACGCCCAGCTTGGTGGCTAACGAGTGAATAGGGATCAGCATCACCAGCAGGTGAAAAACGGAGTAATGCAGAATATAGACCCCGGTCATCGCTTTACTGACCGTCGCCAGCAGCGTCTCTTTCAGCTCGCGGTTCTTTTTAAACTGCACGGCGTTAGCGGCAATCACCAGCAGGACGATCAGAATATAAATTTGCGACCCCGTCAGAATGAACGCATTACGGTCGGCTTTAAACAGCGCGAAGAAAAAATGGCGTTCATAAAACCAGGTGAATAAATAGACAAAGGGCAGGGCGATAATTGAGGCTTTAATTACCCGCGGGTCGCGTATCCACTCCGTGACCCGCGGATCGTTAAACAACTGCCCGGTTAAATAAAAGAGTAGCCATGTCCACAGACGATACTGCGGCGGCAGGCTGAAGAGATGTTTGTCCGGGTAGAGCACCGAGAGCAGGTCGTAACCATAGGAGCAGCACAGCAGCGTCAGGACCACGCTGAAAAACAGGCCGCGCCGCTGGCTGAGCCAGGCGATCAAGGGATGGAAGGTGTAGATCACGATCAGGGCGAAAATAAACCAGGGCTGGATCAGGTAGCCGCGCTGATAAGGCTCCCAGACATAATAGACCGTTACCCAGAACAGAAAGACGATGACCACGCTTTTAATTTTACCAATCTGCCAGTTGGCATCGTGGCGCGTCTGCGCATCAAGATAACCGGCCACCACAAAAAACAACGGCGTCGCGATGGTCGAGATAAAGGTCAGCAGCCCGAGGATCCAGTGATAGTCATAATCATAGTGATCCCAGGTGTTATAGATAGTGAAAAAGGTCACCGCTGTCATACAGCCTAATGTCTTGATAATGCTCAAACCGGTACTGTTCATCGTTGAGGCGTCATATCCTTATGGTGGAAGCAAGCGTAAATGACCGGCAGAACCAGCAGCGTCAGTACGGTGGCAAAGGCCAGTCCGAACATAATCACCACCGCCATACTCTGGAAAAAGACATCGCGCAGCAGCGGGGCAAGGCCAAGCACGGTGGTAAAGGCGGTCAGCAGGATCGGCCGCAGACGAGAGGTTGCCGCATCAATGATAGCTTGTCGTTGATCTTTCTCCTGTTTTTGTTGCTCTATCTCTTCCACCAGTACAATGCCGTTGCGGATCAGCATACCGCTGAGGCTAAGCAGGCCGATTAAGGCCATAAAGCCGAAGGGGATGCCGGTCAGCAAAAAGCCGGGCGTGACGCCGATCAGCGCCAGCGGCACGGTTAGCCAGATGGCAACGGCGTTTTTCAGCGAACTGAACATCAGCACCGTAATGATAAACATCACCAGATAGCCAAGCGGCAGGGTCGTGAACAGCCCTTGCTGTGCTTCACTGGAGTTCTCCGCATCGCCGCCCCATTCGATGCGGTAGCCATGCGGCAGGGTCAGCGCGTCAATGCGCGGTTTCACCCTGGCAAGGATATCGCCCGACGTTTGGCCACTTTGCGGGCTGGGGTCGGTCTGAACGGTAAGCACCCGGGTGCGATCGCGGCGGAGAATCAATGGATCTTCCCACTCCAGCGAGAAGCCATTGATGACGTTACTCAACGGAATATACTGCTGCCGGCTCTGGCTCCAGACCAGCACGTTATTCAGGTGGTTGGCATCCTGTCGCTCCGCTTCCGGCGGACGGACGATAACCGGCAACAGGTCGGCGCCCTCGCGATATAACCCGGCGCGACTGCCGGAGAAATTCATCTCCAGCGCGCTATCAATATCCTGTTTATCCACCCCCAGCTCACGTCCCAACGCCAGAGAGTATTGCGGGCGGATCACCTTGCTGCGGTTCTGCCAGTCGTTACGTACGCTGTCGGTCGCCGGATCCGCGGCGAGAATGTCGCCCACCTGACTGGCCAGCGCGCGCAGGGTATCCGGATCAGGACCCTTAATGCGCACTTCAATCGCGCTATCGCCGGAGGGGCCGAACATAATGCGTTTGGTGCTGGCGTTCACCTGCGGGTAGTTTCTGGCAATCCAGGCCTCTACGTGGCGGGTGACGGGGGCGATACTGCGCTGGTCATCCATCCGCACCATAATCTGTGCGTAGTTGCTGTACTGCCGCTGGCCGCTGTAGGTAAGAATAAATCGCATACTGCCCTGGCCGATGGTGGAGACGGTGGTAGCCACTCCCGGCTGGCTGGCGATCGACCGCTCAATATCGCGGGTCATCTGCTCGGTGGCGTTAATATCGGTACCGTAGGGCAGCCACAGGTCGACAAAGAAAATGGGCGTATTCGATGACGGAAAGAAATTCTGCCGGACGAAGGTGAAGCCCCAGATCGCCCCGGCTAACAGCGCGCCCATCAGCACCAGGGTCAGGGTCTTTTGCTGCAGCAGTATTCGCAGCGTCTGCTGATAGCCGCGGTAAAAGCGGCCGCGGTAGGGATCGGCTTTTTCCTCCGGCGCGGCGGCCGGCGGGGCGTTTTTAAACAACCACCACTTAATGAGCACCGGGGTGATGGTCAGGGCGGAAAACCAGCTCAGCATCAGGGAGATCAGCAGCACCTGGAACAGGGATTTGCAATACTCCCCGGTAGAGTCCTGTGAAAGGCCAATTGGCGCGAAGGCGAGGATGGCAATAACGGTGGCGCCGAGCAGCGGCAGGGCGGAGCGGCGGATCACATAATTAATCGCGCCCAGCAGCGGAGATCCTTGCTGGCGGGCAATCAGCACCCCTTCGACAATGACAATGGCATTGTCCACCAACATACTCAGGGCGATGATCAGCGCCCCGAGGGAGATTCGCTGTAACTCGATCCCCCAGATATACATGATAAGCAGAGTGCCGAGGACGTTGAGCGCCAGCGACAAAGCAATAATGATCCCGCTGCGCACCCCCATGAACACCAGCAGCACGCCGACGACGATCGCCAGGGCCATCAGGAAGTTGGTAATAAAGCCATTGACCGAGTGGGCGACCTCTGCCGCCTGATCGTAAAAAATGGCGATGTCGATACCCGCCGGTTTATCGGCGGCCATCTGCTGAAGTCGGGCTTCGAGGGCATGCCCCACGTCAATGACGTTAACGCCAGGGATAAAGGAGACCCCCATGGTCACCGCCTGGCGGCCGTTGGCATGATAGATACTGGAGGGAGAGTCGGTCAGCCCGCGCGACAACGTGGCAATATCCCGTAGTCGGGTGGTGGCGCTGGCGCCATGAGGGCTGACCAGCAGATCCCCCAGC
Organism: Klebsiella sp. H-Nf2; assembly: GCF_002806645.1. Taxonomy (NCBI): domain Bacteria; kingdom Pseudomonadati; phylum Pseudomonadota; class Gammaproteobacteria; order Enterobacterales; family Enterobacteriaceae; genus Klebsiella; species Klebsiella sp. H-Nf2. The sequence goes on from NZ_PIBL01000007.1 coordinate 216,795, forward strand.
TCATCGATATTCTGAAACTCCCCGGTGGGGTGAAGGCGGATCGATTCGCTGCCAGCGCGGATCTCCCCGGCGCTGGACACCACGTTGAGCCGGGTCAGGATAGCGGCAAGCTGGTTAAGGGTAATACCGCGCGCCGCCATTTTCGCCAGCGAGATATCAACATTGATCTGTTGTGGAATCGCGCCGCCAATGGCGACTTTGCCGACGCCCGGCACCAGCACCAGCTCGCGGCGCAGCTGCTCGGCATAGCGCACCAGCTCAGGGTTGGTAAAACTGTCGCCCGAAATGGCGAAGAAAAAGCCAAACACATCGCCAAAGTCATCATTGACGAAGGAGGGGACTACCCCCGGGGGAAAAAGCCGGCTGGCGTCACCGACGCGGCGACGCAGCTCATCCCAGATTTGCGGCAGTTCGCTGGAATGGTATTGCGAAGCAATATTCACCGTAATTTGCGATAAGCCATTCGAGGAGATGGAGCTGACGTTATCCAGCGAGGGAAGTTGCTGAATCGCGTTTTCCAGCGGCAGGGTCACCTCCTCCTCCACCTGCTGGGCAGACGCGCCAGGGTAGTGGGTGACGATCACCGCCGTTTTAATGGTGAAGGCAGGATCTTCCAGACGGCCGATATTGAGCAGGGCGAACAGGCCACCCACCCCCAACAGCAAAATGGCTAACCAGACGCGGGTCGGGTTGTTAATAAACTGGCGGGAAATGTCCATTTATAATCCTCGTTCACGCGTCCAGATCCGCACCGGCTGCCGGTCGTGGAGTTCGCTCACGCCTGCGGCAACCACTTGTTCACCCGCGCGGAGCCCTTCGGTGATCATCACTCCCTGCGAGGTCACTTCCCCCACCGTGACCCTGCGCTCCTCAAGATACAGATGCGTGTTGTCGCCTTTTACCACCCAGACGACCGGTTCATTCTTCGGCCGGTTATCGGGGTTAAACACCGCTTCCACTGGCACCACGAGGGTTTCCCGCCCGGCGCTGGCCGGTAAATTACCGAGATTGACCGTCACGGTGCCGCTGACCCCGCCGACGGTAGGGAAATCATCCGGCCGCGGCATGGTTAAAATGATCTGCCAGGTGAGGGTGCTGTTGTCGCTGCTGCCGGTATGCTCTTTGTATTCCGCGGTAAACTCGCGGCCCGGCAGAGTATTGATCCTGACGACGGGGCGGTAGGCGGTATTGCGGATATCCAGCGAGGTGAACAGATTTTCCGGAATGCTGAAGACCACATCGAGCAGGTCGGTACGCGTCAGGGTAATCACCGGCTGGCCAGCGGCGACCACCTGATGATTACGGATGTGCACGCCAGCGGCAATCCCGCCGAAGGGGGCGGTGAGACTCATTTGCGCCAGCTCTTCACGAGCGATTTTTAAGGCTGCGTTGGCGGCATCGCGATTGGCGCGCTGCACGTCCATCTCCGCCTGGGAAATCGCCTGACGTCCCGCCAGGGTCTGGAAACGATCAAACTGACGCTGGGCGAGGGTCGCCGCCGTTTGTCGCTCATTGACTCGCTGCTGGGCTTCGCGGGCATTCAGACGCGCCAGCGTTTGTCCCTGGGTTAGGGTTGCGCCCTGGCGAATATCCAGTGACTCCACCTGACCACCCCGTTTAAACGACAGCTCGGTGGAGTCGCCAGACTCGATGCGGGCTGGAAACGTCCGCTGCTGGGTGTTACCCACGGCGGTAACTTGCGCCACCTTGACCATCCGGGGGGCGGCTTCGACGGACGGTGCTTTCTGATCGCAAGCGGTTGTTAATAAAATAACAACCGGGATGAGAGAAAAATAACGGTTCACAGTATTCCCCTCAGACTCATGATTTATTTTACGTTTTTATTACGCGGCGCACGCTTATTCTGCGAGGGCGGCGACAACCAGATAAGTGAATAGTCCTACCAGCGTACAGGCGACAATGGCCAGCGCGACAAACAATCCCAGACGTAACAGGCTATAACCAAACATGATTTTCTCCCTTAACTCCCACCCGAACCGCGAATGTCATTTCGTCCGGCACGACGTGTGACCGTCGGACATTCGGTGCGGCACTCCTGCTTGTTATCAGCATAGTCGGAGAAAACATGAAGTGTTAAAAAAGAGAATACCGCGTCGCTGTTGGCGTCAAGGGGGTAAGGGCAGGAGATCTGCAGGCATTCGCGGGTTTTTATAATATTTTTCAGTCTATTAATGGCTCATTTTCTAATGTTAATTTTCCTGTGCTACGTTTAATAACATCTATTCCGTTTTCCGCTTCTGTTGTTGAGATTTGCTTCCTCCCCAAGAATGGGGCTATTCATCACTACGCATTGTATTGGTAATAAAAGGATTATCTCATGTATAAAAATATCGTTGTTCCCGTTGACGTGTTTGATGCAGGCCTGGCCGACAAAGCCCTCTCTCATGCGAAATTCCTCGCCCAGCACTCTGCCGGGCAAATACATCTTGTCCATGTTATTCCGGCATTTTCACCGGTATTAACGCGAGGATTTATCTCTGATGCACGAAAGATGGAGGAACATCTGATTTCTACTGCTAAGGAAAAACTAAGCGAACTGGTAAAGAAAAATGGCCTTGCGGAAGACGCCAGCCATCTGTATGTGCGCAGTGGCAATATTCGCGATCAAGTGATCGCCCTGGCCGATGAGTTGAAAGCGGACGTGGTGATTGTCGGTTCGCGTAATCCGGGGATCCAGACCCATCTTCTGGGCTCCGAAGCGGCAAACATCGTGCGCTACGCCCATGTACCGGTTTTCGTTGTGCGCTGATGACGGCGGGATGTCGTCCTGACTTCCGCTTCAGAAATCGAGGGAGAGAGTATGAATACAGATAAACCGGGGGCGCCCTTCTATCAGCGCTCCGTCGAGGAGACGCTCGCCAGCGTGCAAAGTACGCCGGAGGGTATTAGCGGGACAGAAGCGGCCACACGCCTGCAGCAGTATGGCGAAAACGCCCTGCCGCAGAAGCCGGGTAAGCCAGCCTGGCTGCGTTTCATCGTGCATTTTAACGATGTGCTGATCTACGTGCTGCTGGCGGCGGCGCTGCTGAAGGCGGTGATGGGCCACTGGATCGACATGGCGGTGATCCTCGCTGTGGCGGTCGTCAATGCGCTGATCGGCTTCATTCAGGAGAGTAATGCGGAAAAATCGCTGCAGAGTATCCGCAATATGCTGTCCAGCGAAGCGGTGGTGATCCGTCAGGGTAACCATGAAACCATCCCCACCACCTCGCTGGTACCCGGCGATATTGTGGTGATCCGCGCGGGCGACCGTATCCCCGCCGATTTACGCGTGATTGAGGCGCACAACCTGCGGGTGGAAGAGGCGATCCTCACCGGGGAGTCGACGGTGGTGGAAAAAACCACTGAGCCGCTGAGCGGCGATTTACCGCTCGGCGATCGCAGCAACCTGTTGTTTTCCGGGACCACCGTCAGTTCAGGGGCGGGCAAAGGGATTGTTGTGGCCACCGGCGGCGATACCGAGCTCGGTCACATCAACCAGATGATGGCGGGCATTGAGAAACACCGCACGCCGCTGCTGGTGCAAATGGACAAACTGGGCAAAGCCATCTTTATCCTCATTCTGGTGATGATGGCGGCTCTGTTCGTCTTTAGCCTGCTGTTCCGCGATATGCCGGTCTCCGAACTGATGCTGTCGCTGATTAGCCTCGCGGTGGCGTCAGTCCCGGAAGGCTTGCCGGCGATTATCTCGATTATTCTGTCGCTCGGTGTGCAGGCGATGGCGCGCCAGAAAGCGATTATCCGCAAGCTGCCGACGGTGGAAACCCTCGGCGCGATGACGGTTATCTGTTCGGATAAAACCGGGACCCTCACCATGAACGAAATGACGGTGAAGGCGGTGATCACCGCGGACAGCGTCTATCGGGTGGAAGGGGACAGCTATGAGCCGGTTGGTAAGATCCACGCCATTGATGACCCGACGCCGGTCGCGGTTGCACCTGGCACGCTATTCGAGCGCTATCTGCGTACCATCGATCTGTGTAACGACAGCCAGCTTATTAAAGATGAGAGCGGGCTGTGGAAAATCACCGGTGGCCCGACCGAGGGGGCGCTGAAGGTACTGGCGGCGAAGGTCACTCTGCCGCCGCTGACCAGCGAGCTGCGCAGTAAAATTCCTTTTGATTCGCAATATAAATACATGTCGACCCTCTACCGGCTGGGTGAAGAGGAGGTGGTGCTGGTCACTGGCGCGCCGGATGTTCTGTTCCGCCTGTGTCAATATCAGCAGAGCGACAGCGGATTACAGCCTCTGGATCTGCCGTACTGGGAAGCCAAAATTGAAGAGTACGCGCGGGAAGGGCTACGGATGGTGGCCGCGGCCTGGAAGCCGGCTTCCGCAGGCCAGACGGAGCTGACCCATCAGGATCTGCAGCAGGGGGTGATTTTGTTAGGGGTTGCCGGGATGATGGATCCGCCGCGTCCGGAGGCCATCACGGCGATTGCCGACTGCCTGCAGGCCGGGATCCGCGTGAAGATGATCACCGGCGACCACCCGCAAACGGCAATGAGTATCGGCAAGATGCTGGGGATTGGCAATGCCGGGAATGCCATTACCGGGCGTGAGCTGGAGGTGATGGACGACGCACAGCTGAGCGTGGCCGCACAGCAGTTTGATATCTTCGCCCGAACCAGCCCGGAAGATAAGTTCCGTCTGGTGCAGGCCCTGCAGAGCAAGAAAGAGATTGTCGGGATGACCGGCGATGGGGTGAACGATGCCCCGGCGCTGAAGCAGGCTGACGTCGGCGTGGCGATGGGGATCAAGGGGACCGAGGTGACCAAGGAAGCCGCCGATATGGTGCTGACCGATGATAACTTCGCCACCATCGCCAGCGCGGTCCGCGAGGGGCGTCGGGTGTATGACAACCTGAAGAAAACCATTCTCTTCGTCATGCCGACCAACCTTGCGCAGGGGTTACTGATCGTGATCGCGCTGCTGGCGGGCAACGTACTGCCGCTGACGCCGGTGCTGATCCTGTGGATGAACATGGCCACCTCCGCCACGTTGTCGTTTGGTCTGGCGTTTGAAGCCGGTGAGAAAAATATTATGCGGCGGCCGCCGCGTGATCCGAAAATTCACGTCATGGACGGCTTTGCCATCTGGCGCGTGGCGTTTGTGGGGTCGATGATTGCGGTCAGCGCATTTATTCTCGAAGCCTGGCTGCAACCGCGCGGCTATTCGCCGGAGTTTATCCGTACCGTGCTGTTGCAGACCCTGGTCACCGCCCAGTGGTTCTATATGCTGAACTGCCGCGTGTCGGATGGTTTCTCGTTGACGAAAAGTCTGCTGGCCAACAAAGGGATCTGGATTGTCAGCGGCGTGCTGCTGGTGCTGCAGTTGCTGATTATCTATGCGCCGTTTATGCAGATGCTGTTCGGTACCACCGGGCTGCCGTTCCGCTACTGGGTGATCACCTTCATCATCGGCTTCGCGATGTTCCTGATCGTTGAACTGGAAAAACCGCTGACCCGCAAATGGCGAACCGCCTGACGGCGTGACGTGCAGTACGCAAAAGAGAACACGCAAAAGAGAAGAGGGGGCATCGCCCCCTCTTTTATGATGGTTTTCGGTTATTGTGCTTTACTGTTTCGGCTCGGCGACCACAGTGCTTCCCACGCCGCGGTTGTTATATTCCCACATGCGATTGACGCTATTGTCGTTGAGGTTGCGCTGCAGATTACCTTTGGCATCTACTGCGCCAACGTTACCGCTAAAGGCACGGTTTGAACCGACCGCTGCCGCCCACGGCTGGGCGATGTTAAAGCCTTCATTGATGACGCTGTCGCGGATCACGACCTGGCCGTTGCTGTCGCCGTCAACGTCCAGCGCGCGGCCCAGCTGCGCGACGTTATCGCCGGACGCGGTGAAGCGGCTGTTGGTCGCCAGGAAGCCGTAGGTCACGCTCTTCAGGGTAGCCGGCGCGAAAACATAGGCTTCTTTCTGAGTACGCGAGTTCACCACGCGGAAATCGGTGTTATCAAATACCACCGCGCCGCGACCGGACACGATATCCACATCGCCTTCAATATAGCTGTTGGTCACCAGGGTGCGGGTCTGGCGGTTATCCTGCAGACGGTTCTGCACGCCGCTGTTGGTCACAAAGAAGGTGTTCTGACGGCCAAGAATATTGACCTTGTTGATCTGCACCTGATCGCCATCGGTGCGCAGGGCGACGGCCTGGTGAGTCCCGGCGTCGACGCTGTCGCCAAGGTTGTTGGCGATGGTCAGGTTCTGCAACTGCAGGCCGTTATTCTGCGACCAGAAGACCGCGGAGCACATCACGCCGACGGTGGCCGCGGATTTATTCTGGCAGCTGTCGAACATATACCATGCCGGTTTGCCCGGCATATATTTACCGCCCGGATTGACCAGACGGCGCCAGGTGTTGCGATCCATTTCAGAATCAATGGCTTCGCTGATTTTCACGTCAATCGGTTTATCGCCGGTACCATACAGGGTCAGGGCGCCAGGCGCCGCCGGTACGTAAATCGTTCCCGGGTACTCGCCAGGCATGATGGCAATAAACAGACGGCGATTTGAATGACGGGCAATCGCCGCATCGACCGCCGCCTGGACGGTGGTATGGGTCACGCCCTGGGTTCCCGCCGGGCCAACGATAAAGTCAGGCTGCGCCGGCAGGCTGATGGCGGACGGCGTCCAGGCCGCGGCATTGGGGGTCAGCGACTGGAAATAGGCCGCCGGGGTGAAGTTCTTCGCTTCATCGGCGTTCAGAATGGGACGCGCGGTGGTGCCCGGTGCAGTCTGCGTAGAGGGCTGTTGATCGGCAGGCGTCGAGCTACAGGCGGACAGCGTCACGCCGAAGGCCAGCGCCAGCGCCAGACGGGAAACGGAATATGTGTTCATGTTGCTCCGGGCAAAATTAAGCGTAGTGAAATACCCCGGCTGAGACGCCAGGGTATAAGTCCTTTAAAACCTGCTGTTTTATACTAACTTGAACGAAACGGGAAGACGTGGGCTGAAAAACTTACCTTCTTTACGCAATACGCCGCGTCGTCGAACGGCCTCCAGTCACAAAAAAATAACATTTACTCGCGCTTTTGTTGACATTACCGGCGTTATGAAAATAAATGTCTATACAACCCATGACAAGTTGAGCGCTATGACTGAAGCCACCCCCGAACTCGTTGTCTGGCGAAACGCGCGTCTCGCCACCCTGAACCCTGATTACTCTCAACCCTACGGTCTGCTGGAGCGCCATGCGCTGCTGGTGCGCAATGGCCGCATTGAGGCAATTGTCGCCGACGCTGACGCCCCCAGCGGGCGCAGTATCGATCTCGAAGGCCGGCTGGTTACGCCGGGTTTAATCGACTGCCATACCCACCTGATCTTTGGCGGCAGCCGGGCGCAGGAGTGGGAGCAGCGGCTGAACGGCGTCTCCTATCAAACCATCAGCGCTAACGGTGGTGGGATTAATTCCACTGTGCGCGCCACGCGCGACAGCAGCGAAGCGGAACTACTGGCGCTGGCGCAGCCGCGTCTGGCGCGCCTGCTGCGTGAAGGGGTGACGACCCTGGAGATCAAATCCGGTTACGGTCTCGATCTGCAAAACGAACGCAAAATGCTGCGGGTCGCCCGCCAGCTGGCTGACGACAATGGCGTGGAGCTGTCGGCGACGTTGCTCTCCGCCCACGCCACGCCGCCGGAATATCATGGCGACGCCGATGGCTATATCTCACTGGTCTGCGAGACCCTATTGCCGACGCTGTGGCAGGAGGGGCTGTTTGAAAGCGTTGACGTCTTTTGCGAAAACGTTGGCTTCAGCCCGCAGCAAACCGAGCGCGTCTTTCAGGCCGCGCAGGCGCTGGGCATTCCGGTAAAAGGCCACGTTGAGCAGCTCTCGTCGCTGGGCGGCGCGCAGCTGGTGAGTCGCTATCACGGACTGTCCGCCGACCATATCGAATATCTGACGGAAGAGGGCGTGGCGGCGATGCGCGAAAGCGGCACCGTGGCGGCTCTGCTGCCCGGTGCGTTCTACTTCCTCAATGAAACCCGCAAACCGCCGGTGGAACTGCTGCGCAAGTACCAGGTGCCGATGGCGGTGGCGACCGATTTCAACCCCGGCACCAGCCCCTTCGCCAGCCTGCATCTGGCGATGAACATGGCCTGCGTCAAGTTTGGTTTAACCCCGGAAGAGGCGTGGGCCGGGGTAACGCGCCATGCCGCGCGGGCGCTGGGGCGGCAGGACAGCCACGGTCAGCTGGCGGCGGGCTTTGTGGCTAACTTTGCCATCTGGGATGCTGAGCATCCGGTCGAGATGGTGTATGAGCCGGGGCGCGCGCCGCTCTGGCAGCGCGTGGTGCGAGGAGAAATGCAATGATGCTATGGCAAGCCACGCCCGCCAGTCTCTGGCAGGGGCGTGATGATAGCGCGGAAGCGCCTAATGCGCTGCGCCTGTTCCAGACTATCGCCCGCGCGGAACGCTTCGCGCCGCAGGCGATGCCCGGCGATATCGCGCTGCTCGGCTTCGCCTGTGACGAAGGGGTCCGGCGTAACAAAGGGCGTACCGGTGCCGCGCTTGGCCCGGAAACGCTGCGCCGGGCGTTGGCCAATATGGCCAGCCATCAGGGCCACGACCGGTGCGTGGATATGGGCACCATCAGCGTCGATGGCGAACAGTTAGAAGCCGCGCATCAGGCGCTGCGCGAGGCGGTGGCCGCCTGCCAGCGTGCCGGTAAACGTACGCTGGTCCTGGGCGGCGGCCACGAGACGGCCTTCGGCCACGGCGCTGGGGTACTGGATGCCTTCCCGGGCGAAAAAGTGGGCATTATTAATCTCGATGCGCATCTTGATTTACGCTTTGCCGAATGCGCCAGCTCCGGGACGCCGTTCCGCCAGCTGGCGCTGGAGTGTGACGCGCAGCAGCGCGGTTTTCACTATACCTGCATCGGCGTCAGCCGGGCGGCCAACACTCAGGCGCTATGGGATGAAGCGGCGCGCCGCCAGGTGGCTATCGTTGAGGATCTGGCGGTGCTGGCGGCCTTCGACACTCACGTGTTGCCGGAGCTGGAGCGTAATATCGCGCAGTACGATCGTCTGTATCTGACCATCGATCTCGACGTGCTGCCGGCGCGGGAAATGCCGGCGGTGTCGGCCCCGGCGGCGCTGGGCGTGCCGCTGGCAATCCTGCTGCGCATCGTTGAGCCGTTGTGCCGCAGCGGTAAGCTGCAGGCGGTAGATTTGGTCGAGTTTAATCCGCAATTTGACATCGACGGACAGGGCGCCCGCGCGGCGGCCCGTCTGGCATGGCAAATCGCCCATTGGTGGCGCTAGCGATCCGCGCTATTATTTTCGTTTCGCCGCTCCGCTTATTACGCATAAGGAAAGCCAGGCCATGTTTGCACAACAACCTCGTTCCGCGCCCGCGCCTTTCTATGAAAAGGTGAAGCAGGCGATCAGCGAAAAAATCTACCGCGGCGAGTGGCGTCCGCACGACCGAATTCCCTCGGAGGCTGAACTGGTAGCCCAGTTCGGCTTCAGCCGGATGACCATCAACCGCGCGCTGCGCGAGCTGACGGATGAAGGCCTGCTGGTCAGGCTGCAGGGGGTCGGTACCTTCGTCGCCGAGCCGAAAGGGCAGTCGGCGCTGTTTGAAGTGCGCAGCATTGCCGATGAGATTGTCTCTCGTCGCCATCAGCACCGCTGTGAAGTGCTGCTACTGGAGGAGACCGAAGCCGATCTCATTCAGGCGGAGGCGCTCACCGTCGCCGAAGGCACGCGCATCTTTCATTCACGGATGGTGCATTTCGAAAACGAGGTTCCGGTACAAATCGAAGATCGCTGCGTCAATGCCGCGGTGGTGCCGGATTATCTGTTACAGGATTACACCACCACCACGCCGCATGATTATCTGTCACTGATCGCGCCATTAACCGAAGGCGAACATATTGTCGAGGCGGTGCAGGCGACGTCAGAGGAGTGCGCGCTGCTGCGCATTCTGCCGCACGATCCCTGCCTGCTCATTCGCCGTCGCACCTGGTCGAAGACGCATATTGTCTCTCATGCTCGCCTGCTGTTCCCCGGCGCACGCTACCGTCTGCAGGGCCATTTCAGCTCCTGATCCTTCCTCGCGTCAGCAAAACGTGATTGCTGACGCAATATAACAAAATTGTATCATTTCTGTTAAATCCTGGCTTGCGCAGAGTTGTATAGACAAGTATATGTATCTACGTACACAACGTTAATTGTCAGGAGAAACCCCGATGTCGCAAAGCAAATATCGCCAGCTGGACGTCCGTGCACCGAGAGGCACGACGCTGACCGCCAAGAGCTGGTTGACCGAAGCGCCGCTGCGTATGTTAATGAATAACCTCGATCCCGATGTCGCTGAAAACCCGCATGAGCTGGTGGTCTATGGCGGTATTGGTCGCGCTGCGCGCAACTGGGAATGCTATGACGCTATCGTGAAGGCGCTGAAAAACCTGGAAAGCGACGAGACCCTGCTGGTGCAGTCCGGTAAACCGGTCGGCGTATTTAAAACGCATGAAAACTCGCCGCGCGTGCTGATCGCTAACTCCAACCTGGTCCCGCACTGGGCCACCTGGGAACACTTCAACGAACTGGATGCCAAAGGGCTGGCGATGTACGGCCAGATGACCGCCGGCAGCTGGATCTACATCGGTAGCCAGGGCATCGTGCAGGGCACCTACGAAACCTTCGTCGAAGCCGGTCGCCAGCACTATCAGGGCAGCCTGAAAGGCCGCTGGGTATTAACCGCCGGTCTGGGCGGCATGGGTGGCGCGCAGCCGCTGGCCGCGACGCTGGCAGGCGCCTGCTCGCTGAACATCGAATGTCAGCAGAGCCGTATCGATTTCCGTCTGCGTACCCGCTACGTGGATGAACAAGCCACTTCTCTGGATGACGCCCTGGCGCGCATCAAAAAATACACCGCCGAAGGCCGCGCCATCTCCATCGCGCTGTGCGGCAACGCCGCGGATATCGTGCCAGAGCTGGTGAAACGCGGCGTGCGCCCGGATATGGTCACCGACCAGACCAGTGCCCACGACCCGCTGCATGGCTATCTGCCGAAAGGCTGGAGCTGGGAAGAGTATCAGCAGAAAGCTGAATCCGATCCGCAGGGCACCATGCTGGCGGCGAAACGCTCAATGGCCGACCACGTGCAGGCGATGCTGGCCTTCCACGAGATGGGGGTGCCGACCTTCGACTACGGCAACAATATCCGTCAGATGGCGCAGGAAGTGGGTGTCAGCAACGCCTTCGATTTCCCGGGTTTCGTGCCGGCGTATATCCGCCCGCTGTTCTGCCGCGGTATCGGCCCGTTCCGTTGGGTAGCGCTGTCCGGCGATCCGCAGGATATCTACAAAACCGACGCGAAAGTGAAAGAGATCATTCAAGATGATCAGCACCTGCACCATTGGCTGGATATGGCGCGCGAGCGCATCAGCTTCCAGGGACTGCCGGCGCGTATCTGCTGGGTAGGTCTGGAGTGGCGTCAGAAGCTCGGACTGGCGTTTAACGAAATGGTGCGCCGCGGCGAAGTTTCCGCGCCGATCGTGATTGGCCGCGATCACCTTGACTCCGGCTCCGTCGCCAGCCCGAACCGCGAAACCGAAGCCATGCGCGACGGCTCAGATGCGGTATCCGACTGGCCGCTGCTGAACGCGCTGCTTAACACCGCCAGCGGCGCGACCTGGGTGTCGCTGCATCACGGCGGCGGCGTAGGCATGGGCTTCTCGCAGCACTCCGGGATGGTTATCGTCTGTGACGGTACCGATGAAGCAGCGGCGCGTATTGCTCGCGTCCTGCGCAACGACCCGGCGACCGGTGTGATGCGTCATGCCGATGCGGGTTACGATATTGCTATTGAATGCGCAGCAGAACAGGGTCTGAATCTTCCGATGGTGGCAGCAACGCAGGGGAACGCTAAATGAAATCGTTAACGCTCATTCCGGGGAAACTGAGCCTGTCGCAGCTACGCGAGGTTTACAGCCACCCGCTGAACATTACCCTCGACAGCAGCGCGTTTGCCGCCATTGATGAGAGTGTGGCCTGCGTCAACGCCATCCTTGCCGAAGGGCGGACGGCCTACGGTATCAACACCGGTTTTGGCCTGCTGGCGCAAACCCGTATCTCGACGGACGATCTGGAGAACCTGCAGCGTTCACTGGTGCTGTCCCATGCGGCGGGCGTGGGTGAGCCGCTGGACGACGACCTGGCGCGCCTGATTATGGTGCTGAAGATTAACAGTCTGTCCCGCGGTTTCTCCGGGATCCGCCTGAGCGTGATCCAGGCGCTGATTGGCCTGGTGAATGCCGGCGTGACGCCGTGGATCCCGGCGAAAGGTTCCGTCGGCGCCTCCGGTGACCTCGCGCCGCTGGCGCATATGTCGCTGACCCTGCTGGGTGAAGGCAAAGCGCGGGTTCGCGGTGGCGAATGGCTGCCAGCGACCGACGCGCTGCGTCAGGCGGGGCTGGAGCCGATTACCCTGGCGGCGAAAGAGGGTCTGGCGCTGCTGAACGGCACCCAGGCGTCGACGGCTTTTGCGCTGCGCGGCCTGTTCGAAGCCGAAGATTTGTTCGCCTCCGCAGTGGTGTGCGGGGCATTAACCACCGAAGCGGCGCTGGGTTCCCGTCGTCCGTTCGATGCGCGTATTCATGAGGTGCGCGGCCAGCGTGGTCAGATTGATGCGGCGGCACTGTATCGCCACCTGTTGACCGATGACAGCGCGATCTCACGGTCACACCATAACTGCACCAAGGTACAGGATCCGTATTCTCTGCGCTGTCAACCGCAGGTGATGGGCGCCTGCCTGACGCAGATCCGCCAGGCGGCTGAGGTATTGTTAGCCGAAGCGAACGCGGTTTCCGATAACCCGCTGGTCTTCGCGGCTGAGAATGATGTGATCTCCGGTGGCAACTTCCACGCCGAACCGGTAGCGATGGCGGCGGATAATATCGCGCTGGCGATCGCGGAAATCGGCTCGCTTTCCGAGCGTCGCATCGCGCTGATGATGGACAGCCATATGTCGCAGCTGCCGCCGTTCCTTGTGAAGAATGGCGGCGTCAACTCCGGCTTTATGATTGCTCAGGTCACGGCGGCAGCCTTGGCCAGTGAAAACAAAGCGCTCTCGCATCCGCATAGCGTTGACAGCCTTCCGACGTCCGCAAACCAGGAAGACCACGTCTCGATGGCGCCGGCTGCCGGTCGTCGCCTGTGGGCGATGGCGGAAAACACCCGCGGAGTGCTGGCCGTCGAGTGGCTGGCGGCGGCGCAGGGGCTGGATATGCGCGAAGGGCTGACCACCAGTCCGCTGCTGGAAGAGGCGCGTCATCTGCTGCGCGAACGCGTGCCGCATTATACCCAAGACCGTTTCTTCGCTCCTGATATTGAAAATGCCACCGAGCTTTTGGCCGCACGTCACCTGACGCGTCTGCTGCCTGCCGTATTGCCTGGCCTGAATTAATCACCGTTGTTCTCTGTACCCGCGTCGGGGGGATGTCATCCCCCCGGCCGTCCTACATCGCATATTTGTCGTCATATAAAAAAACCAGGACACCTGTATATGCAACAACACAAACCGCATCTGCTGCGCGGGCTGAATGCCCGACACATTCGTTTTATTGCGCTCGGTTCCGCTATCGGCACCGGGCTATTCTACGGTTCGGCCTCCGCCATTAAGGCGGCGGGGCCGGCGGTACTGCTGGCCTATCTGATAGGCGGCGCGGCGGTCTTTATGGTCATGCGCGCGCTGGGTGAAATGGCGGTGCGCAATCCGGTTTCCGGCTCCTTCGGCAGCTACGCTCGCCAGTATCTCGGGCCGCTGGCCGGATTTATTACCGGCTGGACCTACACCTTTGAGATGGTGATCGTGGCGCTGGCCGACGTCACCGCGTTCGGTATCTATATGGGGTTGTGGTATCCCGATGTGCCGCGCTGGATCTGGATCCTTAGTATCATCTTCTTTATTGGCGCGATGAACCTGTGCAACGTACGGGTGTTCGGCGAGATGGAGTTCTGGCTGTCGCTGATTAAAGTGGTGGCGATTATCGCCATGATGGCGGCGGGCGCGGGGATCATCTTCTTTGGCTTTGGCCATAGTTTCCCGGCCACCGGGCTGGAAAATCTGTGGAGCCATGGCGGCTTTGCGCCAAATGGCTGGCAGGGGGTCATCGCCTCGCTTGGCATCGTGATGTTCGCTTTTGGCGGTGTGGAAATTATCGGCGTCACCGCGGCGGAAGCGCAGAACCCGAAGAAGGTTATCCCACAGGCCATCAACACCATTCCGCTGCGTATTATCCTGTTTTACGTCTGCACCCTGGCGGTGCTGATGGCGATATTCCCGTGGAATAGTTTTGGCGAGCAGGGCAGCCCGTTTGTGCTGATCTTCGATGGCCTCGGGATCCCGGCGGCGGCGACCGTGCTGAATATCATCGTGATTAGCGCCAGTATCTCGGCGATTAACAGCGATATTTTTGGCGCCGGACGCATGATGTACGGTATGTCGAAAGAGGGGCTGGCGCCGAAGTGCTTCCAGCGGATCGCCAGCAACGGCGTACCCTGGATGACGGTCGTGGTGATGGGCGTGGCGCTGCTGGTGGCGGTGGTGCTTAACTATCTGATGCCGGAACAGGTATTTGTCCTGATTGCCTCGCTGGCGGCGTTCGCCACCGTCTGGGTGTGGCTGATGATCCTGCTCTCTCATTTCTCAATGCGCCGCGGTTTGTCGGCCGAAGAGCGCAGTAAGATCGAATTCCCGATCCCCTTCTGGCCGGTTGGCCCGCTGTTGACGCTACTGTTTATGGGGCTGGTGATCGCCGTGCTGGGAATGGTGGAAGAGACGCGCGTGGCGCTGTTAGCCGGGCTGGTCTGGCTGGGGCTGCTGACGGTGGTGTGGTATGCGCGGGTGCGTAAAACCGCGCTGCAGGTGGCCACTGAACAGTAAGGTCAATCTCCCCGGTGGCGCTGCGCTTACCGGGGCTACAAATGGCACTGACGTAGCAAGTAGCCCGGATAAGGCGCAAGCCGCTATCCGGGGGGATAATTAACTGAACAGGGCGGTGATCGAGGCGCTGGAGAGGGAATGGAAATGGACGTTAAAGCCGACCATCGCGCCGCTGGCCTCGGCATCGACATCAATCTTATCGATATCCAGGGCGTGCACGGTAAAAATGTAGCGGTGGGTTTCGCCCTTCGGCGGCGCCGCGCCGCCGTAGCCTGCCTTACCAAAATCGGTGCGGGTCTGAACGGCCTCTTCCGGTAGCTCCGCCTGACCGGAGCCGGCACCCTGTGGTAGCACCCGAGTATCGGCAGGCAGGTTGGCTACCACCCAGTGCCACCAGCCGGAGCCGGTCGGCGCATCCGGGTCGTAGCAGGTGACGACAAAGCTTTTGGTGCCCGCGGGCACATCATCCCACATCAGGTGCGGCGAAATATTGTCGCCATCATAGCCCATGCCGTTGAAGACGTGACGATTAGGCAGCTTGCCGCCGTCCTGGAGATCGTGACTGATCAGTTTCATGCTTCATCCTCATTGATAATGTGCAGATTAACAAAGAAGTGTAGCCTTCCCGGCGGCGCAAATCCGCTGTTTATTCGCTAAAAAATGTTTCGTCCTGCACGGCCAGGTTGACCGCACGGGTCAGGCGGGTCAGCTGTTTGGGCGTGATGATGTACGGGGGCATCAGATAAATCAGGCGGCCAAACGGGCGGATCCATACCCCTTGCTCAACGAAAAAGCGCTGCAGAGCGGCCATGTTCACCGGATGACGGGTTTCAACCACGCCAATCGCGCCGAGTACGCGCACGTCGGCGACCCATTCTGACTCTCGTGCCGGAGCCAGCTCGGCCTTCAGCTGGGCTTCAATCGCCGCTACCTGCTGTTGCCATTCGCCGCTCTCCAGCAGGCGCAGGCTTTCGCTTGCCACCGCGCAGGCCAGCGGATTACCCATAAAGGTGGGGCCGTGCATAAAGCAGCCGGCTTCGCCATTGCTGATGGTTTCAGCTACCGTTCGGGTGGTGATGGCGGCGGAAAGGGTCATGGTACCGCCGGTCAGCGCCTTACCCAGACAAAGAATATCGGCGGAGATACCGGCATGCTCGCAGGCGAACAGTTTGCCGGTGCGGCCAAAGCCGGTAGCAATCTCATCGGCGATCAGCAAAATCCCTTCCCGGTCGCACATTTTACGCACCCGCTTCAGCCACTCCGGATGATACATCCGCATGCCGCCCGCGCCCTGGACGATGGGTTCGAGGATCACCGCGGCGATGTCGTGACGATGCGCGGCCATCAGGCGGGCAAACGGCACCATATCCAGCTCATCCCACTCGCCGTCAAAGCGGCTTTGCGGCGCGGGGGCGAACAGGTTATCCGGCAGGTAGCCCTGCCACAGGCTGTGCATTGAATTTTGCGGATCGCAGACCGACATCGCGCCAAAGGTATCGCCGTGATAGCCGTTGCGGAAGGTCAGAAAACGACGGCGCGGCTGGCCTTTGGCCTGCCAGTACTGCAGCGCCATTTTCATCGCCACCTCTACCGCCACCGAACCGGAATCGGCGAGGAAAATGCACTCCAGCGACTCCGGGGTCATCGCCACCAGCTGGCGGCATAGCGCCACTGCCGACGGATGGGTGATCCCGCCAAACATCACGTGCGCCATTTTGTCGATCTGCGCTTTCATCGCCGCATTGAGGCGCGGGTGATTGTAGCCGTGGATCGCCGCCCACCAGGAGGACATACCGTCAACCAGCTGTTCGCCGCCGGCGAGGGACAGCTCGCAACCGTGGGCGGAAACCACCGGATAGACCGGCAGGGGGGAAGTCATAGAGGTGTAGGGGTGCCAGATGTGGCGCCGATCGAAGGCGAGATCGTCCAGTGTCATAATCGACTTGTAAACCATTTTGAAAACATTTAGGTTTACAAGTATAAACCGAACCGTAAATTAACAAAACCCTTTGGAGAGACCAATGGCTCACCGTGCACGCTGGACAATGTCGCAAGTAACTGAGTTATTTAATAAACCACTCATCGATCTGTTATTTGAAGCGCAGCAAATCCATCGTCAACATTTTGACCCGCGCCAGGTGCAGGTCAGTACCCTGCTGTCGATCAAGACCGGCGCCTGCCCGGAGGATTGTAAATATTGTCCGCAGAGCGCGCGCTATAAAACCGGCCTCGAAACTGAGCGCCTGATGGAAGTGGAGCAGGTGCTGGAGTCGGCACGCCAGGCGAAAAACGCCGGCTCGACCCGCTTCTGCATGGGTGCGGCGTGGAAGAACCCCAATGACCGCGATATGCCCTATCTGGAGCAGATGGTGAAAGGCGTGAAGGCGCTGGGACTGGAGTCGTGCATGACGCTCGGTACGCTCACCGACAGCCAGGCGCAGCGTCTGGCCGGCGCAGGTCTTGATTACTACAACCACAACCTCGACACCTCGCCGGAATTTTACGGCAACATCATCACCACCCGTACCTATCAGGAGCGTCTGGATACGCTGGATAAGGTGCGCGATGCCGGGATCAAAGTGTGCTCCGGCGGCATCGTCGGGCTGGGAGAGACCGTAAACGATCGCGCCGGGCTGCTGCTGCAGCTGGCTAATCTGCCGACGCCGCCGGAGAGTGTGCCGATCAACATGCTGGTGAAGGTCAAAGGCACGCCGCTGGCGGATAACGACGATGTCGACGCTTTCGATTTCATCCGCACCATCGCCATTGCACGCATTATGATGCCCACCTCTTACGTGCGTCTCTCCGCTGGCCGCGAACAGATGAACGAGCAGACCCAGGCGATGTGCTTTATGGCCGGGGCGAACTCGATTTTCTACGGCTGCAAGCTGCTCACCACGCCGAACCCGGAAGAGGACAAAGACCTGCAGCTGTTCCGCAAGCTGGGGATCAACCCGCAGCAGACGGCGGTACTGGAAGGCGACAATGAGCAGCAGCAGCGCCTGGAACAGGCCTTACTCACCCCGGACACTGAGGAATACTACAACGCGGCGGCGCTATGACCTGGCAGCAACGAATCGAGCGGGCGCTGGACGAGCGGCGGCAGGCGGATGCGTTTCGCCGTCGCCTGCCGGTAAGCCACGGCGCCGGACGCTGGCTGGAGCGCGAAGGGGAGCGCTGGCTCAACTTCTCCAGCAATGATTACCTGGGCCTGAGCCAGCATGCCGGCATTATCGCCGCCTGGCAGCAGGGGGCGGAACGTTATGGCGTCGGCTCCGGTGGCTCGGGCCACGTGAGCGGCTATAGCGAAGCCCATCGCGCGCTGGAGGAGGAGCTCGCCGACTGGCTGGGCTATCCGCGCGCGCTACTGTTTATCTCTGGCTTTGCCGCCAATCAGGCGCTGGTTGCCGCGCTGGCGGAAAAAGACGATCGCATTGTGGCCGACCGCCTGAGCCACGCCTCCCTGCTGGAGGCGGCGAGCCTGAGTCCGGCGCAGTTGCGCCGTTTCGCCCACAACGATCCGCAACAGCTCGCGCAACTGCTGGCGAAACCGCTGGACGGCCTGCAGTTAGTGGTGACTGAAGGCATTTTCAGTATGGACGGCGACAGCGCGCCGCTGACGGCCATTCACGCCGCAGCGCAGACCGCCGGGGCGTTATTGCTGGTGGATGATGCCCACGGGGTTGGGGTCGTCGGCGATGAAGGTCGCGGGAGCTGCGCGGCGCAGAACGTACGCCCGGATCTGCTGGTGGTGACCTTTGGCAAAGCGTTTGGGGTGAGCGGTGCGGCGGTACTGTGCAGCGAAGCGATGGCCGATTATCTGCTGCAGTTTGCCCGTCATCTGATCTACAGCACCGCAATGCCGCCCGCCCAGGCGGTGGCGCTGAGCGCGGCGTTGCGGATCATTCGCAGCGATGAGGGGCAGCAGAGGCGTGAAACCCTGGCCGCCCGCATCCGTCAGTTCCGCGCAGGGATGGGCGATGTATCGCTGGGGTTGACCGATTCCGTCAGCGCGATCCAGCCGCTGATCGTCGGGGATAACGCCCGGGCGCTGAGCCTGGCCTGCCGTCTGCGCGAGGCCGGTTGCTGGGCAACGGCGATCCGTCCACCGACGGTGCCGGTCGGCAGCGCTCGTTTGCGCCTGACCCTGACCGCCGCCCATCAGGCTGAGGACATTAACCGTTTACTGGAGGCGCTGCATGGCCACGGTGAATAAGCAGGCGGTGGCCGCGGCGTTTGGCCGGGCGGCCAGCGGCTATACGCAACATGATGAACTGCAACGGCGTAGCGCCGATCTGCTGCTGCGCCAGCTGGCGCGCCGCGATTTTGCTCAGGTGCTGGATGCCGGCTGCGGCCCCGGTAGCATGAGCCGCTACTGGCGTGAGGCGGGCAGCGTGGTGACCGCGCTGGATCTCTCCGCCGGGATGCTGGCGGAGGCGCAGCGCCGCAACGCCGCACAGCATTATCTGCAGGGCGATATCGAAGCGCTGCCGCTGCCGGATGGCTGCGTCGATCTGGCATGGAGCAACCTGGCGGTGCAGTGGTGCGACGATCTGCGCGCGGCGATCGGCGAGCTGTGCCGGGTGGTGCGACCCGGCGGGCGGGTGGCGTTTACCACGCTGCTGGCCGACTCGCTGCCGGAGCTTAACCAGGCGTGGCGGGCGATCGACGACCGTCCACATGCCAACCGTTTTCTCAGCGAACCGGCGGTGCGGGCGGCGATGAGCGGGCTGCGCGCCGAAGGCGTCGTTCATCAGATTCGCCTGCCGTTCGCCGATGCGCTGAGCGCTATGCGCTCGCTGAAAGGCATCGGCGCTACCCATTTGCACCAGGGGAGGGCATCCGCCCCGCTTGGCCGCGGCAAACTGCGCGAACTGCAGCTGGCCTGGCCGCAACAGCAGGGCGTCTGCCCGCTGACGTATTATCTTTTTACAGGAGTCATTGAACGTGACTAAACGTTTTTTTGTCACCGGAACCGATACTGAAGTCGGAAAAACGGTTGCCAGCAGCGCGCTGCTGCAGGCGGCGAATCAGCTGGGTTTTAACACCGCTGGCTATAAACCGGTGGCTTCCGGCAGCGAGCATACCGCTGCTGGGCTGCGTAATGAAGACGCGCTGGCCCTGCAGCGCCATAGCCGGGTTGCGCTGCGCTACGACCAGGTGAACCCCTATACCTTCGCCGAGCCGACCTCACCGCACATCATCAGCGCCGATGAAGGCCGGCCGATCGCCGCGGCGACGCTTTCCGGTGGGCTGCGCGAGTTAGAAAGTCTCGCCGACTGGGTGCTGGTTGAAGGGGCCGGAGGGTGGTTTACGCCGCTCTCGGATACGCTGACCTTCGCCGACTGGGCGCAGCAGGAGCAACTGCCAGTGATTTTGGTGGTGGGCGTCAAGCTCGGCTGCATCAACCATGCCATGCTCACCGCCCAAGCGGTACGCCAGGCAGGGCTGCCGCTGGCGGGATGGATCGCCAATGACGTGCAGCCGCCGGGCAAGCGCCATAATGAGTATCTGGCGACGCTGAAAAACCGGCTGGCCGCGCCATTCCTCGGCGAAATACCGTGGCTTGCCGATATCGCGCAGCGCGACGATCTCGGCCAGTATCTGGATCTCAGCGCGCTGGATCTGGCGTCATCCACTGCGCCAGCAGCGGTTCATCCAGCGCCATAATATCGCCCTCGGCGACATTACGCCCTCGGTGTAATACACAGAACCGATCCGCCACCCGGCGGATAAAGGGCAAGTGCTGCTCGGCGAGCAGCACCGTCAGGCCGATATCGCGATTTAACCGCAGCAGCAGCTCCGCCAGCTTTTGCAGGCAGCGTGGCCCTGTGCCGCGCGAGGGTTCGTCGAGGATCAGCAGTCGTGGCCGGACGATCAGTGCCCTGGCCAGCGCCAGCTGGTACTGATCGTCGGCGCTCAGCGAGGCGCCTTTGCGCTGCCGTAGCGCATAGAGTTCGGGAAAGTGCTCATAAATTTCACCGCCGCTGGCGCTGACCCCGGGTTTCCCGGCAGCCAGGGCAATATGCAGATTCTCTTCCACGCTGAGCTGGGAAAAGATGCGTTTATCCTGCGGCACGTAGCCGATGCCGATAGCGCTGCGCGACTGAGCTGACAGGGGGGTGAGATCGCACGGCGGGGCGCCAATGTCATGCCAGGTCATCCGACCGCTGGCCACCGGCAGATGGCCGGCAATGCAGTTGACCAGGGTGGTTTTTCCCATTCCCTCGCGTCCCAGTACGCCAATGCACTCTCCCGGGCGTAGTTCAAGATCGACATTCCACAGCGAGTGCTGGTTACCGTAAAAATGATTTACTGCCTGTAAATTCAACATGGACGTTTTCTCCTTATCCTGGCGTCAGGGCGACAGAAAGATGCTGCAAAACTCTTGCCAGGAAAAAGAACGCTCGGAAAAAAACGCGAAACGCCGACACCATCGGGCACAGTCAGCGCGGGCGCTGCACTTTTCCGGTGCCCGACGCTAAAGGGTGGTGCAAAAAGCAGCAAAAATCGAGCGGCTTTAAACGGATAGTTATCAAAAATAGTTCGATAAAAATTTTTCGCCGCACGGTTGACGGCAAAAGTCGATTTGCGCCGGGCGGCGGTGGTCATGGGCTGCAGACAGTTATCCACTATTCCTGTGGATAACCTTGTGTATTAGAGTTAGAAAACCTGCGGTAAGCTAGAGCGTACGCGGCCTGCGGCTGAATTGGCGCGAAAGGCGTCTTTTCTTTAAAGTCATTAAATATCAGCTTGTTAGATAAAATCAATGGGTGTAAGAAAAGCGTCATCTACTGCCATAAAACTTTCACCCGTCTGCTTGACAAATGTTAAAAGGTGAAATTTTTTGGGGATAACCCTACCGGCCGGAGGATTATCCCACCCGGCGCGCGCTTTGTGCGCACCATGGCGGCAAAATAAGCCGTTTACTGACGCAATCATAGTGATGCACTGTTTAAATATCCAGTATAATTTGTTGGCAAAAAATGGCCCGGAGGGTAGAATTAAACACCGGCCGCTAAATCCATCTTCAGGTTTTGATCAATGAGTAAATCGTTTGTTCTGCATTCTGCCTTTCGCCCCTCCGGAGACCAACCGGAAGCCATCCGCCGCCTGGAAGAGGGGCTGGAGGATGGGCTTGCGCATCAAACGCTTCTGGGGGTTACCGGCTCCGGTAAAACCTTTACCATCGCCAACGTGATTGCCGATCTGCAGCGGCCGACGATGGTGCTGGCGCCAAACAAAACGCTGGCGGCCCAGCTCTACGGCGAGATGAAAGAGTTTTTCCCGGAGAATGCCGTCGAGTATTTCGTCTCCTACTACGATTACTACCAGCCGGAAGCCTACGTCCCCAGCTCAGATACCTTCATTGAGAAGGACGCCTCGGTGAACGAACATATCGAGCAGATGCGCCTGTCGGCGACCAAAGCGCTGCTCGAGCGGCGCGACGTGGTGGTGGTGGCATCGGTCTCGGCTATCTACGGCCTCGGCGACCCGGACCTGTACCTGAAGATGATGCTGCACCTGACGGTCGGGATGCTGATTGACCAGCGCGCTATCCTGCGCCGCCTGGCCGAGCTGCAATACACCCGCAACGATCAGGCTTTCCAGCGCGGCACCTTCCGCGTTCGCGGCGAGGTGATCGACGTCTTCCCGGCGGAATCCGACGATATCGCGCTGCGCATTGAGCTGTTTGATGAAGAGGTCGAGCGCCTGTCGCTGTTTGATCCCCTGACCGGCCATGTGGAATCCGCGGTGCCGCGCTTCACCATTTATCCCAAGACCCACTACGTGACGCCGCGGGAACGCATCGTCCAGGCGATGGAAGAGATTAAGCTGGAACTGGCGGATCGTCGCAAGGTACTGCTGGCTAACAACAAGCTACTGGAAGAGCAGCGTTTAACCCAGCGCACCCAGTTCGACCTCGAAATGATGAACGAGCTGGGCTACTGCTCGGGCATTGAAAACTACTCGCGCTTCCTCTCCGGTCGCGGGCCCGGCGAGCCGCCGCCCACCCTGTTTGACTATCTGCCGGCAGACGGTCTGCTGGTCATTGACGAATCCCACGTCACGGTGCCGCAGATCGGCGGCATGTACCGGGGCGACCGGGCGCGCAAAGAGACGCTGGTGGAATATGGCTTCCGCCTGCCGTCAGCGCTGGATAACCGACCGATGAAGTTTGAAGAATTCGAAGCGCTGGCCCCGCAAACTATCTACGTGTCGGCGACCCCGGGAGCCTATGAGCTGGATAAATCCGGCGGCGATGTGGTGGATCAGGTGGTGCGGCCGACTGGTCTGCTTGACCCGATCATCGAAGTGCGACCGGTGGCCACTCAGGTCGATGACCTGCTGTCGGAGATCCGCCTGCGCACGGCCATCAACGAGCGCGTGCTGGTGACCACCCTCACCAAGCGGATGGCGGAAGATTTAACCGAGTACCTTGAGGAGCATGGCGAGCGGGTGCGCTATCTTCACTCGGATATCGACACCGTCGAACGCATGGAGATTATCCGCGACTTACGCCTTGGCGAGTTTGACGTGCTGGTCGGGATCAACCTGCTGCGTGAGGGGCTGGATATGCCGGAGGTGTCACTGGTGGCAATCCTGGATGCGGACAAAGAGGGCTTCCTGCGCTCCGAACGCTCGCTTATCCAGACCATCGGCCGCGCGGCGCGTAACATCAACGGTAAGGCCATCCTGTACGGCGACAGAATCACTCCCTCTATGGCCAAAGCCATTGGCGAGACCGAGCGTCGACGGGAGAAACAGCAGCGCTATAACGAAGAGCATGGCATCGTGCCGCAGGGGCTCAACAAGAAAGTGGTGGACATTCTGCAACTGGGCCAGAGCCTGGCGAAGACCAAAGCCAAAGGGCGCGGCAAATCGAAGGCCGCCGAACCTGCGGGGCTCAGCGGGGTGGATATGACGCCAAAAGCGCTGCAGCAGAAAATTCACGAGCTGGAAGGACAGATGATGCAGCACGCCCAGAACCTCGAGTTCGAAGAGGCGGCGCAAATTCGCGACCAGTTGCATCAACTGCGTGAGCTGTTTATCGCGGCCTCCTGATGGGCAGGGGCGTACTCCCGGACGTTCGGATGAAAGGTCTGTTTTCCGCGTCTCGCCGCCCACCAGTCAAATGCCAGAGAAGAAAAAGGCCGCATTGCGGCCTTCTTAATGTTTGCTTAATCTCACCAGGCGACACTATCCTCAACATGATGAGGATAGCGCCCATGCAAAAAATTAACTTCCGTGAATATCTGGCGGTTGCCACCGCCCTGGTCATTATTGTTGCCTTTTTCCATCAGTGGGTACTGACGTTCTGACGCGCCCGCCGCGGGAATAACACCCACGCGCGGACGCCGGGCCCCGGCTGGCGGTTGTGCAGGAAGAACTGGGCGTCATGCAGCTGAGCAATGCGCGTGACGATGCTCAGTCCGAGGCCTATGCCGCCGTAGCGACTGTCCATGCGCACAAACGCTTTACTGAGTTCGCCGCTTTTCGCCTCATCAATTCCCGGACCTTCATCTTCCACCGCCATCACCGGCATCAAGCCCGCTTTCACCGAGATGCGGATAGTTGACCCTTCCGGACTGTAGCGGTGAGCATTTTCCACCAGGTTGCGCAGGATCACACGGATTAACGTTGCGTCGCCAGAGACAATGGCTTCGCTTTCGATATCCGTCAGCAGCAGTCGCTGCTGACGCTGCGCCAGCATGGTTTCCAGCTCTTCCTGCAACGGTTTCACTACGTCATCCAACAACAGCACCTGCTGATAGCTACCGGCGGAAAAAGACTGTCCGACGCGCGCCAGCTGCAGCAGCTGGGAAATGCTGTTGGTCATCTGGTCGAGGCGTTGGATCAGCGGGTCGACGCCCACGCCGTGCACTTTCGCCAGCAGTTCGAGGTGCAGGCGCAGGCCGGCCAGCGGGGTACGTAGCTCATGCGCCACGTCGGCGGTAAACAGCCGCTCACGGTCGAGGGTCAGATTGAGGCGGGAAACCAGCTGATTCAGGGCGGTGGTCACCGCCGTAACCTCGGGAACCGATTCGCTGAGCACGATAGGGGTGAGGTTGTCCGGCGTGCGGCTCTCAAGCTCGCTTTGCAGTCGTGAGAGCGGGCGGGTGATCTTGCGCACCGCCAGCACGCTGATATACAGCGCCAGAGCAACAATCAGCAGGCTCGGCACCAGCAGGCTGGCGACCGCTTCCCGTACCTCATGCTCCACATGTTTCTGGTTATTGTGGCCTTCGACGGCGCTGGCCACCAGCAGCTGGATCTGCTCTTTACTCTCATGCCATAGCCAGAAGACGCTGATCAGCTGACAGACCACCAGAATGGTGCCGATGGTCAGCAGCAGCCGGTGGCGCATGGTCCAGGATTCCGTTGCAAACAGAGCCATGGTCTATTCCGTGTCGATGTGGTTAGCCAGCATATAGCCAAAACCCCTGACGGTGCGGATCCGCGATTTGCCAATTTTATCGCGCAGGTTATGAATATGCACCTCAAGGGTATTGGTCGCCGGCTCATTGTCCCAGCTGTAGATGTCGTTGTAGAGGATTTCACGATGCACCGGGCTACCGGCTTTCATCATCAGCCGCGACAGCAGGGCATACTCTTTCGGCGTCAATTCCAGCGCCGTCTCACCCAGCCACACCAGGCGGCGGGTGACGTTGAGGCGCAGATCGCCGACGCTGATTTCGTTATCGCCCTGGTTATTATGCCGGCGGAGCAGGGCGCGAATGCGCGCATTCAGCTCTTCCAGGGCAAAGGGTTTCACCAGATAGTCATCCGCGCCGGTATCGAGACCGCTAATGCGATCCTCAAGCGTATCGCGGGCGGTGAGGATCAGCACCGGCTGGGTCATCTTTTCCCGCCGCATACGGGTGAGAAAATGCAGACCGTCTTCATCCGGCAGGCCGAGGTCGAGTACGATCAGGCTGTAGTGATTGCTGGCCAACGATAGCGCCGCTTCGTGCGCTGTGGAGACGCCGTCGCATACGTATCCTTCACTTTGCATCGCCAGAATCAACCCCTGTAACAGCAGCGCATCGTCTTCAATGACTAAGATTTTCATCAACCAGCCTCTCTACATGGCGTTAAAATATCGTCTGCTGCCTGGTACTCGTGGGTGCTGACGCCGAGCAGGCCGAGCAGGGTGGAGAACAGATTATCTTGAGAATAATCCTTCGTCTTAGCCTGTTGTTGCAAACACTGGCTGGAAACACCATAACGTTGCTGGTAATCCGGCGACAGCCACAGCAGCATGGGGACGTGTTTTTGCGTATCCGGCGCGATGGAGTACGGCAGACCATGCAAATAGACGCCATCTTCACCCAGCGATTCGCCGTGGTCGGACAAATAAACCAGGCTAGTGGTAAATTTATCCTGTTTGGATTGCAGTAATTTTATCGCCTTATCAACGATATAGTCGACATACAGAATGGTGTTGTCGTAGGTATTGGTCAACTGTTGCTGCGTACAACTTTGGATTTCATTGGTATCGCAGGTCGGGGTGAATTTTTTGAATTCAGCCGGATAGCGGTTGTAATAGGTCGGACCGTGGCTGCCGATAGTATGCAGTACGATAATGCCATCCTGTTTCAGGTTGTCGATGTAACTGTCCAGATTATGGAACAGGACGTCATCGTAGCACTCGCCGTCGATGCACTGACCGCTGAGATTCAGGTCGGTGACGTTTTGGTGCGGTACCCGGTCACAGGCGCCCTTACAGCCACCGTCATTGTCGTTCCACAGCACCTGAACACCGGCGCGCTGCAGAATATCCAGGACGCCTTCCTGATGGTGCGCCAGTTCTTCATCGTAATGCGCGCGCGGCATATTGGAGAACATGCAGGGGACGGAAACCGCTGTTGCCGTGCCACAGGAGGTGGTTTTCGGGAAGTACACCACATCGTCCTGTTGCAGGCGTGGGTTAGTCTGCCGATCGTAGCCGCCCAGCGAGAAATTCTCGGCGCGCGAGGTTTCGCCCAGCACCACAATCGTCAGGTTCTTACGGGGGCCGTTATGCATCACCGGTTTCTGTGTGGCATCTTCGCCAATCTTCACCAGCGGCAGGTTGTCCATGCGGTTGTGCGCATACCACGAGTTCAGCGCCACAATGCTGTTGGAGGGACTCAGGGATTTCACCAGCTCTTTGTTGTTACGGAATACCGAGGCGTAATCTTTATAGAACAGCGCGGCCACCAGAATAATCAGCAGCGCCGAAACGGCGATATTGAGCAGGCGCATCGCCGCGCCGCGCCAGAAAGAGGCGGGTTTACGAACTTTAATCCACCAGGCGACCAGAACCATCAACAGCCCGGAAAGCCCCAGCACGATGACCATTTTCGTCGACAGCAGAGCAAAGCTTTCCGCCGGGGTGGTATCGAAGATATTGGCGATCATCGAACGGTCAATCACCACGCCGAAGTTCCAGATAAAGTACTGCGCCGACGCGCTGAGCAGAATAAACAGGCTGATGACCACCCGATCGAGCTTCAGGAACGAGGCGAGGGTGGTGATGATATTCATCACGCTAATGGCCACGATCGGCATACTGAGGAATACCAGCCAGTTATGCAGGCTGTTTACCGGCAGTAACGGGAAAACCTGGCGATAAAAAGCCAGGTTGAGAAAGATACCGATATAGCAAGCAAAGAGAATCAAATAAGTCGTGCGGCTGAGAACTGGCCGACGTAAAGGTAATAACGACATAATACCTACCCACAGAAAGAGATAAGGGTATAGTGCCAGTCCTATTTTAAGACAACCTTAAGATTTTAAGGTGCGCCGAAGGTTGGCCCTCCGGCGCGCAGCGTCAGCCAGGAAGCTGAATCGCCTTTTCCAGCGCGCCGCGAAGCAGCGCCCGGTCATGGCGATAGGGCACGTCGCTGGCCTCCAGCGGCGTCTGGATCACCAGCCGGTCGTTGATGCCGTGGATATCGGCTTTTGGCCCGGCGATCACTGCATCCACCACCCGCTTACCCACATAGCGCTCCATAATCGCAATGCGCTCCGCCAGCGACAGCCTCGCCGCCGGGCTGTGCTCTTTGCCGAGGTTATCGATAAACACCATCGGCGCCGGGGTGCGGCGCAGCGCCTGAGCCATCTCGTCGAGCAGCAGGATCGGCAGCAGGCTGGTGTAAAAGCTACCCGGGCCGATGAGGATCAGATCGGCTTCGGCGATCGCTTCCACCGCCTCGCGGGTGGCGGGTACCGGTGGGGTAAGCATCAGCTCCTGCGGTAGGTTGCCGAGCTGATCGATATTCACTTCGCCGTAAACTTCATGGCCTTCATGATCGAGCGCCATCAAATCCACCGGTTGTTCCGACATCGGGATAAGAAACGCGTCTACTTTGAGCAGGTTTCTGATTAAATTGATAGCTTCTAAAGGCCGCACGCTCAGATGGTCCAGCGCCTTTAACATCAGATTTCCGAGGTTATGCCCGGAAAGTTCGCCATTACCGCTAAAACGATACTCAAACATCGCCGACGCCACGCTGGGCTCGGCAATTAACTGATTGATGCAGTTGCGCATATCGCCCCAGGCAATGCCGCCTTCCGAGCGGCGGATCCGTCCGGTGGAACCCCCGTTGTCGGTGGTGGTGACAATGCCGGTCAGCCGCGAGCCGAGCGAGGAGAGGGAGGACATCACCCGGCCCAGACCATGCCCGCCGCCGAGCGCGACCACCCGATCGAGGTCAGCGAATGTACGATTGCGCATAGAAATTCCTTATTTCACATAAACGGCCACACACTACCCGATCTACCCCTAAAAGACGATGGGAGGAGCCCGACAAACTGACCGACATCAAGGCAAAAAAATGATTTATGGCTATTCTGTAGCGAAAATGCACGAAGGTAGCGATATATACAAGGTTATATAGCGAAATCGCAAATGGCGAAACCGTCCGTAACGCGCTACTATCGGCATAACCTGTTAACACTCTAGCCTCTTCGCCTGTGTCAAAAGATATGGCGATTTGGCCGCGACCCCTCCGGGTGTCGCCAGGGCGTGGGAAGAAATGACCGCGCCTCCCGTATTTGGAAAGGTGTATATGGCCTCACAGCTTACCGATGCATTCGCGCGTAAGTTTTTTTACCTGCGTCTGTCGATTACCGATGTGTGCAACTTCCGTTGCACCTACTGCCTGCCGGACGGCTACAAACCCGGCGCCGTCAATAACAACGGCTTTCTTAGCGTAGACGAAGTGCGCCGCGTCACGCGCGCTTTCTCCGCCCTGGGCACCGAAAAAGTTCGCCTCACCGGTGGGGAACCCTCTCTGCGTCGCGACTTTACCGAAATCATTGCCGCGGTGCGTGAAAACCCGGCGATCCGTCAGATTGCGGTCACCACCAACGGTTACCGCCTGGCACGTGATGTCGAACGCTGGCGCGATGCCGGGCTGACGGCGATTAACGTCAGCGTTGATAGTCTCGACGTCCGTCAATTTCAGGCCATCACTGGCCAGGACAAGTTCCACCAGGTGATGGACGGCATTGACGCCGCTTTCGCCGCGGGCTTTGACAAGGTGAAGGTCAATACCGTGCTGATGCGTGATGTTAACCATCACCAGCTCGACACCTTTCTCGCGTGGATCCAACCCCGCCGTATTCAGCTGCGTTTTATTGAGCTGATGGAAACCGGTGAGGGCAGCGATCTGTTCCGCCGTCACCATCTTTCCGGCATGGTGCTGCGCGACGAGCTGCTTCGCCGCGGTTGGATCCATCAGATCCGCCAGCGCAGTGATGGCCCGGCGCAGGTCTTTTGTCACCCGGATTACGCCGGTGAAATCGGCCTCATCATGCCGTATGAAAAAGACTTCTGCGCCACCTGCAACCGTCTGCGCGTCTCATCCGTTGGCAAACTGCACCTGTGCCTGTTTGGCGAAGGCGGCGTCGACCTGCGCGACCTGATGGCTGAGGACGAGCAGCAGGCCGAGCTGGAGGCGCGGATCGCCGAAGCCTTAACCCATAAAAAGCAGACCCATTTCCTGCATCAGGGCAACACCGGTATTACGCAGAACCTGTCCTATATTGGCGGTTAATCGTTTTCGAAAGGAGCATTCAGATGAGCCAGGCTAGCGCTGAGTTTATCCCGACCCGTATTGCTATTCTTACTGTTTCCAGCCGCCGCGGCGAAGAGGATGATACCTCCGGCCACTGGCTGCGTGAGGCGGCGCAGGAGACGGGACATCATGTCGTCGATAAGGCGATTGTGAAAGAAAACCGCTACGCCATCCGCGCCCAGGTGTCGGCGTGGATCGCCAGCGATGACGTGCAGGTGGTGCTGATCACCGGCGGGACCGGGTTCACCGAGGGTGACCAGGCGCCGGAAGCGCTGCTGCCGCTGTTTGACCGAGAGGTCGAAGGCTTTGGCGAAGTGTTCCGCATGCTGTCGTTCGAAGAGATCGGCACCTCGACGCTGCAGTCCAGGGCCGTGGCCGGCGTCGCCAATCGCACGCTGATTTTTGCCATGCCGGGCTCGACCAAAGCCTGCCGCACGGCGTGGGACAACATCATTGCCCCGCAGCTGGATGCCCGCACCCGTCCGTGTAACTTCATTCCTCACCTGAAGAAATAATCTATGTCACAACTGACCCATATTAACGCCGCGGGCGAAGCCCATATGGTGGATGTCTCCGGCAAAGCGGAAACGGTGCGCGAAGCGCGTGCCGAGGCTTATGTCGAAATGCAGGCGGCGACGCTGGCGATGATTATCGACGGCAGCCACCACAAAGGCGATGTGTTCGCCACCGCGCGTATCGCCGGGATCCAGGCGGCAAAACGTACGTGGGAGCTGATCCCGCTGTGTCATCCGCTGATGCTGAGCAAAGTGGAAGTCAATTTGCAGGCGCAGCCGGAGCATAACCGGGTGCGCATTGAGTCACTTTGCCGTCTGACCGGTAAAACCGGCGTTGAGATGGAAGCATTGACCGCCGCCTCCGTTGCCGCGCTGACCATCTACGACATGTGCAAGGCGGTGCAAAAAGATATGGTCATTGGTCCGCTGCGCCTGCTGGCGAAAAGCGGCGGCAAGTCCGGCGATTTTAAGGTGGACGAACGCCATGATTAAGGTTCTGTTTTTCGCCCAGGTGCGCGAACTGGTCGGCACCGATGCTCTGACCCTCGACGCCAGCGACCTGGCAACCGTCGAGGCCGTGCGCCAACAGCTTGCCGCCCGCGGCGACCGCTGGGCGCTGGCCCTGGAAGAGGGCAAGCTGCTGGCGGCAGTCAACCAGACGCTGACCGCGTTTGACCATCCTGTCGCCAGCGGTGACGAAGTGGCGTTCTTCCCGCCGGTCACCGGAGGCTAATAAGATGACGCAAACTCGTATTGTCGTCAGCCCGGCACGCTTTAGCGTCGGTGAGGAATATCCCTGGCTGGCTGAACGCGATGAAGACGGTGCGGTGGTCACCTTCACCGGTAAAGTGCGCAATCATAATCTTGGCGACAGCGTGAAAGCGCTGACGCTGGAGCACTATCCGGGAATGACCGAAAAATCTCTGGCGGAGATCGTCGACCTGGCGCGCGAGCGCTGGCCGCTGGGCCGGGTGACGGTTATCCACCGCATCGGCGAAATGTGGCCGGGGGAAGAGATTGTGTTTGTCGGCGTCACCAGCGCCCACCGAGGCAGCGCCTTCGCCGCCGGCGAGTTTATTATGGACTACCTGAAAACCCGCGCGCCGTTCTGGAAGCGCGAGGCGACGCCGGAAGGCGAACGCTGGGTCGACGCTCGCGACAGCGATCGTCAGGCGGCAGAGCGCTGGTAGTGTGATACGCTTACAGGGTGAAACTTTGTTAATCAGGAGAGAGTCATGGACAGATTTCCGCGTTCCGATTCAATAGTGCAGGGCCGTAGCGGTCTGCAGACTTACATGGCGCAGGTGTACGGCTGGATGACGGTCGGCCTGCTGCTGACGGCGTTTATCGCGTGGTTTGCGGCGAATACCCCGGCGGTGATGATGTTCGTCTTTTCGAGCAAAATCACTTTCTTCGGGCTGATTATTGCCCAGCTGGCGCTGGTGTTTGTGCTGTCGGGAATGGTGCAGCGGCTGAGCGCCGGGATGGCCACCACGCTGTTTATGCTCTATTCGGCGCTGACCGGGCTGACGCTGTCGAGTATTTTTATCGCCTATACCTACTCATCGATTGCCAGCACCTTTGTGGTCACCGGCGGGATGTTCGGGGCGATGAGCTTGTATGGTTACACCACGAAGCGCGATCTGAGCGGCTTCGGCAGCATGCTGTTTATGGGGCTGATTGGCATCGTGCTGGCATCGCTGGTCAACCTGTGGCTGAAGAGCGAAGCGCTGATGTGGGCGGTAACCTACATTGGGGTGGTGCTGTTTGTCGGTTTGACGGCGTATGACACCCAGAAGCTGAAAAACATCGGCGAGCAGATTGACACCCGCGACAGCGCCACGCTGCGTAAATACTCGATTCTCGGGGCCTTAACGCTGTACCTGGACTTTATCAACCTGTTCCTGATGCTGCTGCGTATTATGGGCAACCGCCGGTAACATATTAATATCAAAGGATTACCGGCTACGTAGGCCCGGCAAGCGCAGCGCCGCCGGGCGAGATATCAGGCACGATACCCGTGATGTTGCCGGGTGGCGGCTGCGCCTTACCCGGCCTACGGTGCGTGCCACCTGTCGTTAATTTATTCACCTTTCTTGCTGAAACTGCCGGTGCTGGCCGCCCCCTGTGCGCTCCCTGCGCCGTAAGAGACATAACGCAGAAGACTAACCGGGAGCGCAAACTACGCTGAAGCCACAGATAACATAAACAACCACACTGCAGTGCTTCCCCTCACCCTGTCCCTCTCCCGGAGGGAGAGGGAACCGTCCGGCTGGCGTTTAGGCCCGTGCAAGCGCAGCGCCGCCGGGCGAGATATCAGGCACGGTACCCGTGATGTTGCCGGGCGGCGGCTGGCGCCTTGCCCGGCCTACGGTTCGTGTGACCTGCCGTTAATTTATTCACCTTTGTTGCTGAAACTGCCGGTGCTGACGGCCTCAAAATCGCTGAGACGTTCCCGGAAGGCCGGGGCAGCCCGCATGGATGCGGGCTGAGGGCCGTGTTTTGCACGGACGCTGCCTCGGCCCGACCCGAAGCCTGCAGGGATAAGTCGAAGGTACCACGCAGTGGCGATTTTGCTGGCCGGAGCCCGGGGGTACAGGGGGCGGCGGCGACTGGCCGCCCCCTGTGCGCTCCC
>NZ_PIBL01000008.1:0-222943 GCF_002806645.1 Klebsiella sp. H-Nf2
CCCCCCCTCACCGCCATATTCGAGATGAGAGCCTGTACGCAAGTACGGGCTCTTTTCTTTTATATTCTCCGCTGGGGGGATGAGAACCCCCGACCGGGGTTCGACAACTGGCGCAGCCAGTTGGACAGACCGCGAGCCTGCGAGCGGGCTGCCCCGCAGGGGCGAGCGAAGCGAGTCAATCCCCCCCCTCACCGCCATATTTTAAGAAGAGCTCGTACGCAAGTACGGGCTTTTTTTTCGCATGTGGCACCGCAGACATCCCCGGGGTCGGCATCAATGCCTCTCCCGGGCTACCAGATCGTACCCGCCAGGTAGTCCGGCCACGCGCAGTACCGCCGGGAAGCGAGTCAATCCCCCCCTCACCGCCATATATTAAGAAGAGCTCGTACGCAAGTACGGGCTTTTTTTTCGCATGTGGCACCGCAGACATCCCCGGGGTCGGCATCAATGCCTCTCCCGGGCTACCAGACCGTACCCGCCAGGTAGCCCGGCTAAGCGCAGCGCCGCCGGGAGGATGCCCAAAAACAACAAAGCCCGGGCTAGCCCGGGCCTTGCTCACAGTATGACGATTAATAATAGGCTTTCAGCGTCCGCTGGCAGAGGGCCGAGCGCACGCAGTCATCAGTGGTGAAACGCACGATGCCGATCATCTCGTCTTCCTCAAAACGCGCCAGCGCATCGCTCAGGCCAGATCTCACGCCAGAGGGCAAGTCGCACTGGGTGATATCGCCATTGACGATGACCGTCACGTTCTCCCCGAGGCGGGTCAAAAACATCTTCATTTGCGCTGCGGTCACGTTCTGGGCCTCGTCCAGAATCACCACCGCATTTTCAAAGGTACGTCCGCGCATATAGGCGAACGGCGCGATTTCCACCTTGCCGATTTCCGGACGCAGGCAGTACTGCATAAAGGAAGCCCCCAACCTTTTCACCAGCACGTCGTAAACCGGTCGGAAATAGGGCGCGAACTTCTCGGCGATATCTCCCGGTAAGAAGCCGAGATCTTCGTCGGCCTGCAGAACGGGACGGGTAACAATAATTCTGTCCACATCCTTATGGATCAGAGCTTCAGCTGCTTTTGCTGCACTGATCCAGGTCTTGCCGCATCCGGCTTCGCCGGTGGCGAAAATCAGCTGTTTATTGTCGATGGCATTCAAATAATGCGCCTGAGCTTCATTGCGCGCCTCAATTGGGGAAGTATCACGGCTGTCCCGCGCCATGCCAATTGCTTCTACGCCACTCATTTGCACAAGCGATGTGACCGATTCTTCTTCACGTTGTTTATGGCTACGTGAATCCCGTCTCAGCACACGTTTTGCTTCACGACGAGCTTTGATCACTGCTTTTTGTCTTCCCATGGATAGCACCTTGCGTTGTAGGTTTACATCACACGCGTCAACATCGACGCGACTATGCGCACGAACGATTGAGGTTTGGCTTCCTTGTAAGCCATTGCTTGCCGGTAGAACTGACAACGAGTCGCGGCTACGCGCACCGCGTACCCTGCCAAGGTTGTAATAATTTGAAGCGGAAGGAGAAAGGGTAAGAAAATCGCTGCCGGAAGCGGGGCTTCCGTGCTGAAGAGTACGGTCTGTGGTTTTACGTTGTCCGGTACGGGACCTTACCATTCGCGATCTCCATAGTGAAACGTCACACTGCCGGGAACTACCGCGTATGTAATAAGTACATCAAAAAAGATTCTTAATGCAACTTATTTTTCACAATGACGCAACAAATAGTTCTTAAGCAAGTGTAGGAAACTATCGGTCATTTGTATTACAGAAATATAACACATGGCAGGAAATATAATAAAAAAGAGAAAAACAGCAGAAAACGCCCTGCCCTCACGGACAGGGTCGGTATCAGGCCTGCAGCAGCGACTGCGCCAGATAGTGCTTATCATCCACCACGCCGGGTAAAACAAAGAAGTAGCCCCCGCCGATGGGTTTGACGTACTCCTCCAGCGCCTCGCCGTTAAGCCGTTTCTGCACCGTCAGAAAACCCTTTTCCAGATCGTGCTGATAGCAAACGAACAACAGCCCCATATCCAGTTGCCCGGCGTTAGTGACGCCCAGCGAATAGCTGTAGCCGCGGCGCATCATCAGGCTGGACTGGGTTTCCGGCGTGCGAGGATTGGCCAGACGAATATGACTATCCAGCGCGATCGTCTCCCCGCCAGGATCTTTGCTGTAATCCGGGGTATCGTGTTCGTTTTTCATCCCCAGCGGCGCACCGCTGTGCTTGTCGCGGCCAAAGATCGTCTGCTGCTCTTTCAGCGGCGTCCGGTCCCAGAACTCGACGTGAAACTGGATGATGCGCGCCGCCTGATAGCTGCCGCCCACGGTCCAGGCCGGCTCATCCTGATCGGCTGTCACCCACACGACTTTATCCATCAGCGCGCTGTCGTGGCTCGGCGGGTTAGCGGTGCCGTCCTTGAATCCCAGCAGGTTGATCGGGGTCTCTTTGCCTTTACTGCGCGCCGCGCTGTCGGAGATAAACCCTTCCCGCTTCCAGCGCACGCTCAGCAGATCCGGCGTATGTTTGATGACATCACGCAGGGCATGGATCACCGTATCCTGAGTATTGGCGCAGATCTGCAGCAGCAGGTCGCCATGACACAGGGCGGCATCCAGCGAATCGTTGGGGAAGCGGGTCATCGGCTGCAGTTTTTTCGGCGCTTTATCCGCCAGGCCAAAACGCTCATCAAACAGCGAATGGCCAACAGAGACGGTCATGGTCAGGTTATCCGGTGCAATCCACGCCCCTAAGATGCCGGAATCCATCGGCGGCAGCCGCGGATTAGGCGTATCCGGCGCCGGGCCGCCCTGAGTTAAAAAGGCGATACGCTGAGTCAGCAGCCGAAACAGGCGCTCGAGGTCGGCTTTATCGGCCGCCAGCACATCGAACGCCACCAGCATCATCGAGGCCTGCTGCGGCGTCAGGATGCCCGCCTGATGCGGGCCGTAGAAGGGCTGCTTTTCCTGACGGGCGTCGGGTGCCAGCGTCCCGGGGGAACTTTCCGCTTTTGCCGCATGCGCCACCGGGCAGCCGCCGGTGATGGCCAGCGCGCCGCCAAGCGCGCCGATCCCTTTCAGTAAGCGACGACGTGACGGCTCGTTCACGTCGTGGGGTTTCTGTTGTGCCATCGACTTAGTCCAGACCCAGGATCCCGCGCAGCTGAGCCAGATCTTCCGCCAGGGTGGTGATCGGCCCTTTTAGCGCATTACGGTCAGCAGTGGTCAGTTTATCGTAGGTCTCGAAACCGTCTTTGGTGCGATATTTGCTGAGGATGCTGTCCACTTTCTTAAAGTTGGCGTCCACTTTCGCCAGCAGCGCGCTGTTCTCTTTTTGCAGCTGAGGGCGCAGCAGGTCGACAATTTTCTGTGCGCCATCAATGTTGGCCTGGAAGTCCCACAGGTCGGTGTGGCTGTAACGATCTTCTTCGCCGCTGATCTTGCTGGCCGCAACTTCCTCAATTAATCCTGCCGCCCCGCCCACGACTTTTGACGGCGGGAATGCCAGCTCGCTGATACGCTTTTGCAGCTCCAGCACATCGCTGTTCAGCTGATCGGCATATTTTTCCATGCCCTTGACGCTGTTATCGCCAAACAGCGCTTTTTCCAGACGGTGGAAACCAGTGAATTTCGGATCTTCCGCTTTTTTCTCGAAGTCGTCTTCGCGGGCGTCGATGCTGCCGTCAAGATCAGAGAACAGCTCGGCAATCGGCTCAATGCGCTCGTAATGCTGGCGCGTCGGGGCGTACAGCGCTTTCGCTTTTTCGATGTCGCCCGCTTTCACCGCGTCGGTAAAGGCTTTGGTACCGCTGACCAGCTGCGCGGTTTCCGCCGTCACATAGGCTTTGTAAGCGGTGATCGCGTCGCCGAGGCTCAACACCGCATCCGCTTTCGCCGCGTCTTTGGTTGCTTCGCCGGTGACAATCAGTTTCCCTTTCGGGTTGGTGAGCAGGCCGCAGGTCATATCATATTCGCCTGGCTGCAGGTTAGCGGTGAGCTTTTGGGTAAAGCCCGGCGCGATGTTCTCACGCTCTTCCACCACCATGACCCCTTTCAGAATTTCCCACTCCAGCGCTTTCTGGCTATGGTTCTGAATAATAAACTGGGTTTTACCCGCTTTAACGGTCACCTGCATCGGCTCGCACTGCTTGTCGTTGACGGTGACTTTGACCTGCGGGATATCCGCAGCCTGAGCACCCAATGCAGAGCTGAGCAGCGCGGCCACGGTCGCCCGCAGCGCATTACGGCGAAAATGAATCATCATGATCATCCCTTTCGGTAAGTAGAGTGTCGCTTATACGCTCGCAGCGCCCGGTCAGGCAGCCCGCGAGGCAGTGGTATTATTCCGCGGCGGCAGGGCAAACAGCACCAGCGCCGGGATCAGATAAAGCAGATAGACCGCCACTTCGCTAACGCTCGGGGTCTCCTGGTAGCCGAAGATCCCTTCAAGCAGTGTGCCGAACAGCGTATGCGTCGACAGCACGTTGCTCAGATCGAAGGCCGTATCCTGGAACAGGTTCCACAGGCCAGCCTCGTGGAAGGCGCGGATCGCCCCCGCGGCCAGGCCAGCGGCCACCAGCAGAATAAACAGGCTGGTCCATTTGAAGAACACGCCGAGGTTAAGGCGGATACCGCCCCAGTAGAGCAGGAAGCCCAGCACGATTGCCGTGGCCAGGCCCAGCAGCGCCCCCAGCGGCGGCCAGATGCCGACATCCTGCTGGAATGCCGCCAGCAGAAAGAAGACCGACTCCAGCCCCTCACGGGCAACGGCGAAAAAGACCATCATCACCAGCGCCCAGCCGTGGTGATTGCCGCGCTGCAGCGCCTTGTCCACGGCCTGCTCCAGCTGCTGTTTAACGTTGCGCGAGACATTGCGCATCCAGAAGACCATCCACGTCAGGATCACCACCGCGATGACCGCGACGATCCCCTCGAACAACTCCTGTTCGCGCTGAGGAAATTCCCCGGTGGTTTCGTTGATAAAAATGCCTAAGCCAAGACACAGCGCCGCCGCGAGGATCACGCCAATCCACATCACGCCAATCCAGTTTCCCCGCTGGGTGCGTTTCAGATAGCTGGCGATCAGGCTGACAATCAGCGCCGCCTCAAGGCCTTCGCGTAACATAATGAGAAATGGGACAAACATGCCAATACCCTTAAATGTAAAGCACCGTCAACGAATGCAAAAACAGGTAATATTTATGATAGTGATTATCATTACAATACTCAGAAACACAAGCGAAATGTTTAGAGAATGATGACTATCTGTAAATAAATCGCTGGCAAATAATGACTTACGAAAATATTCGCCTGTTATGAGGGAAAAGAATAAGCAAAGGATTTTTTACGCCAGATATTTACCCGTGGCAGCGGCTATGGCTAAATGGCGGCCTTATTGACCTGCGAAAAGAACAACATGACTGCATTTTTTCATTTCCTGCTGGCGCTGGTGGTGATCCTCGCCCTGGCCTGGCTTGTCAGCTACGACAGACAAAAAATTCGTATTCGTTACATTCTCCAGTTGATTATTATCGAAATAGCGCTCGCCTTCTTTTTCCTGCACGCAGAAAGCGGCCTGTGGCTGGTGAAAAATATCTCCGGCTTTTTTGCTTCACTGTTAGGCTTTGCCGCTGAAGGGACCAATTTCGTCTTTGGCGGCATGAGCGAAAAAGGGTTAGCCTTTATTTTCCTTGGCGTCCTGTGTCCGATTGTGTTTATTTCCGCGCTGATTGGTATTCTTCAGCACTGGCGGATCCTGCCGATTTTCATTCGTGTCATCGGCACCCTGCTATCGAAGGTAAACGGCATGGGTAAGCTGGAATCTTTCAACGCCGTCAGCTCGCTGATCCTCGGCCAGTCGGAGAACTTCATCGCCTACAAGGGCGTACTGGGCGACCTCTCCTCACGCCGGCTATTCACCATGGCGGCGACAGCCATGTCGACCGTATCGCTGTCGATTGTCGGCGCTTATATGACCATGCTGGATGCCAAATATGTCGTCGCGGCGCTGATCCTGAATATGTTCAGCACCTTTATCGTGCTGTCGGTGATTAACCCGACGCGGCCGGGCAGCGAGCAGGAAATAAAACTCGAGAAGCTGCACGAATCGCAGAGTTTCTTTGAAATGCTCGGGGAATATATTCTGGCCGGCTTTAAAGTGGCGATGATTATTCTGGCGATGCTGATCGGCTTTATCGCCCTGATCAGCGCCATTAACGCGCTGTTCGCTACCCTGTTTGGTCTCAGCTTCCAGCAGATCCTCGGCTATGTCTTTTATCCGCTGGCCTGGCTTATCGGCATCCCGCTGAGCGATGCGCTGAACGCCGGCAGCATCATGGCCACCAAACTGGTCGCTAACGAATTTGTGGCGATGATTGAGCTGCAAAAGATTGCCGCCAGCATGACGCCGCGCGGGCTCGGCATTCTCTCGGTCTTCCTGGTGTCGTTTGCCAACTTTGCCTCGATCGGCATTATCGCCGGGGCGATCAAAGGCCTGAATGAACCGCAGGGCAATATCGTCTCCCGCTTCGGCCTGCGGCTGGTGTATAGCGCCACGCTGGTGAGCCTGCTTTCCGCCAGCTTCGCCGGGCTGGTCCTGTAAGACAAACGGCGGGGCTGCCCCCGCCGTTTACTCAGAACTGCACGCAGACCGGCTGGTCGACACGCATCACCGACTCCTGCGCGAAGCGTGATTTATAGCCCTGGCGCAGGGCTTCAATACCGGCCTCGCTCTGCGCATCGTTGCCATGGATCACCATCAGCGCCTTACTCTGCTCCCGCACCACCTGACCATTCTGGCCCAGCCACTGGCCGCGGGCATCAAACACCGTCAGCCCATCGCGAAAGCGCGGCGTGACGTCGCGGTCGACAAACTGTTGCCACTCTTCAGCGGTGATGTCTTTCCCCGCCGGGCGGCTCAGGCCGAAGTAAAGCGTGGTTTGCACCATGGACCGATCCGCCGGGCAGGCGCCGGGCTTCGCCGCGCGGGTCGACGAACTTCCACCCGCCACGCAGCCGCTGAGTAACCCTGCCAGCACCAGCGCCATTGCACCCTGTCTGAACGTCATCTTTGCTATCCTCATTGTTATTAGTCAGGAAATATCAGCGGATTTTCAAATAATTAGCAAGGGTTATAATATTCGGACCCGGCAACAGGCAAAAAAAAGCCCGCCAGCGGCGGGCTCGTGAGCGTCAGATGACCTTACTCAGCCGTGGCGCGTACCGGCGGCGGCGTATGGTAGTGGGCATCCGCTTCGGCGAAGCGCTGCTGCATGCTGGCCGACGGCGCTTTATCCAGCAGGCTAAAGACCGCGATCCCCAGGCTACCGAAGATAAAGCCCGGAATAATTTCATACAGGCCCAGCCAGCCAAACTGTTTCCAGACGATCACGGTCAGGGCGCCAATCACCATCCCGGCCAGCGCGCCGTTACGGGTCATGCGTGACCACATCACCGAGAACAGCACCACCGGACCAAAGGCGGCGCCGAAGCCAGCCCAGGCGTAGCTCACCAGTCCCAGCACGCGGTTTTCCGGATTGGCCGCCAGGGCAATCGCCACCAGGGCAACCACCAGCACCATCATACGCCCCACCCACACCAGCTCTTTCTGGCCGGCGTTTTTGCGCAGGAACGCTTTATACAGATCTTCGGTAATCGCGCTGGAGCAGACCAGCAGCTGACAGCTCAGAGTGGACATCACCGCCGCCAGAATCGCCGACAGCAGGATCCCGGCAATCCACGGGTTAAACAGGATTTGCGCCAGTTCGATAAACACGCGCTCAGCGTTCTGGTTAACCGCGCCCGCCTGGCTCGGGTTGTTATTGAAGTAGGCAATCCCAAAGAAGCCAACGGCCACTGCGCCCGCCAGGCACAGGATCATCCAGGTCATACTGATGCGACGTGCGTGAACGATACTGTGGTGCGAATCCGCCGCCATAAAGCGCGCCAGAATATGCGGCTGGCCGAAATAGCCCAGCCCCCAGCCCATCAGCGAAATAATCGCCACGAAGTTCAGCCCCTTGAGCATGTCGATATTTTCGATGCTCTTTTGTTTAATGACTTCCAGCGAATCACCAAAGCCGCCGACGGAAATAATCACGATCACCGGGGTAAGGATCAGGGCAAAAATCATCAGGCTGGCCTGCACGGTATCGGTCCAGCTGACGGCGAGGAAGCCGCCGACGAAGGTATAGATAATCGTCGCTGCCGCCCCGGCCCACAGTGCGGTTTCATAACTCATACCGAAGGTGCTTTCAAACAGACGCGCCCCCGCCACAATTCCCGAGGCGCAATAGATGGTAAAGAACAGCAGAATAACCAACGCCGAAATAATTCTCAGCACCCGGCTTTTATCTTCAAAACGGCCGGTAAAATAATCGGGCAGCGTCAGGGCGTTATTATTCACCTCGGTATGCACGCGCAGGCGACCGGCCACCAGCTTCCAGTTAATCCACGCCCCCAGCGTTAAACCAATGGCGATCCAGCTTTCGGAAATCCCGGAGAGGAAAATCGCTCCCGGCAGGCCCATCAGCAGCCAGCCGCTCATATCCGACGCCCCCGCGGAAAGCGCGGTCACAAATGGCCCCAGACTCCGCCCGCCGAGAATATAATCATCGAAGTTTTTGGTCGAACGCCAGGCAATAAACCCGATTAAAACCATACCAAAAATATAAACAATAAATGTCACCAGCATCGGTGTGCTAATAGCCATGCAAAGTCTCCAGAATTTTTTATCGACAGCGTCCCGCTTTGTCGTTTTTTCCACTACCGGAACGGGGTAATGGTGCGTTGTTTAATTGGGCGACCGTATCCTGACGGAAGCTTCGGTTTTTCACAAATGATTTAACACAGCATTTACACGAAAAACCGGCAGCGCAAAACGTCATTTTTTTAGAGGTTGCACTCTCTCACGTTTTTAAAGGTTGCACCAAACAAAAGTGTTAACTCACGCATACAAATACCCTATGAGGCCGGGGTTAAAATTCTGCTATTTTGAGTATTATTTTTAACAAATCCGCCATTTCACGGCTTGTGTCACAAGCCACAATTAACAAGGTTGCACAAAGTTGCAACATAGTGGATATTTCCCTGCAACCGCATAAGCCTAACGATAAATGACAGGAGTTCTGAGCATGGGCACCACCACCATGGGTGTTAAGCTTGACGACGCCACCCGCGAGCGCATTAAGTCCGCCGCGAGCCGTATTGACCGCACGCCGCACTGGCTGATTAAACAGGCCATCTTCAATTATCTGGAAAAACTGGAGAACGACGAGACGCTGCCTGAGCTGCCGGCCCTGCTCTCCGGCGCCGCCAATGAAAGCGATGAAGCAGATTCCCCGGCGGAAGAACCGTATCAGCCGTTCCTCGAATTTGCCGAGCAGATCCTGCCGCAGTCGGTGAGCCGCGCAGCGATCACCGCCGCCTGGCGACGTCCGGAAACCGACGCGGTACCGATGCTGCTGGAGCAGGCCCGTCTGCCGCAGCCGCTGGGCGAACAGGCACACAAGCTGGCGTATCAGCTGGCGGAAAAACTGCGCAACCAGAAAACCGCCAGCGGCCGCGCCGGCATGGTGCAGAGTCTGCTGCAGGAGTTCTCCCTCTCTTCACAGGAAGGGGTGGCGCTGATGTGCCTGGCGGAAGCCCTGCTGCGTATTCCGGATAAAGCCACCCGCGATGCGCTGATCCGCGACAAAATCAGCAATGGCAACTGGCAGTCGCACATCGGCCGCAGCCCGTCGCTGTTCGTCAACGCCGCCACCTGGGGGCTGCTGTTTACCGGCAAACTGGTGTCGACCCATAACGAGACCAGCCTCTCCCGCTCGCTGAACCGCATCATCGGCAAGAGCGGCGAACCCCTGATCCGCAAAGGCGTCGATATGGCGATGCGCCTGATGGGCGAGCAGTTCGTCACTGGCGAAACCATCGCCGAAGCGCTGGCTAACGCCCGCAAGCTGGAAGAAAAAGGGTTCCGCTACTCCTACGATATGCTCGGCGAAGCGGCGCTGACCGCCGCCGATGCGCAGGCCTATATGGTCTCTTATCAGCAAGCGATCCACGCCATCGGCAAAGCCTCCAACGGTCGCGGCATTTATGAAGGCCCGGGCATCTCGATTAAACTCTCCGCGCTGCATCCGCGCTACAGCCGCGCGCAGTATGACCGGGTGATGGAAGAGCTTTACCCGCGTCTGAAATCGCTGACCCTGCTGGCGCGCCAGTACGATATCGGCATCAACATCGACGCCGAAGAGGCCGATCGCCTGGAGATCTCCCTCGATTTGCTGGAAAAACTCTGTTTCGAACCGGAGCTGGCCGGCTGGAACGGCATCGGCTTCGTGATCCAGGCCTATCAGAAGCGCTGCCCGTTCGTCATCGATGCCCTGATCGACCTCGCGACCCGTAGCCGTCGTCGCCTGATGATCCGTCTGGTGAAAGGCGCCTACTGGGATAGCGAAATCAAACGCGCGCAGATGGAAGGCCTCGAAGGCTATCCGGTCTACACCCGCAAGGTTTATACCGACGTCTCCTACCTCGCCTGCGCGAAAAAACTGCTGGCGGTGCCGAACCTGATTTACCCGCAGTTCGCCACCCACAACGCCCATACCCTGGCGGCTATCTACCAGCTGGCGGGCCAGAACTATTACCCGGGCCAGTATGAATTCCAGTGCCTGCACGGCATGGGCGAACCGCTGTACGAGCAGGTGGTAGGCAAAGTCGCCGACGGCAAACTGAACCGTCCATGCCGGATCTACGCCCCGGTGGGCACCCACGAAACGCTGCTGGCGTATCTGGTGCGCCGTCTGCTGGAGAACGGCGCCAATACCTCCTTCGTCAACCGTATCGCGGACAATACCCTGCCGCTGGACGAACTGGTGGCCGACCCGGTCAGCGCGGTAGAAAAACTGGCGCAGCAGGAAGGCCAGGCCGGCCTGCCGCATCCGAAAATCCCGCTGCCGCGCGATCTCTACGGCAGCGGCCGGAGCAACTCCGCCGGTCTCGATCTGGCGAACGAGCACCGTCTGGCCTCCCTCTCCTCTTCCCTGCTCAACAGCGCCCTGCATAAATGGCAGGCATTGCCGATGCTGGAGCAGCCGGTGGCCGAAGGCGAAATGCAGCCGGTGGTTAACCCGGCAGAACCGAAAGATATCGTCGGCTACGTCCGCGAAGCCAGCGACGCCGAAGTCCAGCAGGCGCTGACCAGCGCTATCAACAATGCGCCGATCTGGTTCGCCACCCCGCCGCAGGAGCGCGCCGCCATTCTTGAGCGTGCCGCGGTGCTG
This sequence comes from Klebsiella sp. H-Nf2, assembly GCF_002806645.1. Taxonomy (NCBI): domain Bacteria; kingdom Pseudomonadati; phylum Pseudomonadota; class Gammaproteobacteria; order Enterobacterales; family Enterobacteriaceae; genus Klebsiella; species Klebsiella sp. H-Nf2. Next base: position 11,294 of record NZ_PIBL01000008.1, read on the forward strand.
ATGGAAAGCCAGATGCCGACCCTGATGGGGATCCTGGTGCGCGAAGCGGGTAAAACCTTCAGCAACGCCATCGCTGAAGTACGCGAAGCCGTCGACTTCCTGCACTATTACGCCGGCCAGGTGCGCGACGATTTCGATAATGAAACCCACCGCCCGCTGGGCCCGGTGGTCTGTATCAGCCCGTGGAACTTCCCGCTGGCGATCTTCACCGGCCAGATTGCCGCCGCGCTGGCGGCCGGCAACAGCGTGCTGGCGAAACCAGCCGAGCAGACGCCGCTCATCGCCGCCCAAGGCGTGGCGATTCTGCTGGAGGCCGGCGTGCCGCCGGGCGTTATTCAACTGCTGCCGGGCCGCGGAGAGACCGTGGGCGCCGCGCTAACCTCCGATGAGCGCGTACGCGGCGTGATGTTCACCGGCTCCACCGAAGTGGCGACGCTGCTGCAGCGCAATATTGCCAGCCGCCTTGACTCCCAGGGCCGCCCGACACCGCTGATCGCCGAAACCGGCGGGATGAACGCGATGATTGTCGACTCGTCGGCGCTGACCGAGCAGGTGGTGATCGACGTCCTGGCTTCCGCGTTCGACAGCGCCGGCCAGCGCTGCTCCGCCCTGCGCGTGCTCTGCCTGCAGGAGGAAGTCGCCGACCATACGTTAACCATGCTGCGCGGCGCCATGAGCGAGTGCCGGATGGGCAATCCGGGCCGGCTGACCACCGATATTGGCCCGGTTATCGACACGGAAGCGAAAGAGAATATTGAACGCCATATTCAGGCGATGCGCGCCAAAGGCCGCACCGTCTATCAGGCGGTGCGCGAGAATAGCGAAGACGCCCGCGAATGGCGCCACGGGACCTTTGTGCCGCCGACGCTTATCGAACTCGATAGCTTCGACGAGTTGAAAAAAGAGGTCTTCGGCCCGGTACTGCACGTGGTGCGCTATAACCGTAATGAGCTGGACAAACTGGTGGAGCAGATTAACGCCTCTGGCTATGGCCTGACCCTCGGCGTGCATACCCGCATCGACGAGACCATCGCCCAGGTCACCGGCAGCGCGAAGGTGGGCAACCTGTACGTCAACCGCAATATGGTTGGCGCCGTGGTCGGCGTGCAGCCGTTCGGCGGCGAAGGGTTGTCCGGTACCGGTCCGAAAGCCGGCGGTCCGCTGTACCTGTACCGTCTGCTCTCCAGCCGTCCACAAGGCGCAGTTGGCGTGACCTTCTCCCGCCAGGATGCGGAGCGCCCGCTGGACGCCCAGCTGAAAACGCTGCTGGAAAAACCACTCCTGGCGCTGCAGCAGTGGGCGGCGGGCCGTCCTGAGCTGCAGGCGCTGTGCCAGCAGTACAGCGAGCAGGCGCAAAGCGGTACCCAACGCCTGCTGCCTGGGCCAACCGGCGAGCGCAATACCCTGACGCTGATGCCGCGCGAGCGCGTGCTGTGCGTGGCGGATAACGAGCAGGATGCACTGATCCAGCTGGCGGCCGTGTTAGCGGTGGGTTGTGAAGTATTGTGGCCGGACAGCGCCCTGCAGCGCGATCTGGCGAAGAAACTGCCGCGGGAGGTCAGCGAGCGCATTCGCTTTGCCAAAGCGGAGCAGTTACCTGGTCAGGCCTTCGACGCGGTTATCTACCACGGCGATTCCGACCAGCTGCGCGAGCTGTGCGAGCAGGTGGCGGCCCGCGACGGGGCGATTGTCTCGGTGCAGGGCTTCGCCCGCGGCGAAACCAACCTGCTGCTGGAGCGGCTGTATATCGAGCGTTCGCTGAGCGTTAACACCGCGGCGGCAGGCGGTAACGCCAGCCTGATGACCATCGGCTAAAACAGGCGCCCCCGGTGGCGCTACGCTTACCGGGGCTACCTGTCTCATGGCATGGGGGGCGGCCTGTATTGTAGGTCGGGTAAGCGTAGCGCCACCCGACAATATAACAATACAACGAGGTAGCCCGGATAAGGCGCTGTGCGCCGCCATCCGGGAGAGCGGCGCTGTGATCATCCCCGGTGGCGCTGCGCTTACCGGGGCTACCTGTCTCATGGCACGGAGGACGGCCTGTATTGTAGGTCGGGTAAGCGTAGCGCCACCCGACAACATAACAATACCACGAGGTAGCCCGGATAAGGCGCTGTGCGCCGCCATTCGGGAAATCGGCGCTGTGATCAGCTAATGACAGCCGACGTCAGCTGTGTTTAATTAAGGCTCCCGGACGGGAGCCTTTTTTATGGGAGCAGAACAATGAAACGCACGTTATTTGCCGTGATGGCCCTGCTGGCCAGCGGCGCGGCGCTGGCGGACGAGTGCAGCAACGCCAATACCCAAACCGAAATGAATCAGTGCGCGGCCGCGCAGTTTCAGGCGGCCGACAAAAAACTGAATGACACCTGGCAGCAGGCCCTGCAGCGCGCGGTGGGTAAACAACAGACATTACTGAAGCAGGCGCAGCAGGCATGGATCGCCCTGCGCGACGCAGATTGCGCCTTCCTCGCGTCCGGCGCCGAAGGCGGCAGCATGCAGCCGATGCTGGTAAGCCAGTGCATGACCGATAAGAGCGTGGAGCGGGAGTCATTCCTCTCCTCGCTACTGCAGTGCGAGGATGGCGATCAAAGCTGCCCGCTGCCACCGGCCAATTAACGGACGCGAATACCTTCGATAATCATCCGCTGGACATTATCGACCGTTTGTTCAAAAAAGGCCGCGTCCTGCAGCGTGGCGCCGGTGACCGCCTCCACCTGGGTAGCGAAGTCGGCGTAATGCTGGGTGGTGGCCCAGATCATAAAGATTAAATGTTGCGGATCGACCGGCGCCAGCTTGCCGCGGTCGATCCAGCCGGAGACAATCGCCGATTTCTCATCGACCAGCGCTTTCAGGTCCCCGGTCAGTTCGCCCATCAGCAGCGGCGCCCCCTGCAGCATCTCGAGGCAGAACAGCTTCGAGGCCTGGGGATGATCGCGGGACACCTCCAGCTTCAGGCGAATATATTCGCGGATCGCCACCAGCGGGCTGATATCCTCACGAAACGCCTTCAGCGGCGCCAGCCAGATGGCGAGGATCTGCTGCAGAACAGCCACATACAGCGCCTCTTTCGAAGGGTAGTAATAGAGCAGATTGGTTTTCGATACCCCGGCGCGCTCAGCCACCTGCTCCAGTCGCGTACCGTGAATACCAAATTGCGAAAATGCCTCCAGCGCGGCGGCCAGGATGGCCTCCTTTTTGGCGCTTACCGCTTGTGAACGTTTGCCGTTTTTCTTCACCGCGCCCTGTGTCATACATCCTCTCCTTCAGTTGACGCCACCAGCATAGCAAAAGCCCTGCGCCGACACGACCCCGTGCACCCTGATTGCGCATGACTGCCGTTTTTTCGTGCACTGATTTTGACCATCCAGTCCACTTTTTTATCGTCCTTTTTAGCAACCCAAAAGTAACACATTAATAACATTAGCATTTATAAAACTGGCATCGCGTTTGCTTTAGCTCTTCTGCAAGGTGGTCCAGGGAGAGGCAGGATGCCGCACCACCGCAATTCCATCTTCCATGACTGCAGAGAGGTAGGTATGAAAATTGGTGTTTTCGTTCCCATTGGCAACAACGGCTGGCTGATCTCTACTCATGCCCCGCAGTATATGCCGACCTTCGAACTGAATAAGGCTATCGTGCAGAAAGCCGAGCACTACCATTTCGACTTCGCGCTCTCCATGATCAAGCTGCGCGGCTTCGGCGGGAAAACCGAGTTCTGGGATCACAACCTGGAGTCCTTCACCCTGATGGCCGGCCTGGCGGCGGTGACCTCTAAGATCCAGATCTACGCCACCGCTGCCACCCTGACGCTGCCACCGGCGATTGTCGCCCGGATGGCCTCCACTATCGACTCCATCTCCGGCGGTCGGTTTGGCGTCAATCTGGTGACCGGCTGGCAAAAACCGGAATATGACCAGATGGGCATGTGGCCGGGAGATGATTATTTCGCCAGCCGCTATGACTATCTCACCGAATACGTTCAGGTGCTCCGTGACCTGTGGGGCACCGGGCGCAGCGATTTCAAAGGTGACTACTTCACCATGAACGACTGCCGGGTCAGCCCGCGCCCTTCGCAGCCGATGAAGGTGATCTGTGCCGGGCAGAGCGATGCTGGTATGGCCTTCTCCGCCCAGCACGCGGACTACAACTTCTGCTTTGGCAAAGGAGTCAACACGCCAACGGCCTTTGCCCCGACCGCCGCACGCATGATGCAGGCGGCGGAAAAAACCGGCCGCGACGTGGGGTCCTATGTGCTGTTTATGGTGATCGCCGACGAAACCGACGAGGCGGCGCGCGCCAAATGGGAACATTACAAAGCGGGCGCCGATGAAGAAGCGCTGGCGTGGCTCACCGAGCAGAGTCAGAAAGATACCCGCTCCGGCAGCGATACCAACGTGCGCCAGATGGCCGACCCCACCTCGGCGGTCAACATTAACATGGGCACCCTGGTCGGATCGTATGCCAGCATCGCCCGTATGCTTGATGAAGTAGCGAGCGTGCCCGGCACCGACGGCGTGCTGCTGACCTTTGATGATTTTCTTGCCGGCATCGACGCCTTTGGCGAACGCATTCAGCCGCTGATGCGCTGCCGGGACCACATTGCTCCTGTTACCCGTGAGGTGGCCTGATGATTACCCTTCCCGCTCGCCCGGAATCCCTGACCTTCGCGCCGCAGCAGAGCGCGCTGATTGTGGTCGATATGCAGAACGCCTACGCCAGCCAGGGCGGTTATCTGGATCTCGCCGGCTTTGACGTCTCCGCCACCCGGCCGGTTATCGACAATATTAATACCGCCGTCGCCGCCGCCCGCGCCGCGGGCATGCTGATTATCTGGTTCCAGAATGGCTGGGATGACCAGTATGTTGAAGCCGGCGGCCCGGGCTCGCCGAACTATCACAAGTCCAACGCGCTGAAAACGATGCGTCAGCGTCCGGAGCTGCAGGGCAAGCTGCTGGCGAAAGGCGGCTGGGATTATCAGCTGGTGGACGAGCTGACGCCGCAGGAAGGCGACATCGTGTTGCCGAAACCGCGTTACAGCGGCTTCTTTAACACCCCGCTCGACAGCATTTTGCGCAGCCGCGGCATACGCCACCTGGTGTTCACCGGGATCGCCACCAACGTCTGCGTCGAATCGACGCTGCGCGATGGCTTCTTTCTCGAATACTTCGGCATCGTGCTGGAGGATGCCACCCATCAGGCCGGGCCGGCCTTCGCCCAGCAGGCGGCGCTGTTCAATATTGAAACCTTTTTCGGCTGGGTCAGCGACGTCGAGAGCTTCTGCCACGCGCTGTCCCCCGCCACCCCGCTGTCTTTAGCCAAGGAGAAACGTTATGCCTAAACAGGTGATTATTCCGCCAGGCACCACCACGCCGATTGCCCCCTTTGTTCCGGGGACGCTCGCCGACGGGGTGGTCTACGTCTCGGGCACCCTGCCGTTTGATAAGCAAAACAATGTGGTGCACATCGGCGACCCAAAGGCGCAAACCCGCCACGTGCTGGAGACCATCAAGAGCGTTATCGAAACGGCGGGCGGGAGTATGGCGGATGTGACTTTCAACAGCATCTTTATCACCGACTGGACAAATTACGCCGCGATTAACGAAGTCTACGCCGAGTTCTTCCCCGGCGATAAACCGGCGCGCTTCTGCATTCAGTGCGGACTGGTGAAGCCTGATGCGCTGGTGGAAATCGCCAGCGTCGCCCATATCGGAACCCCGACATGATGAGGCTCAATATCGCCCCGGCTCCGTGGCCCGGCGCGCCGGTGGTGGTCCTCAGCGCCGGCCTTGGCGGGGGCGGCGGCTACTGGCTGGCGCAGCGCGCGGCGCTGGAGGCACAGTATCAGCTGGTGAGTTATGACCATAACGGGACCGGGGAAAACGCCGGCCCGCTGCCCGCCGACTACAGCATGGCGACGATGGCCGGGGAGCTGTTCAACGCCCTGCAGGCGGCGGAGATCACCCGCTTTGCGCTGGTGGGCCACGCCCTGGGGGCGCTGATTGGCCTGCAGCTGGCGCTCGATCGCCCCGAGGCGGTGAGCGCCCTGGTGCTGGTCAACGGCTGGTTAACGCTGTCGCCGCATACCCGCCGCTGCTTCCTGGTGCGCGAGCGTCTGCTGCATGCCGGCGGCGCGCAGGCGTGGGTTGAAGCGCAACCACTGTTTCTCTACCCGGCGGAATGGATGGCCGCGCGCCTGCCGCGTCTCGAAGCGGAAGATGCGCTTGCCATCAGCCATTTTCAGGGCAAAGAGAATCTGCTGAAGCGGCTGCAGGCCCTGAAGCAGGCTGATTTTTCACGCCGTGCGGCGGCCATCGCCTGCCCGACGCTGATTATCAGCGCCGCTGACGACCTGCTGGTCCCGGCCTCCTGCTCCCGCGTGCTGCAGACGGCAATCCCCGGCAGCCTGCGTGTGGAAATGCCGTGGGGCGGCCATGCCTGTAACGTCACCGACGCCGATACGTTTAATACCATTTTATGCGACGGGCTGGCCGCTATGCTGCCGGTCGCCAGGGAGATCGAATGAACGACGCGATAAACCACACGGCCTGCGAGACGCTGTTTACCCAGGCCCGGACCCACAACGGCTGGCTGGATAAGCCGGTGAGCGACGCGCAACTGCAGGCCATCTGGGACCTGATGAAAATGGGGCCCACCTCCGCCAACTGTTCGCCGGCGCGCATCGTGTTCGTCCGCAGCGCGGAAGGCAAAGAGAAACTCCGCCCAACGCTCTCCAGCGGCAATCTGCAGAAAACCATGCAGGCGCCGGTGACCGCCATCGTGGCATGGGATAGCGCCTTCTACGACCGGCTGCCGACCCTGTTTCCTCACGGTGACGCCCGCAGCTGGTTTACCTCCAGCCCGCAGCTGGCGGAAGAGACCGCGTTTCGCAACAGCTCGCTGCAGGCGGCGTACCTGATTTTCGCCTGCCGCGCGCTGGGCCTCGACACCGGGCCGATGTCCGGTTTTGACCGGGAAAAAGTCGACGCGGCGTTTTTCGCCGACAACGGCTGGAAAAGCAACCTGCTGGTGAATATCGGCTATGGTGACCCCGGCAAGCTGTATGGTCGCCTGCCGCGCCTGTCCTTTGATGAAGCCTGCCTGCTGGCATAAGGAGTTTGCGATGGAGTTAGCGGACAAAGCGAGTTTTCGTGACGCCATGGCCCACGTCGGCGCTGCGGTTAACATTATTACCACCGATGGCCCGGCGGGCCGGGCGGGGTTCACCGCCAGCGCGGTCTGCAGCGTCACCGATACGCCGCCGACCCTGCTGGTCTGCCTGAACCGCTCAGCCTCGGTGTGGCCGGTGTTCAGCGAACACCACACGCTGTGCGTCAATACCCTGGCGGCCGGACAGGAGGCCCTGTCGACGCTGTTTGGCGGTAAAACGGCAATGGACGAGCGCTTTGCCGCCGCCGACTGGCAGACTGGCGCCACCGGCTGTCCGCGGCTGGAGGCGGCGCTGGTCAGCTTTGACTGCCGTATCGACCAGCGCGTCAGCGTCGGCACGCACGACATCCTGTTTTGTCACGTCGTGGCCATTACCCGTCACCCGGAACCCCGGGGATTGATGTGGTTTGACCGCGGTTATCACACGCTTATGCGACCCGCTTGTTAACCTTTAACCCGGGATATCATCATGGCACTCTTCGATTTTCCTCGCTGGAAGTTGACCTCCCCCGCCGCTGAGTCCGGCGTTGTCGCCCCCGATGAACGCTTGTCGGCCGGACAAACGCTGGTGATGGGCGTGCAGCACGCCGTTGCGATGTTCGGCGCGACGGTGCTGATGCCGTTGTTGATGGGGCTCGACCCCAACCTGTCGATTCTGATGTCGGGCGTCGGCACCCTGCTGTTCTTTGTCGTCACCGGCGGACGGGTGCCGAGCTATCTCGGCTCCAGCGCCGCTTTTGTCGGGGTGGTGATCGCCATTACCGGCTTTAACGGCCAGGGGCTGAACCCTCATCTGAGCGTCGCCCTTGGCGGGATCATCGCCTGCGGGCTGGTTTACACCCTGATTGGTCTGGTGGTGATGAAGATCGGCACCCGCTGGATCGAGCGCCTGATGCCGCCGGTGGTGACCGGCGCGGTGGTGATGGCTATCGGCCTGAACCTGGCGCCGATTGCCGTGCGCAGCGTCTCCGCCAGCGCCTTCGACAGCTGGATGGCGGTGTTGACCGTGCTCTGCATCGGCATAGTCGCAGTATTTACCCGCGGGATGCTGCAGCGCCTGCTGATCCTGGTCGGACTGATCGTTGCCTGCGCACTGTACGCCCTGCTGGCTAACGGCTTTGGCCTTGGCAAACCGCTGGACTTTTCTTCCCTCGCCCAGGCGGCGTGGTTCGGGCTGCCGCACTTTACCACCCCATCCTTTAACGGTCAGGCGATGATGTTGATTGCGCCCGTCGCCGTGATCCTGGTGGCTGAGAACCTGGGGCACCTGAAGGCCGTCGCCGGGATGACCGGACGCAATATGGACCCGTACATGGGGCGCGCCTTCGTCGGCGACGGGCTGGCGACCATGCTCTCCGGCTCGGTGGGCGGCAGCGGGGTTACGACCTATGCGGAGAACATTGGCGTCATGGCAGTGACCAAGGTCTATTCGACGTTGGTCTTTGTCGCCGCGGCGCTGATCGCGATGCTGCTGGGCTTCTCGCCGAAGTTTGGCGCATTAATCCACACCATTCCCGGGCCGGTGATCGGCGGCGCCTCGATCGTGGTCTTTGGCCTGATCGCAGTCGCCGGGGCGCGGATCTGGGTGCAAAACCGCGTCGACCTCAGCCAGAACAGCAATTTGATCATGGTGTCGGTGACCCTAGTGCTGGGCGCAGGGGATTTCGCGCTGTCGCTGGGCGGCTTTACGCTGGGCGGGATTGGCACAGCCACCTTCGGCGCGATCCTGCTGCATGCGCTGCTTCATCGCGGAACGCGGGAGGCGAAGGAGGCCCGGGTAACGCCGGTGTAAGCCACATTAGCGCGGCGTTGGCGCAGGGAGCGGTATGGGCCTGGGTGGTGTGAGCCTGTAGGCCGGATAAGGCATTTATGCCGCCATCCGGCACCGCCACGGGCACGGAGCCTGACCGCCCGGCGGCGCGGACCGACTGACCGTCAGGGCTGGATAATTTGATACGGTTATCGCTTTGCAACGATTTCCCCCAGGAACAACGGTTGTTCTGTGTTATTTCCGGGCAGATTGCGCTCCCGATAGGTCTTCTGCGTTATGCCCCTCATGGCGCAGGGAGCGCACAGGGGGCGGCCAGTCGCCGCCGCCCCCTGTACCCCCGGGCTCCGGCCAACAACGGCAGTTTCAGCAACAAAGGTGAATAAATTAACGGCAGGTCGCACGAACGTAGGCCGGGTAAGGCGCAGCCGCCACCCGGCATAAAAGCGGCTCTGTGCCTGATGCCATCGCCCGGCGGCGCTGCGCTTGCGCGGGCCTGGAGACAATCAGAGCCGGACGAGTACCAGCCAGGATAAGCGCCGCTGTAGGATCAGAAGCGTAAAATTATGGCTCGCGGCGATCGGCCAGGTCCGGGAGCGGCTGCGCATCGTCGTCTGTGGAAACCTGCGGCGGCGATTTGCGCTTCCACTTCAGCTCGCTCACCAGCACCCCCGCGAGGATCAAGACGCAGCCGAGCAGAGCCAGCAGCGGCAGACGCTCACCGGCCAGCCGGCCAAAAATACCGGCCCATACCGGTTCACCAGTATAGATAAGGGTGGCCCGCGTCGGCGAGACGCTGCGCTGCGCCCAGTTCATGGTCACCTGAATGATCGCGCTGAAAATCCCCAGCCCCAGCGCGACGCCGAGCAGGGCCGGCGTCAACGGCGGAACCGCCTCACCCGCCGGCTTCATGGCGGCGAAAGCCACCAGCGACGCGGTCGCCAGCTGCACGACCGTCACCCGGCGGACATCGACTTTCCCGGCCCAGGCGCTGATAAGGATAATCTCCGCGGCTATCGCCAGCGCGCTCGCCAGAGTAATCATCTCCCCCACGCCAAGCGCCAGCAGATTATTTTCCGGCCCGGCCAACAAGATCAAACCGATAAAGGCCAGCACAATCCCCACGCAGGACATCACCCCCGGCATACGGCCCAGGCACAACCACTGCAGCAGCGGCACCAGCGGCACATACATCGCCGTGATAAACGCAGACTTACTGCTGGAGATCGACTGCAGTCCCCAGGTCTGCAGGCCATACCCCAGCGCAATCGCCACGCCAATCGCCCCCCCCGCTTTCACCTCCAGCCACGTCAGACCGCGCAGGGTACGCAGCGAGAGCAGGCCCACCGCCAGTGCGGCGGTCGCGAAACGCAGACCGACAAAAAACAGCGGCCCGCTGAGGCTTACCGCATACTGCACGGCAAGGAACGTCCCTCCCCAGAACATGGTGATCATGATAAGGAGCGCTTCCTGGCGGGTAACGGAGAATTTTAACGAAGACATAAGACAGCCATGACGATTAACGGGGCGACCAGTGTGCAATCCGCCCGGCGGGAGCGCAACCACCGACAGATAAAAAAACCGCCGGCAGATGCCGGCGGCGAGGGCGATGCGGTTGGGTGGGGGAGATTAACACCGCATCAAAGAGAACAGTGCGAGTCGCGCGTTAACTGTCACGACTACCATGACTGTTTTTACCCCCTTTTTTGCCAGCCTCTGAGGCGCGCTGAGGGTCATTCTTAAAATTCCCCCCGCTATGCTGGCCACCTTTACGTCCTGCTTCTGATGCTCTTTCACGGTCTTCAGCAAAGTTGCCAGAACCGCCACGATGGTTTGCCATTACTGACCTCCATTAGGTTAGACATCATAGTGCATTACGCGGGAGCGGCGATGCCGCTGTCTTACCGCGTATCTATAAGGTTAGTGAATGACAGCCGCTGACGGCGGCAAATGAAATATCCAGAAACAAACCCGGGCGAAAAAAGTCCCCTCGCGGCGTGAACGGGTCCTAACCGACTCTGCTGGCGGAGAAAAAATAGTCGGCAAAAATGTATCCTGATGCTACACCCTTGCCGCACCGGCCAAAATGGCAGGCGCAACGTCCCCTCTTCTCTCCTGTTCAGGCCGCGCTGTGCAAGGAAAAGTAAATAACGCTTTGTCATTTTGTTATAAATCAAATAAATGCCCGTTGGATTTGCACTCTCCGGCGGAGGCTTTATCTTTAAAGGTAACCAGTCATTTGGCTGGCTTATAACGCAACCGAGGAGTGATGGAAATGGCTAAAATTCTGGTGCTTTATTATTCCATGTATGGACACATTGAAACCATGGCTCACGCCGTCGCCGATGGGGCGAACCGGGTGGATGGCGTTGAGGTGGTTGTGAAGCGCGTGCCGGAAACCATGCAGGCTGAAGCATTTGCCAAAGCAGGCGGGAAAACTCAAAACGCGCCCGTCGCCACGCCGCAGGAACTGGCAGAGTATGACGCCATCATCTTTGGTACCCCGACTCGTTTCGGCAACATGTCCGGTCAGATGCGCACCTTCCTCGATCAAACCGGCGGCCTGTGGGCGTCCGGCGCCCTGTATGGCAAAATCGCCAGCGTATTCAGCTCAACCGGCACCGGCGGCGGTCAGGAACAAACGATCACCTCGACCTGGACGACGCTGGCCCACCACGGCATGATCATCGTCCCGATCGGCTATGGCGCCCAGGAGCTGTTTGATATCTCCCAGGTCCGCGGCGGAACCCCCTATGGCGCGACCACCATCGCCGGCGGCGACGGTTCGCGTCAGCCGAGCGAGGAAGAGTTAGCCATCGCCCGCTATCAGGGCGAACATGTCGCTAAACTGGCCGTTAAAGTACACGGCTAATCTTCTGCAGGAGGAGCAACATGCCAACTCAAGAAGCAAAAGCACATCACGTCGGCGAATGGGCAAGTTTACGTAACACCTCGCCGGAGATCGCCGAGGCGATTTTTGAAGTCGCCCATTACGATGAAAAACGGGCGGAGCAAATCTGGGAGGAAGGCAGCGACGAAGTGCTGGCGCTGGCCTTTGCCAAAACCGATAAAGATGCGCTGTTCTGGGGTGAACAGACGATTGAGCGTAAAAACGTCTAGGACGTTTATTCCCGCCAGGGCTCACCCTAACCTGCTAAAAAACCCGGATTGCTCCGGGTTTTTTACATTACTTCGCTGCCTCGTTGATCACCTTTTTAAAGGTCTCCAGCGGGCAGAATCCCTGATCGTCAACCGGGCAGCCGTTAAGCGCCAGGGTGACCCGCTGCGGCGGGGCCTGCAGGGTTAACGCGTCGGCGTTACGCAACTGTTCAGTACTTTGATAGACATACTCAATCTTCATCAAATCGCGATTGCCGGCGCTGTCATGCCAGCGCTGAAACAGCAGTTTGCCGCCAATGGGCGTGCGCTCGTACTGGCCAGGTAGTTGATAAGGCTTAAAGTCCAGGGCCGTCAGCAGCGAGGCGATATTCGAATCGTGCCCCACCAGCAGCGTGACTTTCGCCTTGTTGGCCTCCTCGCCCACCAGCGCGTTATCGATATATTTAACCAGTGGTTTGGCGACGTTTTGCGCCACTGCCGTCGAGGTAAACAGACTATCCTGGTAGCCGTTTTTCAGCTTCGACAGCACCTGCCATTGCTTATCGCTGGTGATTTCCCCCCACGCTACCTGGTCTTTCGGGAAACCTTCATAGTATTGCAGGGTGAACGCGTCCACCAGCGAGTTGCCCACCTTCAGCGGGCCGGAAACCCCCGGCTCCTGCTGATAACCGGCGCTAAAGGTATCCTTACCCTCGCTCAGCGAGCAAACCTGCTTCTCTTTGCAGGAGGGCGAGTTGCGGTAATCGATCATCGTCTCCAGCAGTTTGTAGCTCTCGGTCAACTGCATCCCCTGACGCTCTTTTTCCATCGCCTGCAGCGCTTTCTCGCGAAACGCGGGGGAGTCGTCGGTAATAACCGGGTTGAAGGTCGGGTCCATGGTGCCCATCTGCGGCTGATGGTGCACCGTGATACCGCAGCCCGGGAACGCGCCGGTGATAAAGAACTGCGCGGTGGCAACGGTGCGCTGCAGGCTGTTGGCATAGGCGTAAACCGCGTTTTCCGGCGGGCACTCACCGCTGGTCACCAGCTTCTGCTGCGCCAGCCATTCGCGCATATAGTGGCCCATATACACCTCCAGCACGCCGCCTTTGGTGGTCAGTTGGCCGCCCGGCACATCCCACTGCGGCCAGGCTTTCGCTGTCGACTGCTCCAGCACGCTGCCGTTATTGGCCAGCGGCGCACGCAGATTGTGACGGCTCATGATCAGCACCTGTTGCAGCTGATACCCCTCCGGGGCGGCCGTGTCCTGCGCCTGAGCGCCAGCGGATAACATCACCGCGCCGGCGACGGCGGCGGCAAGTAGACGTTTTTTCATCCCTTCATCCTTAGTCATTTATTATCATCGCGTTAATTGTGACGGGTTTATGACATTTTTCCTGGTAATCGCTCGCAAACTTAGACCGTAGCCGAAAATTTCCCCTGCCGGGCAAAGAGTTTTATAATGAAACAATTAACCTGGAGGCCTTCGTGAAACGTACCCGTCTGGAAAACAGCTGTTGCCCTATCGCCCGTTCCCTCGATGTTATCGGTGACTGGTGGTCGCTGCTGATCGTCCGTGATGCCCTGCGCGGGGTGCGCCGGTTTAGCGAATTCCAGAAAAACCTCGGTATTGCCAAAAACATGCTCGCCGGGCGGCTGAAAATGCTGGTGGATGAAGGCATCCTGCGCCTGCAGCCGGCCTCCGACGGCAGCGCCTGGCAGGAGTATGTCCTGACCGACAAGGGCCGTGCCCTGCAAACGGTGCTGGTCGCCCTCTCCCAGTGGGCAGACGATTATCTTTTTGACCCGAACGAACCGGCGACCCGGCTCATTGACCGCCAGCAGCGTCAGCCCCTGCGTAAACTGGTGCTGCAGGCGGCCGATGGCCGTGAGCTGTCCCCAGCGGATATCACCATCGCCCTCCCGCTGAACGACTAATCGCTCCCTGCGGCAGGCAGAAATAAAAAAAGCCAGGCAAAATAGTTGCATTATTAAACCAGATATCTCATGCTGAATTTGGTTTAATAATGCAACCTTTTACGAGGCAATTCTCATGACCCAGTCATCGCACACTGCTTTTATCACTGGCGCGTCCTCAGGTATCGGCGCGATCTATGCCGAACGACTCGCCGCCCGCGGCTACAACCTGATCCTCGCCGCCCGTCGTGAAGACCGGCTGCTGGCGCTCGCCGACCAGCTGCAGGCACGCTACGCCATCCAGGCCAGCATCCTCAAAGCCGATCTTAGCGAAGAGCACGGGATTGCCGCCGTAGAGCAGCGTCTGCAGCAGGATCCCGCCATCGACCTGTTCATTAACAACGCCGGCACCGCAAAAATGGCGGGTTTTCTCGCCAGTACGCCGCACGAGCACCAGGCGATTCATACGCTCAACACCACGGCGCTGCTGCGCCTGAGCTATGCCGCGCTGGCCGCTTTCACCCCAAGACGCCGGGGAACGCTCATTAATATTGCCTCCATCCTCGCGCTACATACGCTGCCGGGCAGCGCGGTCTACAGCGCCAGTAAAGCCTGGGTGTTGAGCTTCACCCGCGGTCTGCAGGATGAGTTTGCCGACAGCGGCGTGCGTATTCAGGCGGTATTGCCGGCGGCGACCGCCACCGATCTCTGGCCGACCTCCGGCGTGGCGCTGGACGCCCTGCCTACCGGCACAGTGATGACCACAGAAGATCTGGTGGACGCCGCCCTCAGGGGACTGGAGATGGGGGAACAGGTCACCTTACCGCCGGTTCATGACCTGGGACTGTGGGAGGCTTTCGAGCAGACCAGACTGGCGCTGTTTACCAGCGCGCGAACCGGGCAACCGGCGCCGCGGTATCGCTAACCCCCTTGCGGCGGGCGTTACTCCGGTAGCGGAACCGCCGTCAGGGTACAAATGGCCTCGTGCTCGCCGCCGCGGCGATCGGTGATCACCACCTTATCGCCCGCTTTTTTACCTTCACACGGCTTGAGGACCTGCTCCACGATCCGTTCGCGGCTCGCCTGACGTTCACTTTCAGCCTGGCTGGCGAAGGCAGACAGCGCCAGCACCACACCCAGCAGGCTGAGGGTTTTCTTATACATGACTTACTCTCAGATCATTCTTATTCGCGGTCAGCGTAACCTGCTGTAGACCGCACTTCTGTAAAATCACTTAACGGAGTGTTACGCCATTTCAGATGAAACCCTGGCTGTCACATTCCTGCGGGAAATATTTTATCACAACCCCACCGCCGAAGATTCCCGGTATGAGGCGTCATCTTTCAGACATATCCCGATGTTATCTTCAAACAGAGCCCTGTATCTTTTTCCCTTTCTAAACAGAATATTAGGTTGGTCTATGTCGGGTCTTATTCTCTTTATCGTCGCGGTGGCGCTGCTGGGCGTCGCCATTTACAGCCTGGTGTCGTACCTCAAAGAGCGGCGCGCCAGTCAGTTACCTGTCCATAAAAAGAAGAAATAACACCTTCCGTTCCCCGCCGTTTTCTGCTGATTTCTTTACCGTCCTGTACTGTCCCTTACCGAACCAAAAACGAAGGCAGGCCTGTGGGCCTGCCTTCGTTCAACAGCAGCATCAAACGTTTATGATTCCCAGGCCTGCTCCGCTTTGGTGGCATCGAACTGCGGCGGGGGTTTACGGAAACGCCGGGTCAGATAAGTCAGGTACAGCAGGCCAAGCGCCGCCCACACCAGACCAAGCGTTAGCGAGGTGGCCTCGAGGTTGATCCACAGCACGCCCACGGTCAACGCCCCGACCATTGGCAGCAGCAGATAGTGCAGACGATCCTTCCAGGTTTTGTTATACCCCTTACGCCGCCAGAAGTGGTTGAACACCGACAGGTTAACGAAGGTAAACGCCACCAGTGCGCCGAAGTTGATCAACGCCGTGGCGGTCACCAGGTCGAAGAACAGCGCCGACAACGCAACGATGCCCACCATAATCACGTTCAGCGCCGGGGTACGCCATTTCGGATGCACATAGCCAAAAATACGCTCCGGGAAGACGTTGTCGCGGCCCATCACGTACAGCAGACGGGAGACGCTGGCATGCGACGCCAGGCCCGACGCCAGGGTGTTAACAAAGGTCGTGCACAGGAAAATCGACTGGAATAGCTTGCCGCCCACATACAGCGCAATCTCCGGCAACGCGGCATCAGGGTCTTTAAAGCGATGAATATCCGGGAAGAACAGCTGCATAAAGAACGACGCGGCGATAAAGATAATGCCGCCATACATTGCGGTGAGAAAAATCGCCTTCGGGATCACCCGCGCGGCATCAGGGGTCTCTTCCGACAGCGTGGTCACCGCATCGAAGCCGAGAAACGAGAAGCAGACAATGGTCGCGCCGGTAATAATCGGGATCAAATGGGCATTCTGGCTGATAAATGGCTGCAGCGACCAGACGGTCCCCACCCC
The DNA here is from genome assembly GCF_002806645.1 of Klebsiella sp. H-Nf2. NCBI lineage: Bacteria > Pseudomonadati > Pseudomonadota > Gammaproteobacteria > Enterobacterales > Enterobacteriaceae > Klebsiella > Klebsiella sp. H-Nf2. The sequence goes on from NZ_PIBL01000008.1 coordinate 27,747, forward strand.
CTCGCCTTTGTGCAGCCCCTGCACCACCAGAATGACAAATACCACCATGATCGAGATCTGCACCAACACGAACAAGGTATTGAAGTTAGCCACCAGGTTAACGCTTTTCAGGTTCGCGGCGGTGAGGATGGCAACAAAGGTCACCACCCACACCCACGGCGGTACTTCCGGGAATAGCGCCGAGAGATAGATCTTCGCCAGCAGGACGTTGATCATCGGCAGGAACAGATAATCCAGCAGCGACGACCAGCCAACCATAAAGCCGACGTGCGGACTGATGGATTTTTGCGCGTAAGTGTAAGCGGAGCCGGCTTCCGGAAACTGGCGCACCAGTTTGCCGTAGCTGATAGCGGTAAACAGCACGCCCGCCAGCGCCAGCAAATAAGACGCCGGTACGTGACCATTGCTGATGCCGGAGACAATGCCGAAGGTATCAAACACCGTCATCGGCGTGAGATAGGCCAGCCCCATCATCACCACTTGCCAGAGTTTGAGTGATTTCCGCAGACCAGGTCTGCCCGCCTGAGCGGCATCTTGCGCAGGAAGATTAATAGCCATCGCTCATTCCCCCTTTGCTGATAACAGTCTGCGGGTACAACGTCCGCGTGACAAACCTGCTTAGCAAAGGGGTAAGGCGTAAATAAAAGGGTAAGACGGACCGGTGAGCGGTAGCTGGTTGGCATCCAATGCGGCCAGAGCGGCCTCCCTCTCCCTGCGGATATTTGAACATCTGCATCATCTCATTTCCTCGTCACACACTGTGTCGTTAACTGAAGCCCCGTTGCCGCCTGCGCTCCTTAACGCGACATCCGGGAAATGGCTGGGCTCCCAGCAAAAAGGACGACCAGGCTCCGCTCAGGCCGTATGATGCTACTGATTACCAAACTCATGGGCCCCTCGCGGGGCGACCATCAGGCGTTTTTCAACATCCACTCAATTTCGGTTTCTGTGATAAGACGCTCAAACTGCAGTAATTCATCATGCTTACAGGCATGAAAAACGTGGCAGAAACGCTCACCGAGGCGCTCGCGCAGATGATCGTTCTGCATAAACTCCCACAGCGCATCGCTCTGGCGGATCGGGAACGGCAGGCCCTCTTGTTCCAGACCGTTACCTTCCACCTCTTCCTGCAAAGGCAGCTGGGGGTTATCCAGCCCGTGCAGAATGCCGGCAAAAATCGCCGCCATCACCAGATACGGGTTGGCGTCCGCCCCCGCCACGCGATACTCGACGCGGTGGTTCTGCCGCTCGCCGCACGGAATACGCAAGGCCACGGTACGGTTGTTATGCCCCCACGAAGCCTGCGTCGGGACGTACATCCCCGGCTGAAAGCGGCGATACGAGTTCACGTTTGGCGCCAGCAGCGCCATCGAGGCCGGCATCAGATCGATCATCCCGGCCAGCGCGCGTTTGAGCAGCGCGGAGTCTTCCCCGTCGCCGTCCACCAGCACGTTTTCCCCTTTATTGTTCAGCATGCTGATGTGGATGTGCATCCCGCTGCCAGCATGCTCTTCATAAGGCTTCGCCATAAAAGTGGCGTGCATCTTATGCTTCTCCGCCATTAAACGCACGAGACGTTTTAACGCCAGCGCATCATCGCAGGCATCCAGCACGTTATCGGTATGGTGAAGGTTGATTTCAAACTGGCCCGGCGAGGCTTCCGCCACCGCGCCGTCGGCGGGGATCAGCTGCAGTTTGGCCAGCTCGTCGATGTCATAAAGCACGTCGGCAAAGTGGTTCAGGTTATCGACAGAGTAGACCTGGCTTTGGGTGTTGCGATCGTCGGTGCCCGGCGCGCACGGCGGCTGGAGGTAGCCTTCGGCATCGCGTTTGCGGTCCAGTAAATAGAACTCCAGCTCTACCGCTACCACGGGGAACAGCCCGCGCTGGCGCAACTGCTGCCAGAGGCGGTTGAGTACGTTCCGCGGCTCAACGTCAAAGGGAGCGCCATCTTCATCAACCATGGTCAGCTGTACCTGGGCTATCGATTGTGGGTCAGCCGCCGAAGGCGTTAAGGTGCCAGGTACCGGGATGCAGCTGCGATCCGGCTCGCCCATATCCTGACCCAGACCGGCCTCTTCCACCACATTGCCAAGAATATCCATCGCAAACACCGAGGCCGGGAAATAACAGCCTTTCTCCAGTTTACTCAGGCCGGCAACCGGGATCCGTTTGCCGCGGAAGCAGCCGTTCAGGTCGGTGAGGAGGACATCGACATACTGGGTATCGGGGTAGGTTTCGAGGTAGCGCTTCACTTCTTTCGCGAATGCGCTGACCCGTCTCTCTTCCGTATGCTGAACAAAATTCTCAACTTCTACGATATTGGTTTCCATGATTCACCGCCGTTGGTTGGGTTTCGGTCCTGTGCTCAGACCGTTAAATATAATGTCCACCCCATCGACTGTGTATGCAAACAAATTGTTTGTCAAATGTTAAATTAAGTTTGCAAAGGGCTATTTCCACTGCTAGATTGAGAAAATATTGAACGATATGGCCGTTAAACCCGCTATAGCGGTCATAATTTAGTCCACTTTGTGAGGGCGATCATGGAAAATATAATGTACAAGCCAGTTATTGGCGTCGTGATGTGTAGAAACAGGCTTAAGGGTCACCAGACCCAGACTCTGCAAGAAAAGTACCTGAATGCCATTGTTAACGCCGGCGGACTGCCGATCGCCCTGCCGCATGCGCTGGCGGAGCCGGAGCTGCTGAACGCGTTAGTCGATAAACTGGACGGGATTTACCTGCCAGGCAGTCCCAGTAATGTGCAGCCGCACCTTTATGGTGAAAACGGCGATGAGCCTGACGCCGACCCCGGGCGTGATCTTCTGAGCATGGCGCTGATTAACGCCGCACTCGAAAGGCGCATCCCCATTTTCGCCATCTGTCGTGGACTGCAGGAACTGGTTGTCGCCACCGGCGGGACTCTGTATCGTCGTCTGTTCGAGCAGCCTGAGCTCCTTGAACATCGTGAAGATCCTGAACTGCCCGTCGAGCAGCAGTATGCGCCGTCCCATCAGGTTGAGGTTCAGGAAGGAGGATTGCTGTCGCAATTGATACCGGGCTGCAACACGTTTTGGGTAAACTCGCTACATGGGCAAGGGGCGAAAACTCTGAGTCCGCAGCTGCGCGTGGAGGCACGAGCGCCGGATGGACTGGTGGAAGCGGTCAGCGTGAACGATCATCCTTTCGCGTTGGGCGTACAGTGGCATCCTGAATGGAACAGTAGCGAATACGCCCTGTCGCGTATGTTGTTTGATGGTTTTATCACCGCCTGTCAGGGCCATCATGCTGAAAAGCGGCGGCGCTGACCACTACCGTTAAGGAAATGCAAATATGAGCGATGACGGACTGGCGCCAGGGAAACGTCTGTCAGAGATCCGCCAACAGCTGGGTCTCTCACAGCGTCGTGCCGCCGAACTGTCTGGGTTAACACATAGTGCCATCAGCACCATAGAGCAGGATAAAGTCAGTCCTGCCATCAGTACGCTGCAAAAGCTGCTGAAAGTCTATGGGCTGTCGCTCTCGGAATTCTTTTCTGAACCCGAAAAGCCGGACGAACCCCAGGTGGTCATTAATCAGGATGACCTGATTGAGATGGGGAGTCAGGGCGTTTCCATGAAACTGGTTCATAACGGAAATCCGAACCGTACGCTGGCGATGATTTTTGAAACTTACCAGCCTGGAACCACGACCGGGGAGAGAATTAAGCATCAGGGTGAGGAGATAGGCACCATACTGGAAGGTGAGATCGTGCTGACCATTAACGGTCAGTCGTACCACCTGGTGGCTGGACAAAGCTATGCCATTAATACCGGCATCCCGCACAGCTTCAGCAACACCTCGGCAGGCATCTGCCGCATCATCAGTGCCCACACCCCCACCACATTCTGATTATTTAGCCTGAACGAGGTTCAGGCTTTCTTCAGGCCTGTCGCGACGGAAAAGCTATTTTCGTCGCGGCGAAGAACTCGCAGTAATAACGCCTGTGCCGTACGGAATATTATTTCCTGTTGGCCCTGAAATAATTAACGCCTGTGAATGGCGGCTCGCCCCTGAATAATTCGGGTTGCAAACAACCTGTCGAATTCCAGGGAAATAAACGGTATTCAACTCCGGGGATACACTATGCCCTGCGCCTGGCGCAGCGCCCCCGTGCAGCCTGAAAACGCCGAACTGATTAATTTGCCGATAATGTTTTTAAGGAGTCATGATGAATTTTCAGCACCTGGCTTACTGGCAGGAAAAAGCGAAAAACCTGGCCATTGAAACGCGCTTATTTATTAACGGCGAATATTGCGCCGCGGCCGATAATACCACCTTTGAAACCATTGACCCTGCCGCGCAGCAGACATTAGCGCAGGTCGCCCGTGGTAAAAAAGCCGACGTCGACCTGGCGGTGAAAGCCGCGCGCCAGGCTTTTGATAACGGCGACTGGTCGCAGGCCTCTCCGGCCCGACGTAAAGCGGTTCTCACTCAATTTGCCGACCTGATGGAAGCGCATCGTGAAGAGCTGGCGCTGCTGGAAACGCTGGATACCGGCAAACCGATCCGCCACAGCCTGCGCGACGATATTCCCGGCGCCGCCCGCGCCATCCGCTGGTACGCCGAAGCGCTGGATAAAGTCTATGGCGAAGTCGCGCCGACCGGCAGCAACGAGCTGGCGATGATCGTCCGCGAACCGATTGGCGTCATTGCCGCGGTGGTACCGTGGAACTTTCCGCTGCTGCTGGCCTGCTGGAAGCTTGGCCCGGCGCTGGCGGCAGGCAACAGCGTGATCCTCAAACCATCGGAAAAGTCACCACTCACCGCCCTGCGTCTGGCCGGGCTGGCGAAAGAGGCCGGACTCCCGGACGGCGTGTTGAACGTGGTTAGCGGTTTTGGCCACGAGGCCGGACAGGCGCTGGCCTTGCATCCTGACGTCGAAGTCATCACCTTCACCGGATCCACCCGTACCGGCAAGCAGCTACTGAAAGACGCCGGCGACAGCAATATGAAGCGCGTATGGCTGGAAGCGGGCGGCAAGAGCGCCAACATCGTCTTCGCCGACTGCCCGGATCTGCAAAAAGCGGTCAACACCACCGCCGGCGGCATCTTCTATAACCAGGGCCAGGTCTGTATCGCTGGCACCCGCCTGCTGCTGGAGGAGAGCATCGCCGACGAATTTCTGACATTGCTGAAAGCGCAGGCGCAACACTGGCAACCGGGTGACCCGCTCGATCCGGACACCACCATGGGCATGTTGATTGATAACGCCCATGCCGACAACGTGCACAGTTTTATCCGCGGCGGCGAAGCCAAAAGCACGCTGTTCCTCGACGGGCGGAAAAACCCGTGGCCTGCCGCCGTCGGCCCGACCATTTTCGTTGACGTCGACCCGGCATCGACCCTCAGCCGGGAAGAAATCTTCGGCCCGGTACTGGTGGTCACGCGCTTCAAAAGCGAAGAAGAGGCGCTGCAGCTTGCCAACGACAGCGACTACGGCCTCGGCGCCGCGGTGTGGACCCGCGATCTGTCACGCGCCCACCGCATGAGCCGTCGCCTGAAGGCTGGCTCGGTCTTCGTCAACAACTATAACGATGGTGATATGACCGTTCCGTTCGGCGGCTACAAGCAGAGCGGCAACGGGCGCGATAAATCGCTGCACGCGCTGGAAAAATTCACCGAACTGAAAACCATCTGGATTGCCCTGGAGTCTTGATCATGACTGAACATACCACTAGCTACTACGCCGCCAGCGCCAACAAGTATGAACCGTTCCCAACGCTGGACGAATCGATAAGCTGCGACGTCTGCGTCGTCGGCGGCGGCTACACCGGCCTCTCCTCGGCCCTGCATCTGGCCGAAATGGGCTACGACGTGGTGGTGCTGGAAGGGGCGCGCATCGGCTTCGGCGCCAGCGGCCGCAACGGCGGTCAGCTGGTCAACTCCTATAGCCGCGATATCGACGTCATTGAGAAGAACTACGGCCCGGATGCGGCCAAAATGCTCGGCAGCATGATGTTCGAAGGCGGCGATATTATTCGCGAGCGCATCCAGCGCTACCAGATCCAGTGTGATTACCGCCCGGGCGGCCTGTTTGTGGCGATGAACCATAAGCAACTGGAAACCCTGGAAGAGCAGAAAGCCAACTGGGAGCGCTACGGCAACACCCAGCTGGAACTGCTGGACAGCCACGCAATCCGTCGCGAAGTGGATAGCGACCGCTACGTCGGCGCCCTGCTCGACCACAGCGGCGGCCATATTCACCCGCTAAACCTCGCCATCGGCGAAGCGGACGCCATTCGCCTGAACGGCGGCCGGGTGTATGAGCAGTCGCCGGTCACTCGCATCCAGCACACCAGCCCGGCGGTGGTCAGTACCGCGCGCGGCCAGGTGACCGCACGCTACGTCATCGTCGCCGGCAATGCTTATCTCGGTGACAAGCTGGAGCCGGAGCTGGCGAAACGCAGCATGCCGTGCGGCACCCAGGTGGTGACGACCGCCCCGCTGTCGGAAGAGGTCGCCCGCTCGCTGATCCCGAAAAACTACTGTGTGGAAGATTGTAACTACCTGCTGGACTACTACCGTCTGACCGGCGACAACCGCCTGCTGTACGGCGGCGGCGTGGTCTACGGCGCACGTGATCCGGACGACGTGGAACGGCTGATTATGCCCAAGCTGCTGAAAACCTTCCCGCAGCTACAGGGGGTAAAAATTGACTACCGCTGGACCGGCAACTTCCTGCTGACCCTGTCGCGGATGCCGCAGTTCGGGCGTCTCGATAACAATATTTACTACATGCAGGGCTACAGCGGCCACGGCGTGACCTGTACCCACCTCGCCGGACGCTTGATTTCAGAGCTGCTGCGCGGCGACGCCGAGCGCTTCGACGCCTTCGCCAAACTGCCGCACTACCCGTTCCCGGGCGGCCGCAGCCTGCGCATTCCCTTTACCGCCATGGGCGCCGCCTACTATAGTCTGCGCGACCGCCTTGGGGTTTAATCGCCTCCGCCGACGGCCCTGGCCGTCGGCTCATGCTGCGGATAGTGCAGTTGAAAGTAGTGGCGCAGAAACTCCACGGTGGTGCGAATTTTGGCCGACGTCGCCAGCCGGGAGACGTAGACCGCCCAGACATTGGCAGGCTGAAAGAATTCCGGCAGCACGTGCACCAGATGGCCGCTGGCGATATTCTCCCTGACGTCCCACCATGAACGTAACGCAATTCCCTGCCCGTCCAGACACCACTGGTGCACAATTTCACCATGGTTGGATGACAGCGGCCCGGTCACCTTGATCGCGTGCTGCCCCTCTTTGCTGTGCAACTGCCAGACGCCAAACGGATGATCGCGCTCTTTAATCACCAGGCAGGGTAAGGCGGCCAGATCGCTCAGCTGCTTCAGTGGTGGATGGCGGTCAAGGAACTGCGGCGAGGCGCAGAGCACGCGGTGGTTGGACGCCAGCTGGCGGGCAATCAGATTCGGCGCGATATCGTCACCGACGCGAATATCGAGATCCACCCCTTCATTGACTAAATCCACCAGCCGGTCCTGGACATCGAAACGCAGTTCCAGCTGCGGGTACTGAAGGGCCAGCGCCGACAGCGCCGGGGCCACCACCCGGCGGCCAAAGCCGAAGCTGCTGATAATACGCAGCGTTCCCTGCGGCACCTGACGCACGTCGGAAAGCTCGTCCATCATCTCATCGACATCCTGCAAAATGCGCTGCGCCCACTCGTAGATCCGCTCCCCCTCCTCGGTAATGGTGACCCGGCGGGTAGTTCGGTGCAGCAACACCACATTCAGGGTGTGTTCCAGCAGCGAAACCCGCTTGCTGACGAACGCCGGTGATACGCCAAGCTCCTCGGCGGCGGCGGCAAACCCGGCCCGGCGAGCGACCAGCATAAAGACGCGTAAATCATTTAGCAGCGGCAGATTATTCATGATCTGTGTTTTATGTTTCACCAGTTAGCGTGATTAATTATGAACCAGTCAATTATAGGATAGGCAGGTGGTCAAACATCATCGCTAAAAAGTGAGAACCGGAATGAAAAAAACCTGTCGTATTGCCGCCATCCCGGGTGACGGAATTGGCAAAGAAGTTCTGCCTGAAGGGATTCGCGTGCTGCAAGCCGCCGCACAGCGTTGGGATCTGTCGTTGAGCTTCGAGCAGATGGAGTGGGCAAGCTGTGAATATTATGCTCATCACGGCAAGATGATGCCGGACGACTGGCGCGAGCAGCTGCAGGGCTTCGATGCTATCTACTTTGGCGCCGTCGGCTGGCCGGATACCGTTCCCGACCACATTTCGCTGTGGGGGTCGCTGCTGAAGTTCCGCCGCGAGTTCGACCAGTATGTCAACCTGCGTCCGGTGCGTCTGTTCCCCGGCGTCCCCTGCCCGCTGGCGGGTAAAAAGGCCGGTGATATTGATTTTTACGTGGTGCGCGAAAATACCGAAGGCGAATATTCCGCCCTTGGCGGGCGCGCCAATGAAGGCACCGAGCATGAAGTAGTGATTCAGGAGTCGGTCTTTACCCGCCGCGGCGTGGACCGGATCCTGCGCTACGCCTTCGAACTGGCGCAAAGCCGCCCACGCAAAACGCTGACTTCGGCGACCAAATCCAACGGTCTGGCGATCAGCATGCCCTACTGGGATGAGCGAGTGGAAGAGATGGCCAAAAACTATCCGGATATTCGCTGGGACAAGCAGCATATCGATATCCTGTGCGCCCGCTTCGTGCTGCAGCCGGAGCGTTTCGACGTGGTGGTCGGTTCCAATCTGTTCGGCGATATTCTCTCCGATCTCGGCCCGGCCTGTACCGGCACTATCGGTATTGCGCCATCGGCCAATCTCAACCCGGAGCGCACCTTCCCATCGCTGTTCGAGCCGGTTCACGGCTCCGCGCCGGATATCTACGGTAAAAATATCGCCAACCCGATCGCCACCGTGTGGGCCGGGGCGATGATGCTCGATTTCCTCGGTAACGGCGACGAGCGCTATCACGCCGCCCACAACGGGATCCTGGCGGCGATTGAGCAGGTGATTGCCAGCGGGCCGAAAACCCCGGATATGAAAGGCAGCGCGTCAACGCAACAGGTCAGCGACGCTATCTGCAAAGCCATTTTGGCGTAATTACCCCGGCCGCTCCCCGGTCGCGCTACGCTTACCGGGGCTACAATGGCACGAGAATATCGTCCGGGTAAGGCGCTACCCGCCACCCGGTAAAAAACGGCACCGTGAGTAGCCCGGGTAAGGCGTAGCCGCTACCCGGGAAAACCCGCTCGCCTGGCCCGCTAGCCCCCTCTCTTTTCACTAAGCAGAAAACCCTACAACTGACAAGTGGACCGCATCACAGCGGTGAACTTTATTAATTCCTGAAAGGAAAGAACCTGCGCCAATTCACCTTTTATTATTTCCGTTCCGTGTTTTATTGCTTCACGAATCGGCCAATTGTTTAATTCATGTAACGAAGAAATAATCCGATTGTTAATAGCTTTTTGCTACGAACCTTGACCCTACAGCGTGATAACAACGACAGGCTAAAGCCACCTACGGGCAATCATGCCCAGGAGATCACCCATGTTGAGCAACGTAAAGAAAAAAGATGTGCCGCTGATTGCCATCAGCCTGGCGGCCATTGTTTTCATCGCCGCTACATTAAGTCTCTTCCCCCACCAAACCGCGCAGGCGGCTGATTCGATTTTTAACGGCGTGACCCGGCTGCTGGGTTCCACGGTACAGGTACTGGTGCTGCTGGCACTGGGACTGGTGCTCTATCTGGCAACCAGCAAATACGGCAATATCCGTCTCGGCGAAGGCAAAGTCGAATACAGTACCCTCTCATGGCTGTTTATGTTTATCTGCGCCGGGCTCGGCTCCTCCACGCTGTACTGGGGCGTTGCCGAATGGGCTTATTACTACCAGACCCCGGGCCTGAACATTGCGCCGCAATCGCCGAAAGCGCTGGAATACAGCATCCCTTATTCTTTCTTCCACTGGGGGGTTAGCGCCTGGGCGACCTACACTCTCGCCTCGCTGATCATGGCCTATCACTTCCACGTGCGGAAAAATAAAGGCCTCAGCCTCTCCGGGATCATTTCAGCAATCACCGGAGTGAGTCCGCAGGGCTTCTGGGGCCGTCTGGTCGACCTGATGTTCTTGATCGCCACCGTCGGCGCGTTAACCATTTCGCTGGTGGTCACTGCCGCCACCTTCACCCGCGGCCTGTCAGCGCTGACCGGGTTGCCGGATAACTTCACCGTGCAGGCGTTTGTGATCCTGCTCTCCGGCGGCATTTTCTGCATGAGTTCGTGGATTGGCATCAACAACGGCCTGCAGCGCCTGAGCAAAATGGTCGGCTGGGGCGCGTTCCTGCTGCCGTTGGTGGTATTACTGGTTGGCCCGACCGAATTCATCACCAATAACGTTATCAACGCCATTGGCCTCACCACCCAAAACTTCCTGCAGATGAGCCTGTTTACCGACCCCCTCGGCGACGGCGCCTTTACCCGCAACTGGACCGTCTTCTACTGGCTGTGGTGGATCTCCCATACCCCAGGCGTGGCGATGTTCGTCACTCGCGTCTCCCGCGGGCGCAAAATCAAAGAGGTCATTTGGGGACTGCTCCTCGGTAGCACCGCCGGCTGCTGGTTCTTCTTCGGGGTGATGGAAAGCTACGCCATGCACCAGTTCGTTAACGGCGTGATTAACGTACCGCAGGTGATGCAGACTCTCGGCGGCGAAACCGCCGTCCAGCAGGTGCTGATGTCGCTGCCGGCAGGTAAGCTGTTCCTCGCCGCCTATCTGTTCGTGATGATTGTTTTCCTCGCCTCGCACATGGATGCGGTGGCCTACACCATGGCGGCGACCAGCACCCGCAACCTGCGCGAAGGCGAAGATCCGGATCGCGGCATGCGCCTGTTCTGGTGCGTGGTGATCACCCTCATCCCGCTATCGATTCTGTTTACTGGGGCTTCGCTTGAGACCATGAAAACCACCGTGGTACTGACCGCCCTACCGTTCCTTGCCATTTTGCTGATTAAGACTGGCGGCTTCGTGCGCTGGTTAAAACAGGACTACGCCCACGTGCCGGTCAATCAGATAGAAACCCATACGCCCGAGCCAATGATTAAAGCCGAGACGCTACCGGTTGGCACGGTACTCAAAGGCGACGGCCAGTCGCTGTAAAACCTCTTACTGACAATAATCACAAGGTGACCTTACATGAGCAATTTGAGCCCTGACTTTACGCTGCCGATTAATTTTTGCGCCAATCCGCAGGATGCCTGGACCATTCCGGCCCGTTTTTATACCGACAGCCAGGCGTTTGAGCACGAGAAAGAGCGCATCTTCGCCAATAGCTGGATTTGCGTCGCCCACGGCAGCGAGGTCGCCAGGCCGAACGATTACATAACCCGAGAAATCATCGGCGAAAATATCGTTATCGTCCGCGGCCGCGACAACATTCTGCGCGCTTTCTATAACGTTTGCCCGCACCGCGGCCACCAGTTGCTGAGCGGTGAAGGTAAAGCCAAAAACGTGATTACCTGCCCCTATCACGCCTGGGCCTTCAAGCTTGACGGCAATCTCGCCCACGCCCGCAACTGCGAAAACGTGGCGAATTTCGATAGCGAAAAGGCGCAGCTGGTGCCGGTTCGCCTTGAAGAGTATGCCGGCTTTGTGTTTATCAATTTGAACCCGGAAGCCGAGAGCGTGGAAACACAGCTGCCGGGCCTGCAGGACAAAGTGCTGGAAGCCTGCCCGGACGTGCATGATCTGAAACTGGCGGCGCGCTTTACCACTCTCACCCCGGCGAACTGGAAAAATATCGTCGATAACTATCTGGAATGTTACCACTGCGGCCCGGCGCACCCGGGCTTCTCGGATTCCGTACAGGTTGACCGTTACTGGCACACCATGCACGGCAAATGGACGCTGCAGTATGGCTTCGCCAAGCCGTCCGAGCAGTCGTTTAAATTCGAAGAAGGTACCGAAGCCGCGTTCCACGGTTTCTGGCTATGGCCGTGCACCATGTTCAACGTCACGCCGATCAAGGGCATGATGACCGTGATCTATGAATTCCCGGTGGATGAAGAGACCACTCTGCAGAATTACGACATCTATTTCACCAACGAAGAGCTGACTGACGATCAGAAAGCGCTGATTGAGTGGTATCGCGACGTGTTCCGCCCGGAAGATTTACGCCTGGTGGAAAGCGTGCAGAAGGGGCTGAAGTCCCGCGGCTATCGCGGCCAGGGACGCATTATGGCGGATAACAGCGGCAGCGGTATCTCCGAGCACGGTATCGCCCATTTCCACAATCTGGTGGCCCAGGTGTTCCAGCCGTAATCGTTGAAGGAGTTTGCTATGTCCGTGTTTCACTCAGATCTGTTTCGCCAGCAGGCGCTGATTGCCGGAAGCTGGCGCGACGCCGCCGACGGCACGACGCTTGCCGTCAGCAATCCTTCCACCGGCGCGGCGCTCGGCCAGATCCCTAATATGGGTCGGGCGGAAGCGCAGCAGGCTGTGGATGCCGCTGCGGCCGCGCTGCCGGCCTGGCGCGCATTAACCGCCGCTCAGCGCGCCACGCTATTGAAAAACTGGCACCGCCTGATCCTCGAAAACAAAACCGCGCTGGCGCAGATCATGACCGCCGAGCAGGGCAAGCCGCTGGCGGAGGCGGAAGGCGAAATCGCCTATGCCGCCTCGTTTATCGAGTGGTTTGCCGAACAGGGCAAACGCACCAACGGCGAAATAATCCCCTCCCCTGGCGCGGATAAACGCCTGATGGTGATCCGCCAGGGCGTGGGCGTCTGCGCGGCGATCACCCCGTGGAACTTCCCGGCGGCGATGATCACCCGTAAGGCCGGCCCGGCGCTGGCTGCGGGTTGTACGATGGTGATAAAGCCGGCTAACGAAACGCCGTTTACCGCGCTGGCGATGGCGGAACTGGCTATTCAGGCCGGGATCCCGCAGGGCGTCATTAACGTCGTTACCGGCCAGTCGCGCGAAATTGGCGCGGTGTTCACCGGCGATGAGCGGGTGCGTAAACTCTCCTTTACCGGCTCGACCGAAGTTGGCCGCGTGCTGATGCGCCAGTGCGCGGAATCCATCAAAAAGCTCTCTTTAGAGCTCGGCGGTAACGCGCCGTTTATCGTCTTTGACGATGCCGATATCGATAAAGCGGTCGAGGGAGCGCTGATCGCCAAGTTCCGCAACGCCGGGCAAACCTGCGTCTGCGTCAACCGCTTCTATATTCATCGCGCCATCTACGACCAATTCTGCGATAAGTTCGTGGCCCGCGTCGCCGCCCTGAAAGTTGGCGATGGCAGCGAGTCCGATGTACAGATTGGTCCGTTGATCAACGCCGACGCCGGGCGCAAAGTCCAGTCCCTGCTTGACGACGCCCTGACCCGCGGCGCAACGTTGTTAACCGGCGGTAAAGCGCACCCACTGGGCGGTAATTTCTTCACCCCTACGGTGATCGGCGACGTACAGCCGGGGTCACTGCTGCTGCAGGAAGAGATTTTCGGCCCGGTGGCGGCACTGGTGAAATTTGACGATGAGCAGCAGGTCATCGAACAGGCAAATGACACTATCTACGGCCTCGCCTCCTATTTTTACAGCAACGATGCCGCCCGTATCTGGCGCGTCTCCGAGCAGCTGGAATACGGGATGGTCGGCATCAATACCGGGCTGATTTCCAACGAAGTCGCGCCATTTGGCGGAGTGAAGCAGTCCGGCCTTGGCCGCGAAGGGTCGGAACACGGAATCGAAGATTACCTGGAGATGAAGTATCTCTGCCAGGGGTTGTAAATGTCCTCTCCCGGCGGCGGCGCTGGCCACGCCGGGATTTTTTGATGGAGTTCAGCGATGTCTGATTATCAAATGTTTGAGGCGATCGTTCGCGATGTTGAACAGATCACCCCCCTTGTGAAGCGTTTTACGCTGGTATCGCCGACCGGCGCTCCGCTGCCGGCATTCAGCGGCGGCAGCCATATTATCGTCCAGATGCAGGATGGCGCGCAGCGCTACAGTAACGCCTACTCGCTGATGAGCTCGCCGCTGGATACCACCAGCTGGCAGATTGCGGTGCGTCTTGAGTCGCCTTCCAAAGGCGGCTCGCGTTTTATGCACCAGCAGGTGCGCCCGGGCGATACCCTGACGGTGTCCACGCCCAACAACCTGTTCGCCATCGAACCACAGGCGCGAAAACATCTGCTGATCGCCGGCGGCATCGGCATCACGCCGTTTTTAGCGCATATTCCTGAACTGGAACAACGGCAGGCCGACTGGCAGCTGCACTACTGTTTCCACGATGCCGACAATAATGCTTTCGTCGATGCGCTCAGCGCCGCGCCGTGGCGCGATCGGGTCAATGTTCATGTATCAGCGCTCGGCAGCCGTCTCGACCTGCCGAGCCTGTTCGCCGACCTCGAGCCCGGGACCCACGTGTATACCTGCGGCCCGGCGGCGCTTAACGAGGCGGTGAAAGCCGCCGCCGAACGCCATCAGGTGCCCGCCAGTCAGCTGCACTTTGAGCAGTTTATCGTTGAGGATAAAGGCGGAGAGGCGTTTACCCTGGTGCTGGCGCGTTCCGGACGCGAATTTACCGTACCGCAGGACATGACCATTTTGCAGGTTATTGAGAATAACAAAGCGGCGAAGGTGGAATGCCTGTGCCGCGAAGGGGTGTGCGGCACCTGCGAAACGATGATTCTGGAGGGGGAAGCCGACCACCGCGATCTGTATTACAGCGAGGAAGAGAAAGCCAGCCAGCAGAGTATGCTGATCTGCTGCTCGCGCGCCAAAGGCGGCCGGTTAGTGCTGGATTTGTAAAGCGCATTCCGGCCAGCACCGCTGGCCGGTGCGTGGATCACAGTTCCAGCTCGCGGCGCAGCAGGCCAGCGATATCCTCGCGACTCTCCGCGGATACCAGAGATTGACGGAACTCCGCGTGCATAATGCGCCGCGCCAGCCGCGAGAAAATCCGCATATGCTGATCGCCCGCCGAGTGCCTGTTCAGCGTCAGCATAATCACAAACTGCGCCTCTTCATCGCCCCACACCACCGGCTGCGCCAGGCGGGCGACGCTGATGGTCGACTGCTCGATATGCTCGGATTTACTGTGCGGAATGGCGAAGCTAAAGCCCAGACCGGTAGAGAACACCGCCTCGCGGGCCCACAGGTCAGCCTCCAGTTTTCGCGGATAGCGGCAGCGTCCGGCCAGCAGCAGATTATCCGTCATCCCTTTCAGCACCTCCTCCTTGCTGCGCCAGTCGCTGTTCAGCGTAATGCACTCGGCGCTCACCAGCGGCACATCCTGCTGACGCATGCGGAACTGGGCCAGCAGATGCTCCACTTCCAGTGAGGTACGGCACTGCATGGCCTGATTCAGCAGCTGGCGGCAAGCGCGGCTGTCCAGCTGGGACAGGCGCGATTTGGTCGCCGGGATCGCCGGCGCGCTCATGCTCAATTCATCTAAACCGAGGCCTACCAGCAGCGGTAGCACCGATCCTTTGGCCCCCAGTTCGCCACACAGACCGATCCATTTCCCCTGTCGATGCACCGCCTGTACCGCATAGTCCAGCGCGCGCAGGAAGGCGGGATTCAGGCTGTTGTAATGGCGCGTCACTTTCGCATTATCACGATCGACCGCCAGCAGATACTGCGTTAAGTCGTTGCTGCCGATGCTAAAGAAATCCACCTCTTCACAGCATTGATCGATGATAAACATCACCGACGGCACTTCCAGCATGATGCCGAGCGGGATCTTTTCATCAAACGGGATCTGCTCGGCGCGCAGCGACTGTTTGGCCTCCGCCAGTCGCTCTTTCACCCACAGGATCTCTTCCATTGATGAAATCATGGGGATCATAATTTTCAGCGAGCCGTGTGCCGAGGCGCGTAAAATTGCCCGTAGCTGAGTGTGAAACAGCGCCTGATACTCTTCATAGATGCGCACCGCGCGGTAGCCGAGGAACGGATTGTTTTCCGCAGGGATGTTGAGATAGGCCACCGGCTTATCACCGCCGATATCCATAGTCCGCACGATAATGCTGCGCCCGGCAGCGGGTTCCAGCGCCTGGCAGAAGATGTTGTACAGCTCATCTTCCGACGGCGCGCTCGGGCGATCCATATACAGCATTTCAGTGCGGAACAACCCTACCGACTGCGCGCCCTGGTTGAATGCCGCCACCGCTTCCACCGAATGGGCGATATTGGCGGCGATCTCCACACGGATACCATCTTGCGTCTGCCCGGCTTTATCCAGCCATACCTGCTGCTGTTGCTGGATTTGCGCCTGTAGCCAGGCCTCCTGCTGATAGTAGCGTGCCACCGCTGGACTCGGATCCACCACCAGCAGCCCGGCGTTGCCGTCAATCTGCACCTGCGTATCCACCCACGGCAGCAGCGCGGCTAAATCCACGCCCACCAGAGTAGGGATATTGAATGAGCGTGCCAGAATCACGGTATGCGAGGTGGTGCCGCCGCTGCGCAGCAGCAGCCCTTTGAGATGCGTTTTATCCAGTTCCAGAAACTGGCTGGGGGTCAGCTCGTCGGCAAGGCAAATGGCCGCTTCCCGCAGTTGGCCCGGCGCCGGGAAACGGGCTTCGCCGTAGATATGCTGCAACAGCTGGAAGCAAACGTCGCGGACATCCAGTACCCGCTCCTGCAGATAGCGGTTACCGGAGTCGCGGAACTGGGCGCAGAAGTGGTCGCCGGTGGCGACAATCGCCTGGGCGCAGCTCAGCCCGGTGAGGATACCGCCAAGCAGGTGCTGGCGCAGCGAGGCATCCGTCGCCAGCGAACGGTGAGCTTCCAGGATCGCGCTGGCGGTGCCGTCGTTGTCCAGCAACCGCAGCGCAATATCTTTCACCAGTAGCCGCAGGCCATTATCCAGTGCCGCCTGCTCCTGTTCGGGACTGGCGGCGACGGGCAGTTCACCCAGCTCGTGCAGATCGCGTGATTTGAGATGAACCAGCGTTCCCCCCGCGCTGCCGGCGCACACCGGGCGGGCATGAAACAGCGTCGGGTTCAGCCGCGAAAGTGACTCTGGCACCGGCTGGACATCCAGCGTTGGCGCAGCGGGCAGCGGCGCGTCACAGTGGGGAAATTCATCGCGCATAAAAGCCGTTAACGCGGCGAATGCCTCAGCTTCATCTTCGCCGCTGATAAGCAGCTGGCAGGCGTCGCCCTTCAGGGTATTGCTGCCGATAATCGCCAGCGCGCTCTTGGCATTTCCACCGGTCTCGCGGCGCAAGTTCCGCCACTCAATCGCTGATGAAAAACGATTACACAGCGTTTCGACCAGACTGGCCGGACGCGCATGCACGCCGTTGGGCAAATCACATGTAAATTCAATGACCAGAGCCATCGCCTTCCTCCTGAGCAATCCATTATTTCCCCAAAAGGTAATAAAAGACGGCCCCAGGGACTAGGTGATAAAACTGGCAATTACTGGACTATTGTACACACGATACTTTTTTATGTCCGCCATCACAATTCCACCCTGTTAGCGCTCATCTTTCCTGTCACTACTAAGATTTGAGGTGGATCGCAATTCTTTTCTCACCTTACAAATATCCAGTAAATGCACTTTTTCTCTACTGTTTAATACCCCGCCCTTTTTCTAATGTTGAGGCATCAATACTGTCACGGGCCCTACAGCGCTCAGGAGCAAGCAATGAACGAACTGGTGCAAATACTAAAAAATACCCGCCAGCATCTGATGACCGGCGTCTCGCACATGATCCCCTTCGTGGTTTCCGGCGGGATCCTGCTGGCGGTCTCCGTCATGTTGTATGGCAAAGGCGCGGTGCCCGATGCCGCCACCGACCCTAATCTGAAGAAACTCTTTGATATTGGCGTCGCCGGGCTGACGCTGATGGTGCCCTTTCTCGCCGCCTACATCGGCTACTCCATTTCTGACCGCGCCGCGCTGGCCCCCTGCGCCATCGGCGCATGGGTGGGCAACAGCTTTGGCGCCGGCTTCTTCGGCGCGCTGATCGCTGGCATGATTGGCGGCCTGGTGGTCTATTACCTGAAAAAAATCCCCGTACATAAAGTTCTGCGCTCGGTGATGCCGATTTTCATCATTCCCATCGTCGGCACCTTTATCACCGCCGGGATCATGATGTGGGGGCTTGGCGAGCCGGTTGGCGCGCTGACCGCTAATCTGACCGGCTGGCTGCAGGGGATGCGTGAAGGCAGCATCGTGGTGCTGGCCATCATTATGGGCCTGATGCTGGCCTTTGATATGGGCGGCCCGGTGAACAAAGTGGCCTACGCTTTCATGCTGATCTGCGTTTCGCAGGGCGTCTACAGCGTGGTGGCCATCGCCGCCGTCGGTATCGCCGTACCACCGCTGGGCATGGGGCTGGCGACACTGATTGGCCGCAAATATTTCACCGCCGAAGAGCGGGAAACCGGCAAAGCGGCGCTGGTGATGGGCTGTGTCGGCGTGACTGAAGGGGCGATTCCCTTTGCCGCAGCGGATCCGCTGCGCGTCATTCCGGCCAACATGATTGGCGCCGCCAGCGGCTGCGTCACCGCCGCGCTGATGGGCGTCCAGTGTTACGCCGGCTGGGGCGGGCTCATCGTGTTGCCGGTGGTCCAGGGCAAGCTGGGCTTTGTCGCCGCGCTGCTGGTCGGCGCCTGCGTCAGTGCCGCCTGCGTCATCCTGCTGAAAGCCTTCGCCAAAAAGAAACCCACTGACGTCACCGCTGACGATGAACTAGACCTTGATTTCGAAATTAACTAACAGACTGGAAGGAACAGATTATGACCCACATTATCGCTGTCACCGCCTGCCCGTCGGGCGTGGCTCACACCTACATGGCCGCCGAATCGCTGGAAAGCGCCGCCAAAGCCAAAGGCTGGCAGGTCAAGGTAGAAACGCAGGGTTCTATCGGCATTGAAAATGAACTGACGGCGGAAGAGATTGCCGCCGCCGATATGGTCATTCTGACCAAAGATATCGGCATCAAATTCGAAGAGCGTTTTGCCGGGAAAACTATCGTGCGCGTCAACATCAGCGATGCGGTAAAACGCGCCGACGCCATCATGAACAAGATAGACAGCCACCTTTCCCAGAGCGCCTGAAGCCTTAAAAAGGGCGCCCTCGCGCCCTTCGCCACAACATGGAGTTTATCATGACGAATCGTACCCAACGCCTGAAAGCCAGCCTGTTCGCCCAGCCGCGCGAAATCTCCCTTGAACGCGCATTACTCTACACTGCCAGCCATCGGCAGACGGAGGGCGAACCGGTCATTATCCGCCGGGCGAAAGCCACGGCGTGGATCCTCGATAAGGTGATGATTTCGATTCGTGAGGATGAACTGATCGCTGGCAACCGCACCGTCAAACCGCGCGCGGGAATAATGTCGCCAGAGATGGACCCCTACTGGCTGCTCAACGAGCTCGACGCCTTCCCGACCCGCCCGCAGGATCGCTTCGAAATAAGCGAAGAAGATAAACAAATCTACCGCGAAACGCTATTCCCCTACTGGGAAAAGCGCTCAATGAAAGATTTCATCAACGGCCAGATGACTGAAGAGGTCAAGGCTGCTGTCAACACCCAGATATTTAGCGTTAACCAGACCGATAAAGGCCAGGGCCATATCATCATCGACTATCCACGGCTGCTGAATCATGGCCTTGGCGCGCTGGTCACCGAGCTCAAAACGCACTGCGCCCAGCAACCGGAGAACCCCTTTTATCAGGCGGTACTGATCCTGCTGGAAGCTTCCCAGCGCCATATTCTGCGCTACGCCGCGCTGGCCGAGGAGATGGCTGGGCACTGTCAGGACCCGCAGCGTCAGCAGGAGCTGTTAACTATCGCCGCTATTTCGCGCCACAACGCGCAGCACCGGCCAACGGACTTCCCCCAGGCCTGCCAGCTGTTCTGGTATATGAATATCATTCTGCAGTACGAATCCAATGCCAGCTCGATTTCGCTGGGGCGTTTTGACCAGTATATGCTGCCGTTTTATCAGGCATCGCTGAATCAGGGTCAGGATCCCGCGTATCTCAAGGAGTTGCTGGAGTCGCTGTGGGTGAAATGCAACGATATCGTCCTGCTACGCTCCTCCAGCAGCGCGCGCTATTTCGCGGGTTTTCCCACCGGCTATACCGCCCTACTCGGCGGGCTGACGGACACCGGGCGCAGCGCGGTCAACGTGCTGTCATTTTTATGCCTCGACGCCTATCAAAACGTTCAGCTGCCGCAGCCGAATCTGGGCGTGCGGGTCAACGAGCTGATTGATCGCCCGTTCCTGCGTAAAACCGCTGAGACCATTCGCCTGGGTACCGGGATCCCGCAGATTTTCAACGATGAGGTGGTCGTGCCGGCCTTCCTTAACCGCGGCGTGTCGCTGGAAGATGCCCGCGATTACGCGGTGGTCGGCTGCGTGGAGCTCTCTATTCCAGGGCGCACCTACGGCCTGCATGATATCGCCATGTTTAATCTGCTGAAGGTGATGGAAATTGTGCTGCAGGAAAATGAACATCAGCCTGACGTCAGCTGGGACGGCCTTATCTGCCAGATCCGCGACAAAATTCGCCATTACATCAAGCTGATGGTCGAGGGCAGCAACATTTGCGATATCGGCCACCGCGACTGGGCGCCGGTCCCGCTGCTCTCCTCGTTCATTGAAGATTGCGTGCAGCACGGCAAAGATATCACCGCTGGCGGCGCGCGCTATAACTTCTCCGGCGTTCAGGGTATCGGGATCGCTAACCTGAGCGATTCGCTGTACGCCCTGAAGGGTATGGTCTTCGACCAGCAGCGTCTCAGCTTTGACCAACTGATGGCCGTGCTGAAAGCCAATTTCCAGACGCCAGAAGGGGAAAAAATCCGCGCCCGGCTGATTAACCATTTTGACAAATACGGCAACGATATCGACGATGTCGACAATATTAGCGCCGATCTGCTGCGTTTTTACTGCAAAGAAGTCGAGCAGTATCTGAACCCGCGCGGCGGCCATTTTACCCCCGGCTCCTACACCGTCTCCGCGCACGTGCCGCTGGGTTCGGTGGTGGGCGCCACCCCGGACGGGCGACTGGCCGGCGAACAGCTGGCGGACGGCGGCCTGTCGCCGATGGTCGGTCAGGATTCCCAGGGGCCAACGGCAGTGCTGAAATCGGTAAGCAAGCTGGATAACTATCTGCTGTCGAACGGTACGTTGCTGAACGTCAAATTCACCCCGGCAACGCTGGCCGGCGACGGCGGGCTGAACAAACTGGCAGACTTTTTACAGGCCTTTTGCAAGCTCAAGCTGCAGCATATTCAGTTCAACGTGGTCAACGCCGACACCCTGCGTGAAGCGCAGCAGCGGCCGCAGGACTTTGCCGGCCTGGTGGTACGCGTCGCGGGCTACAGCGCCTTCTTTGTTGAGCTGTCGAAGGAGATTCAGGATGACATTATCCGCCGCACCGCGCATCAGCTGTGAGGTCATCGACACGCGCGCCGACCGGGCGCGTATTTTTAACCTCCAGCGCTACTCGCTCAACGATGGCCAGGGGATCCGCACGGTGGTCTTTTTTAAAGGCTGCCCTCATACCTGCCCGTGGTGCGCCAATCCCGAATCAATTTCACCCAGGATTCAGACCCTGCGCCGGGAGAGTAAATGCCTGCGCTGCACCCGCTGCCAGCAGGACGTCGCCGAATGTCCGTCCGGAGCGTGGGAACAGATTGGCCGCGATGTGACGCTGGATAACCTGTTGCAGGAGGTGCTGAAGGATGAGGTCTTCTTTCGCGCCTCCGGCGGCGGCGTCACCCTCTCCGGGGGCGAAGTGCTCATGCAGGCCGGGTTTGCCGCCCGCTTTCTCCAGCGCCTGCGCCAGTGGGGGATCCGCACCGCCATCGAAACCGCGGGCGACGGCGCTTTTGACCGCTTCCTGCCGGTGGCCGAAGCCTGCAATGAAGTGCTGTTTGATTTTAAAATCATGGAACCTGAGCGGGCGCGGTCGCTGCTGCGAATGAATCAGCCACGGGTGCTGGACAATTTTCGCCAGCTGGCGGCGAGAAAAATCAACCTGATCCCGCGGGTGCCGCTGATCCCGGGCTACACACTGAATACCGATAATTTTCGCCAGATTCTGGCGTTCCTCGCCCCTTTCGCGCTAAAAGAAATGCACCTGTTGCCGTTTCATCAATATGGCGAGCCCAAATACCGTCTGCTGGGCAAACCCTGGACGCTGGCCAGCGTGAAAGCGCCTGACGAAGCGGAAATTCAACCATATCGGGTGATGGCCGAAGCGGCCGGTTTCCACGTCACTATCGGCGGTTAACGCCAGGAGGATGTTATGGACTTCAATATTGTCGCCGTCACCGCCTGCGTCAGCGGGGTGGCGCATACCTACATGGCCGCCGAACGACTGGAAAAGGTCGGTCATCATGAAAAATGGCACCTGAAAGTCGAAACCCAGGGCGCGCTCGGCGTAGAAAATCGGATCACCGCGGAAGATATCGCCCGCGCCGAAGTGGTGCTGCTGGTGACGGATATCGAAATCGACGACCCCCAGCGCTTTCGCGGCCTGCGGACGATTAAAACCAGTATCAAGAGCTTCCTGCTGCAGCCGCAGCAGATCGTCGAGGCCGTGAAAAGCATCATGAAAAAGCCGGTCGTCTATGTAGAACTTCCCTGACCGGCGACAGGCCTTATTCTACATCCAGCAGCCATTTTTGCGCCGGCGTCAGGCGGCTTGCCGTCTCCGGCGTCAGCCAGCGCCGCTGGTCCTGCTGCGGCGTATCCGCACGATCGATATATAACCCATGCAGTACGCGTCGTCTGCTGCCTTCACGATTACGGGTGCCGCCGTGCCAGGCGTGGGCGTTGTAGATCATCACGCTGCCGGCCGGTGCGGCAAACACAATCTCATCGGGATGGGCCTGTTCCGGGTCGGCCAGCACCTCCTCCGGTAACTCGGGGCGGAGGTGGGTACCAGGAATGATCCGCGGCGCACCGTTGGCGGCGCTCAAATCGTCTATCGCCCAGATGGTATTCACCAGGTGGACTTTAGGAAAATCCGGGCGCGGCTTTTTCCAGTCGGCGTGCAGCGGCTGGTGGCCGCCGTTATACAGCGCCTCGCGCGCGTTCAGGCTGGAGACTTTAAAATCCCCGTTGAAGATATAGCGACAAGCGGAGAGGATCAGCGGGTGTGACCAGACTTTCTCCCAGATAACCCCCTTATTAATCAGGTTAGCGATCCGCGTCGCCGTCGCCTCCTGATGGTGCTCCATCGCCAGATTATCGCCTTCGCGTTCAACCAGGGTGTCAATGAGCAGGCGCATTTCGCTCAGCCACTGGGCGTCAACGACGTTATGCACGACGGTATAGCCGAGGGTGTCGAGCTCGTGTTTCATTTGCGCACTGAGCGCCTGGCTGGCGCCTAACGCATCGAGAAAGTTAGCCGATGATGAGTTCATTTTGCGTTCCTTTTTAACGTTCCGATAACACAAACAAACTCTACTGGTCCCTCCGCGGCATGACACGAGGCGAGCGCTACAAAAAACTGGACATACGTACGCGAGCCCACAAAGTGTGATGGACATCAACAATCTCTTTTCCGGCAATGCATGCGCTGCAGCTGGCCGGCAATCCGCTGCGCAAAATGGCTAAACTAACGCTGCCAGGAAGGAAAAAATAGATTACCATCAACAGGATAATGCGCATGCTGAGGGCAAAGAATGATTGAAGATCTGCCGGATATACTGCATCGGTTAATCGGTCAAAAAGATCACTTACAGGTGAGATTTCCTGAGCCGGATATCTCCGTGCCTGCCCTCGCCTTCAACGTGCCGTTTCCGCGTCTGGAAATTGTGCTGGAGGGCCAGCTGAGTGAACAGGGACTGCCGCTGGCCGCCTCGACGTTAACCACGCTGCAGGTACTGTACGTGCAGGCGGGGAAGTGGACGCTGCCGCAGTGGACCGGCCCGGCCACTACCCTGAGCATCCTGTTTGGTCGGCAGAAACTGGGATTCAGTATTCAGCGCTGGGACGGGAAAAGCCTGCATACGGAAAAGCAGAGCGTTTCCCGCCTCGGACCGCGCGTGGGCTCTTACCTGTTGCTGAGCCTGAATGAAGTCAGCCTGCAACCCGACCCGCTGACCGCACGGCTGGTGGTCGCCGCGCTGCTGAGTCATTGTCGTGAACAGCTGGTCGGTCTGGAAATGCGCGTCAGCCGCAGTCGGGATCTGTTTCTCGCCGTCCAGGACTACCTCGAGGAAAATCTTAGCCTGCCGCTGACACGGGAATCGGTAGCCAAACGTTTTCACATCACACCCAACTATCTATCGCATATTTTTCAGAAATCAGGCTCGGTGGGATTTAATGAGTATCTGACCCGGGTTCGCCTGGAAAAGGCGAAGCAGCTACTGCGCGGCTATGACCTGAAGGTGAAAGAGATTGCCCATAATTGCGGTTTCGTCGACAGCAACTATTTTTGCCGGGTATTCAAACGCTACACCGAACGCTCACCGTCGGAGTATCGGCGACACTGCCGTAGCGCGCAGCAGGCCTAACCTGCCGCGCCGGAATCTTACGCCCACTCCACGCGTCCGCGTCCGTTGTGCTTGGCCTTGTACAGCGCCTCGTCGACTTTACGGATAAATGTCTCCTGCGCTTCGCCTGGCCGCCACATTCCAACGCCAATGCTGATCGACAACGGCGTCTGATGATTGATCAGGATGGTGTGGGCATTGTCGAGGATCGCCTGCGCCAGGGCGTGCAGCTCGGGCTCCGACAGGCCATCGACGATAATGGCAAACTCTTCCCCACCGATACGCGCCGGCTGGATGCGATCGCTGGTCAAGTTTGCCAACTGTTTACCCAGCGAAAATAACACTTCATCGCCCACCAGATGGCCCAAGGTATCGTTAATTTTCTTAAAAAAATCGATATCCAGAATCATGAGTCCCAGCGCATGCCCCGACTTCTCGCGGATGGTATTGATGAAAAAACGGCGGTTGGGCAACTGGGTTAATTCATCCTTCAGGGATTGCGAGCGCGCATCGACGTACAGCAAATTGATTCGCTCAATAATTTTGTAGACCCCCACCACGGTCAGCAGCATCCCGGAGAGGCGCAGCAGATCTTCGCAGTAATAGCCCATCCAGCGCGGCTGAACCACGATCTCATCCATCACGTCAAAGGTGCCGCCGGCAATCCACAACAGCAGCCCATAGCGTACCCAGTTGACGGCAATGTGGCTCATCCGCACCTTCGCCGAGCTCCACAGCATAAACACCAGAAACAACAACGCCAGCAGATCGATATAGAGACCGGGGTTAGTCAGGATCTCGTGTCGTGTGCCGACCGGGGGCGACACCAGGACACAGCCGACAGCGATGGCGACGATAACCAGCAGCGCTGGCAGGAGCGTCACCCGGGCCACAGCGGCCGGGCCGGGGCGATTCGCAGGAGTATGGAGTTCAGGCATAGCGATGTCTCATGGTAACAACAGGGCCGATCGCGAGACAGGATAGCAGTTAAGCGTAGCGGGACGAATGAAAAAGCGACGGATCGGTAAAATGGTGGGCGCTGGACTGACCCCGCGGAATTGTTCCAACGTACTACCACTCCATGGCGACGAGGTCAGTGGCGCGGATACTAGCGGCTTCATCCGCCATCTGATTAGCTTTCCGTGCGGCGCCGTCGATAGCCGACGGCGCCTGCTCAGGGATTAGCCGCTAAACACCCGCGCCTTGCCGCTGACCGTCAGTCGTACCGTCGCGCCGGGCTGCCACGCCGGCTGGCTCACGGTTCGCAGGACAATCGGCCGCTCGTGCCCGGCCATCGACAGCGTCAACGTGGAAAGCTGGCCTGAGAAATCGACATCGCGGATGATGGCGGTACTTTCCTGCGGCTCGCTCACACTGACGCTCAGCTGTTCCGGACGCAGCATCACCCTACCTTCGCCAGCAGGATGCAGTGCGTCCGTCGCCAGGTCCCCCAGCGCGCAGCTTGCCCGGCCGGGGCTCAGGCGCGCAGGAAGGATCAGGGCATCGCCAAGAAACAACGCCGTCTCTTCATCCACCGGCTGCGAGTAAACTGTCAGCGGCGTTCCGACCTGGGCAAAGCGCCCCTGGCGCATCACCGCCACCTGAGTGGCAAACGACAGCGCTTCGTTCTGATCATGGGTCACCAGAATCGAGGCGATTCCCGTCTCGGCCAGCAGGTCCGCCGTCGCTTTACGCGTGCTGGCGCGCAGCCCGGTATCCAGTGCAGAAAACGGCTCATCCAGCAGCATCAGCGCCGGCTGCTGAGCCAGTGCACGGGCCAGGGCAACGCGCTGCTGCTGACCACCGGAAATTTCATGTGGCCAGTGGCTCGCCAGGCCAGGGTCGAGGGCGACCATCTCCATCAACGCCCCCACCCGGCGACGCTTCTCCTCACGGCTGGCGTCCAGCCCCCAGGCGATATTGTCCGCAACATTGAGATGAGGAAACAGCGCCCCTTCCTGCGGAACATAACCGATCCTCCGCTGGTGGGCGGGGACAAACACGCCGTCGGCAAACAGAGGAGTACCGTGCATGACGATCCGCCCGCGATCGGGCGTTTCGAAACCGGCGAGAATGCGCAGCAGCGTGGTTTTTCCCGAGCCCGACGGACCAACAATGGCCGTCCGGCTCCCCGGCGCCACGGTCAGATTGAGATTATCGAGAACCAGCGCATCGGCGAAGGATTTCGAAATAGAAGACAATTCCAGCATGTTACAACCCTGCCATTTTTTTCGACTGCATATAAAGAACCGCGGTCAGCGGCAGCGAAATGACGATCATCAGCAGCGCGTACGGCGCCGCCGCCACGTAGTCGATCTCGCTGGTTAACGCCCAAAAACCGGTCGACAAGGTGCGGGTGCCTAACGGCGAGAGCAGTAGCGTGGCGGTGAGCTCATTACTGACGCCAAGGAACACCAGCGCGGCCCCTGCGGCCGCGCCCGGCGCGGCAAGCCGCATGGTGATACTCCACAGGGCGCGGGCCGGACTGCGCCCGAGGCTACGGGCAACGTTTTCCAGTTCTACCGGCGCCTGCGCGATACCGGCACGCAGGTTAATGAGCGCACGCGGCATAAACATCAATAGATAGGCCAGAAACAGCGTCACTTCGGTCTGGTACACCGGGCGGGCGTAGTGGATGGTGACCGTCACCAGCGCCAGCGCGGTAACAATGCCGGGCAGCGAGCTGGTGATGTAATTACACCCCTCCAGCAGGCGGAACAGCGGGCGCGGATAGCGCACGCCGAGCCACGCAATGGGGATCGCGCAGGTTGTCGTCAGCAGCGCCCCGCCCATGCCCAGTAGCAGGGTCTGGCGCAGCGAATGCCACAGATCGGCATGCAGCCAGTTGTCGATGCCGCCCAGCCACAGCCAGCTGCACAGGACCAGTAAGGGAACCCCCATCGCCAGCATCACCAGCAGCAGAAGCAGTAGCTGCGCGCCAACAGCCGCCCCTTTACCCAGCACAAGCCGCTTCTGCTCGCGGGCCGCCCCGGCGCCGATACGCGCGTAACGCGCTTTACCGCGTGAGGCGCTCTCCAGCAGCAGGATCGCCAGGCAGCACAGAGCCAGCACGCCTGCCAGCATATTGGCGGCCGGACCGCTGAAGGTCGACTGGAACTGATCGTAAATGGCGGTAGTGAAGGTATCGAAGCGGATCATCACATACAGGCCATATTCCGCCAGCAGATGCAGGGCCACCAGTAGCGCACCGCCGCAGATAGCCAGGCGCAGCTGCGGAAGCACCACCCGGAAAAATACTTTCCACGGCGGCGTGCCCAGCGATGCGGCGACATCTTCAAGGGTGGGATCGAGGCGGCGCAGCACGGCCGCCACCGGCATATAAATAAACGGATAGTAGGCCAGCACCGAGAGAAACACCCCGGCGGAGAGGCCATGCAGCGAAGGCACGGCGCTGACCCAGGCGTAGCTCTGGACAAAGGCTGGAATCGCCAGCGGGGCCACCGCCAGCGCCGACCACAGCTGCCGACCGGCAAGGGCGGTACGTTCCGTCAGCCAGGCCAGCGTCACGCCGAGCACAATGCTGATGGGGACCGCCAGCACCGTCAACCACAGGGTATTGCTGAGCAGCTCCCCTACCCGCGGGCGAAAGACCAGCGCTTTGATCGTCGGCCAGCCGGTGTCGAATCCAACCGCCACCACAAACCCTAACGGCAACAGCGCCAGCAATGAAAACAGCAGCGCTAACGCCACCATCGGAAATGCAGGACGCCTGCGCTCGGGCAGGCGTCCTGTTTTCTTTCCGAGCGACAGACTCAGAACAGACATAGCAACATCACTTCCTCAGGATCAGAGCAGGCCAGCCTGCGTCATCAGCTCAATGACCTTTTTACTGTTCAGCGAGGAAGGTTCTACCTTCGGTGCATCCAGATCTTTCAGCGGGGTCAGTTTCGGGTTAGAGGCCGCGTCTACCCCCACAGCATATTCGAAGGCGTTATTGGTGCGCAGCGCATCCTGCCCCTGTTTGCCGGTGATCCATTTAATGAAGGCCTGCGCCTGCTCTTTATGTTTGCTGGAGGCCAGCACACCGCCGCCGGAAATGCTGACGAAGGCGCCCGGATCCTGGTGTTTGAAGTAATACAGTTGGGTGTTTTTGCTGTTCTCACCGGTTTTTGACTGGTCGACGAAGCGATAGTAGTGGTAGATCACCCCGCCGTCGATCTGCCCGGCATTGACCGCTTTCATCACCGTGCTGTTGCCTTTATAGGCGACAAAGTTGGTTTTCATCGCCTTCAGCCAGTCGAGAGTCGCCTGCTCACCCTTCAGCGCCAGCATCGCGCTGACGATAGCCTGGAAATCTGCCCCCGATGGCGAAGCCGCCCAGCGCCCTTTCCACTCCGGTTTTGCCAGATCCATCAGGGAATGCGGCAGCTGCGCCTCGCTGATTTTCGCCGGGTTGTAGACGAAAACGGTGCTGCGCGCGGCGATGCCGATCCAGCGCCCATGCTGCGGACGGTACTGCGCCGGAACCTGCTGCAGGGTGGCGGCATCCAGCGGGGCGAAAAGTTTGGCATTATCGACCAGCACCATCGACGGCGAGTTCTCGGTCAGAAACACATCGGCCGGCGACGCGGAGCCTTCCTGAACCAGCTGGTTACCCAGCTCACTGTCATCGCCATTGCGCAGCGTGACCTTAATACCGGTCTCTTTGGTAAATCCATCCACCCACGACTTCACCAGATTTTCGTGCTGGGCGTTGTAGACCACAATCCCGTTCTGAGCGTCAGCCGCCATCCCCTGCGGCGCCAGAAACAGAGAAGCGGCAACCAACGCTGCCGTACGGAGGGGCGATAAGCGAGATTTCATGAACGCATCCTTAATGAAATAGGGCAATAAACGGTAAATAGCCTGAGCGGAGAGGATTAAATCACAGCAAAAAAAGAATGATAATGAAAACAATTATCATAAACTTAAAAAAGCAAAAAATAGCGCCGGTCTGTTATTAGGGATTAGAAAATGCTTAAAACTATCCAATGCCGGAATTTATGTTAAGAAAACATTAAGATAGGTTTTTTTTATTCCTGTCGTGACGGACTCGTAGCCGCATCAGGTCGTTAGCGAGTTTTGCTGGCAGGTATTGTGAGACTGATCATGTTTTTACATGCTCCGTCGTCGCGGAGGTTATCCCCCTTCTACGATCATTGGATAACGCCTTTTCAGCGGGATGAATGGTTCATTTTATGCTCGCCTCACATAGCACGCGTAATAAATGAAAAAGACAAAAGTGCGAAACGCATGGATTTCCTTTTCCCTGGCGCTGGTGGTATTTCTGGCTGGCGTGTTCGTCATTAACTGGCAACTGTGGCATTCAGACCAGGCCACCCATGCCACCGCCGCCCGTCAGGCGGCGAAGAAAATCGCCGTTATTCTGGATGAAGCCCGAGCCGCCACGGTGACGGCAATGAACGTTAGCCGCCGCGGTTGCTCCGTGCAGGGTCAGTTCCAGCTCGGGACCGAGGCCGCCCTGCAGCCGCATCTGCGCACGATCGTGCTGGTAAAAGATGGCCAGGTGTGGTGCTCGTCGCTGCCGGGCAATCGGGTACTGACGCTCCATCCGGAATCCTTGCCTGATGAGCTGCTGCAGCTGCTGCAGCTGCTGCCCGCCAGGATGATGGTTAACAAGCGGCCGGTGCTGATCTATCACACGCGTTCGGCGCAGGTGAGAGTCATTGTCAGTATCAGCGACATCCATTTGCGCGATGCCTTGTATAGCGATGAGGATAACGCCGGGCTGGCGCTCTCGGTCAACCATCAGATGATCGCCAGATATGGCGATGTGGAGCCGCTGAAAGCCAGCCCACATCAGGGTATATTTAGCTCACCGGACTACCCGTTTCGCATTATCTATCCCGAGTCGCCTTTTTTTAGCCCCGGTCGCTTATTTCAAAATGGCTTCGGTCTGCTGATTTTCATTTTCTCTGTCGCGCTATTGTTTTATTTCCTGCTGCGCAAATACCTCAATGCCTATACCTCTGAAGAAGAGAATTTGCGCTACGCTATCGCCCAGGGGGATATCGTTCCCTACTACCAGCCCGTCGTGAATGGGAAAACCGGGGAGATATACGGCGTGGAAATTCTCGCCCGCTGGAAAAATACCACCGCACAGTGGCGTTCGCCCGCTGAATTTATTCCACTGGCCGAACGTACCGGCTTAATTATCCCACTGACCCGCAGCCTGATGGCGCAGGTCGCCGCCCAGATGAGCCCCATCTTCAGTAAGCTGCCGGATGGGTTTCATATTGGCCTGAATATCAGCGCGTCACACATTAACGCTCCGACGTTTATCGACGATTGCCTGCACTATCAGCGCGGCTTTAAGGGCAAAGCGGTGAAGCTGATGCTGGAGATCACGGAGCAGGAGCCGCTGTTGCTCAACGGCGCGGTTGTGGACAAGCTCAATACGTTACACTCCCGCGGGTTTTCCATCGCGCTGGACGACTTTGGCACCGGCTATTCCGGGCTTTCCTATCTCCACGAGCTGGTTTTCGACTATATCAAAATCGATCAGAGCTTTGTCGGCAGGGTGACCGGGGAGACACCGTCAAGCAAACTGCTGGACTGCGTGATAGAGATGGCCCGGACGCTGTCACTGCGCATCATTGCCGAGGGCGTCGAAACCCAGGCCCAGCTGGATTATCTCAATCGCCAGAATATTCATCTGTTACAGGGCTACTATTTCTGGAAGCCGATACCCTACGTCGCGCTGGTGATGCTCCTGCTGAGCAAACCGAAGGCGCGGATTGTCGAAGAATAAGCGGGCGACCCATCACCCGCTGGCCTGCACCAACGTCATCACTGAGTGAACGTGTTCAGCGCATCCTGTCGAGTCTCCTTAATGGAAAAGATGCGATCCATACGGGTGAGCTTAAACAGGTTTTTAATCGTGTCATTGAGCGAACACAGCACCAGCTCGCCCTGACCGTTGACGCTTTTCAGAATGGATACCAGCGCGCCAAGACAACTACTGTCGATGAAATCAACGTGGCTCAGATCCAGCAGCACGTTTTTGGTATCCGGGTCGATAGCCTCCAGAACCTGCTGCTTAAACGCCTGTACGACGGAAGCGTCCAGTCGGCGCACCAGTGGCATAATAATTTTTACGCCCTGCTCGGTATGTAATTCAACGTTCATGCTCATCCTCAATAGTGACTGATATCCGTCGACGAGTCCCTTTTCCGCTCGGCGTGTTCTCTCTTTAGCAGGTGATACCCCAAATATCCCGGGCGTAGCCACGTATGGTTCTGTCGCTGGAAAATTCTCCCATCCGACAAATATTGAGTAAGGCCCGACGGTGCCATTGTTCCGGCAGTTCAAAATCGGCCATCGCCTGCCGCTGGACCTGACAATAACTGTCGAAATCCAGTAAATGACAGTAATGATCGCCCTCCGTCAACATGTGGTGAAGTGGTGCAAACAGCTCACGATCGCTGGTGAACAACCCAGACACGAGGGTATCGACAACACGCGCAATAGCCGGGTTCTGATGATAGAAAGCATGGTGATGCCCGAGTCTCCGGCTCTCTTCAATCTCTTCCGCCACGGCGCCAAACAGATAAAAATTATCGATTCCCACGGCCTCGCGGATTTCGATATTCGCCCCATCATAGGTGCCGATGGTTAACGCGCCGTTCATGGCAAACTTCATATTGCTGGTGCCGGACGCCTCGGTACCGGCGGTGGAGATCTGCTCAGAGAGATCCGTGGCCGGAATGATTTTTTCCGCCAGCGAGACTTTATAATCTTCGAGGAAAACCACTTTAAGCTGCCCGGCAACCTGCGGGTCGCTGTTAATTTTCCGGGCGACGGTATTAATCAACTGAATAATCAGCTTCGCCATCCGATAGCCCGGCGCCGCTTTACCCGCAAACAAATGCACCTTAGGCGCGATAGTTTTCCCTGTCTCTTTGATATCCAGGTAAAGCGCGATCACGTGAAGAATATTGAGCAACTGACGCTTATATTCATGAATACGTTTGACCTGACAATCAAACATCGCCAGCGGATCCAGGGCGATGCCATAGCGTTGAGCGACCAGCTGGCTGAGCGCGGTTTTGTTGGCAAATTTAATGGCCCGGATGTTATCAATAACAGCAGTATCATCGGCCAGGCTTTCCAGACTGGACAGCAAGGGTAAATCGGTTGGCCACCCTTCCCCCAGCTGTTGGTGCAAAAATGCTGCCAGGCCGGGGTTAGCCTGCTGCACCCAGCGTCGCGGCGTGACGCCGTTGGTCTGATTAATGAATTTCTCCGGGGTCATAAAATAGAAGTCCGGCACCAGTTGTTTCTTGACCAGTTCCGAATGCAGCCATGCTACCCCGTTCACGCGATGGCTACCAACAATGGCCAGATTGGCCATGCGGATTTGCTTATCGTGATGTTCGTCAATTAAAGACAGCGAAGATAACAGATGATTTTTATCCGGCCAGCGCCGGGCCACCTCTTCAAGGAAGCGATGGTTGATCTCAAATATAATTTGCAAATGACGCGGCAGCAGTTTTTCAAACAGCGTCACCGGCCAGGTCTCCAGCGCTTCCGGCATCAACGTATGATTCGTGTAGGCACAGGTGTTTTGCGTTATCTCCCACGCCTGCTCCCAGGGCAACCGGTATTCATCGACCAGGATGCGCATCAGCTCCACCACCGCTAATGCCGGATGGGTGTCATTAAGCTGAATCGCCACATGCTGCGGCAGGAAAGTAATATCGTCATTAACCTCGGCATAGTTACGGAATATATCCCGCAGCGTACAGGCCACCAGAAAATACTCTTGCGTCAGCCGCAGCTCTTTTCCGGTCAGCACCTCATCGGATGGATAGAGTATTTTTGAAATATTCTCCGAAGCAATTTTATCACTCACCGCCTTGATATAATCACCACGGTTTAAAATATGGATATTAAAGGAGTCAGAGGCGACCGCGCTATAGAGCCGCAGCTTATTGGTGGTCGTATCCCGATAGCCGGAAACGAAATAGTCATGGGGAATACCGATAATCGTTTTCCAACCCAGCCACATTGGGTTGTAATTACCATCAACATCTTCGCTGTGTTCAATATAGCCTCCCAGCGGGATCAGGATTTGCTGAGCATGGTGTTCAACCAGCCACGGGGAGTGCATAGAATGCCAGTCATCCGGATGCTCCATCTGCTGGTCATTTTGAAAGGATTGGCGAAAAAGACCATATTCGTATTTGATGCCATGCCCGGATGCGGCAATATCAAGGGTGGCCATCGAATCGATAAAACAGGCGGCTAAGCGCCCTAACCCCCCGTTGCCCAGCGCGGCGTCGGGCTCTTCGTCAAGAAGGTGGTCAAGATCAAACCCCAGGTCATTCACCACCTGGCGCATCTCCGCCAGTAAATTCATATTTAAAAGGTTATTACGCAGCGACTGTCCCAGTAAAAACTCCATCGACAGATAGTAAACGCGCTTTTTATGTTCTTCACGTTGCCGCGTCTGGCTCAACAGAAAATGGTCCTGTTGAAAATGACGAATGGCCAGCGCCACCGCGTTAAAAATATCGCCATGCGTAGCTTTATTTAAGCTAACACACAATGTGTACTTTAATTGCTGTTCTACCAAAACCCGTAGTTCTTTGATTTCTGGACGATTAGTGACAGGCATTCTGACCTCACTGGTCTCTGTATCTGCGTAAAACCATGGCAGGTAAATCATCATTTTTCCAAGTATAGACGAAGATATTTTGCCGAATGGTTTTTATTCCTCAGCACCATTGCCGTTTATAACGAGAAGCTGAATAATTAAAATAACAACCATTTGCAATGGATTGATCGTCACCTTTTCGCCAGCGATAACGCTACAGACATGGCGGGTTTGCGGAGTCGGGAGGTGAAGGTGAAGTGCAGTCAGGACGGCTAGAGGGAAAAGCAAAAAGGGGTTACCTTTCGGTAACCCCTTCTTTTATATGGCGGAAGCGCAGAGATTCGAACTCTGGAACCCTTTCGGGTCGCCGGTTTTCAAGACCGGTGCCTTCAACCGCTCGGCCACACTTCCGGTGTGAGGCGCACTATAAACACCTCGACGGATGCTGTAAAGCACCATTTTGTTCAACTGCCTTAAAAACAAACAATTCTGTGTTATTCGTCTGAATTTCAGGCAGTTCGCACAGAAAATCAGCGCTCTTCCCCGCTATCAGATGACTATTTTTTAATGTACATGTCTTTGGTGTAGTAATACCCCAGCTTATCCGGCGTGAAACCGCCCACGCTGGGTTTCACTAAATGGGTACGCACATAGTGATAGACCGGAATGGCGGGAACATCCTGCGCCAGCAGATCTTCCGCCTGCTGATAGTATTTGCCCCGGGTCGCTACGTCGGAGGCTTTCGCCGCATTGCGCAGGGCCTCATCGTAAGCCGGGTTGCTGTACTGACTGGTGTTCTCGCTATCCCCGGTACGGAAAGTGTTGAGGAAGGTGGCGGCATCGTCGTAGTCGGCGATCCAGGCATAGCGGACGGCGTCAAAGTTATGGGTATGCATGGTATCCAGCATCGTCTTCCACTCCTGGTTCTGCAGCTTCGCCTCGACGCCGAGGTTTTTCTTCCACATGGAGCTGGCGGCGATGGCGATACGCTGGTGCGACTCAGAGGTGTTATACAGCAGGGTAAAGACCAGCGGATGGCGCTCATCGTACCCCGCCTGCGTCAGCAGTTTTTTCGCCTCGGCAATCCGCTGCTCGCGCGGCCAGCTGGCGTAGTCCGGGTTGTGCAGCGTCACGCCGCCGATATCCGGCTGACTGATCAGCCAGGCCGGGCGCTGCCCCTGGCCAAGCACTTTTCCGGCAATGATATCTTTATCAAGCGCCATATTCAGTGCGCGACGCACGCGGGCGTCGTTAAACGGCGGCCGGGTGGTGTTAAATTCGTAGTAATAGGTCGCCAGCTGTGGCGAAACGTCCAGCTGGTCGCCCATGGTTTTCTGCAACTGCGCGAACTGATTGACCGGCACCGTGTAAACAATATCGATCTCCCCCGCTTTGTAGCGGTTGACATCGGCAGCCTCCGAAGAGATGGGCAGGTAAGTCACTTTATTAATAACGGTGTGCGCATTATCCCAGTACTTCGCATTACGTTCAGCCACCAACCGCTCATTCACCACCCATTGGGTCAGCTTATAGGGCCCGCTGGTGACGATATGC
Source organism: Klebsiella sp. H-Nf2 (assembly GCF_002806645.1). Lineage (NCBI taxonomy): Bacteria > Pseudomonadati > Pseudomonadota > Gammaproteobacteria > Enterobacterales > Enterobacteriaceae > Klebsiella > Klebsiella sp. H-Nf2. The sequence continues at coordinate 63,404 of NZ_PIBL01000008.1, forward strand.
TCTGGCCGGGTCCATTTATCGGCAAAACGCTCCACCAGCACTTTGTCGATCGGTACCAGCGAAGGGTGCGCCAGCATCGCCAGGAAGGCAGCGTTTGGCTGGGTCAGGGTGACCTGCAGCGTGGTGTCGTTCAGCGCTTTTACCCCCAGCGTCTCGGGTCCCTTTTGCCCCAGAGCAATTTCGCGGGCGTTGGCGATATGCATATTGCCGGGATAGCTCGCATAGGGCGAGGCGGTGGCCGGCGAGACCAGTCGTTGCCAGCTCCAGACGATATCCTGCGCCGTGATGGCCGTGCCGTCGGACCAGGTCAGTCCTGGGCGTAAATGGAAGGTCCATAACAGGTTGTCCTTGTTTTCCCAGCGTTCCGCCAGCCGGGGCTGGATCGCCCCCGCAGGCGTCACGCTGACCAGCCCTTCAAAGAGATCGCTAATGACGTTGAATTCAACGTCGCTCTCGACTTTGTGCGGATCGAGTGACGCCGGTTCGCTGCCGTTATTTCTGACCAGCTCCTGCTTTTCCGCCAGCTGGGTGCCCGGCGGCACCTGCGCCGCCTGCGCCCCACCGATCATGGCCATCATACTCACTGCCAGGAGTGTTCGGGTGATGTGATTGTTTTTGTGTAATGTCATTTCCCTTTGCCTTTAACGTACGGAGTTATTCCCCCTTCCACACTTAGTCGCAGAATTTCAATAAAGCAATGTATTTCAGCAACCTATAAGATTTCGATCGGCTCACCGATGCGAAACGCGAAAACATATCGCTTTTCCCAATCCATGTAGAATTTTATGCTGGGCAAAAGCGGCAAAAGCTAAGTAAAGATGGGTAAAAGCATTAGGGCTTCACGCTTGTTTTTCTTATTCTTTATCCCTAATTACATCTGTCATAAGAGAGTGACTCATGGATCGCATAATTACATCATCGCGTGACCGTTCCTCGCTGCTCAGCACGCACAAGGTTCTGCGTAATACCTATTTCCTGCTCAGCCTGACGCTGGCGTTTTCCGCTATCACCGCCACCGCCAGCACGGTGCTGATGCTTCCTTCCCCGGGGCTGATTTTGACCCTTGTGGGGATGTACGGTCTGATGTTCCTGACCTACAAAACGGCGAATAAACCCACCGGGATTATTTCCGCCTTCGCTTTCACCGGGTTCCTCGGCTATATCCTTGGGCCGATGCTGAACGCGTACCTTTCTGCCGGCATGGGCGATTTAATCGGCCTGGCGCTGGGCGGCACCGCACTGGTCTTCTTCTGCTGCTCGGCCTACGTGCTGACGACGCGCAAAGACATGTCATTCCTCGGCGGAATGCTGATGGCGGGCGTGGTGGTCGTCCTGATTGGTATGGTCGCTAACCTGTTCCTGCAGCTGCCGGCGCTTCATCTGGCGATTAGCGCGGTGTTCATCCTGATCTCTTCGGGTGCCATCCTGTTCGAGACCAGCAACATCATCCGCGGCGGTGAAACCAACTACATCCGCGCAACAGTTAGCCTGTATGTCTCGCTGTACAACATCTTTGTCAGCCTGCTGAGCATTCTGGGCTTCGCCAGCCGGGACTAACCGCTCCCCTGCTCATCCTGAGGCCTCGCTTATGCGGGGCCTTTTTTTTTGCTACACTGCGGCCAGTTTCAGGCGGTATGTGAAAAATCATGTTTATTTTTGAAGGCAACGAAATTGAAACGGATAGCGAAGGCTATCTGAAAGATACCACCCAGTGGAGCGAGGCGATGGCGGAAGTCATTGCCGCGCAGGAAGGGATAACGCTCGCCGTTGAACACTGGGAAGTGGTGCGCTTTGTGCGCGAGTTTTACCTTGAGTTCAATACCTCTCCGGCGATCCGCATGCTGGTGAAGGCGATGGCCAACAAGTTTGGCGAAGAGAAAGGCAACAGCCGCTATCTCTATCGCCTGTTCCCGAAAGGCCCCGCCAAACAGGCGACCAAAATCGCCGGGCTGCCGAAGCCGGTGAAGTGCATCTAATAGAGAATCGCGAATTTTTCCCAGCTGCGGGTGGGTTGATGGGGTTCGGTTAACACTCGGTCAACCCGCGCGCTGCGCGGCCCCCCGGCTTTCAGCCAGGCGATGAGTTTCTCCACCTGCTCTGCCTCGCCGCAGGCAAGCACTTCCACCCCTCCGTCGTCCAGATTACGGGCATAGCCGGTCAACCCCAGCTGCAGCGCTTCCCGCTGTGTAGAATAGCGAAATCCCACGCCCTGAACCGAACCGTAAACCCATGCCATCGTGCAGATACTGGCCATTATCATCTCCTTTTCGCTCACACTTTACGCTGAGGATAGCAAATTCGCTCAGCGTACGTGCTTCGGCAGTAAACCATAATGCTGACGGAAGCGCGCGGTAAAGCGCGATCCCGACTGATATCCGCTGTTCTGCGCGATTTCGCCTATTGGCCGCGAGGTGGTCTGCAGCTGCCCCAGGGCGTGGGCCATCCGCACCTCCTCAACAATCTGGCGAAAACTCTGCGATTCCTGCTGCAGCCGACGGCGCAGAGTGGACTCGCCGAGAAAGAGCATTTTCGCCACCCGCGACACGCTCCATGCCTGCGCCGGCGACAGCATGACCAGTTGTCGAACCTGCGCCGACAGATCCTGCTGCCGCTCGACAAGCAGCGGGCCGGCATAGCCCGCCTCGTGCAAGGCCAGCAGCAGGCCCATAGTCTGGTGGTGCTGTAGTGAGGAGGATAAGCCTTCCCGCACCGCCTGCAGAACGCTTTGCCACATAAACGCCAGCTCTGTCGTCACCGGGGCGCAGAGCGAGGTCAGACGCCCTGGCGGTGGTTCCCTGAGATAACGGGTCTTAAACATCGTCAGCAGCTCGGGGGTCAGCGACAGCAGATCGGAGCAAAACAGGCCGTTATCCGGCTGGTTAATCACCTCCAGCTCAACGTCAGCCGGCAACACAATCAGCTGTTGCGGCGTCGCCAGCACCCGGCTCTCCCCTTGCACAATCACTTTGCTGCCGCGTTTCACCCGACAGAGCGCCGGGGAGAACAGGCGCACGCGATGCAATCTACACAGCCGTCGGGTGGTGACCTCTGCCGCGGTTAAGGCGTTATGCTGGAAGTGGATACTCTCCATCGGATCGACCCTTTATTTTAGCGCCCGGCCATCGCTGTCAACTGTGCGCTGGCGAGAGCATGGCTGTGTAACAGATAGCCGACCAGCGCCCCGCTGGCCCCGGCATCCACCGGCAGCGTAGGGACATCCAGCGCCCATACCGTAAAGCGGTAGCGGTGCGGTTTATCTCCCGCCGGCGGACAGGCGCCGCCGAAGCCGGCATAGCCAAAATCGTTGCGGCCCTGTACCGCTCCGCCCGGCAGTGTAGCGCTGTTTTTATCTCCCGCGCCAGCGGGCAGCGAAAAGACGCTGCTGGCGATATTGACCACCGTCCAGTGCCACCAGCCGCTGCCGGTAGGCGCATCGGGATCTCTGACAGTGACCGCGAAGCTTCGCGTCCCCGCCGGGGTATTTTTCCATGCCAGCTGCGGAGAGACATTGCCTCCGGTACAGCCGAAACCGGCAAACCAGTGCTTCCGGGCCAGCGCCTGCCCGTCATGCATATCATCGCTGCTCACGCTAAACGGCGCAGCCATCGCGCCACTGCTCACTATCGTAACCATCGCCACGGCCATGCGGATACCTGTTTTCATCATCTGATCCTCGTTGGGGTGAGAAAACAGGGTATGAGAGTCCGCACAAGCTGAATGTGCCGAAGCGCCTGCATTTTGTGCCGAAACGCTCACCTGTGCCTGCAGGGCGAAAGATGCTTGCGTGCGCCAGGTGTGCTACTCTACGCGCCATTTTTCGGTGCCGACATTCCCGTTGCTTAAAGGTAGCTCCATGACAGATTCCCTATTCCCCCGCTTAGTGTTAGCCAAAGGACGCGAGAAATCCCTGCTGCGTCGCCATCCGTGGATTTTCTCCGGCGGCGTCGCCCGCATGGAGGGTAAAGCCCGCAGCGGTGAAACCATCGATATTGTTGACCATCAGGGAAAATGGCTGGCCCGCGGCGCTTACTCGCCGTCGTCGCAGATCCGCGCCCGCGTGTGGACCTTCGACCGCAATGAAACCATCGATAGCGCCTTCTTTGAACGCCGCCTGCAGCAAGCGCAAACCTGGCGGGCATGGCTGGCCGAGCGCGATGGCCTCGACAGCTACCGTCTGATCGCCGGCGAGTCCGATGGACTGCCGGGCGTTACTATCGACCGCTTTGGCAGCTTTTTCGTGCTGCAGTTGCTCAGCGCAGGCGCCGAATACCAGCGGGCCGCCATCATCAGCGCCCTGCAGAACCTGTTCCCGGACTGCGCCATTTACGATCGCAGCGATGTCGCCGTGCGTAAAAAAGAGGGACTGGAGCTGGCCCAGGGGCCGGTGGTGGGCGAGCTGCCCCCGGCGCTGCTGCCGATCACCGAGCACGGCATGAAGCTGTTGGTTGATATCCAGGGCGGGCACAAAACCGGCTATTACCTCGACCAGCGCGACAGTCGCCTGGCCACTCGCCGCTATGTCGCCGATAAGCGAGTGCTGAACTGCTTCTCTTATACCGGCGGCTTTGCGGTGTCAGCGCTGATGGGCGGCTGCCGCCAGGTCACCAGCGTGGATACCTCTCAGGAAGCGCTGGACGTTGCCCGACAGAACGTGGAGCTCAACGGACTGGATCTGTCCAAAGCGGAATTTGTGCGCGACGACGTGTTCAAACTGCTGCGTAAATACCGCGATCAGGGAGAGAAATTCGACGTGATCGTGATGGATCCGCCGAAGTTCGTGGAAAACAAAAGCCAGCTGATGGGCGCCTGCCGCGGTTATAAAGATATCAATATGCTGGCGATCCAGCTGCTGAACCCCGGCGGCGTGCTGCTGACTTTCTCCTGCTCCGGCCTGATGACCACCGATTTATTTCAGAAAATCATCGCGGATGCCGCAATTGATGCCGGGCGTGATGTACAATTTATAGAACAGTTCCGTCAGGCTGCCGACCACCCGGTGATCGCAACCTACCCGGAAGGGCTGTATCTGAAGGGGTTTGCCTGTCGCGTCATGTAACTTGAAAAACGAAACATGAGCCTCATATAGGGAGTATTCATGTTTCCCAGGAGGTGCCTATGATAGCCAGCAAATTCGGTATCGGCCAACAGGTTCGCCATACGCTCTTGGGCTACCTGGGCGTCATCGTCGATGTCGATCCCGAGTATTCACTCGCGGAACCGGAAGAGGATGAGATTGCCGCCAATGACGAACTGCGTGCGGCGCCCTGGTACCATGTGGTGATGGAAGATGATGATGGTCAGCCGATCCACACCTATCTGGCAGAAGCGCAGCTGAGCAGCGAAACCCGCGACGAACACCCGGAACAGCCGTCCCTCGACGAACTGGCCAAAACGATTCGTCAGCAGCTGCAGGCTCCGCGCCTTCGCAACTAAAACAAAACCCCGCCTGGCGGGGTTTTTTGTTATTTTGCTAATCCCAGTCGCGGCAGCTCAATGGCCGGACAACGATCCATCACCACGTTTAACCCGGCTTCTCTGGCCAGCACTGCGGCCTGCTCATTGATAACCCCCAGCTGCAGCCACAGCGTTTTCGCGCCGATGGCTATCGCCTCCTGCGCCACGCCCCACGCCGCTTCTGAATTACGGAAGACATCAACCATGTCGACCTTTTCCGGAACGTCGGCGAGCGTCGCATACCCTTGCTGTCCCAGCAGCGTCTTGCCCGCCACCTTCGGCGAAACCGGGATAACGTGATACCCCTGATCCAACAGATACTTCATGACCCGGTAGCTCGGGCGGTCAGGTTTGTCGCTGGCGCCAACCAGCGCAATCGTCCGTGTCGACGTCAGGATGCCGGCAATATCGTTCTCTTTCATGGGTTCCTCCTGCTATTTCACCTAAGTGTATGCTAATCCGCAGCAGGCAGCCATCCAGGCTAACCCACAGATTCGGCAAAATTTTCACCCCGATGCTTGCAGCGGCAGCCACATTCAGTAATCTGTCTGCAGGTCAAAATGTGGAATGAAAATATGGAACTGACAACTCGTACCCTGTCCGCGCAAAAACATATCGCGCTGGTGGCTCACGATCACTGTAAAGATATGCTGATGAAATGGGTCGCTCGCCATCAGGCGCTGCTGGCGCAACACGTTTTGTATGCCACCGGCACCACCGGTAACCTGGTCTCGCGGGCTACCGGACTGGAGGTCCATGCCATGCTGAGCGGCCCGATGGGCGGTGACCAGCAGGTTGGCGCGCTCATTTCAGAAGGGAAAATCGACGTGCTAATCTTCTTCTGGGATCCGCTGAACGCCGTGCCTCACGACCCGGACGTCAAAGCATTGCTGCGCCTGGCCACCGTCTGGAACATTCCGGTTGCCACTAACGTCTCCACCGCTGACTTTATCATCCAGTCACCGCACTTTAATCAGCCGCTCGATATTCTGATCCCGGATTATCCGCGTTATCTTGCCGATCGCCTGAAATAACCCAGCCGTGATTAGGGTTTCCTGGCAACCGGCACATCCAGGGCCTGCAGGATGTCGACAAATGGCGAAGGTTGCGCTTTGTTAAACAACAACCACACCCGATGACGTGCGCGGGTTATCGCCACGTACAGTAGTCGCCGCTCCTCCGCATCAGGAAAATCTTCCGGCTGCGGCAGGAGCGCCTGCTCCATGATCGACTCGCGCGCCGGCGCGGGAAACGCATCCTCTCCCTCCTGCAGTCCCAGCACAATCACATAGTCCGCCTGCTGGCCTTTGCTGGCATGAATAGTCATAAAATCAAGCTGCAGATGCGGCCAGCGCGTCGCCGCCTTGTTGAGCGCGTCGGGCTTCAGATGATGGTAGCGGGCAAGCAGCAGGATCCGCTGCTCGGGCTTAACGTAGCCGCTCAGTTTATCCAGTAAATCATCCAGCTTATCGTCGGCTAACAGCGTGACGGCCTTTTTATCGCCCGCCGTCAGGCTGTTCAGCGGTTTACTTAACTGATGTGGATTCTGCTGGATAAAGCCATTGGCGATTTCGCCAATGCGGCCGTTAAAGCGATAGGTGGTATCCAGCGCACAGCTATCCCCTTCGCCAAAGTAATGATTAAACGCGGTGGTCAGGGAAAGCTGGGCCCCGCTGAACCGGTAAATCGCCTGCCAGTCATCCCCGACGGCAAATAGCGTGGTTTGGGTATTCTGCCGGCGTAATGCGGCCAACAGCGAGGCCCGCTGCGGCGAGATATCCTGAAATTCATCCACCAGAATATGTTTCCATGGGCTGACGAAGCGACCTTTATCGAGAATATTGACCGCCTGATGGATCAGGCCGGAAAAATCGACCGCATTCTCGGCCTTGAGCGCCGCTTTCCAGTCTTTCATCAGAGGCGACATCAGCTTCACCCGTTTACTGAACTGATCGCGTACCGCCTCCGGCGCCCCGGCAATCATCTCTGCCTGGGAGCCACCGTGCATACGCATCAGGCTAACCCAGCGGTCGAGCCGACTGGCCATACGCCGCTGCACCTTCTTGTCCTGCCAGAAATCCCCCTCCGGCAGTTGCCAGCCCATCTCCTCTTCCAGCCACAGGCGCCAGCCTTTCGCCTGCGCTTTTTTCTCCTGACACTGCTGCTGCCAGCTTTTCACGAGCAGCGCCTGACGAGCTGCGCTATCGCTTTCCAGTTTGCTGATGGTGGGGACTTTTTTGCTGCCCTGCTGAATAATATGTAGCGCCAGCGAGTGGAAGGTACGCGCAGTGATATCGTCCGATGCAAGACGCTCGCGGATCCGCGCATCCATCTCCTGCGCTGCCTGGCGGCCGAATGCCAGCAGCAAAATTTGCTCTGCCGCCGCTTCTCCCCGCGCCAGCAGCCAGCCTGCCCGCGCCACCAGCACCGAGGTTTTACCGCTGCCCGCGCCCGCCAGCACCAGCAGGGAATGTTCACCGTTCACCACCGCCCGCGCCTGTGAGGCATTAAGAGGGGACGACTCAACGCCGTCAAAAAAGCCGCGATACTGCTCCAGCATCGCCTCGGTGAAGGCCTGATTATGGGCCAGGCGTGTCGCTTCAATATCCCCTAACCAGCGCTGACACTCCCGCCACAGCTCCCGACAGTTGTCAAAGGCTTCAAGCCGGCTGGTGGGCATCGGCAAGCCAGTCAACGCCTGGCGAATGTTATCCTGCACATCCGCCACCTGCTGACGCGTCAACCATTTGCCTTGCGCACGGGTGTGCTCGATCGTCGCCAGCTGCTCCTTCAGCACGCCTGCGGCGATGTCGCTCATTTCCGCGCTCCACTGCTCCCAGAGTGCTTGTAAATGGTGATAGAAGCGCTGTGTTTCGCTCCACTCGGTACCGTGCAAACGCACGACTTTGCTGTCAGGCAGCACAAACTCTAGTTCGCCCCAGACCAGACCGCGCTTACAATGCACTGACAATAACTGATTGAAAGGGATAAGATACTCATGACGGTCGCCGGAAACCTTTACGCCGGCATTCAGTAACTGCACCCGATCATAAGGGTGCTGAGCCATGCGTTTGCCCAATGTTGTCGCTTTAAGTTCCATATAATGTCGATTTTCAATCAGGGTGGATTGTTTTTCAGTTTAACCGCCCGGGACCAGGTGCTCCAGCGCAAAAAAACGTTACAATTGTCAGGTCTTATTATCCACAGGGCAAAACCGAGGGTTTATGCGTACCATTCTGAATATTTTGAACTTTATCCTTGGTGGTTTCGCCACCACTTTAGGCTGGCTGCTCGCCACGCTGGTTAGCATCATTCTGGTCGTCACGCTGCCGCTGACCCGCTCCTGCTGGGAAATCACCCGACTCTCGTTATTTCCTTACGGTAACGAGGCGATTCATGTCGATGAGCTGGAGCCGGGCCGTAAAAACGGTCTTCTCAACGCCGGCGGCACCGTGCTGAATATTCTGTGGTTCATTTTTTTCGGCTGGTGGTTGTGCCTGATGCATATTTTCAGCGGCATAGCTCAATGTCTGACCATTATTGGCATCCCGGTGGGGATCGCGAATTTTAAAATTGCTGCCATTGCCCTTTGGCCGGTAGGGCGCAGGGTCGTCTCTGTGGAAACCGCGCGTGCCGCACGTGAAGCCAATGCGCGTCGTCGCTTTCAGTAACCGAACGGAACACGGACATGATTAGCCCCCTGCTACGCCGCTATACCTGGAACAGTGCCTGGCTTTATAACGTACGGATCTTTATCGCGCTCTGCGGCACAACGCTGTTTCCCTGGTGGATCGGCGAAGTCAAACTGACCATCCCTCTCACCCTTGGCGTTGTTGCCGCGGCCCTGACCGACCTCGACGACCGGCTGACCGGTCGTCTGCGCAACCTCGCCATTACCCTGGTCTGTTTTTTCATCGCCTCCGCCTCCGTGGAGCTGCTGTTTCCGTGGCCGCCGCTGTTTGCTCTTGGCCTCACCGTGTCTACCATTGGCTTTATTTTGCTCGGCGGCCTCGGTCAGCGCTATGCCACTATCGCCTTCGGCGCCCTGCTCATCGCCATTTACACGATGCTCGGCGTCACGCTGTACGATCACTGGTATCTGCAGCCGTTGTTTCTGCTGGCGGGCGCCGTGTGGTACAACCTACTGACACTGTCCGGGCACCTGATATTTCCGATTCGACCGCTACAGGACAACCTGGCGCGCAGCTATGAGCAACTGGCCCGCTATCTTGAGCTCAAATCCCGGCTGTTTGATCCCGATCTGGAGGATGAGAGCCAGGCGCCGTTGTACGATCTGGCCCTCGCCAACGGCCAGTTGGTGGCCACGCTCAATCAAACTAAGGTCTCATTGTTGACCAGGCTGCGAGGCGACCGGGGCCAGCGCGGCACCCGCCGCACGCTGCAGTACTATTTTGTGGCCCAGGATATCCACGAACGCGCCAGCTCATCGCATATTCAGTACCAGACCTTACGCGATCAATTCCGCTACAGCGATGTGATGTTCCGTTTCCAGCGCATGCTCTCGATGCAGGCCCAGGCCTGCCAGAAACTTTCACGGGCGATTTTGCTGCGCGAACCCTACCAGCATGACGCCCAATTTGAACGCGCGTTTATGCATCTCGACGCCGCGCTCGACCGCGTGCGCGCCAGCGGCGCGTCCGACGAGCAGATCAATGCCCTTGGCTTTTTACTCAATAACCTGCGCGCTATCGATGCGCAGTTGGCCACGATTGAATCTGTGCAAACGAACGCGCCTGCCGGGAGCAACACCGAGACGCTGTTGGCCGACGACAGACTCGGCGGGTTGAACGACATCTGGCTGCGTCTGCGGCGCAACATGTCACCGGAGTCCGCTCTCTTTCGCCACGCGGTACGTATGTCGCTGGTCCTCTGCGCCGGCTATGCCTTTATCCAGTTTACCGGGCTCCAGCATGGCTACTGGATCCTGCTGACCAGCCTGTTTGTCTGTCAGCCGAACTATAACGCCACCCGCCACCGACTGGCGCTGAGGATCATCGGCACGCTGGTGGGGGTGGCGATCGGCCTGCCCGTCCTGCTGCTGGTGCCTTCGATTGAAGGGCAACTGGTGTTGATCGTGCTCACCGGCGTGCTGTTCTTTGCCTTTCGTAACGTGCAGTACGCCCATGCCACCATGTTTATTACGCTGCTGGTGCTGCTGTGCTTTAACCTGCTTGGCGAAGGCTTTGAGGTCGCGCTGCCGCGCATCATTGATACCCTGATCGGCTGCGCCATCGCCTGGGCGGCGGTCAGCTTCATCTGGCCGGACTGGAAATTTCGCAATCTGCCGCGCGTCCTGGACCGGGCGATGAACGCGAACTGCCGTTATCTGGATGCCATTCTGGAGCAGTATCACCAGGGCCGCGACAACCGTCTGGCCTATCGTGTCGCCCGCCGTGATGCCTACAACCGTGATGCCGAACTGGCCTCCGTGGTCTCGAATTTGTCGACTGAACCGCGCGCGGATGGCGCCCAGCGCGAGACCGCTTTTCGCTTGCTGTGTCTCAACCATACCTTCACCAGCTACATCTCCGCTCTCGGCGCGCATCGGGAAAAACTGTCCACCCCCGATATCCTTGCCCTGTTGGATGATGCCGTTTGTTATGTTGATGACGCCCTGCACCATACCCCCGCCGATGAACATCGGGTGCAGAAGTCTTTGAGCAGCCTGCAAAGCCGGATCCAACACCTGGAACCGCGCGCGGATAGTAAAGAGCCGCTGGTATTGCAGCAGATTGGCTTGTTGCTCGCGCTGCTGCCTGAAATTTGCCGCCTGCAACAGCGCGTCCACGCTCAAACAGAATAACGGTGGTCGTCCGCTAGCGGGCTCCAGCCCATTCGAGCAGCTCCTGACGCCGCAGCGTCGGGAGCGCAGCGGTGTGAACGCCGACAATCGCCCCATCCAGCGCCAGCAAGACGTTGACCGACAAGGAGGCGTTGTTTTCTCGCAGCCGTTGCCAGGCCTGCTGAGCGCCTACCTCCCGAAGCGTCCTGACATCCGGTATGCCCGCGTGGATCAGCTGCAATTCCATATGAAAGCTGATATTGGGTAAATCCTTCAGGCGGCCAGACTCCCGACGGTGGTACTTTTCACGCTGGGCGCTTTGCCACGACAGCAGCGACAGCCGAAAAAGCTGTGTTTCATCGCGCCACAATGCGTCGTCAATTTGATAATACTTCATTGGCACGATGCGCCCGTGTCGGCGCAGCGTTAATAAAGGATTACGATGTTCAACCCGATACGCGGCGCTCTGCTCGCAGGCTCTCAGGTAAATATCCCCCTCTGCCACCATCGCAAACACCGTATCATCAATGGCCAGGCTATAGCCGCCAAAAAGCGGACGAGAATGTAACTGACCCAGCGGCGAGACGCAGGCCTGAAATTGCGGGAACCGCGGACATACTAGTTTTCTCATGATCATTCCTTTGTTAATCATGTAATTAAACTTAAGTTGTTAACGGATCCGCTAAGAGAAAACATAAGGGACTTCCCGAACAGCAGCAAGATGATTTTCGCCGACTTTTCCACCAGAACGCGGTTTTGCGAGACGCTTTCAGAAAATCGCTGACGTTGCTGCAATCAACAGGGTGGAAAGAAATGATTAGCCCGCGTGAAGGATATTGTTGAGGAGAGGTGCGCATCTCTATAGATAAGACGCGCCTGGAAATGATTAAATTTCAGCCAGCAAAATGGCAAATTGCGGTTGATCTTTTCCCCAGGTAGATATACTGTATATGCATACAGTAACTACAGGCGGGATAGACTATGTTTACTTCAGCTCACGCAAATCGTTCAGCACAGGCTTCTGCTTCTGCAGGCCACTACGCTCATCGTTCTGGCGAACAGACCGCCAATGGGCTGATCAGTGAAATTGTCTATCGTGAAGATCAACCCATGATGACCCAGTTACTGCTGCTACCTTTATTACAACAGCTGGGTCAACAATCTCGCTGGCAGCTGTGGCTCACGCCGCAACAAAAGCTTAGCCGCGAGTGGGTCCAGTCTGCCGGTCTACCGCTGTCTAAAGTCATGCAAATTAGCCAGCTGTCCCCCTGCCATACCATAGACTCGATGATCCGCGCGCTGCGCACCGGTAATTATAGTGTGGTTATCTGCTGGCTAACGGAGGAGCTAACCGCAGAAGAGCATGAGCGTCTGGTCAATGCAGCCCAGGAAGGTTGCGCGATGGGATTCATCATGCGCCCGGTGAGAAATCAAGGCACGCTCGGCAGACAACTCAACGGGCTAAAAATTCACTCAAATTTGTATCATTGAGTGAAATTAGGATTATTCCTGGAATTTTTTTTACCGATGGTAAAGCCACAGCGTTTTTCAGGGTCTTTTTCGCGGAATGCCTGTCACACGGGCATTTCTGCCTTTTTTCTGCGTACGAAAATCAACCATATTTGTTAAATATTGTGTACACAACCCTTTTTTTTCATATGCCTGACAGAGTTCACACTTGTAAGTTTCGAACTAAGTTGTAGACTTTACATCGCCAGGGGTGATCGGCTTACGCTGCATGTATCAGCATAGTTAACAACAAGTCACGCCCCGGGTGAAGGATTTAACCGTGAGGTCTTTTGTAACTTCATGGCGAATTTTGGATGATAATGAGGCGCAAAAAATGAAAAAGACAGCTATCGCGATTGCAGTGGCACTGGCTGGCTTCGCTACCGTAGCGCAGGCCGCTCCGAAAGATAACACCTGGTATGCAGGTGGTAAACTGGGTTGGTCCCAGTTCCATGACACTGGCTGGTACAACAGCTCTCTGAACAACAATGGTCCGACCCACGAAAGCCAGCTGGGCGCTGGTGCGTTCGGTGGTTACCAGGTTAACCCGTACCTCGGTTTCGAAATGGGTTACGACTGGCTGGGCCGTATGCCGTACAAAGGCGACCAGGTTAATGGCGCATTCAAAGCTCAGGGCGTTCAGCTGACCGCTAAACTGGGTTACCCGATCACTGACGATCTGGACATCTACACCCGTCTGGGCGGCATGGTATGGCGCGCAGACTCCAGCAACAGCATCGCTGGCGACAACCACGACACTGGCGTTTCTCCGGTATTTGCTGGCGGCGTAGAGTGGGCTGTGACTCGTGACATCGCTACCCGTCTGGAATACCAGTGGGTTAACAACATTGGCGACGCGGGCACCGTTGGCGTTCGTCCGGACAACGGCATGCTGAGCGTGGGTGTTTCCTACCGTTTCGGTCAGGAAGATGCTGCACCGGTTGTAGCTCCGGCTCCGGCTCCGGCTCCGGAAGTGACTACCAAGCACTTCACCCTGAAGTCTGACGTTCTGTTCAACTTCAACAAAGCAACCCTGAAACCGGAAGGTCAGCAGGCTCTGGATCAGCTGTACACCCAGCTGAGCAACATGGATCCGAAAGACGGTTCTGCAGTTGTTATGGGCTTCACCGACCGTATCGGTTCCGAAGCTTACAACCAGCAGCTGTCTGAGAAACGTGCTCAGTCCGTTGTTGACTACCTGGTTGCTAAAGGCATCCCGGCAGGCAAAATCTCCGCACGCGGTATGGGTAAATCCAACCCGGTTACTGGCAACACCTGTGACAACGTGAAAGCTCGCGCTGCACTGATCGACTGCCTGGCCCCGGATCGTCGTGTAGAGATCGAAGTTAAAGGCTACAAAGAAGTTGTAACTCAGCCAGCGGCTTAAGTTAGAACTGATGAAAAAACCCGCCTCGGCGGGTTTTTTTATGTCTTCTCGCTCGCTTTCGCGGTGGTAGCCTCCATATCAGGGTAGCCCCTGACTGGCCGTACAGGCTACTCTTTGCCTAACAGTTCCTGCAGATCGTGCTTCAGGCTCGACATTTTGCTGGCATACTTCTCTTTATGCTCAGCATCCTCAATCAGCTGCACAATGGTTTCAGACAAGGTTTTACCCCGCCGCTGCGCCAGGCCGGCAAGACGCTGCCAGACGACAAACTCAAGATCGATAGACTTCTTGCGCGTGTGCTGATGCTCCGCGTTAAAATGCCGTTTCCGCCGTGCACGGATAGTCTGCTTCATGCGGTTCATCAGCGCCGGATTCATATGCTGCTCAATCCAGGCATGCACCAGCACAGGTTCATTCTCGAGCGTCAGCAAGTCATCTACCGCAGCTTGCGCAGCGCTGGCCTCAATGTAGCGGGTAATCAGCTCACCTTCCCGGTGCTTCTTTACCAGATATTTCCATTTCCAGCCGCTTTCAAGATTTTCCAGTTGTTGATATTTCATTGCGATCTCAATGTGACCGTGTAACTCATTTCAGGATATCAGTTTTTTCCTGATGTGCTGAATATAAATCATTATTCGTGATGTGTATGGCCGGGGAATCATTGGGGTAATCATAATCCTCCGTGTGCTCAGTCGCGGCATCAGGTATAATTGCGCGCTTTACATCTAACTAAAAAACAGCGACTTTGACCATTACGAAACTGACCCGAACCGACCTTGCGCCCGATATGGAACCTTATCAGGCGCTGTTTGCCCAAGCTGATCTCTCTCAACCGGCCCCCTCCCTCTCGGGCGATCTGCAGCCGCGTTTGTTCTACGCGCTTGAGCAATTGCTGTGCACGCCGGCAGTCTCCTCCTTCATGCTGGTGAAAGCCCCCGAAGAACCGGAGTATCTGCAATGGCTGACGGCAGAAACCCGCACGCTGCATGAACCTGCCGCCCCGCTCTACGGGGTCCGCTATGACATTGACGGCGCTCGCGTGACGCTCTCCCCGGCACAACGTGCAGAGGATAATTTTGCCAGCACCGCTCCGGTCGTCGCGGCCGATTGGGTAGAGGCGGAACAGCTATTTGGCTGCGTACGCCAGTTTAACGGTGGCATCACCCTCCAGCCAGGCCTGGTTCATCAGGCCAATGGTGGCGTGCTGGTAATCTCGCTTCGTACACTGCTGGCGCAACCGCTGCTGTGGGTGCGCCTGAAAAATATGGTGACCCGTCAGCGGTTTGACTGGCTCTCCATCGATGAGTCACGCCCGCTGCCGGTCAGCATTCCCTCCATGCCGCTGAGCCTGAAAGTCATGCTGGTCGGCGAACGCGAATCGCTGGCGGATTTCCAGGAAATGGAACCAGAGCTTTGTGCTCAGGCGATCTACAGTGAGTATGAAGACACTTTGCAGTTTGCTGACGCCGAGACGCTGAAAGCCTGGTGCCAGTGGGTATGGCAAAATGCCCAGCAGCTGACGCTGCCAGGTCCGGCGGCCGACGCCTGGCCACTGCTGATCGATGAGGGGACGCGCTATACCGGCGATCAGGAGACCCTGCCGCTCAGTCCGCTATGGATAGCCCGCCAGCTGCGGGAGGCCGCCGCATTCTGCGAGGGCGAGGAGATTACTGGCGAAGAAATGCAGACGATGCTGGCACGCCGGGAGTGGCGTGAAGGCTACCTCGCAGAACGAATGCAGGATGAAATCCTGCAGGAACAGATCCTGATTGAAACCGAAGGCGAATGCGTCGGACAGATCAACGCCCTGTCGGTGATTGAATTTCCCGGCCATCCGCGCGCGTTCGGTGAACCTTCGCGCATCAGCTGTGTCGTGCACATTGGCGACGGCGAATTTATCGACGTCGAACGCAAAGCCGAGCTGGGCGGCAATATTCATGCGAAGGGCATGATGATCATGCAGGCTTTTCTGATGTCCGAGCTGGAGCTGGAGCAGCAGCTTCCCTTCTCCGCTTCGCTGACCTTCGAACAGTCGTACAGTGAAGTGGACGGCGACAGCGCCTCCATGGCCGAACTCTGCGCCTTAATCAGCGCGCTGGCCAATGTGCCGATTAATCAGAGCATCGCAATTACCGGTTCCGTCGACCAGTTTGGTCGCGTGCAGCCGGTCGGCGGTCTGAATGAAAAAATTGAAGGATTCTTCACTATCTGTCAGCAGCGCGGCTTAACCGGTAAACAAGGCGTCATTATCCCAGTCGCCAACGTTCGCCATCTCAGCCTGAGCCACGAGTTACGTCAGGCCGTTGCCGAGAATCAGTTTTCCATCTGGGCAATTGAAGATATCACCGAAGCGCTGCCGATGCTGACCCAACTGATGTGGGACGGTGAAGGGCAGACGCTGCGACAAACCATTCAGGAGCGGATAGCGCAGGCGACCCAGCAAGAGACTCGCCATCGTTTTCCGTGGCCGCTACGCTGGTTAGGTGGGACAAGTTCTAACTGATCGGACTTGTTCAGCTTACACGTGTTAGCTATCCTGCGTCCCGAACTTAAAATAAGGCTTACTGAAAACATGGTAGATAAACGCGAATCCTATACAAAAGAAGATCTTCTTGCCTCTGGTCGTGGTGAACTGTTCGGCGCGAAAGGCCCGCAGTTGCCAGCACCAAACATGCTGATGATGGACCGCGTCATCAAAATGAGCGAAACCGGTGGTAACTATGACAAAGGTTATGTTGAGGCAGAACTCGACATCAACCCGGACCTGTGGTTCTTCGGTTGCCACTTCATCGGCGATCCGGTGATGCCGGGCTGCCTGGGCCTGGATGCGATGTGGCAGTTGGTCGGGTTCTATCTTGGCTGGCTCGGCGGCGAAGGCAAAGGCCGTGCGCTGGGCGTTGGCGAAGTGAAATTCACCGGTCAGGTTCTGCCGACCGCGAAAAAAGTCACCTACCGCATCCACTTCAAGCGCATTGTTAACCGTCGTCTGATTATGGGCCTGGCGGATGGCGAAGTGCTGGTTGACGATCGTCTGATCTATACCGCGAACGATCTGAAAGTAGGCCTGTTCCAGGATACTTCCGCTTTCTGATAATCATCGGCAGCGATTAAAAGGCGAAGCCCCCGCTATGCGGAGGCTTCTTTTTTAAAGAGACAGTGTCAGGCCGTTAGTACCCTGTCCTCCATGGCTTCTCGCCAGCCTCCCAGCCACCATGAGCGTTGATTCAAGCTCTGGTATGGACACATTTCTTTCGATCTTCCCGCGATACCCGCTTGATATCCACGTTGATGTGCCCGTTCCAGGCGATCTCGTTTTTGTCTCTTCATGCCTCGTTTCCCTCATTCTTTGATCTGGTGGAAAAGAAAACAGTGGTCGCAAATTATGCAGCCACGGGTTACGAATACCGCGAAATGAAGGCAACGTCAATGCGCAAAATTCACGCCAGTGTCATATTTGTGACCTATATAAGAGTTCATTTTTTGTTCATTCAGCGCCGCGGTTGCTAACGAACTGACCTGGCAAAAAAATGCCGCGCGGCTCAGATGAACCGCGCGGCATATCACTTTTATGAATTTTACTTATGGCAGACGGTTAAGCTCGCCGGCAATGGCCGCCGCCTCCTGGCTCCACGCCTGCGCCAGGGTTTTCACCATCGCGTCATAGCCATCCTGCTGCTGCTTGAGCACGATGTTAAACGGACGCTTAATCAGCTGTCCATGATGCTTCAATAACCACTCGCCGCTGACGATAACCCGCCCGTCGTAGCGCCCGTGAAAGCCATTTACCGCCACATTGAGCGTATCCTGCTCGCTGCCCAACGGTTGGGACGACACTACCCAGCCCGGCAACTGCTGGCTGAGATTTGCCACCAGCGTAGTACGCAGCTGCTGGTCCAGCGGGCTGGCCCACAGATTATTACTGGCGATCACATACTGCACATCGGTGGTCTGATAGACCACTCCATTGCCCGCCAGATAATCCGGGATGCTGATCTGCTCAACCCACAGCAGGCGAGCCCCCTGGCTGGCGGCGCTCTGTGCGCCGCCCTGCACCACCGGCAGCTGGTAGTATGTTTTGCTCTCGCCGCCGCTACTGCACGCCGTCAGCGCGCAAACGGCTGCTGCCAGTAACCATTTTTTCATTATTTCGCTCCCTTCGGCTGTGGGTCTTTTTTATCCTTCGCCTCAAATACCAGCGCGTTGCTCTTATCATTGAGCGTTTTCAGGACCGGCTGCAGTTCACGCAGCACCTGATCCAGACGCTGCATATCGGCCACCATCTTATTGTAGGCCGCGGAGCCCGGCTGGAAGCCCTGCATACTGCGGTTCAGTTCGCGCAGCGTCGTCTGCATATCAGCAGGCAGCTGCTGCATCGACTGACTGGAGGTGATCTTATTCAGACTATCCAGCGTGGTCTGCACGTGCTGCATGGTCTTCTCGCTTTGCGCCAGCGTACTGGTCGCCTGCTCCAGTAGCGGATTGAGCGGCAGGTTATTGATTTTATCCAACGCATCCATCAGACGCTGCTGGATCTGCGCCAGTCCACCGCTAATGGTCGGGATAATCGGATAGCCGTTAAACTCCTGAATTTTCCCGCGCGGCGGCGCTTTCGGATAGAAGTCGAGATCGATATACAGCGCGCCGGTCACCAGGTTGCCGGTTTTCAGCGAGCCGCGCAGTCCGCGGTTGATCAGATCGTCAATGTGGGCACGAATATTCGGATCGCCACCGAGCTGGTTAATCAGACGTTGCGGTTCAACCCGCACTTCCACCGGAATGCGATAGTCATCGTTCAAACGCTGCTTCAGCCCAGGAATAAAGAACGGCACTTTGCCGACGGTTCCCAGACGGATACCGCGGAACTCTACTGGTGCACCAGGCTGCAGGCCACGAACCGAATCTTTGAAGAACATGACATAGTCGATATGTTCGGTAAAGACCGAATCCTGGATGCTCTTCTGATCGTCAAACAGGTGGTATTCCGTTTTGTTCGCCACCGGCTCGCCGAGATCCAGTCCTTCCGGAATATCGAAGCTCACGCCGCCGCCAAACAACGTCGACAACGAACCCATCTCGACGCGCATCCCCGCCGCGGTCAAATCAACGGCGATCCCGCTGTCCTTCCAGAAGCGAACGTTGCTGGTCACCAGGCGGTCGTTTGGCGCATTGATGAACAGCTGATAAGTGATATGCCGTTTTTGCGCATCAAAAGTGCTGGTTTCCACCGACCCTACACGATAACCGCGGAACAGCACCGGATCGCCTGGCGAAAGCTGGCCCGCTTTGCTGCTTTCCAGCAAAATACGGATCCCCTTGGCATCCGGCGAGGCCAGTGGCGGAGAATCCAGCAGCGGATACTGCGCCGGCACCGAACCTTTCGACCCCGGCTGCAGTTCAATATAGGCCCCGGACAATAATGTCCCGAGACCACTGATCCCCTCGCGCCCTACCTGTGGTTTCACCACCCAGAAGACGGAATCGTTATGCAGTAATTTCTGCATCCCGGAATTGAGGCGAGCTTTGATTTCCACATGGGTTAAATCGTCAGTCAGCGTCGCGCTCTCTACCACCCCAACATCCACGCTGCGGCTCTTGATCCGGGTTTTTCCCCCTTCAATGCCTTCCGCGTTGGTGGTGATCAGCGTGACCTCTGGTCCCTGATGGCTGTAATGATAAAACAGGATCCACGCCCCGATCAGCGCAGTGACGATAGGGAAGATCCACACCGGTGACCAGTTCTTCACCTTCTGCACTTTCGCTTCTCCGCTCTTATTTTCCATGTTGTTGTATTTCCTCATGGCTTGAATCTGGCTCACGATCCCACAGTAAACGGGGATCAAACGTCATCGCTGAAAACATGGTCATCACCACCACCAGCGCAAACATGACCGCGCCGATGGCGGGATAGATATTCATCAACCCTCCCATGCGCACCAGCGCAGAGAGCACGGCGATGACAAAAACGTCAATCATTGACCAGCGGCCAACAAATTCCACCACTTCATAAATCAGATGCATGCGTTCCGAATCGCGCGCACCGTTACCGTTGGCATTCCAGCACAGCCAGGCGATGGCGATCATCTTCAGCGTCGGCACCATAATACTGGCGATAAAAATGACCAGCGCCACCGGATAAGAGCCTTCGCTCCACAGTAAAACCACCCCGGCCATAATGGTCGACGGCATTTTATCGCCCAGCAGATCGGTGATCATGATGGGCATAATATTGGCGGGAAGATAGAGAATAAATGAGGTCACCAGCAGCGCCAGCGTCCACTGCAGGCTATTTTTACGCCGCGCCGTTCCTTTGCTGTGACAGCGCGGACAGACCGTTTGGTCGATCGGTAACACCGCCGTACAACAGGCGCAGGAGCGCAGCCCCTGGCGGATCCCGGCAACCCCAATTTTCAGCGGTTGGGTAATCGCCGGCATGGGGGCAATATCATCCCACAACCAGCGGCGGTCGACGCACTGGAAGGTACGTAACTGCAGCAGGCAAAACATGCACCAGGGAATAAAGCTTAGGCCGATACCGATATCGCCGTAGGCCATCAGTTTGACGAAGCTGACCAGCACGCCGGCAAGAAAGATTTCCGCCATGCCCCAGGTCTTGAGGTGAAACAGAATACGCGCCAGGAATGCCTTCAGGCCGAGGGGCATCCTGACCCGATTGACCAGCAGCAGAATGGTGACCAGGCAAAACGCCGGTACCAGTTGCACAAAGAGTAAAAAGAAGGTGCCGAGGCTGGCGTAATCCTCGGTAAACAGCACGTTGGGAATTTCCAGCAGCTCTATTTCGCTGCTGATGCCACCCACTTTCATATAGATAAAAGGAAACAGGTTGGCCAGCAGCAGCATAAATAGCGCGACCAGCGCGTAAGCCGTGGGACGCTGGCGAGGCGCGTCCCACGTGGTGGTTAACGTTGTACCGCAGCGCGGGCAGGCGGCTTTCTGGCGATGCTCAAGCTGCGGCAAAGCCACCAGCAAATCACATTGGGGACATAAAATATGTCGCGCAGCATGATGGTGATCGCACATGACAACTCCTCGGCTCAGGCGCCGTTCTTTAATCCTTCGAGATATTCCCAGCGTTCAAAGGCGGCTTCCAGCGCCTGCTCCGCCTCGGCCAGCTGCGCCAGCACCTGCTGCGTACGATCGTGCGATTGTCCAAAAAAGTCGGGATCGGCTACCTGCTCCTGCAGCGTCTGCAGTTCAGCCTCAAGGGTTTCCAGCTTCTGCGGCAGTTGCTCCAGCTCGCGCTGCAGGTTATAGCTTAGTTTGTTCCCGCCGCGTTTGACAGTTTCTGCTTTTGGCTGAGCAACTTCCATCGTTTTTTTCGCTGCCGGCTGCTTCTGCGCCAGCGACTGGGCCTGCTGACCGCGGGCGTCGTGATAACCGCCAACGTACTGACCAATATGGCCGCCGCCCTCGAAGATCCAGCACTCGGTCACGGTATTGTCAACAAACTGACGATCGTGGCTGACCAGCATCACGGTACCCTGATAGCCGTCGATCAGCTCTTCCAGCAGCTCCAGCGTTTCGACATCAAGGTCGTTTGTCGGTTCATCGAGAATCAATAAGTTACTGGGTTTCAGGAACAGCCGCGCCAGCAGCAGGCGGTTACGTTCCCCGCCGGACAGCGCGCGGACTGGCGTCATCGCCCGTTTCGGATGGAACAGGAAGTCCTGCAGATAGCCCAGCACGTGCCGCGGCTTACCGTTAACCATCACCTCTTGCTTACCTTCAGCGAGGTTATCCATCACCGTCCGGTCCGGATCCAGCTCCGCGCGGTGCTGGTCGAAGTAGGCGACTTCCAGCTTGGTGCCGACGTGGATCCGCCCGCTGTCGGCCTGCAGCTGGCCAAGCATCAGCTTCAGCAGCGTGGTTTTGCCACAGCCGTTCGGGCCGATCAGGGCAATCTTATCGCCACGCTGAATTTGCGCGGAGAAATCTTTCACCAGCACTTTGCCGTCAACCTGATAGTTGACGTTCTCCATTTCGAAAACGATTTTGCCGGAGCGCGAAGCCTCTTCAACCTGCATCTTCGCACTGCCCATCACTTCCCGGCGCTCGCCGCGCTCGCGACGCATCGCCTTCAGGGCGCGAACGCGACCTTCGTTACGGGTGCGGCGCGCTTTGATCCCCTGACGGATCCACACTTCTTCCTGTGCCAGCTTGCGGTCAAATTCGGCATTCTGCAGATCTTCAACCCGCAGAGCCTCTTCTTTATCCAGCAGATACTGATCGTAATTACCCGGATAGGTCACCAGCTTGCCGCGATCGAGATCGACGATGCGCGTCGCCATATTGCGGATAAAGGAGCGGTCATGCGAAATAAAGATAATGGTGCCTTTAAAGCTTTTCAGGAACCCTTCCAGCCAGTCGATAGTTTCGATATCGAGGTGGTTTGTCGGTTCATCCAGCAACAGCACGCGCGGCCCGCTGACCAGCGCGCGGCCCAGCGCCGCTTTACGCAGCCAGCCGCCGGAAAGCGAAGCCAGCTGTGCGTCGGCGTTAAGACCAAGCTGCTCGATCACTTCATTGATGCGGCTATCCAGCTGCCACAGCCCCAGGTTATCCAGCTGTTCCTGCAGACGGGCCAGTTCATTTAAATTTTTGTCGCTTGGGTCGGTCATCACCTGATGCGACACGTCATGGTAGGCCTTCAGGTAAGCTGCCTGTTCGGCGATCCCTTCGGCGACGAAATCGTACACCGTACCGGCAACGTTGCGCGGCGGATCCTGCTGCAGACGCGCGACGATCAGATCCTGTTCATAAATAATGCGCCCGTCATCCAGCCCCTGTTCACGGTTGAGGATCTTCATCAGGGTCGATTTACCGGCGCCATTGCGCCCAACCAGACAGACACGTTCGTTATCTTCGATATGCAGTTCAGCATTATCCAGCAGCGGCGCATCGCTGAATGAAAGCCAGGCGCCGTGCATACTAATCAGTGACATTCTTTATTCCTTTCAGGCTGCAGTAATCAGCCAGCAGTTGTGGATCTGACGGTTGCGGGCAAAATCCTGCGACAGCGTTTTTTGCGAAATCTCTTGCGCCTTCAGGCCAAGCGCCGCCAGCCCGTCATGATCCATACGGAAACCGCGTTTGTTGTTCGAGAACATAATGGTGCCGCCTTTACGCAGCAGACGTTTTAGATCGGTCATCAGGCGAATATGATCGCGCTGCACGTCGAAAGCATCTTCCATCCGTTTGGAGTTAGAGAAAGTCGGCGGATCGATAAAGATCAGATCGAACTGCTCGGTGCTTTCCCGCAGCCAGCCCAGCACGTCAGCCTGCATCAGGCGATGCGCACGACCGGTCAGGCCATTGAGACGCAGGTTGCGTTCCGCCCACTCCAGATAGGTACGCGACATATCCACCGTGGTCGTAGAGCGCGCGCCGCCCAGACCGGCGTGGACGCTGGCGCTGCCGGTATAGGAGAACAGGTTGAGGAAGTCCTTACCTTTGCTCATCTGGCCCAGCATGCGACGGGCGATACGGTGGTCGAGGAACAGACCGGTATCCAGGTAGTCGGTGAGGTTAACCCACAGGCGCGCGTTGTACTCCTGCACCTCGATAAAGTCGCCCTTCTCCGCCATCTTCTGATACTGGTTTTTGCCCTTTTGCCGCTCGCGGGTCTTCAGCACCAGCTTGTTGGGGGCAATTTCCAGCACGGCGATGGTCGCCGCGATAATATCAAACAGACGCTGGCGCGCTTTGTGCGCATCGACGGTTTTCGGCGGCGCATACTCCTGCACCACCACCCAGTCACCGTAGCGATCGATCGCCACGTTATATTCCGGCAGATCGGCATCGTACAGGCGATAGCATTCAATGCCTTCCTGACGGGCCCACTTTTCAAATTTCTTCAGATTCTTACGCAGACGGTTAGCAAAATCTTCCGCCAGCATCGCCGGCTTGCCGCCTTCGCTTTCCGCCAGGTGATAGTTCTTCTGTACGCAGTCCAGCGGGCCGTTCTTCGCTTTGAACTGTTTATCGGCACGCAGCTGCAGGCAGCTCAGCAGTTCCGGCGAGGCGCTGAACACCGACAGGTTCCAGCCGCCAAACTGACTTTTCATGATCCGGCCCAGCAGGCTGTGCAGGGCGATCAGCGCCGGTTCGCTTTCCAGGCGCTCACCATACGGCGGGTTACTAATCACTGTACCGTACGGGCCTTTCGGCAGCGGGTTATTCAGTTGGGCGACGTCTTTTACTGCAAAATCGATCAGTTCGCCGATGCCAGCCCGGCGGGCGTTGCGGCGCGCGCGCTCAATGACGCGCTCGTCGACGTCAGAGCCATAGAAGCGCGACCCATATGCCGCCAGCCCCTGGCGGGCGCGGGTTTGCGCTTCTGCCTTCACCTCTTTCCAGATGGCGTCATCGTGCTGTGCCCAGCCGCCAAAGCCCCAGTGGCCGCGGTGCAGACCCGGCGCGCGATCGGTCGCCAGCATCGCCGCTTCAATCAGCAAGGTACCGGAGCCGCACATCGGATCGAGCAGCGGCGTACCCGGAGCCCAACCAGAGCGCATGACGATCGCCGCCGCGAGGTTTTCTTTGATCGGCGCCATACCGGTACCATCGCGGTAGCCGCGCAGATGCAACCCTTCCCCGCTCAGATCCAGAGAGATATGCGCCGTCTCTTTGTTCAGCCAGACATTGATCCGCAGATCGGGATTTTCACGATCGACATTCGGGCGCGGCAGGTTTTTACGCGTGAAGCTGTCGACGATGGCGTCTTTGACTTTTAATGCGCCATACTGACTGTTGCGGATCTCGTCATTGAGGCCGCTAAAATGCACCGCGAAGGTCGCGTCAGTGGTAAAGATCTCCGTCCACGGAATCGATTGAACCCCCAGATAGAGATCCAGATCGCTATACACGCTGCACTCACCCAGTGGCAGCATGATGCGCGAAGCCAGCCGGCTCCACATCAGGCTTTGATACAGCAGGCGCGTATCCCCCTGAAAATGGACCCCGCCCTGGACGACCTGGCAGTCCGTCGCGCCAAGTCCTTCCAGTTCAGTTTTTAACAGCTCTTCCAGCCCACGAGCCGTACTGGCAAACAGAGAATTCATATCGTCACTTTTACTTAAAGAAAATTGGTGCGCATTATAGCCAATATGTGCCCTATGTCATAAAGTTATAGGCTTATTTTTGGAACCCGGAGGCAGCGTATGGTAACGCTCTCGCGACTTTTTATTCATCCCGTTAAATCCATGCGCGGCATGGGCCTGACCCATGCCTTTGCTGATATCAGCGGCCTGGCCTTCGATCGCCTGTTTATGGTCACCGAAACCGACGGGACCTTTATTACCGCCCGCCAGTTTCCGCAAATGGTGAAATTTATTCCGGCGCCGCTTCATGATGGCCTTCACCTGACCGCACCGGACGGCAGCAGCGCCGTGGTGCGTTTTAGCGATTTCGCCCCGCAGGCCGAGCCGACCGAAGTCTGGGGCAACCATTTCACCGCCCTCATCGCGCCCGCTGCCGTTAACCAGTGGCTCAGCGGCTTTTTCAAGCGCGATGTCCAGCTGCGCTGGCTGGGGCCGCAGTTAACCCGCCGGGTGAAGCGCCACGATGCGGTACCGCTCTCCTTCGCCGACGGCTACCCATACCTGCTGGCTAACGAGGCCTCGCTGCGCGATCTGCAGCAACGGTGTCCTGCCAGCGTAAGCATAGAACAGTTTCGTCCTAACCTCGTGGTCACCGGCGCGGCGGCCTGGGATGAAGATAGCTGGAAAGTGATCCGCGTCGGCGAGGTGGTGTTTGACGTCGCCAAGCCCTGTAGCCGCTGCATTTTTACCACTGTCAGTCCGGAGCGCGGACAGAAGCATCCCACCGGGGAGCCGCTGGAAACCTTAAAACGTTTTCGTACCGCGCTGGACAATGGCGATGTCGATTTTGGCCAGAACCTGATTGCCCGCAACAGCGGGGTGATCCGGGTAGGTGATGAAGTCGAAATCCTCGCCCGCGGCCCGGCGAAAGCCTACGGCGCCGGCGAGAGCGACGATACTCCGGCCCCAGAAGCGCAGCAGCAGGCTACGGTTGCCATCGAATGGCAGGGTCAACAGTTTACCGGGAATAACCAGCAGGTGCTGCTGGAGCAACTGGAGCAACAGGGCATTCGCGTACCCTATTCGTGTCGGGCGGGGATCTGCGGCAGCTGCCGCATTCGCTTGGAAGAGGGCGAAGTCAGCGCGTTAAAGAAAAATGCGGTCGCCGGGGATGGCACCATTCTCGCCTGCAGCTGCGTACCAAAAACGGCGCTGCGCCTGGCGCCTTAAACCGCCTGTCCCAGGCTGTAGCTGACCGCGCTCTGCGCCGGCTGCAGCCTGTCGTTCATGATTTTAATGACGTCGCCTAACTGCATCACGCGCCCGGCAAGGGTGAGACCCGGCTGGGCCAGCAGACAAAGCGCGGCGTTATCTCCCGGCTCCACCACCAGCAAATTCACCTGCTCGCCGGTATCGCTCAGCCAGACGCAGGCGGCGTCGCCGCTGCTGGGTTGCCAGTGATGAATGTGGGCGGTAAAGTGCCAGCTTTTCGGCATCTGCGGTTTGAGAAAACGGATGGCAGTGAGCGCGTTGAGCACTAATTCTGCCCGCTGTTCTTTCGATAGCCCGAGATCGCGACATTTTTCTTCAAAGGAGAAATAGAGCGCGGCGTCATCGACGCAGAATCCCGACGGCGCGAAGGCATCCGGGGTCAGCATTCGCCGGGCGAAGCGCGAGCGAAATAACATGCCATTGGCCAAATCGAGCATCATACGGTCGTGCTCTTCATCGTAATACCAACGCCAGTTATCGTCA
This sequence comes from Klebsiella sp. H-Nf2, assembly GCF_002806645.1. Lineage (NCBI taxonomy): Bacteria > Pseudomonadati > Pseudomonadota > Gammaproteobacteria > Enterobacterales > Enterobacteriaceae > Klebsiella > Klebsiella sp. H-Nf2. The sequence continues at coordinate 90,369 of NZ_PIBL01000008.1, forward strand.
GGTTTAATGCGCATTTTTCCCCCTGTCCCCTTTCATACGCCTCTGCAAAGTTGTTGCGACTTGCCGCAGAATATTTTCTAAAATTAAGAAAAGTCTAAAATGTTTAAATAAGCAACAGTGAGGGAATATAAAACAACCAGGGCCGGAAATAAAGCCCTGGGTGGGATTCAGCGGAGGAAAAGATTAGATGTGGGTAACAATTTCTTTAATCAGCGGCGGACCTTTAAAAATAAATCCGGAATAAATCTGCACCAGCGATGCTCCGGCGGCCATCTTTTCCCGCGCAGCAATCACCGAATCAATACCGCCCACGCCGATGATAGGCAAACGACCATTCAGCTCAGCGGAGAGCATACGGATAATTTCGGTGCTCTTTAATTGTAATGGACGACCGCTAAGTCCGCCGGTCTCATCGCAATGTTTCATTCCCTGAACCAAGGAACGATCGAGGGTGGTATTGGTTGCAATCACCCCGTCAATATTATGACGCACGAGGCTATCGGCAACCTGGATCAATTCCTCTGGTAAAAGATCCGGTGCGATCTTAACGGCGACCGGAACATATTTTTGATGCTTTTGCTGCAGCTCAAGCTGCTTATTTTTAATACCGGAGAGTAAATCATCGAGCGCTTCACCGTATTGAAGCGTGCGCAGCCCCGGGGTATTCGGTGAGGAGATATTAATGGCGATATACCCAGCGTAAGGATAGACTTTTTCCATACAAATCAGGTAATCATCTTTACCATGCTCCACCGGCGTATCTTTATTTTTGCCGATATTGATGCCCAGCACGCCGTCAAAATGCGCCTTTTTCACGTTCTCAACCAGGTTATCAACGCCATGGTTATTAAAGCCCATGCGGTTGATCAACCCCTCAGCATCCACCAGACGGAAGATCCTCGGCTTATCGTTGCCCGGCTGCGGACGCGGGGTCACGGTGCCGATCTCAATCGAACCAAAACCCATCGCGCCCAGCGCGTCAATGCATTCCCCATTTTTATCCAGCCCGGCCGCCAGACCCAGCGGATTTTTAAAGGTCAGCCCCATGCAGGTAACGGGCCTGGCCGGTACCTTCTGGCGAACCAGCATTTCCAGCGGCGTCCCGGTGACACGGCGTAATTGTTGAAAGGTAACTTCATGAGCGCGCTCAGGATCGAGCTGAAAAAGGGCTTTACGAACGAAGGGGTAGTACATGAACTCTCCTGGATTCCCGGTGTGCAAACCGGGGGCGTATTATGTGCGATCCGCAGCTGAAAGGGAATTGACCTGCGACAAAAAATCACCCATCAGCGCAAACGATTACCTCTCCCCACGCCGTTATGCGCTTTTCGGCTATCTAACGGTGGATAAATCATTTAGGGAAATAATGGTGCTCTGTCACACTCACTGCAAATGTTATCAATTATAGATAAATGCAAACATTTAGTTATAAGGAGAGAGAGATGCGCGTCATTACGCTTGCGGGCAGCCCGCGTTACCCTTCCCGTTCCAGCGCCCTGCTGGAATATGCCAGAGAGACGCTCACCGCCGCCGATATCGAAGTCTGCCACTGGCATCTGCAGAACTTTGCCCCGGAAGACCTCCTGTACGCTCGCTTTGACAACCCGGCGCTACAAACGCTCAACGAGCAACTGGCCGGGGCCGACGGTCTGATTATCGCCACGCCAGTGTATAAAGCCTCATTTTCCGGCGCCCTGAAAACCCTGCTCGATCTGCTTCCTGAGCGCGCGCTGGAGGGCAAAATCGTGCTACCGCTGGCCACTGGCGGCACCATCGCCCACATGCTGGCGGTGGACTACGCTCTGAAACCCGTCCTGAATGCCCTGAAGGCCCAGGAGATCCTCCATGGCGTCTTCGCCGATGACAGCCAGGTCACGGATTACCAGCATAAGCCGCAGTTCACCCCTAACCTGCAGCGGCGCCTGGATGAGTCCCTGGAGACCTTCTGGCAGGCGCTGCATCGTCCCAGCAGCCGAGCCCCGTCGTTAACGTCTCTGCGTGGGGTGGAACATGTTTAATCCTCTCCGCGCGCTGACCCTCGGCGGACTGCTGCTGTTCTCTGCGCTGGGCCACGCCGCCCCGGCGGCGCCCGATGCCCTGCGCATTGGTTATCAGAAAGGCAGCGTCAGCATGGTGCTGGCGAAGAGCCACCAGCTGCTGGAGCAGCGCTATCCGGGCACCCATATCTCGTGGATTGAATTCCCGGCCGGCCCCCAGATGCTGGAGGCGCTGAACGTCGGCAGCATCGATATCGGCAGCACTGGCGACATTCCGCCTATCTTTGCTCAGGCGGCGGGCGCCGATCTGGTCTATATCGGTTCGGAGCCCCCCAAGCCCAAAGCGGAAGTCATCCTGGTAGCGCAAGGCAGTCCCATTCACAACGTTGCCGAATTAAAAGGGAAAAAGGTCGCTTTCCAGAAAGGCTCCAGCTCCCACAATCTGCTGCTGCGCGCCCTGCAGCTGGCGGGCCTGAAATTTAGCGATATTCAGCCGGTTTACCTTGCCCCCGCCGATGCGCGCGCCGCCTTCCAGCAGGGCAATGTCGACGCCTGGGCCATCTGGGATCCGTACTACTCCGCCGCGCTGCTGCAGGGCGGCGCCCGGGTGCTCACTGACGGAACCGATCTGAAACAGACGGGATCGTTCTATCTTGCTTCCCGGCCCTACGCTGAACGCAATGGCGCTTTCATTGAAGGCGTACTCGACACCTTTACTCAGGCCGATGCCCTGACCCATAGCCAGCGCGCGCAAAGCATTACGCTGCTGGCGAAAACGATGGGATTACCGGAAGCGGTGATCGCCAGCTATCTGGACCATCGTCCCCCCACCTCAGTAACCCCGGTGAGTGCCGAAACCGCCGCTCGCCAGCAGCAGACGGCCGACCTGTTCTATGAGAACAAGCTGGTGCCGAAAAAAGTTGATATCCGGGCCCGTATCTGGCAGCCCGTTGCCGCACAAGGAGCGAAATCATGAGTCTGAATATGTTCTGGTTTTTACCGACCCATGGTGATGGTCGTTATCTGGGCACCGAAGAGGGCGCCCGTCCGGTCGATTACGGCTATCTGCAGCAAATCGCGCAGACGGCGGATCGGCTGGGGTTCACCGGCGTGCTGATCCCGACCGGACGCTCATGTGAAGATGCCTGGCTGGTTGCGGCCTCGATGATCCCGGTGACGCAGCGGCTGAAATTTCTTGTCGCCCTCAGGCCTAGCGTGGTGTCGCCGACGGTAGCCGCCCGCCAGGCGGCGACACTGGACCGACTGTCAAACGGCCGGGCGCTGTTCAATCTGGTCACCGGCAGCGATCCCGCCGAGCTGGCCGGCGACGGCGTCTTCCTCGACCACACCGAGCGCTATGAGGCCTCAGCTGAATTTACCCACATCTGGCGCAAGCTGATGGAGGGAGAAACCGTCACCTTTAACGGCAAGCATCAGCGCGTTCGCGACGCTAAGCTGCTGTTCCCGCCGCTCCAGCAGCCCCGTCCACCGCTCTATTTCGGCGGTTCGTCTGAGGTGGCGCAGGATCTGGCCGCTGAGCAGGTCGATCTCTATCTCACCTGGGGTGAACCACCGAAACAGGTGGCAGAGAAGATTGCTCAGGTCCGGGAGAAAGCGGCCCGGCATGGACGCCGGGTGCGTTTTGGCATCCGTCTGCACGTGATCGTGCGGGAAACCAACGAGGAAGCCTGGCAGGCCGCGGACAGCCTTATCTCCCACCTTGATGATGAAACTATCGCCCGCGCCCAGGCAGCCTTCGCCAGAACCGACTCGGTCGGTCAACAGCGAATGGCGGCGTTGCATAACGGTCGACGCGATCAGCTCGAGATCAGCCCTAACCTGTGGGCCGGTGTCGGTTTAGCGCGCGGCGGCGCCGGTACCGCGCTGGTGGGCGATGCCGCCACCGTTGCCGAACGAATCAATGAATACGCTGCGCTGGGGATCGATAGCTTTATCTTCTCCGGCTATCCGCATCTGGAAGAGGCGTATCGGGTCGGCGAGCTGTTGTTCCCCCTGCTCGACGTCGCCGTGCCGTCTATCCCGCAGCCGCAAAATCTGCGCCTGCAGGGGGAAGCGGTCGCCAACGAGTTTATCCCGCGTAAAGTGGCGCAAAGCTGAGGAGGCACTGATGGCAAAATCAACCCATCCCCTGTTGTTACGCCTCGCCCCCTGGCTGCTGCCGGTAGGGACGGTCATTGTCTGGCAGTTGGCCTCGTCCGTTGGCTGGCTGTCGACACGGGTACTGCCCTCGCCGGAGGGGGTATTGAAAGCGTTCTGGACGCTCTCGGCCAGCGGTGAGCTGTGGCAGCATCTGGCCATCAGCTCGTGGCGGGCGCTGGTCGGCTTCGCCATCGGCGGCTCCATCGGGCTGGTGCTCGGCCTGATCAGCGGCCTGTCACGCTGGGGCGAGCGTCTGCTGGACACCTCGATCCAGATGCTGCGTAATGTGCCGCATCTGGCGCTGATCCCGCTGGTGATTTTGTGGTTCGGCATCGACGAGACCGCCAAGATCTTCCTTGTGTCGCTGGGCACCCTGTTCCCGATCTATATCAACACCTGGCATGGGATCCGTAATATCGACCGTGGGCTGGTGGAGATGGCGCGCAGCTATGGTTTATCCGGCTTCGCGCTGTTCCGTCACGTGATTTTACCCGGCGCCCTGCCCTCAATTATGGTCGGCGTGCGTTTCGCTCTTGGCCTGATGTGGCTGACGCTTATTGTTGCCGAAACCATTTCAGCGAATGCCGGTATCGGCTATCTGGCGATGAACGCGCGTGAATTTCTGCAAACCGACGTGGTGGTGGTCGCCATCATTCTTTACGCCATCCTTGGCAAACTGGCCGACGTCTGCGCCCAGCTGCTGGAACGGCTCTGGCTGCGCTGGAACCCGGCGTATCATCTTCAGGAGGCTAACGCATGAACACTGCCCGTCTGAACCCAGGTATCCCGTTGCTGCTGAACGGGGTGACGAAACGCTATGGCGATAACACTATTCTTAACGAGCTGGATCTGCATATTCCCAGCGGCCAGTTTGTGGCGGTGGTGGGCCGCAGCGGCGGCGGCAAGAGTACCCTGCTGCGCCTGCTGGCGGGTCTGGAAAAACCGAACGCCGGCGAGCTGCTGGCGGGCGCGACGCCGCTGGCGGCGATCCAGGACGACACCCGGATGATGTTTCAGGATGCGCGCCTGCTGCCGTGGAAAACGGTGATTGATAACGTGGGGCTGGGGTTAAAAGGCGCCTGGCGCGACGCCGCCCTACAGGCATTGGCCAGCGTCGGACTCGAGAACCGCGCGCAGGAGTGGCCGGCGGCGCTGTCGGGCGGGCAAAAGCAGCGCGTTGCGCTGGCCCGCGCGCTGATCCATCGCCCGCGCCTGCTGCTGCTGGACGAACCGCTGGGGGCGCTGGATGCCCTCACCCGTCTGGAAATGCAGGAGCTGATCGTTTCCCTGTGGCAGGAGCATGGCTTTACGGTCCTGCTGGTCACGCACGACGTCAGTGAGGCGGTGGCCATGGCCGACCGGGTGCTGTTAATTGAAGAGAAGAAAATTGGCCTCGATTTGAACGTGGATATTCCGCGACCGCGGCGCACCGGGTCGGCGAAGCTGGCCGAGCTGGAGGCAGAGGTGCTGGATCGGGTGATGAAACGCGGCAAGAGCGAGAGCGCACCGCGTTTGTTTAGTCATGGCTAACTAACGTCCCCGGCCCGCGCTTCGCTCGGCCGGGCTACCAAATCGCACAGCGCTGTAGCCCCGGTAAGCGAGAGCGCAACCGGGGATTTTGCGGCCGTTACGCCAGCGCCTTACTGATTTTCTCGAACAGATCGCCGGAGAGATTCTCCAGCCCCTTCAACTGCTCCAGCGCGGCGCGCATCAGCGCCTGGCGTTTCTCATCATAACGCTTCAGACGAATCAACGGCTCAATCAGACGCGACGCCACCTGCGGGTTACGCTGGTTAAGCTCGGTCAGCATCTCCACCAGGAACTGGTAGCCGCTACCGTCTTCAGCATGGAACGCCGCCGGGTTGCTGCTGGCGAAAGCGCCGATTAACGACCGCACACGGTTCGGGTTGCTGATGCTAAACGAACGGTGATTCAGCAGACCACGTACCGTTGTAACCACATTGGCTGCCGGGCTGGTGGACTGCAGGATAAACCACTTATCCATCACCAGACCGTCCTGATGCCATTTGTCATCGTACTCCTGCATCAGCGCATCGCGGCACGGCAATTCAGCCGCGACCGCCGCCGACAGCGCGGCCAGCGCATCGGTCATGTTATCCGCCTGGTGATACTGCGCCGCCACCAGCTTATCGCCCAGCGTCGGTTCCGCAAACGCCAGATAGCGCAGGCAGGTATTACGCAGGGCACGCTGACCGATATCGGCGTGCTCCACCCGGTAGCTGTCGAGCTTATTGGCGTTATAAACCGCGAGGAACTCGTCCGCCAGCTCATTCGCCAGGGTGCGGGTAAGCGCTTCGCGTACGGTGGCGATGGCGATCGGATCGATAATGGCGAACATCTCGGCGATTTCGTTAGCCGACGGCAGGGTTAAGATCTCGGCGGCCAGCGCCGGGTCAATCTTCTCGTCCAGCAGGATGGCACGGAAGGCGTCCGCCACATGCACCGGCAGCGACAGCGGCTGTCCCTGCTGATGACGGTTGACGTTCAGCTTGATGTAGGTCGCGAGCAGGCTCTGCGCCGCATCCCAGCGCGAGAAATCATTCCGCGCATGGCGCATCAGGAAGGTGAGCTGCTGATCGCTCCACTTATATTCCAGTTTCACTGGTGCTGAAAATTCGCACAGCAGCGCCGGCACCGGCTGGAAATAAACGTTATCGAAGACGAAAGTCTGCTCGGCCTGAGTCACATTGAGCACCGGGTGTACCGGATGGCCGCCCTTCTGCAGGGGGATCACCTTGCCTTCGTTATCGTACAGCTCAATGGCAAACGGGATATGCAACGGCTGCTTTTCGGCCTGCTCGGCGGTCGGCGGCGTACGCTGGCTGATGGTCAGCGTGTACTGCTCGGTTTCCGGGTTGTAGTCGTCATGCACGGTGACGATTGGCGTACCGGACTGGCTGTACCAGCGGCGGAAGTGTGACAGGTCGACGTTCGAGGCATCCTCCATCGCCTGGACGAAATCATCGCAGGTCGCCGCGCTGCCGTCATGACGTTCAAAGTACAGCTGCATCCCTTTCTGGAAGTTTTCTTCACCCAGCAGGGTATGCAGCATGCGGATCACTTCGGCACCCTTTTCATAAACCGTCAGGGTGTAGAAGTTATTCATCTCGATAACCATATCCGGGCGGATCGGGTGCGCCATCGGGCTGGCGTCTTCAGCAAACTGCAACCCGCGCATGGTGCGCACATTGTTGATGCGGTTAACCGCCCGTGAGCCGAGGTCGGAGCTGAACTCCTGATCGCGGAACACGGTCAGACCTTCTTTCAGGCTGAGCTGGAACCAGTCGCGGCAGGTGACGCGGTTGCCGGTCCAGTTATGGAAATACTCATGACCAATCACCCGCTCGATATCAAGATAGTCTTTATCGGTGGCGGTATCGGTACGGGCCAGGACATACTTGGAGTTAAAGACGTTGAGTCCTTTGTTCTCCATCGCGCCCATATTAAAGAAGTCGACGGCGACAATCATATAGATGTCGAGGTCGTACTCGAGGCCAAAGCGCTCCTCATCCCATTTCATGGAATTTTTCAGCGAGGTCATTGCCCACGGCGCGCGGTCGAGATTGCCGCGATCGACGTACAGCTCCAGCGCCACTTCACGACCGGAGCGGGTGGTAAAGGTGTCACGCAGAACGTCAAAATCACCGGCCACCAGCGCAAACAGGTAGCACGGTTTCGGGAACGGATCCTGCCACTGTACCCAGTGGCGGCCATTCTCCAGCTCTCCCTGCGCCATGCGGTTGCCGTTGGAGAGCAGGAACGGGTATTTCGCTTTGTCGGCGATGATTTTGGTGGTAAACCGCGCCAGCACGTCCGGGCGGTCCAGATACCAGGTAATATGGCGGAAACCTTCCGCTTCGCACTGCGTACACAGCGCTTCGCCTGACTGATACAGGCCTTCCAGCGCGGTGTTCGCCGCCGGGCTTATCTCATTGACGATGGTCAGGGTGAAATGCTCCGGCAGGCCGCCGATCACCAGCTGATTGTTTTCTTCTTTATAGTCACTCCACGGCTGGCCGTTCACTTGCAGCGCGATCAGGGTCAGATCTTCGCCGTCCAGGCGCAATGGCACATCAGACGCAGCCGCGTGGCGGGAGACCTTGCTCTCGGCCGTAACGACGGTTTTTGCGGCATCCAGGTCAAAGGTCAAATCGATATCGCTAATCAGATACTCCGGCGCACGATAGTCGTGGCGGTATTTGGCTTGGGGCTGTTGTGTCATAAAAAACCTTTCGCATCTTGGGTAAAGTGTCGTCCCAGTCTATTCCCGTTGTGTCAATCGCGCTATGCAGAATCTTCATCTTTTCAATGTGAAACACGAAAACCGCTACATTTTGTTAACACGTGCGGCACGAAATGCCCTCGACCCGACGCAAAGCTTGTGGTGTGATCCATGTTCAATATATTAAACTAGGCCTCGCAAATGACCGTCAGCGTCGCCATCGCTCGCCATCGCGGGACAGAGTCGGGTAATAAAGGTATACTCCGCCTCCTTTTTCGCGTTGGTTTGGATGGAACGCTCCAGTGAGAGGATGCTACTGCGCACCATGACACAATTCACTTCTCCTGTACTGCACTCGCTGCTTGATACGGATGCCTACAAGCTGCACATGCAGCAGGCTGTCTTCCATCGCTACGGCGATGTGCATGTGGCGGCGGAGTTTCGCTGCCGCGGAGACGACCTGCTCGGCATTTATGCCGACGCGATCCGCGAGCAGGTGGAGTCCATGCGCGACCTGAGGCTGCGGGACGATGAATATCACTGGCTGTCCACCCTTCCCTTTTTCCGCCAGGATTATCTCGACTGGCTGCGCGATTTTCGCTATGACCCGCGCCAGGTCACGGTCAGCAATGACAACGGCAAGCTTAACATTCGCCTTACCGGCCCATGGCGTGAAGCCATCATGTGGGAAGTCCCGCTGCTGGCGGTGATAAGCGAGCTGGTCCATCGCTATCGTTCACCCGAGACGGGCGTCGATCAGGCACTGAACACGCTGGAACATAAACTAGGCGACTTCGCCAGCATGACCGCTGGCCTCGATATGCGCGCCTTCCGCCTGATGGACTTCGGTACCCGCCGTCGTTTTTCACGCGAAGTGCAAGAGGCCATTGTGCAACGTCTGCAGCAGGAGCCGTGGTTTGTCGGCACCAGCAATTACGATCTGGCTCGTCGCTTACATTTAACCCCGATGGGCACCCAGGCGCATGAATGGTTCCAGGCCCACCAGCAGATCAGCCCGAACCTCGCCAGCAGCCAGCGGGCGGCCCTTGCCGCCTGGCTGGAAGAATATCCCGACCAGCTTGGTATTGCGCTGACCGACTGCATCACCATGGATGCGTTCCTGCGCGATTTTGGCCCGGAATTCGCTACCCGCTATCAGGGTTTGCGCCATGACTCCGGCGACCCGGTGGAATGGGGTGAAAAAGCCATCGCCCATTATCAAAAGCTGGGCATCGATACGCTGAGTAAAGTGCTGGTCTTCTCCGATAACCTCGATCTGGCGAAAGCCGTCGACCTGTATCGCCACTTCGCTTCGCGGGTGAAATTGAGCTTTGGTATCGGCACCCGTTTAACCTGCGATCTGCCGCAGGTCAAACCGCTCAATATCGTGATTAAGCTGGTGGAATGTAACGGCAAGCCGGTGGCGAAACTCTCCGACAGCCCGGGGAAAACCATCTGCCACGATAAGGCGTTCGTCCGCGCCCTGCGCGAGGCGTTCGACTTGCCGCCGATTAAAAAGGCGAGTTAAAAAAACGGCCCGGCGGCGTTACGCTGCCGGGCCGACTAACATCTCTACTGCGGCAATCTTGTCCTGATCACCTCGGCAAAATACTCCGCGCCGGTCAGTAAAATTTCATCATTAAAGTCGTAGCAAGCGTTATGCAGCGGCGTATTGCCCTGAGTATCAGACGCATCGCCGTTACCTAAAAAGATGAAGCAGCCGGGGATCTCCTGCAGGAAGGCGCCGAAGTCCTCCGAAATCATCATCTGCGCGACGTTGCCGTCGACATTTTCCGCCCCCACGACGTTCACCGCCGCATTGACCGCGACATCAACGCATTGCTGCCAGTTCACCGTCGGGGCGAATTCATGGGTATAGCTAAACTCGCACTGCGCGCCGTGCATCGCGCAAATCGCTTCGCTGATGGTCCGCATGCGCGCTTCCAGCAGCGCCTGTACGTCAGCCGAGTAGCTGCGGGTATCCCCTTTAATTTCCACATGCGTGGGGATCGCATTGCGGATACCGTCAGTATGAAGCTCCGTACAGGAGATCACCGCCGGCACGTTCGGGTCGATATTGCGTGAAACGATGGTCTGCAGCGCCAGAATAATTTCTGCCGCAATCACCAGCGGATCCTTCGCCATATGCGGCCGGGCGGCATGCGCCCCCTGCCCCTTAATACGGATAATAAAGTTATCTTCGCTGGCCATAATACCGCCGACACGGGTGGCGATGGTCCCGGCCTTCATACCCGGCATATTGTGCAGGCCGTAAATCTCCTCGATGCCGAAACGCTCGATAACGCCGTCCGTCATCATCGCATTGGCGCCATAACCGGGTTCTTCCGCAGGTTGAAAAACAAAACAGACGGTGCCGTTAAAGTTTTGCCGCTGCAATAGCAACTGCGCCGCGCCCAGCGCAATGCAGGTATGGCCATCATGCCCGCAGCCGTGCATCCGTTCGGCGGTCGTGGAGCGGTAAGGCCGTTCACCCTGTTCGTTCAATTGAATAGCATCGATATCGGCGCGGATGGCGATAACACCGTTACCGTCGCCGCATTTCAACACGCCCACCAGCCCGGTTTTACCTATATTACGATGAACCTCAATGCCCATCGCTTCGAGTTTCTCGGCGATAAACTGCGAGGTTTTGACTTCTTCAAAGGCGCTTTCCGGATTGGCATGCAGGTGATGGCGCCAGGCAATAAGCTGCTGCTTTAGCTGTTGTTGATTCATTCTTCACTCCTGTAAAAATTATGCCGCACGCTGCGCGCGCTGTAATACCACCTGCAGCAGCACATTGGCGCCGGCAATGAGATCTTTGGCTTCGCTATGTTCATTGACGTTGTGGCTAATGCCGTCAACACAGGGGACAAAAATCATCCCTGCGGGGCATACCGAAGCCATAAATTGCGCGTCGTGGCCGGCACCGCTCGGCAGGCGCCGATAACTGAGGGCTTGACGTTTCGCCTCCGCTTCAACGGCATTGACGATTTCATCGGCAAAAATGACCGGGTTAAAACGCACCAGTGAACGGCTGGCTATCTCCACCCCCTCTTCCTGCGCCGTTGTGGCGACAAACTCGGCTAAGCGCCGTTCCGCTTCAATTAAGATAGCGTTATCGGTATTGCGTAAATCCACCGACATCACGACGTGATTTGGAATGACGTTAATCAGGTTGGGTTTAACGCTGATATGCCCGACGGTAGACACCTGATTGCCGCCGAGGCTCATCGCCAGTTCACGGGCAAAAACGGCGATTTTCGCCGCCGCCAGGCCGGCATCGCGGCGCATGGACATCGGTGTCGTACCGGCGTGATTCGACACGCCTGTTAGCGTAAATTCTTGCCATGAAATACCCTGCACGCCGATGACGACGCCGATATCAATCCGTTCCTTATCGAGGATAGGTCCCTGTTCGATATGTAGTTCGACGTAGCTATCTACCGGCAGATTGCCCGGCTGATGTTCGCCTTTATAGCCAATCTCCCGCAGCGCCTCGTCAAGAGTAATGCCATTGTGGTCTTTTGCCGCCAGGGCCTGCGCCAGTGGATACTCCCCGGCAAACACCACGCTTCCCATCATATCGGGCTGGAATCGCACCCCCTCCTCATTAGTAAAGAAGGTTACGGCTAACGGACGTCGCGGACGAATCCCGGCATCCTGAAGGGTGGCAATCACCTCGAGACCGGCCATCACGCCGTAGTTGCCATCGTACAGGCCACCAGTACCCACGGTGTCGATATGCGACCCCATCATCACCATCGGTAGCGCCTCTTCTCCGCGATAAACACCGGTAACGTTGCCGATAGCATCGATATAGATAGTCAGCCCCAGCGCGTTCATCCGGGCAACAACAAAGTCCCTACCGGCTTTATCTTCCGCGGTCGCCGCAAGGCGGCAGACGCCGCCGCCTTCCAACGCGCCGCATTCACCAAGCGCAAACAGGGAATCGATCAGCCGCTGGCCGTTTATCTGTAGATCATGACTCATAAAACATCTCGCTATTGTTCGGGGTTACTGGAACATGCCGTAAAAAATGGCGGATACGGTAATTAACCCAATCAGGGTGACGAAAACGTTGCTGGCTTTGCCGCGATACGGCGCCAGCACCGGTAACTTATGAATGGCATACATCGGCAACAGCAGTAGAATCGCAGCCCCGGTCGGGCCGCTGATGCACTCGATAATACCGAGGATGCTTGGGTTCTTATAGGCGGCGAACCAGCAGGTGAGGACCATAAAAACCAGAATAACGGCGTCAACTGCGCGGATAGTCGGTTTTTTCCCCCGCGCGGCGGCGGCCTCGATAATCAGATCGCGCAGCGATTCATAAGCGCCGATATAGTGGCCAAGAAACGATTTCGTAATCGCGACAAACGCAATGATTGGCGATAGCCAGGCAATAATCGGCGTCTCAAACTGGTTGGCGAGGTACGACAGGATCGACAAATTCTGCGCTTTTGCTTCCGCTAACTGCTGTGGTGACAGGCTCAACACGCAGCTGAGAACGAAAAATAGCACCACCACGGTCATTAAGAGAATGCCATAGCGCTGGATCTGCGCGCATTTGCGCTCGGCAAGCGCGAGTCCGTAGCGCTGCTTCTGGCGTACGACCATCGGCGAGACGATCGGATAGTGGTTAAACGACATAACCAGCACCGGAAAAGTCATCCACAGCGTCAGTAAAATGCCGCGCCCATCGCCCATTGCGCTGAAGCTCACGGTGTGCAAAATCGCGCCGTTCCAGTGCGGGATCAAAAACAGCGCCATAAAAATAAGTGAAATAATGAAGGGATAAACCAGGGTGCTCATCACGCGCATAATCAAACGCTGCCCGAGGCGGACAATAAACATCAGCCCGAGGATCAGCACAATCGACACCACTGCCCGCGGCGGCTCCGCCAGCCCCAGTTGATGGCTGATAAAACTTTGCGCAGTATTCGTAATGGCTACCGCATACATAATCAAAATGGTGTACACAGCGAAGAAATAGATAACGGTAAACACCTTCCCCGCTAGCGCGCCAAAATGCTCGCCAATGACATCGGTGATCGTGCTTTCCGGCGTGTTGGAAGAATAAATAAATCGTGCCAGCCCGCGATGCGCCAGATAAGTAATGGGAAAAGCGAGAGCAAAAACGATAAGCAGCGGCCAAAAACCGCCAATTCCGGCGTTAATCGGCAGAAACAACACCCCGGCGCCAATTGCCGTGCCGAACAGGCCAAGCACCCACACGGTATCTTCGCTATGCCACTTTGCGGCATCGCAACATCCTCTTTCTGTCACAGCATTTTCAGTATTCATCGGTCAGGTTCTCTCTATGCATTACGCGAATCCGCGTATGTTTTCGTTATTAGTCAGAACGCATGTCATACCGAGGGCTCGTAGGGTAGGTAAGATGGCCCTCTTGTTATTGCCGATGGCGATTAGCCATTACGGCCAAACCAGACGATGTCTTCATAGACATCCGGGGACGTATCTCCTTCAGTGCTGATTAACAGGACCTGCGCATCAGCATTCAGCCGCAGCGCTTCGGCAAGTTCGCGGTATTCCGGCTGAGTCATCAGCGCATAAAGCACTCCCGCGCCGATGGCGCCGGATTCGCCGGAGATAAAGGGTTCATCGGTACCTGGCCGCGGCGCGGCCAGCAGGCGCATGCCGTTAGCGGCAAGACAATCATCGGCAGAGATAAAACAACGGGCATGGTCACGCAGCATCGGCCAACTGGTGATATTGGGTTCGCCGCAAGCAAGGCCGGCCATTAACGTCGCCATGTCGCCGCCGACGCTGTGCGGTTGCCCGTCATTGATGGTTGCCGAACGGTACAGGCAGTTCGCTTTATGCGGTTCAAGGATCACTATTGTCGGCGCATTCTGCTGCATCTTCTCAACGAAATACCCCATAATGCTGCCGGCAAAAGAGCCGACGCCGGCTTGTAAAAACAGATGCGTAGGCATCCTGGCGCCGCTTTGCGCCAACTGCTGCCAGGTTTCAACGGCGAGCGTCATATAACCTTGCATGATCCAGGTAGGGATCTGTTCATAGCCCTGCCAGGCGGTGTCCTGCAGCAGTACCCAACCCTGCTCTTTGGCGGTTTTATCCGCCAGACGGACGGTATCGTCATAATTGAGTTCGGTTATTGTGCACTCAGCGCCATGCTGGCGAATATTCTGCGCGCGGACCGGCGAGGAACCTTTAGGCATATAAACAACCGCCCGTAGCCCAAGCTGCTCCGCCGCCCACGCCACGCCACGGCCGTGGTTGCCATCGGTAGCGGTGACAAACACAATATCTTTAATACGGGCTTTGATTTCTGGTGAATTAAGATCGCTAAAGCTCAAAGTATTAATATCGCGCCCAAGCTGTTCCGCGAGATATTTTCCCATCGCATAAGAACCGCCTAATCCTTTAAAGGCGTTAAGGCCGAAACGCTGCGCTTCATCCTTTATATGCAACGATCCCAGCCCGAGACGCTGGCTTAAATAATCCAACTTTCGCAGCGGCGTTACCCGATAGGCGGGGAATTTTTGATGGAATGCCAGCACTTCGTCGCCAACGCTTTCATTGAGCAGACTGAGGTCCGCCCCCTGTTCATACGGCAGATGCCGGGCGTTGAGTTGATATTTAATCGTGTCCGTCATAAATAAACCTTTTATCCATATCGTCGTACGACGATGAATTAATCAACGACCAGCCCGGCCAAATAAAGGGCGCAGGGATCCGCGCGGCCAATAAAGAGATGGTCGAATAAATCGATGTATACCCGTCATACTTCAAGTTGCATGTGTGTTGGCTTTCTGCAACTCGAATTATTTAGGCTATAGAAATAACGTCAGTGGTTTTCTGTAGCGATTTCACGCTTTACCACTGTCTGAGATGGTACACTGCCGCCGATGGTTAAATGGCGCAAAATTGCCCATAGCTTCGCAATTTTCACTCTGATTCACCTCTTTCACGCAACAAAGTTGCATGCGTGAGGCCGATCACAGGTATTTAGGGCGACAAAGATAATGAAACTGGATAGTTGGGATAAAAAAATTCTCACCCTGCTACAGCGCAACAATCGCCTGTCGCAGCGGGAAATCGCCGATCGCGTCAGTCTTTCCGCCTCGGCGGTCAACCGGCGAATTGCCGCGCTGGAAGAGGCTGGCATCATTAAAGGCAGCGTGAGCGTGGTTGATGCCAGTAAAGTGGGCCGTCCAACCACTATCATGGTGCAGGTTACGATCGAGAATGAACGCCTTGACCTACTTGAAGAGGATAAACAGCGGTTTGTCAGTTGCCCGCAGGTGCAGCAGGTTTATTACGTCACCGGCGACTTCGATTTTCTGCTGGTGATCAACGTCCGCGATATGGCGGAATACGAAGCCCTGACCCGTGAGCTCTTCTTTGCCTCGGGGAATATCAAATCCTTCCGCACCATCGTATCGATGCAAAACGCGAAGCAGGAAATGACGGTCATTATCGAATAATTCGCGTAAAAGAGGTAAACGGAAGGTAAAGAACGGCCCCGCGGCTAATTTATTTCCGAAATCCTCCCTCCCATGTGCGAATTCTGCTTGTCTGATGGAAGATGACAGGTAACATAGATATCCCCCCGCTGTAGGGGGAAGAGACTTTTTTATTGGACTACATAGAGAGATTATTATGAGCGTTGTGCCTGTAGCCGACGTACTCCAGGGCCGCGTTGCCGTTGACAGCGAAGTCACGGTCCGCGGATGGGTGCGTACCCGCCGAGATTCTAAAGCTGGCTTTTCTTTCCTCGCCGTCTATGACGGTTCCTGCTTTGATCCTGTACAGGCCGTTATTAATAATTCTCTGCCCAATTACAATCAGGAAGTACTGCGTCTGACCACCGGTTGCTCGGTGATTGTCACCGGTAAAGTCGTGGCTTCCCAGGGTCAGGGTCAAAGCTTTGAGATCCAGGCGACCGGCGTGGAAGTCACCGGCTGGGTGGAAGACCCGGACACCTACCCGATGGCGGCCAAGCGCCACAGCATCGAGTATCTGCGTGAAGTGGCGCACCTGCGTCCGCGAACCAACCTGATTGGCGCGGTAGCTCGCGTGCGTCATACCCTGGCGCAGGCGCTGCACCGTTTCTTCGACGAACAGGGCTTCTTCTGGGTTTCCACCCCGCTGATCACCGCTTCCGATACCGAAGGCGCCGGCGAAATGTTCCGCGTGTCGACGCTGGATCTGGAAAACCTGCCGCGTAACGATCAGGGCAAAGTCGACTTCGATAAAGACTTCTTCGGTAAGGAATCGTTCCTGACCGTATCCGGCCAGCTGAACGGCGAGACCTACGCCTGTGCGCTGTCGAAAATTTACACCTTCGGCCCGACCTTCCGTGCCGAAAACTCCAACACCAGCCGTCACCTGGCGGAGTTCTGGATGCTGGAGCCGGAAGTCGCCTTCGCCAACCTGAATGATGTTGCAGGTCTGGCAGAAGCGATGCTCAAGTACGTCTTCAAGGCGGTACTGGAAGAGCGTGCGGATGACATGCAGTTCTTCGCCGAGCGCGTAGACAAAGACGCTATCGACCGACTGCAGCGTTTCGTCTCCGCTGACTTTGCCCAGGTGGATTACACCGATGCCGTCACTATTCTGGAAAACTGCGGCAAGCAGTTTGAGAACCCGGTTTACTGGGGCGTGGATCTCTCCTCCGAGCACGAACGTTATCTGGCCGAAGAGCACTTCAAAGCACCGGTCGTCGTGAAAAACTACCCGAAAGACATTAAGGCGTTCTACATGCGCCTTAACGAAGACGGTAAAACCGTCGCGGCAATGGATGTCCTGGCGCCGGGTATCGGTGAGATCATCGGTGGTTCCCAGCGTGAAGAGCGTCTCGACGTGCTGGACGCACGTATGGCAGAGATGGGGCTCAACAAAGAAGACTACTGGTGGTATCGCGACCTGCGCCGCTACGGCACCGTGCCACACTCCGGCTTTGGTCTGGGCTTCGAACGTCTGATTGCCTACGTAACCGGCGTGCAGAACGTCCGCGATGTCATTCCGTTCCCGCGAACCCCGCGCAACGCGACATTCTAAATTTTTCGGTTATAAACCTCAGAGGCCAGCGCAAGCTGGCCTTTTTTTATGTCAATTACTGTTAGCAAAATTCAACAAACTTAAACATCAAGGCCTGGAAATCACATTTATGTTACGCACTGTTTCGGTGCATACTGGTGACGCAGATCGCACTTTATGTTCATAAGAACGCAAAGCCGCTGATAAATCTGCTCATTTTTTAACCATGCGCCGCACGTCTTGCAAAGACAGGAGCTGAATAAAAAGAAGGCGAATTCAACACACAAAATGAACGAATTATCGCTTATCCAAATTAATCATAAATAATTCATATAGATAGATAAGCAATGGCGTTTTGCCTTATCAGGTGGAACGGAATTTTGATTAAGTTCACAAAGTTCCCTAAAATACACATTTAGTTACATGATTTTTCGTTTTGTTACTCATATGAGATATTAGTAGCATTTTCCGGCTAGCGAAACGTTGTCGCGGATGGAAAGATGCCTTCAGACACCAAACTCTCATCAATGGTTCTGTAAGTTTTTATTGACAGAACTTATTGACGGCAGTGGCACGTGTTCATATAAAAAATATTAATGAGGGTAATAAATAATGATGAAGCGCAATATTCTGGCAGTGGTGATCCCTGCCCTGCTGGTAGCCGGTGCAGCCAACGCTGCAGAAATCTATAACAAAAACGGCAACAAACTGGACTTCTACGGGAAAATGGTCGGCGAGCACGTCTGGACCACCAATGGCGACACCAGCAGCGACGATACCACCTATGCCCGTATCGGCCTGAAAGGCGAAACTCAGATCAACGATCAGCTGACCGGTTACGGCCAGTGGGAATACAACATGGATGCGTCCAACGTTGAAGGTTCCCAGCCGACGAAAACCCGTCTGGCGTTCGCGGGTCTGAAAGCGGGCGAATACGGTTCATTCGACTACGGTCGTAACTACGGCGCGATCTACGACGTCGAAGCAGCAACCGATATGCTGGTTGAATGGGGCGGCGACGGCTGGAACTACACCGACAACTACATGACCGGCCGTACCAACGGCGTGGCAACCTACCGTAACTCTGACTTCTTTGGTCTGGTTGACGGCCTGAGCTTCGCGCTGCAGTACCAGGGTAAAAATGACCACGACCGTTCGATCCACAAACAGAATGGCGACGGCTTCAGCACCGCGGCCACCTATGCGTTCGACAACGGTATCGCGCTGTCTGCAGGCTACTCCGGCTCCAACCGTAGCGTCGATCAGAAAGCTGACGGCAATGGCGACAAAGCCGAAGCCTGGGCAACCTCTGCAAAATATGACGCCAACAACGTCTACGCAGCGGTCATGTACTCTCAGACCTACAACATGACTCCGGAAAACCAAGGTAACTACTTCGCTGGCAAAACCCAGAACTTCGAAGCTGTCGTACAGTATCAGTTCGATTTCGGCCTGCGTCCGTCCATCGGCTACGTGCAGACCAAAGGCAAAGACCTGCAGGCACGCGGTGGCTTCTCCGGCGGCGATGCGGATCTGGTTAAATACGTCGAAGTGGGTACCTGGTACTACTTCAACAAGAACATGAACGTCTACGCGGCGTACAAGTTCAACCAACTGGACGACAACGCTTATACGCGTGAGGCTGGCGTAGCCACCGACGACCAGGCGGCCGTGGGTATCGTTTACCAGTTCTAATCTGCAGTACACCCCTTCGTGATATGCCTTCAAAGCAGGACTTCGGTCCTGCTTTTCTGTATTCGTGAGGCAAAGATCGTATCTTTCGAAAACCTTCTCGCTTTTTGTCGCAAACGGTTGGCAATTCGTTATTCTCCCGTTAACCTGATAGCGAATTTCCCTTCAGTAATCACAATGGAACCTCGTCATGTTTGAGAACATCACCGCCGCCCCAGCCGACCCGATTTTAGGTCTGGCCGATCTGTTTCGTGCCGATGACCGCCCTGAAAAAATTAACCTCGGAATTGGTGTTTACAAGGATGAAACCGGTAAAACACCCGTTCTGACCAGCGTCAAGAAAGCAGAGCAGTACCTGCTGGAAAATGAAACGACTAAAAACTATCTGGGCATCGATGGTATTCCTGAATTTGGTCGCTGCACCCAGGAGCTGCTGTTCGGTAAAGGCAATGCGATTATCGCTGATAAACGCGCCCGTACTGCGCAGACCCCAGGCGGTACTGGCGCTCTGCGTGTCGCGGCTGACTTCCTCGCCAAAAACACCGACGTAAAACGCGTGTGGGTGAGCAACCCAAGCTGGCCGAACCATAAAAGCGTATTTAACTCTGCCGGCCTGGAAGTACGCGAATATACCTACTACGACGCTGCTAACCATGCGCTGGACTTTGATGGTCTGCTGGCCAGTCTGAACGAAGCGCAGGCAGGCGACGTGGTGCTGTTCCACGGCTGCTGCCACAACCCGACCGGTATCGATCCGACGCTCGACCAGTGGCAGCAGCTGGCGCAGTTGTCAGTGGAAAAAGGCTGGCTCCCGCTGTTTGATTTCGCCTACCAGGGCTTCGCCCGCGGTCTGGAAGAAGATGCTGAAGGGCTGCGCGCCTTTGCTGCGCTGCACAAAGAGCTGCTGGTCGCCAGCTCCTACTCGAAAAACTTTGGCCTGTACAACGAGCGCGTTGGCGCCTGTACGCTGGTCGCCGCCGATCAGGAGACCGTGGACCGCGCGTTCAGTCAGATGAAATCGGTGATCCGTGCCAACTACTCCAACCCGCCTGCGCATGGCGCCTCCGTGGTCGCCACCATTCTGAGCAACGATGCGCTGCGAGCGATTTGGGAACAGGAACTGACCGATATGCGCCAGCGCATCCAGCGTATGCGCCTGCTGTTCGTCAACACCCTGCAGGAGAAAGGCGCGAGCCGCGACTTCAGCTTTATCAGCAAGCAGAACGGCATGTTCTCGTTCAGCGGGCTGAGCAAAGAGCAGGTGCTGCGTCTGCGCGAAGAGTTCGCCATTTATGCGGTTGCATCCGGACGTATCAACGTGGCCGGGATGACGCCCGACAATATGGCGCCGCTGTGCGAAGCCATCGTCGCGGTACTGTAAGCGACAGAGTGCTCTAAGCGAGATAAAAGAAAAAGGCCGCGAATGCGGCCTTTTTTATGTGTTCGCGTCATGTCTGTCACCAGACCGGCATCTCATCCTGCAGGAACGGGTTGTTACGGCGTTCCTCACCCAGCGTCGACAGTGGACCATGGCCGGGAATAAAGGTCACGTCATCGCCCAGCGGCAACAGCTTATCTTTAATGGCCGCAATCAGCTGTCCATGGTCGCCGCGTGGAAAATCGCTACGCCCCACCCCGCCTTTAAAAATCACGTCCCCGGAAATGAGTAATCGGGATGCGTCATCAAAGAAGACCACGTGACCCGGCGTATGGCCCGGGCAGTGGAACACCTGCAGCGCCACATTCCCTACATTGACCACATCGCCTTCATTGAGCCAGCGATCCGGACGCAGCGGCTGGCAATCCTCCAGGCCGAACATCCGGCTTTGCGCCGGTAATCCTTCCAGCCAGAACTCATCTTCTTTTTCCGGACCAATAACCGGTACGCCATAATGCTGCGCCAGTTCCGCAGCGGCGCCGACGTGATCGAGATGGCCATGCGTCAGCAGGATCTGCATCAGCGTGACGCCCGCCTCCGCCACCACCGCTTTGATACGTTCAGCATCGCCGCCAGGATCGACCAGCGCCGCCAAGCGGGTTTGTTCGCACCAGATGAGAGAACAGTTCTGCGCGAACGCGGTAACCGGAATAATACGATAGTTCATGACGCTCCTTTCGTTACCAGTGCCTTACGGGACCGGTATCAATATGCACAAAGTTACTACGTGGGTAATATCCTACACCACCTGCGCGCATAGATAACGCCGCTTTGCGAATATTGCTTAACGAAATACCTTCAATATGGAAATCCATTGCCTGCCCCTTGGTGTGATAGCTGTGTTTTGCCACACCACGGCTTCGTGCGCGAAGCTCATCATTGGTATCGAGGGAACGATAACCAGAAATAAGCTGGACAGGTTTGTTGGTGCCAAGCAATCCCTGCAACCGATAAAGATGATCGAACAGATTTGGATCGATGGACTTAATTTTATTCGCGCGGTAATCACGGAAAAAATGATTAAGTCTTGCTAATTCATCCTGAATATAGCCTCTGCCATCGAAAAACTCCGCCTTGAGCGATTCACCGGTATGCAGGTTATTCAGCGTCAAAATACGCGGGCGGGGGGTCGAGAGGGTGGCAAATGCCGGCGCAGGGAGAATGGCGGCAGCACCCAGCGCAGCACCACCCAACGCCAGCAATCTGCGGCGATTAGCGTCAAATTTGTCCATGATAATCAGGTCTACAGTCAATGAATCGTTATATACTTTTTCCGCATCGCACGAGGCTAACCGCCAGCTCGCCATCGCTCGCCACAACCGTGATGCAGCCCGGCAAAGGAGAGCGTTCGCGCTGGCCGCGCTACGCATTGAGCGGAATTATATGTATATGCACTTCTGGCGCACGAAAGGCACCTTACCGGGCATTATTGCCAACGTCAAGGCAGCCTCACCCCAGGAAAATCGGGCGCTGCAGAGGAGCAGCGCCCTTTTTTACCCAGTGCTAGGACAACAAAATCCATTGAACTACTTCATTTACCTGATTAATTGTTCAGCTTTCGTCAGAATTTGTGCACTGGATCGCGCGGTGAGATCGTAATTGTAAATATCTGTTCGATATTGTGTACGTCCATCAGCATCTACAAAAGCCGTTAAGTAATATAAATTCACCGGTATATTTTGCCGAATATTGACATAGCGCGTATCCCCTTGCTTCAGGGCATCGGAAATACGCGTGTCGTTCCAGCCCGCATCCTGCAGCAGCATATTGGCCAGCTCCGAGGCCTTATTGACGCGTACGCAGCCGGAGCTGAGCGCACGAACATCTTTCTGGAACAGATTATGGTTTGGCGTATCGTGCAGATAGATAGCATCCGAACTCGGCATATTAAACTTGTAGCGGCCCAGTGAGTTACGCGCCCCCGGCGCCTGCTGAAAACGGAACGGTAAATTATTCTCGGTGATGGTCGACCAGTCGACCCGGTAAGGATCAATCGACTCTTTACTGTTCCAGCCGCGCATCATGGTGTAGCCATGTTGTTCCAGATAGCCTGGGTTATTCCGCACCTTCGGCAGGATATCTTTGCGCGCCAGCGTCGGCGGCACATTCCACGGCGGATTGACCACCACGTTATTCAACGCGCTGCTCATCATCGGCGTTTTGCGGTCCGGACGCCCCACGATCACCCGCGAGGCCAGCACCTGGCTGCCATCCTGGTAATAGACCAGCGAGAAAGCGGGAATATTCACCATAATGCCGGTCGAGAGTTTGCCCGGCAGCAGGCGTAAACGCTGAATATTCAGGGCCAGCACCCCCGCACGCTGCGCGGAGGAGACGTTGAGCCAGTCACGGGTGGACTGGCCAATGACGCCATCCGCCCCCAGCCCCTGCATGGCCTGGAAGCGCTTCACGCCCTCCACCAGCTGGCGATCGTACACGCCGCGGGCCGCAGCCGATTTGCTCTTTTTCTTCGCCGACGGGCTGACCACATCGCCGGGCAGAACGATATCGGCCGTATTTTCCAGCATCCCGGTACGCTGGAGGATCTCGCGCAGGGCACCGATATCATTGCTCCATTCACCGGGGCGCAGCGAGCCGCTGCCGGTTAGCTGCGGCCACGGGCGAGAATCAGCCACCAGCGCCAGCAGCGACTGGTGCATGGTCTCATACTGTGGATGATGCGGCGCCAGGCCGGCGATAAACGCCGGCAGGGAACCATTGTCCAGCGCCAGCTGCCACTGGTTAATTACCGACAACGGTAGGGTCGCCATTTTGTACGGTGTCGAACCGTACAACCAGCGAGTGCCCTGGGTGGGGATACCACTGATAAAATGCAGGTAGCCCATCATGGCATCCGACAACACCACATCGCGCGCCATGCCGCTGACAGCGGGATCGGTCAGCAGGCTGACCCAGGTGGTAAACTGCGGCTGAAAACCGGCGATGGCGATCTCCGCCAGCTGCTGCTGGAACGCCTGCACCGCCTCGCGGTTTTCCCACATCGGTTTCATATCCCTGGCGGCGTACAGCGATACCAGCGGATTCATAAAGACAGGTTTGTACCCTGCCGGCAACAGCGCTTCGATCTGGGCGCGACTGTTCGCCGCGGCCTCCATCGACAGCGGCTGCTCACCGGCTAGCTTCGCGACCGCCGGCGATTGCCCATCGCTTTGCGTCAGCGCGACGGAAAGCTCTCCAGGTGTAGCGGAGCTATCACCGGGTACGACTTCAGGCTCTGCGGCCTGGACATTGAACAGCGGAGCAAATGCCAGTGCCAGGCTCAGGCTGAGCGCTGACAATGGACGACCATACCGTTTCTTTAGCAACATCCCTTGCCCCCTGTTGTCACACATTGCCGCCCACAAATTAGTGGGCTTTTTCTCAGTATATAAAGACCAAAAGGCTTTTGCCTTACCTAATGTAAAGAAGCTTAAAGATTATACCACTCTGGCATACCGGGCTGGATAGCAAAAAGGGCAACTTAACGTTGCCCTTTTCACCGCTTACGCACCAGGATTTAGCCGCAGCCTCAGGAGGCGTCGGCCGTCCCCGGCAGGGCTTCCGGCACCGGCGCGGCAAAACCGCGCAACCCGACCACGTGCACATGTTCATGATTATTGAACACTTTACGCACCAGTTTATAGGTAGTGCCTTTTTCCGGACTGATGTTCTCTGGCGCCGCGATAATCAGCTGCATCTCCAGACGTTCGCACAGTTCGAACAGCGTGGCGATAGAGCGGGCATCGAGACGCGCCGCTTCATCGAGGAACAGCAGACGACATGGCGAGATGTCCTTGCCGCGCAGACGACGGGATTCATCTTCCCAGCTCTGCACCACCATTACCAGAATCGACATCCCGGTACCGATCGCTTCCCCGGTGGACAGCGCGCCGGACTCGGCGCGCAGCCAGCCGTCGGAGCCGCGGTTAACTTCCACTTCCATCTCCAGATAGTTGCGGTAGTCGAGCAGTTCTTCGCCGATGGTTTGCGGCGTGCGCTGCCCCATATCGATCTGCGGGTTGAGGCGCTGATACAGCTTGGCCAGCGCTTCCGAGAAGGTCAGGCGATTGCTGTTGAACAGATCCTGATGCTGCTCATGCTGTTCAGACAGCACATCGAGCAGCGTCGAGTGGGTCTCACGCACGTTAACGTTCAGACGCACGCTGTTAACCTGGCCGAACGAGACGCTCTGCAGCCCCTGGTTGAGCATCCGGATACGGTTCTGCTCACGCTGAATGGTTTTGCGAATAATGTTCGCCACGCTGCGGGAACTGATCGCCAGTTTCTGTTCGCGGTTGGTCAGCTCTTCGGTCAGACGACTGAGCTCGATCTCCATCTGCTCGATCGCTTCCACCGGGTCATCGGTACGAATAATATCCTGACGGATACGCTCACGCAGATGCTGATAGACGGCGACGAAGAACTGGATTTTGCGCTCCGGACGTTTCGGATCTTCCGAAATACGCAGCACGTCACGCAGGTGCTCGTTATCGGAAACCGCCAGACGCAGCGCGCCCAGCGCCTTATCCGACATCGAACGCAGCTCATCGGCAGAGAGATAAGCCAGCTCGCGGCGGTGCAGACGACGTTCCACGCCGTTGTCTTTCACCAGACGCATCACCGCACACCAGCCCGCCTTGGCGCTGACGACCTGCTCACGCATTTCGCAGTAATCACGCTCCAGCTTGCGCAGTTTACGGGTCAGGTTGTCCATTTCCGCTTCGCAGAAGGTCAACGCTTTCTCCAGCTGATTGCGGCGGGAGCGGTTGTTGCTCAGCTGCATGTGCAGCTCGTCACGACGCGCACGCGCACGCTCTTCCGCCCCGGCGTCGGCGCGCACGCCGATATCCTGCAGCTCTTTATACAGGTCGTTGAGCAGCTCTTTTTTGGTGTCATACGAGCTCTTCAGCGACGCCAGCACCTGGTTGTACTGGTTCAACTGCGCAACATGGCTTCGCATCGCTTCGCGCGCGCGGCTACGCTCGGACTCCGCGTGTTGCAGACGCTGGCGCAGCTTCTCGTTGAGATCGCTGTTGCCACTGAGCATCTCCGCCGAATCGGAGTAGCTGAAGTGGGCCCGGCGCTGCACGACTTCCGCCAGCGCGAAGGCCTGCTGACGCGCATCGCGCTGGGTTTGCTGCGCATAGGCGTAATCTTCTTTCAGCTGCTCAAACTGCTCCGGATCGCTCTGCAATACCGAGACGATCGGCTCCAGCTTCGCCAGCTGATTGCCATGCTGCTGAATAAAGCGCGCCGCCTCCTGCGCTTCGTCCAGACGTTCCTGGATCTCGTCCACGCGGTCGGCCAGCGTATCATCCGCCAGCAGGTTCAGGCGCGGCAGCAGGCGGTTGAGCGCAGAAACGCCCTCTTTCGCCTGCTCATACTGCACGCGGTTCTGTTGGTTATCGCTCTCATGGGCGTTCAGCGCGCGCTCCAGCTCGCCGCGGCGGCTGTTGAGTTTGCGGATCTCTTCTTCCGGATCGTCCTCGAAAGCGACCGCCAGATGGCTGCCAATGAAGCGGCTGAAAGCCTGGTGCAGACGCTGGGTTTTCTGCACGTCGAACGACAGGGTCGCGAAACGCTCGGAGAGGCTCTCACGCTCAGCATGCAGCGTTTCGATGCGGTTTTCGCGTGCCGCGCGACCAAACAGCGGCAGCGTCGGGAAACGTGAATAACGCCACTGGCGGTCGGCAATCTTCACCACCACCGCTTTTTCCAGCTCGTCGACGCTGAATACGCTGTCATCGAAGGACTGCGGATCGCCTTCGATCAGATACAGATCTTCCGGACAATCTTCCAGCCCTTCGAGCTGCTCCGCCACCTGCGACAGATCCGGCACCACGATCGCATGGCGCGACGGGCCATACAGCGCGGAGAAGTACGGCGCATCTTCGAGGCTAACGTCGTCATAAATTTCCGACAACAGGACGCCGCCAAAGCGCTCCGCCAGCGCGTTCAGACGCGGATCTTCAGAGCCGCCCGGCTGGCTGAGACGCTCGATCTCTTCGTCGATGGCCCGCTTGCGGGCGCCGACCTCGTCACGTTCAACGATAGCCTCGCGCTCACGCTCCAGCAGCTGCTGCAGGTATTCGGTGACCTCCTGGCCGGACTCAAACTGTTCGCCGCTCTGCTCGCACAGCTGGTTGAGGCTGTTCTGCGCCGCCAGCCAGATCGGCGCCCGACGCATCAGCGTCTGGGTGCGCGACTGCAATTGCTCCAGCTCCTGACGCAGGGTCATGCGCTGTTCCTGAGCGTTAGAGACGCTGTCGGCCAGCGACGCGATGCGCGCTTCCAGCTCCTGATGCAGCGTTTCCAGATCGTCGATATCGTAGCGTTTGCCCTGGCGTTTGCAGAACTCAGCCAGCTGACGCTCGGCGTCCTGCTGCTCGCGCAGACGCTGCTCCAGCTCGTTGAGACGGCTGCGCAGCCCCTGCGCCTGCTCGGCATGATGGCGCTGGTTAACGCCGTCGCGCAGCAATTCGCGCGCCACGTCCCAGGCTTCATTACGCGCCAGCGGGCCGTTAATCGCCGCCACCAGCTGGTACGCCTGTTCGAACTGGCTGTGCGCGGTTTGCGCCACGCTCATTTTCTGTTCCAGCGACAGCATTTTCTCCGTCGCTTCCTGCTCTTTCGCCTGGAAGGTTTCCAGCCACTCGTCGGCGCTCTCTGGCGTCAGATCCGGCAGATGGCACAGCGTCTTCGCGCGCTCCAGCGCCTGCAGCGCCTGGTTATACTGAATGGCGCGGGTCTGCTGGACGTCGAGCGCCTGCTGATAGTCGGCGAGCTGGTTTTTCAGCTCATCCACTTCCAGCTCGGCGGCTTCAGCGCGGGCTTCGTTCTCTTCCTGCTGGTCGGCGGCTTCCGCCACCACTTCATTCTGCTCTTCCAGACGGATCTGCAGCTCGTCGAGATCCGCTTCGTAACGCTCAATTTTTTCCTGCTGACGCAGAGCGGTCTGTACCAGGTTCAGGTGATCGCTGGCGGCCTGGTAATCGGCTTCCAGATCGCCTTCCGCGCCGTTGTGCTCCTGCAGCTCACGCGCCATCTCGACGTGCTTATACTGCTCGGCCGCCAGTTGCGAACGCGAGGCAAAGAGATCGCGACGATACTCCAGCGCCTTATCCAGGTGAATGCGCCGCTCGTTGGCGTGACGCATATAGTCCGCCGCCACGTAGTTGGTGGCTTCGCTGATCAGGTGTTTAAACAGATCGCGGTCGGACTGGGTAACGCGAATGGCTTCCAGCGTCATGCGGTTTTCCCGCAGCGCCGCTTCCATATCCTGGAACGCTTTACGCACGCCGCTGTTTTCCGGCAGCAGGTAGTCGCGCAGCGAGCGGGTAATGGTGCTGGAGATCCCGCCGTACAGCGAGGCCTCAATCAGGCGGTAGTATTTGCTACGATCGGAGGCGGAACGCAGACGACGCGCCACCACGCCCAGATCGAACATCAACGAGTGATATTCGGTGATCGAGTTGAACTGCTTGAACTGAACCCCTTCCATCGCCTCGAGCTTGTCTTTCAGCTCATTGAGGCTTACCACGCGCGCCTGACGATCGTTGAGCGTCTCGGTCAACAACTGGGTCGGTTGGATCGAGGTGGGCAGCCCCTGGATGGCAAAAGGCTTGATGTCGACTTTACGGTCGCGCCCGGCGACCTGCTGCAGGCGCACACCGACTACCACGCGCTGGTGGCGAGAGTTGATCACGTCGAGTACCGAGTAACACACCCCGGCACGCAGCTTACCGTGCAGGCCTTTATCGCGCGAACCGCTGGTGGCGCCCGCTTCGGTGGTGTTACGGAAGTGCAACAGGGTTAAATCCGGGATCAGCGCCGTGACGAAAGCCGCCATGGTCGTGGACTTACCCGCACCGTTCCCCCCGGAGAGGGTGGTCACCAGTTCATCAAGATCAAAGGTCCGGGCAAAGAAACCGTTCCAGTTAACCAGCGTTAGCGAGCGAAACTTACCGCGTTCAATCATTACTCTTCCTCCCCGCTATCCGGCTGGTTTTCTTCATTCTCATCATTGAGCTGCAGGTGATTTTCCAGGGCCATCGCTTCCCCGTCACGGATCAGGCGGCGCTGCGCCTCGCGCGGGTCGTCGCCGGCGCGCACATCGGCGCCAAAGCGGAATACCGATTCGGTAATGCGAAACTTGCTGCTGTCATGGCCCATAAACCACACCATCCCCAGACGGCGCAGGCGGTTTAGCGACGCGCGCATTTTTTCCTGCAGCTTCTGGCGGTCCAGATCCGAACCGGTGGAACGATTGTTCACCAGCTTCAGCAGCCTGGATTCATCCGCCA
Organism: Klebsiella sp. H-Nf2; assembly: GCF_002806645.1. NCBI lineage: Bacteria > Pseudomonadati > Pseudomonadota > Gammaproteobacteria > Enterobacterales > Enterobacteriaceae > Klebsiella > Klebsiella sp. H-Nf2. Next base: position 119,232 of record NZ_PIBL01000008.1, read on the forward strand.
GGGTCAGCAGTTCGTCATAGAGCTCCTGCTGGGTGAAAATCCCTTCGTTTGCCAGGCGCTCCGGGCTGAGATAGAGATAGCAAAGAATTTTGCCCACCATCATATCCAGCTCCGACAGCACCGAGCGCGAAATCAGCGTGGTGGAGCGCGGGCGCAGATAGAAGAACCCTTCCGGTGCGCGGATCAACTCGACGTTATAGCGAGCGTAAAATTCTTCCAGGTAATCCTGGAAATCCATCAAAAATGCGTGATTATCCAGCTCGTCGAGACCGATATGACGGCCCGCGCGCAGGGCGCTGTCCAGCGCCGGAAATAACGGATTGGCCAACGCCTGCGCCAGCTTAACCGGCATCACTTGTTCAATATTTGTCAATGACATGCGCCTGTACCTTGGCTCCGTAATCATTAATCGGCTGCCATTTTGCCGGCAGTCCGGTGAAATCTGCCTGGGCGACGCCCAGCTGTACCGCCTGATCCACGACGATCCGCGCCACGTCGAAGTGACGCCCGCGCGGATACTGCGCCAGGAACTCCCGCGCCACCAGGCCGAGGTCCAGCGGTATTCCCTTCTCTTTATAGACCGCCAGTTGCGCTTCAATTAGCGCCGCCAGCTGCTCGCGAATTTCGTTAAACTCTTCAAATTCGAGATCCGCCGGCAGTTCGCCGGTGACCTCTTCATCGCGCAGCGCCATCTCTTCATCGCGCATATCCAGCAGACGGTCGGCGTTGGCGTAAGTCAGCGCCCACGGCTCATCAAAATAGGTCTGTACCGACTGGCGCAGACGCTGGGCGAAGACGCGGTTCTTATCCATATCGATAGCGGTACGGATAAACTTGTGCACGTGGCGGTCGTAGCCGATCCACAGGTCAATCGCCTGTTGACCCCAGCTGACGATGCGATCGAGCTTGCTTTGCAGGTCGAATACCAGCCGGTCGACAAAATGCAAATCGTCGCGCGCCATGGTCGAATCCTGGATGCGCAGCAGATTCGCCTGCAGTTTATCCCCCGCCGCATCCAGCGTATCCTGCAGTTCACGCAGCGTGCCAGAGGTTTCCGACAGCAGCAGTTCACAGCTGGAAATCGCCGCGCGCCAGTCTTTATTTAACAGCTGCGCGATATCGTCTTTCACCAGCTGCTGCTGCTCATCCATAATGCGCTGCGTCAGGTCAATGCTGTCGAAAATTTCTGCCACGGAATATTTCAGCGGAGCGAAAACATTGCGATGCCAGTGGAACTCATCTCCGCCCTCTTCTGCGGCATCCGCCGCGCGCTTCAGCTCGCCGGCGACGATCGACAGCTGCATCGAGAGACGCAGCGTCGAGAATTCACGCTGACGGATATAGTAATCGGTGATCCCGATCCCCAACGGCGTCAGGCGATAGATCGCATTGCCTTCGGTAATTTCGCTGGTAAAGCGGTTCAGCAGACGCTGGCGCACCAAATCGTTGATCGCATTATTGGCGCGCTGGCTGATGGTTTCGCTGGTCTGCTCAAACGCATCACTGACGTGGCGGAACGCATCCACCAGTTCTCCCTCGCTCATTTCCCCTTCCAGCCGTTCGCCGTTCAGCGTGGCGACCGCCAGCAGAAAAGAGAGTCTGTCGACCGGCAGCGAGATAGAAAAATCATTTTTCCTGGCCCAGGCAACCAGTTCGGGGACTGTCTGGGAAAATTCACTCATACTTTATCCTTGCATCTGCGGCTATGAGCCTAGCTCTTAAGCGCGGTGACATGAATATAACGGCCCAGGCTGAGATACGGCTCCTGACGACAGTAGCGCGTTTCCAGCTCCAGTAGTGCCGCATAGCTGTCATGCTGTTGGCGTTTTTCACGCAGATAATCATGAAACACCCGCACGCCGGTTTTGCTGACAATCTGCCAGCCAATCTCTTCCAGCCAGTGATAAACCTGCTGCGGCTCACGCGGATAATCCGGCGACAGCGTGCGTTTTTTCTTTTTTGGCATGCCCAATTGTACGTAATCGAAATTACCGGCCACCATATTGTGCATCAGCAGGCCGTTAGCATTGTAGAACATCAACGACAGCCCACCGCCAGGACGCAGCGTCGACCACAGCGTACGCAGCACCTCCTGGGGCTCCGCCACCCACTCCAGTACCGCATGAAACAGTACCAGATCAACCGGGCTTTCCAAATGCTGCGCAATATCCTGAGCCGCGCATTGTACAAAATGCATGTTGTCGATCACACCTTTATCGACGGCCGCCTGGCGGGCGCGCGCCACCATTTCAGCGGAGAGATCGCACAGCGTCACGTGATGGCCCAGTTGCGCCACTTTAATGGCCGTTTGCCCTTCGCCGCCGCCGGCATCCAGTACCCTCAGCGGTCCCGGCCCCAGATGCGCCAGCAGCGGTTCCAGATCCTGCCAGAGGATCGCCTGGCGCAGCTGACCTTTTGTGGTGCCGTAAATATTGCGCGAAAACTTTTCAGCAATGTCATCGAAATTGCGATCCTGCACGGGCGACTCCACAAGCCAACACAAAACCGCTATTTTGTCATACCCACGCCGAGAATGAAGCGATCTGTTATAAGATCCGAACATAACTTTGGTTATATGGTTAAAAAAGGAACCATCTGGCATGCTTTTCACGCTAAAAAAGATCGTCGGCGGTCTGCTGTTGCCGCTTCCCGCCCTGCTGTTGCTGATCGGGATCGGGATCGCGCTGTTATGGTTCAGCCGCTTTCAACGTACCGGAAAGCTATGCGTGAGCCTCGGCTGGTTGCTGCTGGCGCTGCTGAGCCTGCAGCCCGTCGCCGACAGCCTGTTGAAACCGATTGAAGATAGCTACCCCACCTGGCGCGGCGAGCAGCCGGTGAGCTACGTGGTGGTGTTGGGCGGCGGCTATACCTGGAATCCAGAGTGGGCGCCAAGCTCTAATCTTATCAATAACAGCCTGCCGCGCCTGACGGAGGGTATCCGCCTTTGGCATGAGCATCCCGGGTCGAAAATGATCTTCACTGGCGCGGCGGCAAAAACGAATCCCGTCAGCACGGCAGAAGCTGGGGCGAGAGTGGCCGAGAGCCTCGGCGTACCGCGCAGCGATATCATTGTGCTCGATCGGCCGAAAGATACAGAAGAGGAAGCGCAGGCGGTGAAGCGCGCCATCGGCGATGCCCCCTTCCTGCTGGTCACTTCGGCGTCACACCTGCCACGGGCGATGATTTTCTTTCGTCATGCCGGTCTGGATCCCCTGCCCGCGCCGGCAAATCAGTTAGCGGTGACCTCGCCGCTTAATCCGTGGGAGCGAGCCATCCCCTCCCCGGTATGGCTGATGCACAGCGACCGGGTCGGCTATGAAACCCTCGGTCGCGTCTGGCAATGGCTGAAAGGTGGCTCAGGCGAGCCAGGGCAGGAGTGATTTTTTTGCGAGGTCGAAACGGGTGCGATCAAAGCGCCCGGTATTGACCAGGCTATCCACCTCATCCCACAGCAGATAGAGCCAGCGCCGCCAGACAAAGGCTTCTGAAACCGGCGCCTGCTGCAGGTAGCGCCACAGCAGCTGCTCGGCCTGACCGCCTTCTGCAAGGCGGAACAGTTCATACTCGCGTGGCGCCCATAGCATCATCCCCGGCCCCACCATCGCCAGCAGCTGATCGCTGCGTGGGTCTTTCAGCATACTGCGCAGGGTGAAATTGCCGTGTACCAGCACGGCATTGTCATTGAAATCGCGGAACAGCTCTGGAAGGCACTCGCGGGAGCGAAACAAAATGCGCTTATCCTGCATCGTCAGGCCGGTATCCTGATACAGGTTCAGAGTGCTCCACAGCATCTCTACCCGCTGGCGGTACCAGTTCGACCACAGATTGTCCTGGGTATTGTCGACCATCCCTACGCAACCGCCGCTGTCCTGACGATGCCAGGCGAGCAGCGCCTCGACGATTTGCTCCTGCAGTTGCTCCCAGCGGGCCGGCGTACGCGTGGGGGCCTCCACCGGAACACCGCGCAGGCGCTCAAGCAGCAGCACATCCGGCCCGGGATGCTCTTCATGCGTCATCACGCCGTAAACCACCGGCATGCGCACTGTACCACTGCGCGCGAGAGTGGAGATCTTCCATGCCAGTTGCCGCGCCACACCGGGCGTGGTGAAACTGCGCGCCAGCAGCGGCATCGGGTTTCCCTGCGCATCATACAGGGACCACAGCGCCGTAGCGGCTTTTTCACTGATACACTCCACCCGGCTCAGCTTTTCGCCAAGCAGGTGACTGAGTTCGGTTCGCAACTGTTCCATTGTCGATTACCCCTATGAACACTACTGGTTTCATAATGAGCGCCCGCACCTGGGTTGTCATCGAATAAGATCAAAAAGGGGTAAAAAAAGCGAAAAACCGGCGGGGATATCCCCCCCCTGTAAGGAGGGGACAGGGGATTAACGCAGCTCAGCGCGGACGCGCTCCAGATCTTCCGGGGTATCGACGCCGGTGCCTGGTACTTCTGCTGCAACGGCAACATGGATTTTCTCACCATACCACAGGACCCGCAGCTGCTCGAGCATTTCAATCTGCTCCAGCGGGCTCGGCGCCCAGCTGACATAGCGGCGAATAAAGCCGGCGCGGTAGCCATAAATGCCGATATGACGCAGCAGGGAATCACCGATAGCGTCCCGGGAGTGGGCAAAGCGATCGCGATCCCACGGAATGGTGGCGCGTGAAAAATAGAGCGCATAGCCCTGGGCATCCATCACCACTTTGACCGCATTCGGATTAAACGCCTCTTCCGCGTCGTGGATCGGCACCGCCAGCGTCGCCATTCCGCAGGCGCTGGACGCCAGATTCTCGGCCACCTGGCGGACGATTGCCGGGGGGATCATCGGCTCATCGCCCTGAATATTGACGATGATAGTGTCATCGCTGAATGCGCACTTCTCCACCACTTCCGCCAGCCGTTCGGTGCCGGACTGGTGATCGGCACGGGTCATGCACACTTCACCACCCGCCGCTTCAACGGCGCTGGCCACGTCCGGATGATCGGTGGCGACAATGATCCGATCCGCCCCGGACTCGCGCGCGCGCTCCAGCACATGAACAATCATCGGCTTGCCATTAATGTCCTGCAGTGGTTTTCCCGGCAGGCGCGTGGAGGCGAAACGCGCAGGAATAATAACCACGAAACTCATGAGTGACTCTCTTCTACCGCCAGCGGACGCGCCTCTGTCTCCAGCAGCACAGGGATACCATCGCGCAGCGGAAACGCCAGACTATCAAGTTTGCAAATAAGTTCTTGCTTATCCTGACTGTAATACAGCTTACCGTTACAGACCGGGCAGGCGATGATTTCAAGTAAACGGTGATCCATGTTTCCTCCTGATGGACCGGATAGATTTCTCAGCAGCATATCACAGGAAGGTCGGCGCCGGGATCAATCGGCGTCGATTTCCCACCCCTGCTCATGACCGACAAACAGCCCTTCCGGCAGGCGCCGGCACAAGATCCGTTCCGCCGATTGCCAGCGCGCGAAGTCATTAATCGCCCGGCGCAGCCCCTGCTCAAGGCCACGGGTGATCTTCACCCCCTCCTCCAGCCACAGGGAGAAGATCTCCAGCTCCTGGCTTTTGCGATGTATTTTACTGTCCATCCGCCCAACCAGCTTGCCCTGGTGCAGCAGGGGCAGTACGAAGTAGCCATACTGCCGCTTCGGTGCCGGGGTATAGCACTCCAGACGATAGCTGAAGTTGAAGAGTTGCTCCGCGCGTTTACGATCCCAAACCACCGGGTCGAAGGGAGAGAGCACAGCACTATGGCTGGCGATCAGCTTACCGCCAGGCGCTGACTCAAGCTGCGCCAGCGCGTCGCGATGCAACCACATCTCGCCGAGTGCTTCCACGTTAACCGGCACCACCAGGCCCTCTTCCTGCCAGGCAGCCAGCAGACCCGGTAGCGACAGCTGGCGCAAGCGATAGTAATCGGCCAGCCACTGGGTACGAAAGATACCGAGGCTGCGGGCGCTGTTGCGCAGCATGATGGCCTCTGCGTCTTCGCGGGATAGCGCGTCGCGTTCGTCATCCCAGTCCGGCATCACCCGCTGGGTTAAATCATACACGCGGTGAAAATTGCGCCGCTCCACCACCATCACTTCGCCGGCGGTAAACAGCCCTTCCAGATGGCGCTTATGCGGTTTCCACTCCCACCAGCCGCTGGCACCTTTGCGTGGGTGGGAAAAATCCGCCGAGCGGACCGGGCCATTTTGCCCGATGTGCGCCAGCAGCTCTGCAATACTCCCGGCATGCTCGTGCATCCACGCTCGATGATATTTCCAGCCCATATTGTCGGGATTCAACATGCGATGGCGCACCAGGGCGAAATCGCTGCGCGGCAGAAAGCAGGCTTCATGCGCCCAGTATTCCATCAGCTCGCCGCTGCGCAACGACTCATCCAGCCAGTGTTGCGGATAGCTGCCGAGGCGGCTGAACAGCACCAGGTAGGGGCTACGGGCCACCACGTTGATGGTATCGATTTGCAGCAGCGACATCTGCTGGATGGTGGAAAGGATGTCATTCTGGCGAGCGCGACGCCGGGGCCTTTTTAACAACCCCTGCGCCGCGAGATGGAGGTGGCGCGCCTCGTTAAGCGAAAATTGCAATACCGACATGCAGGTTCTCCGTCAGGAATTCCAGCACAGCGGCGAGCAAAGCCGGCGCGATGGTTAACGTTGCGCCAACGTCGCTAAGTCCGCAAGCAACCGCTGTGCGCGTTCATCGGCCATTATGGCGTCGACCGGTAAATACCACCAGTTCGCGGCGGCGAAATCGCGACATTTCACGGCATCTTTCTCGGTCATCAGCAGCGTCTGATCGGCGGTCGCCAGGGCGACGACATCGGCCTGGCTCAACGCCTGATGGTCCGCCAGCGCCACGGTTTTGACCGGCTGGATGCCGCAGCTTTCGAGGGTGGCGAAGAAGCGCGGCGGATGGCCGATGCCGGCCATCGCCACCACGTTCTTGAAGGTGGAGACATCGCGACGTTCGCCGGTGAGCAGGTTAACCGCCCTTCCGGGACGCAGCTGCATCGGGATCTCCCCCGGACGCGGCACACCGCCGTTAACGATAACCGCGTCAACGCTTTGCAAGCGCGAGGCCCGCTCGCGCATCGGCCCGGCAGGCAACCACCAGCCGTTGCCAAAGCGACGCACACCGTCGATGACGACAATTTCTCTGTCCCGCGCGAGCTTATAGTGCTGCAACCCGTCGTCGGTCACGATAATCTGCAGATCATGCGCGCTGAGCAGCGCTTTCACCGCGTCGCTGCGCAGCGGAGAAACCGCCACCGGCGCGCCAGTGCGCTGATGAATTAACACCGGCTCATCACCCGCCTGCGCCGTACTGGTCCGGTCAGTTAATACCAGCGGGTAGCGGTCGGCTTTACCGCCGTAGCCGCGAGAGACCACCCCCACGCGAATACCGCGCTGCTGCAGTTGCTCCACCAGCCAGATCACCACCGGGGTTTTACCATTGCCGCCGGCCGTGAGATTACCGACCACCACCACCGGCACCGGCGCGCGCCAGGCTTTTTTCCACCCCAGCTGATAGCTGAGGCGAATAACCGCGCTCACCAGGCCATACAGCCAGGAGAGCGGCAGCAGCAGGCGCCACAGCGGCGATTCCCCGGACCAGATGCGCGCGATCATTCGCCGAATTGCATCTTATGCAGCTGAGCGTACACGCCTTTATGCTCCAGCAGATCGTGGTGGGTTCCGCGCTCCACAATCCGACCGTCTTCAACCACCACGATTTCATCAGCCTGTTCAATGGTCGACAGACGGTGGGCGATAACCAGCGAGGTGCGGTTCTTCTGCAGCTCATCCAGCGCCGCCTGAATGGCACGCTCGGACTCGGTATCCAGCGCCGAGGTAGCTTCATCAAGGATCAGGATCGGGCTGTTACGCAGCAGCGCACGGGCGATAGCAATACGCTGGCGCTGACCACCGGACAGCATTACGCCATTCTCGCCGATGATCGTATCCAGACCATTGTCCATCTTGTTGATGAAATCCATGGCGTAGGCCATTCGCGCGGCCTCTTCAATCTGCTCGCGGCTGTACTCTTCGGTACGCGCATAGGCAATGTTGTTGGCGACGGTATCGTTGAACAGATGCACGTTCTGTGACACCAGCGCCACCTGATCGCGCAGCGAGCTCAGCTTGTACTCGCGCAGGTCGTGACCATCCAGCAGGATCTGGCCGTCGTCAACATCGTAGAAACGGGTGATCAGGCTGGCGATGGTCGATTTACCCGACCCGGAGCGCCCCACCAGCGCGACCGTTTTCCCTTCCGGGATATCGAGATTGATATTGCGCAGCGCGGCCACTTCGCGCCCCGGATAGGTGAATGTGACGTTTTCAAACTTGAGATTGCCTTTCGCCCGCTCAATGACCCGCGTACCTTCGTCTTTTTCCTGCTCGGAATCGAGGATCGCAAACAGCGTCTGGCACGCGGCCATCCCGCGCTGGAACTGGGCATTGACGTTGGTCAGCGACTTCAGCGGGCGCATCAGCGCAATCATCGAGGAGAAGACCACGGTAATGGTCCCGGCGGTCAGGGTGTCCATCACGCTCGGGAAGCTGGCGGCATACAGGACAAAGGCCAGCGCCAGCGATGCGATAAGCTGAATGATCGGGTCAGAGATAGACGAGGCTGACACCATCTTCATCCCCTGCAGGCGCATTTTATTGCTGACCTTATCAAAACGTTTGGTTTCCACTTCCTGGCCACCAAACATCAGCACTTCTTTGTGACCCTTCAGCATCTGCTCGGCGCTGGTGGTGACCTGCCCCATCGTGTTCTGCATATTCTTACTGATATTGCGAAAACGCTTGGAGACCACGCGGATCGCCACCGACACAATCGGCGCCAGTACGATCAGGATCAGCGACAGCTGCCAGCTGTAATAGAACATCATCACGAACAGGCCGATAATCGATGCCCCTTCGCGGACCACGGTGATCAAGGCACTGGAAGAGGATGAGGCGACCTGCTCAGAATCATAGGTAATGCGCGACAGCAGCGTCCCGGTAGACTGCTTGTCAAAGAAGGACACCGGCATGCCCATCATGTGGCCGAACAGGCGACGACGCATGGTCATCACGACTTTGCCGGAAACCCAGGAGATACAATAGCTCGAGATGTAGCTGGTGATCCCACGTAGCACCATCAGCCCGATAACCACCAGCGGCATCCATAGCAGCACTGAGCGATCCGTTTTACCAAAACCATCATCCAATAACGGTTTAAGAAGCGATAACATGAAGGTGTCACTGCCCGCGTTAAGCACTAACGCCACCGCCGCGACGATTAGCCCGGTTTTAAACGGCGCGATAATCGGCCAAAGTCGGCGGAAGGTCTGCCACGTGGAGAGATCTTTATCGTTCTGCATTCAATAAACCAGCTTGTGTTGAAATAGCCGCATATTCTACCCGTTATCGGCGGGCGCGCCAAACCACTGATGATACCAACGAGGTAAAACTTGATCCCGTAAGCTGTGGATTTGCCACCCTTCTGCGGAAAAAACCACCGTTATCTGTCCCTGCTGCGGCGTGGCTAACCAGCGATACCCCTGCTGGCGGTAGCGCTGAACCACCTTGTGCGAAGGCATCCGCCATGCATTGTAGCGCGAAGCAGAAGCCAGCGCGGCCGCGCCATCTACCCGGCGGACCAGCAGCTCGCTGGACGAGGTGTTGCTACCATGGTGCGGAACCTGGATAAGTGTAGACGTCAGATGCTGCCAGTAACGGCTGATCATCGCCTGCTCTGCCTGACGTTCTATATCGCCGGTGAGCAGGATGCTGGAGCGACCATCATCGATGCGCACCACGCAGGAGTGATTATTACCCTTTGCCGTGCTGCCCGGCAGCGGCCACAGGGCCTGGAAGTTGAGTCCCCGCCATTGCCAGCGCTCGCCGCGATGACACGGCAGATGACGCGCCCAGCTTAAAGGGCTGCGCACCCACGCCTGCGGCCATGCCTGCAGCACTGAATCAAGGCCGCCGCGATGATCGAGATGTTCGTGGCTTAGCACAATGCCCTGCAGCTGCAGATGATGCCAGCGCAGCCACGGGATAATCACCTGCTGACCGCTGTCGCCCTGCGGCCATGCAGGCCCGGTATCATACAGGAGCGCCTTGCCGTGACGCTCGATCACCATCGCCAGCCCCTGCCCGACATCCAGCATCGTCACCCGCCATTCGTCTGCGGGAATTTGCCTCCAGAAGGGCCGCATCAGCAAAAGCAGTACACTCAGACACAGGGCCGGGAAATGCCGCCAGCTCTGAAAACGCCAGCCCATCACCAGCAGCCACGGCAGGCTACTGATCCAGAGCCAGCGGGCGTCAAGAGGCAACCAGCCGTCCGGTAAATGTCGTAATCCCCAGAACAGCAGCGCCAGCACGCGATCGGCCGCCAGCCAGAGCAGCGACTCCACCATCCCCGGTCCCGTGAGATGCAGCAGCATCGCGCCGAGAATAAGCGGCACCGCCAGCAGGGTCACCAGGGGTACTGCCAGCAAATTGGCGGCCATGGACGTCAGGCTGACTCCATGGAAAAGCAGGAGCTGGAGCGGCACCAGCAGCAGCGTCACGCCAGCCTGCAAATGAACGAGGGCGAACAGTGCTTTCCACGGCCAGCGCCAGCGGCAGACAGGAAGCGGTACCCACTGAAACCAGAAGATCAGCCCCGCCACGGCGAAGGCGGATAACCACAAGCTTTGCGACAGCACCGCCAGCGGGTCGGCAACGAGTATCGCCCCCAGACAGCAGAGCCACACCTGCCACGCCGTCCAGCGCTGCCCCGACAAGCGTAAGGCGCAGCACACGCCCAACCCTACGCAGGTCCGCAACGCCGGCGGCTGCATGCCGGTCAGCCAGCCGTAACCGACGGCGCCGGCCAGCCCGGCCAGCAGCGGCAACCGCCAGCCGATCCAGCGGCCCGGGAGAATATACTGTACGCCGCGCAGCAGGAGCACGATAAGGGAAGCCGCGAGGGCAATATGGAGACCAGAGATGGCCATCAGATGGGAGGTGCCCGTGTTCTGCATCAGGACTTTAATCGCCGTCGGCAGGGCCAGCCGCTCCCCCATCCCCAGTCCCAGCATTACCGGATGCCAGGGATAAGTCTGCAGCCGTCGGGTCAGCGACGCCAGATAGCGGGCGCGCAGGCTGCAGCGGGGATCCAGCGCGGAAGCCGCGACAATTCCCCCGCTCAGCGGCCGGTGCTGCGCCAGCGCATAACGCTGGCTGTCGAAGCCCCCATCATTGAGCTGCCCGTGCACCGGGCGCAGGCGCAGCGTCATCAGCCAGTGCTGACCCGAACAGGCGGGCGCAGGTGCAAGTTCCCCGTACAGCGTCACGCCGACCGGGGGAAACAGGTAGCGACCCGCCAGCCGCACAATCTGACCACGATGCAGGGCCTGGCCATCCGTCTCGCTGAGGATCACTTCCGCCTGCCGGGTGGCGCCGGAGAGGTGCTGCGCAGGCCACAGCGCCTGATGTCCGCTCAATACTCCCCAGACCATCAGCAGAAGCGTCATCGCCACACAGGCCATGGCCGTTCCATGCAGACGGGTCAACAGCAACGCCATGAAGCACGCGCCTGCCAAAATGCGCGGACCCGGCAAGGCGGGTAACCAGAGTAGCGGCAGCATACCGATGATGGCGCATCCGGCAAGCCATGGTAGACGCATAAACACCTCCCTGTGAGCAGGCAGTGTTACGCAAAGCAACGGGGGCGTCCTGCCGCCGAATTCAGACTTGTGCAACGCGTTCCAGACATTCACATCTGTTGCAGTCAGGCACAGTTTTTTTGCGAAGCAGGAGGTAAATCGCGGGCACAAAAAAAGCACCCGAAGGTGCTTTTTTTATCGTCAGGCAGGTTGCACGTCGTGCAACTTACTCTTCATAAATATTGGCGCGGTCACGTAATTCTTTCCCGGGCTTAAAGTGCGGAACGTACTTACCTTCCAGTTCGACTTTATCACCAGTTTTCGGGTTACGTCCGGTGCGAGGTGCTCGATAGTGCAGAGAGAAGCTGCCGAAACCGCGGATTTCAATGCGCTCACCTTGAGCAAGCGTTGAGGCCATATGTTCCAGCATTTCTTTAACAGCATCTTCCACCGCTTTCGCCGGAATGTGAGATTGCTGGCTGGCAAGTCTTTCAATCAATTCTGACTTGGTCATTATTCCTCCGGTTTCCTTCAAGGCAAAAATTAGCTAACAGCTTAAACAAGGGCGGCCGTAGCCGCCCTTTGTGCTTGATTACAGGACGAATCCTGCAATCTGTCAAGTAAACTCGTCACTATTCAGGTTGTTATTACCTGAATGACAAAGATTACTCGCCTTTCGCTGCTTTGAACGCTTCAGCCATGGCGTTGTTGGAGAAGTTCGCGTCTTCCTGCTTGTTCACGGTAGCGATAGCGTCTTTTTCATCCGCTTCGTCTTTCGCACGTACAGACAGGCTCACTACGCGGTTCTTACGATCCACGCCGGTGAATTTCGCTTCAACTTCGTCGCCAACGCTCAGAACCAGAGTTGCGTCTTCAACGCGGTCACGGGATGCTTCAGAAGCACGCAGGTAACCTTCTACGCCGTCAGCCAGTTCTACGGTTGCGCCTTTAGCGTCAACTGCAGTCACTTTACCAACAACGATAGCGCCTTTCTTGTTCAGAGCAACGTAGTTGTTGAACGGATCTTCCGCGAGCTGTTTCACGCCCAGGGAGATACGCTCACGCTCTGCGTCAACCTGCAGAACAACTGCTGCGATTTCGTCGCCTTTCTTGTATTCACGAACTGCTTCTTCGCCTGCAACGTTCCAGGAGATGTCAGACAGGTGAACCAGGCCGTCGATGCCGCCGTCCAGGCCGATGAAGATACCGAAGTCAGTGATAGACTTGATTTTACCTTCAACACGGTCGCCCTTGTTGTGGGTTTCCGCGAACTGCTGCCATGGGTTAGATTTGCACTGCTTCAGACCCAGGGAGATACGACGACGCTCTTCGTCGATATCCAGAACCATCACTTCCACTACGTCGCCAACGTTAACAACTTTGGACGGGTGGATGTTTTTGTTGGTCCAATCCATTTCGGAAACGTGAACCAGGCCTTCAACGCCTTCTTCGATTTCAACGAAGCAGCCGTAGTCGGTCAGGTTGGTCACGCGACCGGTCAGTTTGGTACCTTCCGGATAACGTTTAGCGATAGCTACCCACGGATCTTCGCCCAGCTGTTTCAGGCCCAGGGATACACGGGTACGCTCGCGGTCGAACTTCAGCACTTTAACAGTGATTTCGTCGCCAACGTTTACGATTTCGCTCGGATGCTTAACGCGTTTCCAGGCCATATCGGTGATGTGCAGCAGGCCGTCAACGCCGCCCAGATCAACGAATGCACCGTAGTCAGTGAGGTTCTTAACGATACCTTTGACTTCCATGCCTTCCTGCAGGTTTTCCAGCAGCTGATCGCGCTCTGCGCTGTTTTCGGATTCGATAACGGCACGACGAGAAACAACAACGTTGTTACGCTTCTGGTCCAGCTTGATGACTTTGAACTCAAGCTCTTTGCCTTCCAGGTGCAGCGTGTCGCGCACCGGACGAACGTCTACCAGGGAACCCGGCAGGAACGCACGAATACCGTTCAGCTCAACAGTGAAGCCACCTTTAACTTTGCCGTTGATAACACCGGTAACAGTTTCAGCGTCTTCGTAAGCTTTTTCCAGCGTGATCCAAGCTTCGTGACGTTTAGCTTTCTCACGGGACAGCAGAGTTTCACCGAAGCCGTCTTCTACTGCATCCAGAGCAACGTCAACTTCGTCACCAACCTGGATTTCCAGCTCGCCCTGGGCGTTTTTGAACTGCTCAGCCGGGATGGCGGACTCAGATTTCAGACCGGCGTCAACCAGTACTACGTCTTTGTCGATAGCAACAACAACACCACGAACGATGGAACCCGGGCGGGTTTCGATTTCTTTTAAGGATTCTTCAAACAGTTGAGCAAAAGATTCAGTCATGTTTAATCTTCAGGTTAATATTAACGTCCACCTGGCTCCGTGCCGGATGGGGTTGTTTCACATACCCGCTGACCATCCATTGCCGCGGGGTACTGCTATAATTCGGAGGCTTCGGCGCGTTACCGGCTAAGGCTTACGCAACGGCCAATTTTTCGCGCGCATATTGTAGCGCTTTTTCAATCACTTGCTCAATGTTTAGTTCTGTTGAATCGAGAACTAATGCATCGGCAGCCGGGACAAGCGGCGCCACGGCACGATTTCGGTCGCGATCGTCACGCTCTTTTATCTCGGACAAAAGACGTTCAAAGTTAACATCAAAGCCCTTTTCCTGCAACTGCCGCATACGGCGATGCGCCCGTTCATCGGCAGAGGCATCAAGGAAAATTTTGACCGGTGCGTCCGGGAAAACCACCGTGCCCATATCGCGCCCGTCGGCGATGAGCCCGGGCAGTTCACGGAAAGCACGCTGGCGGCGCAGCAGCGCTTCGCGAACGCGTGGGAAAGCGGCCACTTTCGAGGCGGCATTGGCGACCTCCTGAGTGCGAATTTCGCCGCTGACATCTTCCCCTTCCAGCACCACTTCCAGGGTGCCGTCAGTAGAAATAAAGCGCACGTCAAGATGGGCCGCCAGGGGCACCAGCGCCTCTTCGGACTCTACGTCAACATGATGATGCAGCGCCGCCAGCGCCAGAACGCGGTAGATCGCGCCTGAATCTAACAGATGCCAGCCCAGCGCTTCCGCCATTGCCTTGCACAACGTACCTTTACCCGCACCGCCAGGCCCATCAATGGTGATTACCGGAATATTCGCCGTCATCTTTTTCTCCTTCAGCAAGGCGCATGGAATATAAACGCCGCGCATTATACGCATCAATACGCCGGAAAGTGAGCATTGCTTGTAAATTACGGACTACAGGAAATGAAAAGCAGAAGTTTTGCGCAATTATAGCGGGCTGACAGGACATCAGCCCGCGGGATGACAAAGTTTTACTCAGGCGAGGGTACTGATCCGCGCCAATTGCTCAAAATAGTCCGGGAACGTTTTGGCAGTACATTTGGGATCAAGGATGGTCACCGGCGTATCAGACAGCGCCACCAGCGAGAAGCACATCGCCATCCGGTGGTCGTTATAGGTGCCGATTTCAGCATACTTCAACTTCGCCGGCGGGGTGATGCGAATATAATCTTCCCCCTCTTCCACCTCGGCGCCCACTTTACGCAACTCGGTCGCCATGGCGAAGAGACGGTCCGTCTCTTTGACACGCCAGTTGTAGATATTGCGCAGCGTAGTGGTCCCTTGCGCGAACAGCGCGGCGGTGGCGATAGTCATCGCCGCGTCCGGGATATGGTTCATATCCATATCGATAGCCTTGAGCTCGCCGTGGGTGCAGGCGATGAAATCGTCGCCCCAGGTCACGGTGGCGCCCATTTTTTCCAGTACGTCGGCGAAACGAATATCGCCCTGTACGCTGCCGCGGCCGATACCGGTGACTTTTACCGTGCCGCCCTTAATGGCGCCAGCGGCGAGGAAATACGAGGCCGAGGAAGCATCGCCTTCCACCAGGTAATCCCCTGGTGACTGATAGTGTTGCTTGCCGCGCACCACAAAACGCTGATAAGACTGATTGTCCACCTCAACGCCGAAGGTTTTCATCAGGTGCAGTGTAATGTCGATGTAGGGTTTCGACACCAGATCGCCCTTAATGGCGATCACGGTATCCTGCGGTGCCAGCGGCGCGGTCATCAGCAGCGCGGTCAGGAACTGACTGGAGACGCTGCCGTCAACCTCGACATTGCCCCCCTGAAAACCGCCGCGCAGGCGCAGCGGTGGATAATTTTCCTGCTCAAGATAGTCGATCTGAGCGCCGCCCTGACGCAGGGCATCCACCAGATGGCCGATCGGGCGCTCTTTCATCCGCGGCTCGCCGGTCAGCACAATATCGTTGCTGCCAAGGCACAGGGCCGCAGCCAGTGGGCGCATCGCGGTACCGGCGTTGCCGAGGAACAGTTCCAGCGCCGCAGTAGAGCGCAGCGGACCACCGTTGCCAGTCACTTCGCAGCGGGTGCGGTCAGCAGACAGGGTGTAATGAACTCCCAGCGCACTCAGGGCATTCAGCATATGGCGCACATCGTCGCTGTCCAGCAGGTTGGTCAGCACCGTCGTGCCGCGGGCCAGGGCGGCCAGCAGCAGCGCGCGGTTGGAGACGCTTTTCGAACCTGGCAGGTTCACGGTGCCCTCTACGCGTGCGATGGGTTGTAACGTCAGGGATTCCATCAAACTTCACTCTCAAACAAACAGAATAAAAACCCCGCAGACTGGCCGCGGGGAGGAAGAAAGAAACAGGCGATTAACCGTGGCGGCGTTCGAAGTCCAGCATAAAGTCGGTTAACGCCTTCACGCCGTCCAGCGGCATCGCGTTGTAGATGGAGGCACGCATGCCGCCCACCACGCGGTGGCCCTTCAGCGCGTGCAACCCGGCGGCAAACGACTCTTCGAGGAACAGTTTGTCCAGCGCGCTGTCCGCCAGCTGGAACGGCACGTTCATGCGTGAACGGTTGGCTTGCGCCACATCGTTACGGTAGAACCCGCTGTTATCGATCACGCCATACAGCAGTTCGGCTTTCTGCTGGTTGATTTTATCCATCGCAGCGACGCCGCCCTGCTGTTTCAGCCACTTAAACACCAGACCAGCAAGATACCAGGCGAACGTCGGCGGCGTGTTAAACATTGAGTCGTTCTCACTTAACACGGTGTAGTCGAGGATCGACGGACAGGCCACGCTGGCTTTGCCCAGCAGATCTTCACGCACGATAACCAGCGTCAGCCCTGCCGGGCCAATATTTTTCTGCGCGCCGGCATAAATCACACCGTAGCGGTTGACGTCAATTTCACGGGACAGAATGGTGGAGGAGAAATCGGCCGCGACGGTGACGTCGTCGTCGAAGTTCGGCGTATCATCAATCGCGATACCGTCAATAGTTTCGTTCGGGCAGTAATGCAGATAGGCCGCGCCCGGCGTCAGCTGCCACTCGCTCATCGGCGTAACAGCCCGCTTGCCATCGACGGTGATTTTCGCGTCGATAACGTTCGGCGTGCAGTATTTCTTCGCCTCTTTGACCGCGCTGGCTGCCCAGTAGCCGGCGTCCACATAGTCAGCGACGTTTTTATCGCCGAGGATGTTCAGCGGGATCCCCGCGAACTGGCCGCGGCCGCCGCCGTGGCAGAACAAAACTTTATAGTTGGAAGGAATATTCAGCAGGGAGCGGAAGTCCTGTTCTGCCTCTTCTGCCACCTGGATAAACTCCTTACCACGGTGACTGATCTCCATGACCGACGTACCCAGACCGTGCCAGTCGCACAGTTCTTGCTGAGCCAGTTTGAGTACTTCCGCCGGCAGCATTGCCGGGCCCGAACTAAAGTTATAGACCTGAGCCATTTCCCCTCACCACGTTGCTATGTTGTTTTGCCCGCGAACCGCCGCGGGCATAAGTTATTCCTGTGGCTATCGGTTTTATCATTCAGTGACACAGTCCGCAATGGCTAAAACTCGCCAATGGTAAAACGCGGCCTCCGTCACACAACAGAATCTATCGGCTTGACGTAATAAAACCGACATATTTGCTGTCAGGTGAGCCGTTTCGCCCGGCTGGCCTTCGACCATTCTGCATTTGCGCAGCGCGGACATATTCGCTTTTCTCCCGCCTGCATCGCCATCACGATGCTGCAGCGTACGCAGGCATAGATCCCCTCCTGCGGAATGGTGGTGTAACGCGCGGTACAGTGGGTAGGCAGGATAGACAACCCCGCTCTGACCTCTTCATCGGGATAATAAAACACGCTGATCTGCCCGTTGGTTTCGAGGATCGCCAGCCGGACCTGGCCAAGCTGCTCGACGCTGTTGACCCGCAGCTCCATGAAAAATTCGAATTCGGTCATGTTTTCCGCATGCAGCTTCTCCCATGCCAGTTGCCCCTCCTCGACCACCACAATAGGTTTGCCTTCCAGCAGATCCTCCAGCTTTTCGCTGTGCCCCATCAGCCACATGATACCGCGATACAACAGCGCCAGGGTGATGAAGACCACCAGCACCGGCAGTAGCGGTACATCGTCATAAAACGCCACGTCCCCTGCCGCCGAGCCGAGGGTCAGAATTATCAGCACCTCAAATAGTGACATCTGCCGCACGCCGCGCCGTCCGGTGATTTTGAGGAAAATAAAGACCAGAACGAAGGTGTAGAGGCAACGCAGCGCCACCTCGGCAAGAAACTCCACCGGCACTTTATCGAGCGCCATCCGCTGCCAGTCAAAGGCTTTCATCTATCATCTCCCTGTGGGTCATAAGTTGCCTCTAAGCATAGCCAGATGATGGAGATAGCACCTGTCAGATAAAAGCCGTATCATTGCGCGCTTTCCGTACGACAAAAGTGATCGCCATGACCCAAACGTTTATTCCCGGCAAAGATGCCGCCCTGGAAGATTCCATCGCTCGCTTCCAGCAGAAATTGCTCGACCTCGGATTTGATATCGAAGAGGCCTCGTGGCTGAACCCGGTGCCGCACGTGTGGTCCGTTCACATTCGCGATAAAGCGTGCGCGCTGTGCTTTACCAATGGTAAAGGCGCCACCAAAAAGGCAGCCCTGGCCTCCGCGCTGGGCGAATATTTCGAGCGTCTGTCCACCAACTATTTCTTCGCCGACTTCTGGTTAGGCGACACCATCGCTAACGGCCCATTTGTTCATTACCCGAACGAAAAATGGTTCCCACTGACCGAAGACGATGAAGTACCGGAAGGTCTGCTGGATGCCCGCCTGCGCGCGTTCTACGATCCTGACGATCAACTGACCGCCGGTATGCTGGTGGATCTGCAGTCGGGGAACGATGAGCGCGGCGTGTGCGGCCTGCCCTTTACCCGCCAGTCCGACGGCGAAACCGTCTATATTCCGATGAATATCGTTGGTAACTTGTACGTATCCAACGGTATGTCAGCGGGTAACACCCCGAATGAAGCGCGCGTGCAGGGTTTGTCCGAAGTCTTTGAGCGTCACATCAAAAACCGCATCATCGCAGAGAGCATCAGCCTGCCGGAGATCCCGGCGGAAGTCATGGCGCGCTATCCTGGCGTCGTGGAGTCGATCGCTAAACTTGAAGCCGAAGGTTTCCCGATTTTTGCCTACGATGGATCGCTGGGCGGCAAATACCCGGTTATCTGCGTCGTGCTGTTTAACCCGGCTAACGGCACCTGCTTCGCCTCCTTTGGCGCCCACCCGGACTTCGGCGTGGCGCTGGAGCGTACCGTCACCGAACTGCTGCAGGGCCGCAGCCTGAAAGACCTCGACGTCTTTACACCGCCGACCTTTGATGACGAAGAAGTCGCCGAGCACGCTAACCTCGAAACCCACTTCATCGACTCCAGCGGTCTGATCTCCTGGGATATGTTCAAGCAGGATGCCGACTATCCGTTCGTTGACTGGAGTTTCTCCGGTACCACCGAAGAAGAGTTCGCCACCCTGATGGCCATCTTCAAGGCCGAAGATAAAGAAGTGTACATTGCCGACTACGAGCATCTGGGCGTTTACGCCTGCCGTATCATCGTTCCGGGAATGTCGGATATTTATCCGGCAGAAGACCTGTGGCTGGCAAACAACAGCATGGGCGCCCATCTGCGGGACACCATTCTGTCTCTGCCGGGCAGCGAGTGGGAAAAAGAAGATTATCTGGCGCTCATCGAACAAATGGATGACGAAGGCCTGGATGATTTCACCCGCGTTCGCGAACTGCTGGGCCTTGCCACCGGGAAAGACAACGGCTGGTATACCCTGCGCATCGGCGAGCTGAAAGCGATGCTGGCCCTGGCTGGCGGCGATCTGGAACAGGCGCTGATCTGGACCGAATGGACCATGGAATTCAATGCCTCTATCTTCAGCCCTGAGCGCGCAAACTACTATCGTTGCCTGCAGACCCTGCTGCTGCTGAGCCAGGAAGAGGATCGTCAGCCGCTACAGTATCTGAACGCCTTCCTCCGTATGTACGGCACTGATGCGGTCGAGGCCGCCAGCGCTGCGCTGAGCGGCGAAGCCTCGTTCTATGGCCTTCAGGCTGTCGACAGCGATCTGCAAGCCTTCCCGGCTCATCAGTCGCTGCTGAAAGCGTATGAAAAGCTGCAGCGGGCGAAAGCGGCATTCTGGGCAAAATAAGCCCTCATTGCGCTAACATGCTTGTCAACAACGGAGCCCGATGCGGCTCCGTTATTTAAACCTGGCGAGCTAGCCACTATAGTTTGTAGTTGCAAAGTTAATTAATAGTAAATATCGCACTTATATCATTTACCAATTGTTAATTTTAAATAAAATACTCCATTTTAATTAACTCAAAAACTGGGGCAAAAACGAAAAAATTCAACATAAGTTATAAATTTTAAAATTTATTTTCCATAAAAAATTCAAATAGTTAAGCCTCAAATAAACAAAAACCACACACTAAAAAGGCATATAGTTCCGGTGAGATATGATCTATATCAATTTCCCTTCTATAATGCTTTGTTAGTATCTCACCGCCAACTTATATAAAGAGAGAGTTAGTGTGAAAGCTGACAACCCTTTTGATCTTTTGCTCCCTGCCGCGATGGCGAAAGTCGCCGAAGAAGCAGGTGTCTATAAAGCAACGAAGCATCCGATGAAGACCTTTTATCTGGCGATCACCGCTGGCGTTTTCATCTCCATCGCTTTCGTATTCTATATCACCGCGACCACCGGCACTGCCGCGATGCCTTTTGGGATTGCCAAGCTTATCGGTGGGGTCTGTTTTTCCCTGGGTCTGATTCTGTGCATCATCTGCGGCGCTGACCTCTTTACCTCTACCGTATTGATCGTGGTGGCGAAAGCCAGCGGTCGAATCACCTGGGGGCAACTGGCAAAAAACTGGCTCAACGTCTATTTTGGTAACCTGGTGGGCGCACTGCTGTTTGTGCTGCTGATGTGGTTATCAGGCGAATATATGACTGCCAACGGCGGTTGGGGGCTAAACGTCCTGCAGACCGCTGACCACAAAATGCACCATACTTTTGTGGAGGCCGTGAGCCTGGGTATCCTCGCTAACCTGATGGTTTGTCTCGCCGTATGGATGAGCTATTCCGGTCGTAGCCTGATGGATAAAGCGATGATCATGGTCCTGCCGGTAGCGATGTTCGTTGCCAGCGGCTTTGAGCACAGCATCGCCAACATGTTTATGATCCCAATGGGTATCGTAATCCGCAATTTTGCGAGCCCGGAATTCTGGACCGCGGTCGGTTCAACTCCGGAAAGTTTCTCACACTTGACCGTTATGAACTTCATCACTGATAACCTGATTCCGGTGACTATCGGGAACATTATCGGCGGAGGTCTGCTGGTCGGGTTGACATACTGGGTCATTTACCTGCGTGGCAACGACCATCACTAAGGGTTGTTTCAGGCAGTAAATAAAAAATCCACTTAAGAAGGTAGGTGTTACATGTCCGAGCTTAATGAAAAGTTAGCCACAGCCTGGGAAGGTTTTGCGAAAGGTGACTGGCAGAATGAAGTCAACGTCCGTGACTTCATTCAGAAAAACTACACCCCATATGAAGGCGACGAATCCTTCCTGGCTGGCGCAACTGAAGCGACCACCAAGCTGTGGGACAGCGTAATGGAAGGTGTAAAACAGGAAAACCGCACTCACGCGCCTGTTGATTTTGACACTGCCCTGGCTTCCACCATCACCTCTCACGACGCAGGCTATATCGAGAAAGGTCTGGAAAAAATCGTTGGTCTGCAGACCGAAGCGCCGCTGAAACGTGCAATCATCCCGTTCGGTGGTATCAAAATGGTTGAAGGTTCCTGCAAAGCGTACAATCGCGAGCTGGACCCGATGCTGAAAAAAATCTTCACCGAGTACCGTAAAACCCACAACCAGGGCGTATTTGATGTTTACACCAAAGACATCCTGAACTGCCGTAAATCCGGCGTGCTGACCGGTCTGCCGGATGCTTATGGCCGTGGCCGTATCATCGGTGACTATCGTCGCGTTGCGCTGTACGGTATCGACTTCCTGATGAAAGACAAATACGCTCAGTTCCAGTCTCTGCAAGCGAAACTGGAAAGCGGCGAAGATCTGGAAGCAACTATCCGTCTGCGTGAAGAAATCGCTGAACAGCATCGCGCTCTGGGTCAGATCAAAGAAATGGCAGCGAAATACGGCTGCGATATCTCTGCTCCGGCAAAAACTGCTCAGGAAGCAATCCAGTGGACCTACTTCGGTTACCTGGCTGCCGTTAAATCTCAGAACGGCGCGGCAATGTCCTTCGGTCGTACCTCCAGCTTCCTGGATATCTACATCGAACGTGACCTGAAAGCGGGTAAAATCACCGAGCAAGACGCGCAGGAAATGGTTGACCACCTGGTCATGAAACTGCGTATGGTTCGCTTCCTGCGTACCCCGGAATATGATGAACTGTTCTCCGGTGACCCGATTTGGGCAACGGAATCCATCGGTGGTATGGGCGTTGACGGTCGTACTCTGGTGACCAAAAACAGCTTCCGCTTCCTGAACACCCTGTACACCATGGGGCCGTCTCCGGAGCCGAACATCACTATCCTGTGGTCTGAAAAACTGCCGCTGAGCTTCAAGAAATTCGCTGCTAAAGTGTCTATCGATACCTCTTCTCTGCAGTACGAGAACGATGACCTGATGCGTCCGG
Source organism: Klebsiella sp. H-Nf2 (assembly GCF_002806645.1). Classification (NCBI taxonomy): domain Bacteria; kingdom Pseudomonadati; phylum Pseudomonadota; class Gammaproteobacteria; order Enterobacterales; family Enterobacteriaceae; genus Klebsiella; species Klebsiella sp. H-Nf2. Next base: position 141,952 of record NZ_PIBL01000008.1, read on the forward strand.
ACTTCAACAACGACGACTACGCTATCGCATGCTGCGTAAGCCCGATGGTTGTTGGTAAGCAAATGCAGTTCTTCGGTGCTCGTGCTAACCTCGCGAAAACCATGCTGTACGCTATCAACGGCGGCGTGGATGAAAAACTGAAAATGCAGGTGGGTCCGAAATCTGAACCGATCAAAGGCGACGTCCTGAACTTCGACGAAGTCATGGATCGCATGGATCACTTCATGGACTGGCTGGCGAAACAGTATGTCACCGCGCTGAACATCATCCACTACATGCACGACAAGTACAGCTACGAAGCCTCTCTGATGGCGCTGCACGACCGTGACGTTATCCGCACCATGGCGTGTGGTATCGCTGGTCTGTCCGTTGCTGCTGACTCCCTGTCTGCTATCAAATATGCGAAAGTTAAACCGATTCGTGACGAAGACGGTCTGGCTATCGACTTCGAAATCGAAGGCGAATACCCGCAGTTTGGTAACAACGATGCTCGCGTCGATGACATGGCCGTTGACCTGGTTGAACGTTTCATGAAGAAAATTCAGAAACTGCACACCTACCGCAACGCTATCCCGACTCAGTCTGTTCTGACCATCACCTCTAACGTGGTATATGGTAAGAAAACCGGTAACACCCCAGACGGTCGTCGCGCTGGCGCGCCGTTCGGACCTGGTGCTAACCCGATGCACGGTCGTGACCAGAAAGGTGCTGTTGCCTCACTGACTTCCGTTGCTAAACTGCCGTTTGCTTACGCGAAAGATGGTATCTCTTACACCTTCTCTATCGTGCCGAACGCGCTGGGTAAAGATGACGAAGTTCGTAAGACCAACCTGGCCGGTCTGATGGATGGTTACTTCCACCACGAAGCGTCCATCGAAGGTGGTCAGCACCTGAACGTGAACGTCATGAACCGCGAAATGCTGCTCGACGCGATGGAAAACCCGGAAAAATATCCGCAGCTGACCATCCGCGTATCTGGCTACGCCGTACGTTTTAACTCCCTGACCAAAGAACAGCAGCAGGACGTTATTACCCGTACCTTCACTCAGACCATGTAATTCCCAGTCTGACTGAAAAAGCGTACAATAAAGGCCCCACATCAGTGGGGCCTTTTTAACAAGTGATCCCCGCCCCAGCCTGCTTTGCCAGTTATCTATACTTTGGGTACCTGTCAAAACAGACTCGACACAGCCGCTGAGCTGTGCACCAACACGGCCCCGGATGGGCCACATCTGGAGAAAACACCGCAATGTCAGTTATTGGTCGCATCCACTCCTTTGAATCCTGTGGCACCGTTGATGGCCCGGGCATCCGCTTTATTACCTTTTTCCAGGGCTGCCTGATGCGCTGTCTGTACTGCCATAACCGTGACACCTGGGATACCCACGGCGGCAAAGAAATCACCGTTGAAGAGTTAATGAAAGAAGTAGTGACCTATCGTCACTTTATGAATGCCTCAGGCGGCGGCGTCACGGCATCGGGCGGCGAAGCGATCCTGCAGGCGGAGTTTGTTCGCGACTGGTTCCGCGCCTGTAAGAAGGAAGGTATTCATACCTGCCTCGATACCAACGGCTTTGTCCGTCGCTACGATCCGGTTATCGACGAACTGCTGGAGGTGACTGACCTGGTCATGCTGGATCTCAAACAGATGAACGATGAAATTCACCAGAACCTGGTCGGCGTGTCCAACCACCGCACCCTCGAGTTTGCCCAGTACCTGGCGAAAAAGAATATCAATGTCTGGATCCGCTATGTGGTGGTTCCGGGTTGGTCAGACGATGATGACTCCGCACACCGCCTGGGCGAATTTACCCGCGATATGGGCAACGTCGAGAAAATTGAGCTGCTGCCCTACCATGAGCTGGGCAAACACAAATGGGTAGCGATGGGTGAAGAATACAAACTGGACGGTGTCCACCCGCCGAAGAAAGAAACCATGGAGCGGGTGAAAGGCATTCTTGAGCAGTATGGTCACAAGGTGATGTACTAATAGCCTCATCAGGGTCGGTGGCGCTTACGCCGGCCCGAAGCGACACGGGAAATCGTTCCAGCCCCGCCGTTGATCCTCATGAAAAGCGCAATGCCGTCTCTCTGCAGTGGAAAACATGCGATAGAAACAGATGACGTGCAGCCTTCGCTGCACGTCAGAATGGTTATGCGTGCGCCACCGGCGTCGGATGATGGCCGGCCTTGCGCAGCAGGGTCAGCAGATAGATAAACGACACGCTGGCGATCATGATAAACAGCAGGTTGTCTGAGAAGTTCTGCATCAGCATCGCCGTCAGGGTCGGGCCCAGCAGGCTGCCGATGGTATAGCTCATCAGCAGCGCCTGATTCATCGCCACCAGCTGATGGTGCTCCACTTTTTCACAGGCCCAGGCCATCGCCACCGGATACAGCGTGAAACCGGATGCCCCAAGCACAAACAGCGCCGGGGCCATTGCCGCCTGACTAAGCATCGCCAGACAGCCGATGATCACCACAAAGACCTGCACCCGCAGCACCAGCAGGCGGCCATAACGATCAGCCAGGCGCCCTACCGGCCACTGCCCCAGGATGCCCGCGCTAACCATCACCGCCATCCAGAAACCAATGCCGGAGTCGCTGACGCCTTGATGGTTCAGCCATAGCGGCATCAGGCCGTACAGCGAGCCGAGGACAATCCCCGAGATAATGCAGCCATTGACACCGTGGCGCGCCTGGCGCAGCTTCAGCATCGGCCAGATACGTACTGTTTCATGCGGCTCTTCAGCCTGTCCCATAATACGGGTAAACAGCAGCGGCAGGATCGCCGCCAGCGCCAGCCCTGTCACCCACGGCAGGACGCTCATTAAATCGGTAGGTAACTTACTGACCATCAGCTGGCCCAGTACGGTACCGACATAATAGACCATCATGTACGCCGCCAGCAGACGGCCGCGGCTGCGGGAAGTCCCGCTGCAGACCAGCGCGCTTTCCACCACCACCCAAATCATCGCGCAGCCTACGCCGGCGATAAAACGCCAGCTCAGCCACGTCCAGAAGCCAACGGTGATCCCCAGCCCTACGCAGCCGACGGCGAAAATTAACGACGCGAGATAATAGCTGCGGTTAAACCCAAGGCGCTTAATCACCCAACCGGCCAGCAACGTACCGGCCAGGTTGCCGGTAAAATAAGATGACCCCACCATGCCGACCTGCCAGGTTGGCATATTTTCATGGGCGAGCCAGAGCGGGACGAGCGTATTCAGCACCGCTATCGCCAGGGTCAGTAAAAGCAGGCCACAGAGCAGCATTTGCACTGGCCGGGTATAGATGGTCATGGGTAAAAAACCGTGAGGAATGTTCAGATCGCGAGCGCATCATGCCACCGCTAAAAACATTGTCAATCCACCTGAAATCAGGCCTGACGCGGTTTTGCAGGGCACGATAGAAGTTTTTTATCCACAGAAGGGGGAAAGGTAAGGCAACAGATAATACGCTATTGTTTTTCTTAATTTATTAATAAATCCCGGCGTTAATTTCAGTCGAAAAATTTCATCTATCGACAGCACGTTTTCATCATGCCGGCACGCCTGCGCCGGCATGATGACGCGGATTAACTGGCGACAGCCATCCCCACGGTCATATGCAGACCATAGAATACGCCGCGGCCGATCATCTCTGCCGCCAGCACCAGAACCAACGCCAGGCCGAGCAGCGAGACCGCCGGCTTGCGGCCGCGAATCTGCGGCACGCACCAGCAGGCCAGGGCCAGCGCCAGCAGCACCACCCGCCAGGCCATAAGCACCCCGTAATCCGGCACCAGGGCGGAGGCCTGCTGAATTGAGCTGCGGATAGTGGCAAGTTCACTCCCCTGCATCAGGATCACCACAATACTCACCAGCAGTGCCAGCAAAGAGACCACCGGCAGCAGGCGCAGCGCCCAACCGTCAACACCTGCCACGCGCAGCAGCAGATAACCCAGCAGCGGACCACCGATAAACAGCGTCAGAAAGAAGCTCAGCGGCGTCCAGACGGTATACCAGGTCGGCACCGTGTCGATGGTGTTGTACACCCGCACCATCATCCAGACGAAGATCACGCCCAACACCATGGTGACTATCAGCCACAGGCTACGCAGGCTGGCAGGCAGCTTTTTGCACACGGCCAGCAGCCAGCCAATTCCGCCGACGGCGAAGAAGATCGCCCCGCTGGCTATCTCATTACTCAGCGACGAGGCCCCCACGCGATTCAGCGAATTAAAGGCCCGTAGCGGTGAGCCAAGGTGCATCGTCGAGGCAATAAAACCGATCCCCATCAATACCCACAGGCCAAACATACTCCCCACCACGCGCTGCTCCTGCTCACGGGAGAGATTGCCCGTCATCAACGCCAGCGCCATGACGATAAACCCGCCTGCGACGCACTGGCCGAAGACCGTAAAGATCATCAGCGGCCATTCATGCCATCCGTTTCCCATCTCACACCTCCTTCGGGTTCGCCAGATAACCGGTGGTATCGCCACACGGCCGGGCATTGGCGTTAGGTTTGATAACGATACTCGGCCTGGTAAAGTGCGCCGACGGCAGCGGGGCCACCGCGGCCAGCTGGCCGTGCTTAGCGCGCAGTTCGGCAATCGGTCCGAAATCGAGTGCCCGCAGCGGGCAGGACTCGACGCAGATCGGCTTTTTCCCCTCGGCGACGCGCTCATGGCAGCCATCGCACTTGGTCATATGGCCTTTGTCGGCGTTGTACTGCGGGGCGCCGTACGGGCAGGCCATATGGCAGTAGCGGCAGCCAATGCACACCTCTTCGTTGACCACGACAAAACCGTCTTCACGCTTGTGCATTGCCCCGCTCGGGCAGACCTTGGTGCAGGCCGGATCCTCGCAGTGGTTACAGGCGATGGAGAGGTAGTAGGCGAACACGTTCTGCTGCCAGACGCCGTTGTCCTCCTGCCAGTCGCCGCCGGCATACTCATAGATGCGGCGGAAGCTGACCTCCGGGGTCAGGTTCTTGTAATCCTTACAGGCCAGTTCGCAGGTCTTGCAACCGGTGCAACGGGCGGAATCAATAAAAAATCCATACTGAGTTGTCATCGGTTACTCCTTACAGCTTTTCAACCTGGACGAGGTTGGTATGCGACGGGTTCCCCTTCGCCAGCGGCGACGGACGCTGGGTGGTCAGCACGTTGATGCTGCCCGCCTGATCCACCCGCGAAGCGTCCGGGTTATACCAGGCCCCTTCCCCCAGCGCGACAACGCCCGGCATCATGCGCGGCGTCACCTTCGCTTCGATATGTACTTCACCGCGGTCGTTGAAGATGCGAATGCGATCGCCGTTGGCAATACCGCGTTGCTTCGCGTCGATCGGGTTAATCCACATCTCCTGCCGACAGGCGGCCTTCAGCACATCGACGTTGCCGTAAGTTGAGTGAACGCGCGATTTATAGTGGAAGCCGGTCAGCTGTAGCGGGTATTTCGCCGTCAATGGATCGTTGTAGTTTTCGAAGCCCGGGGTATAGATAGGCAGCGGATCGATAACATCCCCTTCCGGGAGTTCCCAGGTAGCCGCGATTTTCGCCAGCGCCTGCGAGTAAATTTCGATCTTGCCCGACGGCGTGGTCAGCGGATTGGCCTGCGGATCCTCGCGGAAGGCTTTGTAGGCCACATGGTGTCCTTGCGGATCGCGCTGCTTATAAATGCCTTGCTGGCGGAAGGTGTCGAAATCTGGCAGATCGGGAATCGCTTTCTGCGACTGCTCATACAGATAGCGCATCCAGCCTTCCTGGGTACGGCCTTCGGTAAACTGCTGCTCCACACCGAGGCGTTTTGCCAGCTCGGTGGTCATCTCATAGATAGTTTTGCATTCGAAACGCGGCTTGATGGCCTGATCGGCAAAGATGACGTAGGACATGTTGCCGCAGGAGGCATCCAGCGCGAAATCCATCTGCTCGGAGGCGGTGCAGTCCGGCAGCAGAATATCGGCGTATTTCGCGGACGAGGTCATATGGCAATCGATGACTACGATCATCTCGCACTTCTTGTCGTCCTGCAGGATCTCGTGGGTACGGTTGATCTCTGAGTGCTGGTTAATCAGGCAATTTCCCGCATAGTTCCAGATCATTTTGATCGGCACGTCGAGCTTATCTTTGCCACGAACGCCGTCGCGCAGCGCGGTCATTTCCGGACCACGCTCGATAGCGTCGGTCCACATAAACATCGAGATACTGGTCTGAACCGGATTCTCCAGCGTCGGCATGCGCTCAAACGGCAGGCTGTAAGAGCCCTCGCGCGCGCCGCTGTTGCCGCCGTTGATCCCGACGTTACCCGTCAGGATAGCGAGCATCGAGATAGCCCGGGTGGCGATTTCGCCGTTGGCGTGACGCTGCGGCCCCCAACCCTGGCTGATATAGGCCGGTTTGGCGGTGGCAATTTCGCGCGCCAGTTTAACAATGCGTTCGCGCGGAATACCGGTAATCGTCGAGGCCCACTCCGGCGTTTTGGCGATACCGTCAGTGCCCTGGCCAAGAATGTAAGCTTTGTAGTGACCATTGGCTGGCGCATCGGCGGGCAGCGTTTTCTCGTCGTATCCCACGCAGTATTTATCGAGGAACGGCTGATCGACCAGATTCTCGGTGATCATCACCCACGCCAGACCCGATACCAGCGCCGCATCGGTACCGGGGCGAATCGGGATCCATTCATCTTCGCGTCCGGCGCCGGTGTCGGTATAACGTGGATCGATAATGATCATCCGGGCATTGGATTTCTGCCGCGCCTGCTCAAGGTAGTACGTCACCCCGCCGCCGCTCATCCGCGTTTCGCCGGGGTTATTGCCGAACAGCACCACCAGCTGGCTGTTTTCAATATCCGACGGGCTATTGCCGTCGGCCCAGCCGCCGTAGGTATAATTGAGGCCCTCGGCAATCTGCGCCGAAGAGTAATCGCCGTAGTGGTTGAGATAGCCGCCGCAGCAGTTCATCAGGCGAGCAATCAGCGTTTTCCCTGGCGGCCAGGAGCGTGTCAGCGTGCCGCCGAGCGTGCCGGTGCCATAGTTCAGGTAGATGGATTCGTTGCCGTACTCTTTAATTAACCGCTGCATATTGCTGGCGATGGTATCGAACGCCTCTTGCCAGCTGATTTGCTCGAACTTGCCCTCGCCGCGTTTGCCGACGCGCTTCATCGGGTACTTCAGGCGGTCCGGGTTATAGACCCGGCGACGCATCGAGCGACCACGCAGGCAGGCGCGAACCTGATGCAGGCCATCATAGTTATCGTCACCGGTATTATCGGTTTCAACGTATTTAATCGCGCCATCCACCACGTGCATGCGCAGCGGGCAGCGGCTGCCGCAGTTGACGGTACAGGCGCTCCAGACCACCTTCTCGCTGGCGGGCGCCGGTGTATCGGCGGCATGCGCCATACGGGTAAAGGGTAATGTTAGTGCGTTGCTGGCCAGCGCCAGGCCGCCTATTGCCGTGGTTTTCATTAAACCACGGCGGCTTACCTCAGCAGCCAGTAAAGCATCGGGGGCTTTAATTTTCATGGATACTCGCTTTGGTTGCTCACAATAAACTGACAAGCGCTATATAGTCATATATATATTGCTTTGAAATATTATTGGTTTTTTATGCTGATTTAATCCAAAGGGAGTATCACTGCATTCGTAGAATGGATTATTGCCCGGTATCAATAAGGGCGTAAAAAAAGCGCCCGCAGGCGCTTTTAAAAGAGAGGAAGAAAAAATTACCCGATATATTCGAGGCCACGCATATACGGGCGCAGAATTTCCGGGATTTCAATACGGCCATCGGCCTGCTGATAGTTTTCCATCAGCGCCACCAGGGTACGACCTACCGCCAGACCAGAACCATTCAGAGTATGAACGAGACGAGTCTTCTTGTCGGACTTGCTGCGGCAGCGAGCCTGCATACGACGCGCCTGGAAATCCCAGACGTTAGAGCAGGAAGAAATTTCACGATAGGTGTTCTGCGCCGGAACCCACACTTCCAGGTCGTAGGTTTTGCAGGCACTGAAGCCCATATCGCCGGTGCACAGCGCGACCTTACGGTACGGCAGACCCAGCAGCTGCAGCACTTTCTCGGCATGGCCGGTCATCTCTTCCAGCGCCGCCATGGAGTCTTCCGGACGCACGATCTGCACCATTTCAACTTTGTCGAACTGGTGCATACGGATCAGACCGCGGGTGTCGCGACCATAGGAACCGGCTTCAGAGCGGAAGCACGGCGTATGGGCGGTCATTTTGATCGGCAGATCGTCTTCGTCGATGATTTCATCGCGCACCAGGTTGGTCAGCGGCACTTCCGCCGTCGGGATCAACGCGTAGTTGCTGCTGTCGGCTTCTTCTTCCAGCGGACGAGTATGGAACAGGTCGCCAGCGAATTTCGGCAACTGGCCGGTGCCATACAGCGTGTCCTGGTTCACCAGGTACGGGACATAGTTTTCGCTATAGCCATGCTGTTCGGTGTGCAGATCCAGCATGAACTGGGCCAGAGCGCGGTGCAGACGGGCCAGTTGGCCTTTCATCACTACAAAACGCGAGCCAGTGAGCTTAACGGCGGCGGCAAAATCCAGCCCCCCGTGCATTTCACCCAGCGTCACGTGATCGCGCACTTCGAAATCGAACTGGCGCGGCGTACCCCAGCGGCTAACTTCAACGTTGTCGTTTTCGTCACGGCCAACCGGCACATCATCATGGGGAATGTTCGGGATCGCCAGGGCAATATCGCGAATTTCCGCCAGCAGCGCTTCCAGTTCGGATTTTGCGGCATCCAGCTGTTCGCCAAGCTTGTTCACTTCCAGGCGTAATGGCTCGATATCTTCCCCGCGCGCTTTCGCCTGGCCAATGGATTTCGATCGGGAGTTGCGCTCCGCCTGCAGGTTTTCCGTTTGCACCTGCAGAACTTTACGACGCTCTTCAAGCGCGCGAAGTTTATCTACATCCAGCTTAAAGCCCCGGCGTGCCAGTTTTTCTGCGACTGCGTCTGGCTCGGTACGCAGCAGATTGGGATCGAGCATGCTTATCCTGTGCTTATCGAATTAAATAAAGAAAAGTGGCCGCAGACTACGACCACGGAAATAGTGTAATAACCTTACCGCAACGCCTCAATTAGCGGTAGCGTTTTATCGGGCTATTTTGATCCTGTTCAGCGAGCCAGGCGAGCTTTTCGCCAATTTTGCCCTCAAGCCCCCGGTTTGTCGGGTGATAATAGCGCGTTTGCGCCATTTCCTGCGGGAAGTACTGCTCGCCAGCGGCGTAGGCGTTGGGTTCGTCATGAGCGTAACGATACTCCTGGCCATAACCCATTTCTTTCATCAGCTTCGTCGGCGCATTGCGCAGATGCACCGGAACGTCATAGTCAGGACGATCTCGCGCGTCGGCCAGCGCCGCTTTAAAGGCGGTGTAGACGGCGTTGCTTTTCGGCGCGCAGGCCAGATAGACAATGGCCTGGGCAATTGCTCGTTCACCCTCTGCTGGCCCGACGCGGGTAAAGCAGTCCCACGCGGAAATGGCCACCTGCATCGCCCGTGGGTCGGCGTTGCCGACATCTTCCGAGGCAATCGCCAGGCAGCGACGGGCAACGTACAGCGGGTCGCCACCGGCGGTGATGATCCGCGCGTACCAGTAAAGTGCCGCATCCGGCGCGCTACCGCGCACCGACTTATGCAGAGCGGAAATCAAATCGTAGAACCGGTCGCCTTTGTTATCAAAGCGCGCGCTGCGCTCGCCGGCGATCTCGGTCAGCAGTTCCGCCTTCAGCACCCGCTTGCCCGAGTCATCGCTCTCGGCCATATCGGCCATCATTTCCAGGGTATTCAGCGCCCGCCTCGCGTCGCCATTCACCAGTTCGGCGATGGCCTTGCGGGTCTCATCCGGCAGAATAATATCCTGCCCACCGTAGCCGCGGGACTTATCGTTCATCGCCTGGTCAAGCACCCGCTCGATATCGTCGGCAGTCAGCGATTTCAGTAAGTAGACGCGCGCACGGGAGAGCAGCGCTGAGTTAAGCTCAAAGGAGGGGTTTTCGGTGGTCGCGCCAATAAAAGTGATGGTGCCGTCTTCAATATGCGGCAGAAAGGCGTCCTGCTGACTTTTATTAAAGCGATGCACTTCGTCAACAAACAGGATGGTCCGTCGGCCAGCGTTGCGGTTTTGCCGTGCGCGCTCAATGGCCTCGCGGATCTCTTTGACCCCTGAGGTCACCGCCGAGATCCGTTCGACATCGGCGCTGGCGTAGCGGGCAATCACTTCCGCGAGGGTGGTCTTGCCGGTGCCCGGCGGCCCCCAGAGGATCATTGAATGCAGGTGCCCGGCTTCAATCGCCCGCGGCAGGGGTTTACCCGGCGCCAGCAGGTGCTGCTGGCCAATATACTGCGCTAAATTTTCTGGCCGCATACGAGCGGCCAGAGGTTGAAACGCGTTGTCGGAAAAATCGAGCGACAGATTGCTCACTTTCGCCTCTACTTACGTTGATCGTCCACCGTCACCCCTTTCGGCGGCGTAAAGGTGAACTTAGATGCGTCGATTGCGCCATTCTGCTGCGACTTCAGCTGATAACTGCTGCGCTGATCATCCTGCTCGACGGCGCTGAACTGGTGGATGGTGCCATCCCGACCGACGTTGATCGTGAACTGCTTCAGGTTACCGCTGCCACTTTTCGGCGTCAGCACAAAATCATCGCCGTTTTGTTTGATATTGTACTGCTGCCAGTCGCTGGACTGGTTGCGGGCAATCAGCATAAACGGCGTGTTGCTGGTAGCATCTTTCAGCCAGGTCGCCGTGGCCTGCTCAACGAACGGGTTGTAAAACCACAGTGTTTTACCGTCAGAGACGAGGACGCTCTCGTCCGGCTGGGTCATATGCCAGTTAAACAGGTTCGGACGTTTTACCCACAGGTCGCCCTGACCGTCCTGGACAGCATTACCGCTGCCGTCAGTGACTTTCTGCGTGAAGCTGGCATGGAAACTGCTCACTTTATCAAGACGGCTTTTTAAGTCACTGGCCGCATCTGCCCAGACCTGGCTGACGACCATACCAGACAGTAATGCACAGGTGATTGCGAGTTTTTTCATTGTTATTCCTTAATGTGCGTCACTCCCGACGCGGGAGCCTCTTCTGCCCCTAATGTAGGACCGCTGATGGCGGCGGAACAGAAGAATTGGCTGATTTTGCGCTTATTTACCCAACTTTGCACTCATTCAAAGGGCGGCGGTGCCAGCACTTCGCGGTTACCGTTATGGCCCTGCTCGCTGACGATCCCCTGCGCTTCCATCTGTTCAATAATGCGCGCTGCACGGTTATACCCAATGCGGAACTGACGCTGTACGCCGGAAATCGATGCTTTGCGCTTCTCAGTCACAAAGTTGACCGCCTGATCGAACAGCGGATCCAGCTCTTCACCGCCGTCTAAGCCACCACCGCCACCTTCACTTTCGCTGTCGGAGGTAATGCCATCCACGTACTGCGGACGACCACGCGCTTTCCAGTCCTGAACCACGGCGTGGACTTCCTGGTCGCGCACAAACGCCCCGTGGACACGCACCGGCGTGGTAGAGTTCGGCCCGGAGTAGAGCATATCCCCCATACCCAGCAGCGATTCCGCGCCGCCCTGATCGAGAATGGTACGCGAGTCGATTTTACTCGATACGGTAAAGGCGATGCGCGTCGGGATGTTGGCCTTAATCAGGCCGGTAATGACATCCACTGACGGACGCTGCGTCGCCAGCACCAGGTGGATCCCCGCCGCACGCGCTTTTTGCGCCAGACGGGCAATCAGCTCTTCCACCTTCTTGCCGACGGTCATCATCAGGTCGGCGAACTCGTCCACCAGCACCACGATGTACGGCAGTTTTTCCAGCACCGGATGCACGGCATCCATGCTGTCGCCCGGCTTCCAGTACGGATCCGGAATCGGACGCCCCATGCGCGCGGCCTCCGCGATCTTCTCGTTATAGCCCGCCAGGTTACGTACGCCCAGCGCTGACATCAGCTTGTAGCGGCGCTCCATCTCGTTGACGCTCCAGCGCAGCGCATTGGCGGCGTCTTTCATGTCGGTGACCACTTCCGTCAGCAGATGCGGAATACCTTCGTAGACCGACAGCTCGAGCATTTTCGGGTCGATCATAATGAAACGCACATCTTCCGGCTGCGCTTTGTAGAGCATGCTGAGGATCATGGCGTTCACACCGACTGACTTACCGGAACCGGTGGTACCGGCAACCAGCAGGTGCGGCATTTTCGCCAGGTCGGCCACCACCGGGTCGCCAGCGATGTCTTTACCCAGCACCACGGTCAGCGGCGACGGATTATCGCGGAACTTGGTATTGTCGAGCACTTCACGCAGATAGACGGTCTGACGCTTTTTGTTCGGTAATTCCAGGCCGACATACGGCTTGCCTGGGATCACTTCCACCACGCGCACAGCAACCGTTGACAGCGAACGCGCCAGGTCCCGTGACAGATTCGAGATCCGCGCCGCTTTAACACCTGGCGCCAGATTGAGCTCAAAGCGGGTGATCACCGGGCCTGGCGAGTAGTTGACGACATCCGCTTTGATACGGAAATCGGCCAGACGTGCTTCTACCAGCCGCGCCATCTGCTCTAAAGCAAAGGTATCCACCGGTTCGACTTCACTGGGCGGCGGCGTTAACAGATCCAGCGACGGCAGCGGCGTGGTCGGTCTTTGCAGCGGACGGCTATCGCCATTACGCATCAGCAGCGGGTGGATCAAGCTCTCCTGCGGCGCAGGCGCAGCAGGCTGATACCCCTGCGGGGCAACCGGTTGTTGCTGCTGCACTGGCTGCGGCGCAGTCTGGTAAGACTGCGGCTGCGGCGGCACTGGCTGATGGTGTACAGGCTGATGCTGCGCAGCTTGATAACCCTGCTGCGGAGCAGCCGCCGGTTGTTGATAGTGCGGGGCCGGTTGCTGCGGCTGGACTTCCGGTGTCGGCGTAAACAGCGGCTCGCTCGGTCCGTCATTGACCAGCGTCTTCATTGGTGAAAATTCATAATCCGCCGGCGAGAACGGGTTCGCACCCGGCGGCTGCTCAGCGGCGTAGCGCTGCTGCTGGGTGGCAGCAAACTGACGCGCCAGCTCCGCTTCCGCCGCGGTGTCGGCGTCATCATCATCAGTCGCGTTATCGTCTTCCCAGCGATGACCATAGCGCTGCTGCTGGGTGGCGGCGAACTGGCGGGCCAGTTCATCCTGCTCCAGAACGTCGGCTTCTTCATCAGAGAGCAGCTCACCGTCATAATGAGGATCGCGTTCCGCCTGCCGCGCACGCTGTTCAGCCTCCCGTTGCGACGGTAGCTTGATGCCGTATGAGGCCAGCTCCCGACGCGTCGGGACACGAACGCGATTTGGTCGCGGTAATTTCGGACCGATGCCTTCTTTCACCTGAACCCGCGGTCCGCTGGACGCCGGGCTGAACAATGGCGCAGCCGCAGCGGATGCGGCAGTCGCCGACGTTGCCGCCGCCGCGCCGCCGCTGGCGGCCGTTGCCTGATGCACCCCTGCCGCGACCGCAGAGACCACCGTTGTCTCCACTGGCGGTTTGGACGGGGCGGCTGGCGGCGTCAGCGGTTTAGTGGCGATCGGGCTTTCCGGCTCCGGAATAGGCTGATACCAGGAGGCCAGCAGCTCACGTTCACGTGCCCGCTTCTCTTCGACTTCTTCGAAGTAATAGAGCGGTGGACGTTTCACCTCTTCCGGCGCAACCTCTGGTTCTGGCTCCGGTGACGGAACTGGCGCGCTTTGCGGCTGATACGCTGCTGGCTCAGGCTGATACGCCTGCGGTGCAGGTTGACCGCCATGCGGATCGTAAGTCGGCTGCTGATACGGTGCCGGCTCTGGCTGATACGCCTGCGGCGCTGGCTGACCGGCATGAGGAGCATAAGCAGGCTGTTGATACGGCGCCGGCTCTGGCTGATACGCCTGCGGAGCAGGTTGCCCGCCATACGGATCGTATGCCGGCTGCTGATACGGCGCCGGCTCTGGCTGATACGCCTGCGGCGCAGGTTGCCCGCCATACGGATCGTATGCCGGCTGCTGATACGGCGCGGGCTCTGGCTGATACGCCTGCGGCGCAGGATGTCCGGCATGCGGATCGTAAGCCGGCTGCTGATACGGCGCGGGCTCTGGCTGATACGCCTGCGGCGCCGGCTGACCGGCATGAGGAGCATAAGCAGGCTGCTGATACGGTGCCGGCTCAGGCTGGTACGCCTGTGGCGTCGGCTGACCGGCGTGTGGATCGTAAGTCGGCTGCTGATACGGTGCCGGTTCTGGCTGGTACGCCTGCGGCGGGTAACCAGCTTCCGGCTGATAAGCAGGCGCAACGCCCTGATGGCCAGCCGCGGATTCAGCCCACGCCTGTGGCGCGGCAGTGGCCGCCGCCGCTGCGCCCACGGGCTCAGCGATACTATGACCATTCAGCAACGGATCGTAAGGGTCGAAATCTCCAGGGCGCGGGGCGCTGGCACCGGAGAACAACACATCATCCTCTGCGGGACGCGCGGCGCTGGCGCCGGAAAACAGGACATCGTCAGCGGCGACAGGCGCTCCGCTGGCGCTGTATTGCACCGCCTCTTCCCCGTCATCCATCCGTTTGCCGGAGAAAAGCGCCGCGTCTGTTTTACGTCCCATGGGGTTGGTAAACTTCTCGGCCAGACGCTTACGCCGCGCCAGCGCGCTGCGTAAGATACGGGCACGACGCGACTCCTGCGGGTTTGCCGCTTCGTCTTCATCGTCGTACTCTTCATCGTCGTCTTCGTATTCGCCTTCATCGACCCAAGTATCATCCCGACGGGTACGGTTGCTGGCAAAGGTCAGCACCGACAGGATGCCACCGCCCAATTTTTCCGCAATGCTGACCCACGACCAGCCGGTGAACAACGTCAGACCGGCCGCCCAGATGCACAACAGGGCAATAGTGCCGCCGCTGCTGTGCAGCAGCGGTTGCAGCGTGGTACTCAGCAGGCTGCCGATCACTCCGCCCGAGGCGAAGTACCAGATATCATCGGCGTTAATGGCTGCCAGACCACAGGAGGTCAGGATCAGGGCTAACGCGCCAATGAGGCGCAGGGAAACGGCGAAATAATCAATGTATTCGTCGTTTTCCTGATGCCGCCAGGCAAACCAGCATCCACCGATGATGATCACCGGGATGGTGTAGGCCATGACGCCAAAAATGAAAAAGAGGGTATCGGCAAGCCACGCACCGGGGGCGCCGCCTAAATTATGAATAGGCTCATGCCATGCCGTCTGCGACCAGCTTGGATCCGAGGGGTTAAAGCTCAGTAGTGCCGCCATCAGCCAGATGGCGAAGAGGGAGCAAAGGATGAGCATCGCCTCAAGGAGTCGGCGCCCGCTGCTGAGTTTGGTTAGTTTGACTTCTTTGTCTTCGGTGTATTCCTGGCTCAAGAAAGGCTCTCCAGGTATCAGGCTGTTTCCTGCCTGCTGCTAAAACGGACAACAGCGCCGGGTCTCCCCGGCACTGTTGCTGTATGGATTAACAGGAGTGTAATCAAACCACGTCGATTTTGCACCTGTTCCGTGTTAGCGCGTCTTAATAACCAGACGATTACTTTGCTTGACTTCTTCCATCACCACGTAGGTACGGGTGTCGTTTACGCCCGGCAGGCGCAGCAAGGTCTCGCCCAGTAATTTACGATACGCTGACATATCCGGTACGCGGGTTTTCAACAGATAGTCGAAATCACCGGAAACCAGATGACACTCTTGAATTTCTTCAAGTTTTTGCACTGCGGCGTTAAATTGCTCAAACACATCCGGCGCGCCACGATTCAGAGTAATCTCAACAAATACCAGAAGTGATGCATCCAGATAATGCGGGTTGAGCAGCGCCGTATAGCCCTGAATAAAACCCTGTCTTTCAAGACGACGCACGCGCTCAAGGCAAGGCGTCGGAGAAAGTCCCACCCGTTTAGAAAGCTCGACGTTAGAAATTCGACCATCTTTTTGCAATTCATTCAGGATGTTACGATCAATGCGGTCGAGATCTTTGCCAGGGCGCTTCTTGCTATCTACCATTATTATTGTCTCTCTGTATTCCTTCCCTACTCCTGTTCCGGCTCTGTTCCTTCACTGCCAGAGCCCATCCTGTTATTACCCGTACGACAATGGGTAACCCAGGGGTACGTGAGAAGCCCGTTGCCTGACGGCAGTCACCGACATCACGCATGGCGTCTGTCCACACCATGCGTAGATTTCGTTAACCCGGATAAAAATGGCATTTGCGTGCATGAAAATTCGCCGCACGCTAAATACTGCTTTTCTTCTTCCATGAATGTTTTCGCAAAAGCACAGGGGATTGTCAAAGCAAAACATCGATTTTTAGTACAAGATGCCAGATATTCATCATCCCCCCTGGTTGATTCTCATTTTTTCGTCTTATAATTGTCCCGCTGACAGTAGAAATAGTTATATTCTTTGCCGGTAAAATCGCCAATTCATCGGCGGCTTCTATTGCACACATCGTTAACAAAATCGCTGTGCTCTTTTTTTACGACAACAAATTCCCTACAATCTCTGACCAATGTATGCCAATTAATATGGGGATCTCATGGGCACAGCCAAACACAGTAAACTGCTTATCCTTGGTTCTGGACCTGCGGGATACACCGCGGCGGTCTATGCCGCACGCGCCAATCTGCAGCCGGTGCTGATCACCGGGATGGAAAAAGGCGGTCAGCTGACCACCACGACGGAAGTGGAAAACTGGCCAGGCGATCCTAACGATCTCACCGGCCCGCTGTTGATGGAGCGCATGCACGAGCATGCCGCGAAATTTGAAACGGAAATTATTTTCGACCATATCAGCCGCGTCGATCTGCAAAACCGTCCGTTCCGTCTGACAGGCGATAGCGGTGAGTACACCTGTGATGCGCTGATCATTGCCACCGGCGCATCGGCGCGCTACCTCGGTCTGCCATCGGAAGAGGCGTTTAAAGGCCGTGGCGTTTCAGCCTGTGCGACCTGTGACGGATTCTTCTATCGCAACCAGAAAGTGGCGGTGATCGGCGGCGGTAACACGGCGGTTGAAGAGGCCCTGTATCTGTCCAATATCGCCTCTGAGGTGCATCTGATCCACCGTCGCGACGCCTTCCGCGCGGAAAAAATCCTCATCAAACGTCTGATGGATAAAGTGGCGAGCGGCAACATCGTGCTGCATACCGACCGCACCCTCGAAGAGGTGACCGGCGATCAGATGGGCGTCAGTGGCCTGCGCCTGCGCGATACCAAAAACAGCGACAACGTTGAGTCTCTGGAAGTGGCAGGCCTGTTCGTCGCCATCGGCCACAGCCCGAACACCGCCATCTTTGAAGGTCAGCTGGAACTGGAAAACGGCTATATCAAAGTGCAGTCCGGGATCCACGGCAACGCCACGCAAACCAGTATCCCGGGCGTATTTGCCGCTGGCGATGTCATGGACCATATCTATCGTCAGGCGATCACCTCCGCCGGCACCGGCTGCATGGCGGCGCTGGACGCCGAGCGTTACCTGGACGGTTTGGCCGACGCTTGCAAATAATCTTTACAAGTCAGTAACAAAGGTAAAGAAGGCGACGAAAAGTCGCCTTTATTTTTGCCGCGATGTAACATTGCCGTGCCCAATATTCCCATAACGATACCTGCAAAGCGCGCAATGAATAAAACCCGTCAACAAGAGTTAACCCGCTGGTTAAAACAGCAAAGTATTATCTCCCGTCGCTGGTTGATGATTTCCCGCCTGCTTGGCGTGGCAAGCGGTCTGCTGATCGTGGCGCAGGCCTGGTTCCTGGCGCGGATCCTGCACCGGATGGTGATGGAAAATATTCCGGCAACCGCCCTGCTGCTGCCGCTGACGCTGCTGGTGCTGGTCTTTGTACTGCGCGCCTGGGTGGTCTGGCTGCGTGAGCGGGTCGGTTTTCAGGCCGGGCAGCATATCCGCTATGAAATTCGCCGTCAGGTTCTTGACCGCCTCCAGCAGGCGGGCCCGGCCTGGATCCAGGGCAAACCGGCCGGCAGTTGGGCAACGCTTATCCTTGAGCAGATCGATGATATGCACGATTATTATGCGCGATACCTGCCCCAGATGACGCTGGCGGCCTGCGTACCGCTGCTGATCGTTATCACTATTTTCCCGATTAACTGGGCCGCCGCGTTGATCCTCCTCGGCACCGCCCCGCTGATCCCGCTTTTCATGGCGCTGGTCGGGATGGGCGCCGCCGATGCCAACCGGCGTAACTTCCAGGCGCTGGCCCGCCTCAGCGGCCATTTCCTCGACCGCCTGCGCGGCATGGAAACCCTGCGTATTTTTCACCGCGGTCGGGCAGAAACCGATAATATTCGCGACGCCTCGCAGGATTTTCGCCAACGCACCATGGAAGTCCTGCGTCTGGCCTTCCTCTCCTCCGGGGTGCTGGAGTTTTTCACCTCCCTCTCCATCGCGCTGGTGGCGGTCTATTTTGGCTTCTCTTACCTTGGCGAGCTGAACTTCGGCCACTATGGCGCGGGCGTCACGCTGATGGCAGGCTTCCTGACGCTGATCCTCGCGCCGGAATTTTTCCAGCCATTACGTGACCTGGGCACCTTCTACCATGCCAAAGCTCAGGCCGTGGGCGCCGCAGACAGCCTGAAAACGTTTATGGAAACCCCATTGACCCAGCTGGAGCGCGGCGAAAAAACCTTAAATGATAACGATCTGATTGGCGTGGAAGCGCGCGATCTGGTGATCAAATCTCCGGAAGGTAAAGTCCTGGCCGGGCCGCTTAACTTTTCACTGCCTGCTGGCGCACGCGTTGTGCTGGTGGGTCAGAGCGGCTCCGGGAAAAGTTCGCTGCTGAACACACTGCTCGGCTTTTTGCCCTACGAGGGCTCGTTGAAGGTCAACGGCGCAGAGCTGCGCGAACTGGACGCCGAACGCTGGCGCCGCCTGTTAAGCTGGGTGGGACAGAATCCCCAGCTACCTGCCGCCACGCTACGGGAGAATGTGCTGCTGGCGTGGCCGGAAGCCAGCGATGCCCAGCTTCGGCTGGCGCTGGATAAAGCCTGGGTCAGTGAGTTTATCGCCCTGTTGCCGGACGGGATCCATACCGCCGTGGGCGATCAGGCGGGTCGTCTGTCGGTAGGTCAGGCGCAGCGTATCGCGGTTGCTCGCGCGCTGTTGGTGCCCTGCCGCCTGCTGTTGCTGGATGAACCCGCCGCCAGCCTCGACGCCCACAGCGAACAACGGGTGATGCAGGCCCTGACCCATGCCTCCACCGAGCAAACCACGCTGCTGGTTACCCACCAGCTCGAGGGACTGGCTGACTGGGATGCCGTCTGGGTCATGCAGGACGGACAGATTATCGAGCAAGGCGACTACGCCACGCTGGCCCGCGCCAGTGGGGCCTTCTCGGCGCTGCTGGCCCATCGTCGGGAGGAGATTTAAATGCGCGCACTTTTACCCTATCTGGCGCTCTATAAACGCCATAAATGGATGCTGCTGCTCGGCGTCGTGCTGGCCATCGTGACCCTGCTGGCCAGCATCGGCCTGCTGACGCTCTCCGGCTGGTTCCTCTCCGCATCAGCGGTGGTGGGTGTCGCCGGGATCTACAGTTTTAACTATATGCTGCCTGCCGCGGGCGTCCGCGGCGCGGCGATTATCCGTACCGCCGGGCGCTACTTTGAGCGTCTGGTTAGCCATGACGCGACCTTCCGCGTGCTGCAGCACCTGCGCGTCTTCACCTTCAGCAAACTGCTGCCCCTCTCTCCGGCGGGGCTGGCGCGCTTTCGCCAGGGTGAACTGCTCAACCGGGTGGTGGCCGACGTCGATACCCTGGATCATCTCTACCTGCGGGTGATTTCACCGCTGGTCGGCGCGCTGGTGGTGATTGTGGTGGTCACCTGCGGATTAAGCCTGCTCGACGTCACTCTCGCGCTGACGCTCGGCGGCATCATGCTGGTCACCCTGCTGGTTATGCCGCCGCTGTTCTATCGCGCGGGTAAACCGGCCGGCGAAAGTATGACGCAGCTGCGCGGTCAGTATCGCCAACAGCTTACTGCCTGGCTGCAGGGCCAGGCAGAGCTGATGGTGTTTAACGCCAGCGACCGCTACCGCGCGCAAATGGAAAAGACCGAGCTCAGCTGGCAGGACGCGCAGCGCCGTCAGGCCGAGCTGACCGCGCTTTCGCAGGCGGTAATGCTGTTAATCGGCGGCATCGCCGTGGTGGCCATGCTCTGGCTGGCCTCCGCTGGCATCGGGGGTAACAGCCAGCCAGGGGCATTGATCGCGCTGTTTGTTTTCTGCGCGCTGGCGGCCTTCGAAGCCCTGGCGCCGGTGACCGGCGCTTTCCAGCATTTAGGCCAGGTGATCGCCTCCGCACGGCGGATTTCGCAGATCACCGAGCAGCAGCCGGAGGTCACCTTTGTCGAAAGTGAAGCCAGGGTGCCTGCGCAGGTGGCCTTAACCTTCAGGCAGGTTACCTTCCGCTATCCGCAACAGCCCTCCCCCGCCCTGGAGAATATCTCCCTGCAGATTACCGCCGGTGAGCATATCGCCATCCTTGGGCGAACCGGCTGTGGAAAGTCAACGCTGTTGCAGTTGCTCACCCGCGCCTGGGACCCGGCACAGGGAGAGATTTTGCTCAACGACCAGCCGCTGTCCCAGCTCAGCGAAGCCAGCCTGCGTCAGGCAATGAGCGTGGTGCCGCAGCGCGTGCACCTGTTCAGCGCTACGCTGCGCGACAACCTGCTGCTGGCGGCGCCAGACGCTGACGATACTGCGCTGTGCGTAACCCTCGAGAAAGTGGGGCTGGAAAAGCTGCTGGAAGATGGCGGACTGAACAGCTGGCTGGGGGAAGGCGGACGCCAGCTATCCGGCGGCGAACTGCGCCGGCTGGCCATTGCCCGCGCACTGCTCCATGATGCGCCGCTGATGCTGCTCGATGAGCCGACAGAAGGTCTGGATGCGGCCACCGAAAGCCAGATCCTGCATCTTCTGGCGGAAGTAATGCGCGAGAAAACCGTGCTGATGGTGACGCACCGCCTGCGGGGCCTGGCGCGTTTTAATCAGATAATAGTCATGGACAACGGCCAGATAATTGAGCAAGGTAGTCACGCGGATTTGCTCGCTAAACAGGGCCGGTACTTCCAGTTTAAACAGCGTCTGTAGGCTATTATCTAATTTTTGCTGATGCGTATTGAGGTTAAAATGCGTCTGGTTCAGCTCTCCCGGCATTCTATCGCCTTCCCTTCCCCGGAAGGCGCCCTGCGTGAACCTAACGGCCTGCTGGCGCTTGGCGGCGATCTGAGCCCGGCGCGTCTGCTGATGGCCTATCAGCGCGGTATTTTCCCCTGGTTTTCTCCTGGCGACCCGATCCTCTGGTGGTCGCCCGATCCCCGGGCGGTGCTCTGGCCGGAACAGTTTCATCTCAGCCGCAGCATGAAGCGTTTTCATCAGCGTTCGCCTTATCGCGTCACGCTGAATCATGCCTTTGGCGAGGTCATTGAAGGCTGCGCCAGCGATCGTGACGAAGGGACCTGGATAACCAGCAGTATCGTTCGCGCTTATCACCAGCTACATGAGCTGGGTCATGCCCACTCCATTGAAGTCTGGCAGGGGAATACTCTGGTGGGGGGAATGTACGGCGTGGCGCAAGGGGCGCTGTTTTGCGGTGAATCGATGTTCAGCCGGGCAGAAAATGCCTCCAAAACCGCGCTGCTGGTATTCTGTCAGGCTTTTACGCAGAGTGGTGGTAAATTAATCGACTGCCAGGTACTGAACAACCATACCGCCTCATTAGGCGCGGTGGATATTCCCCGCCGCGATTATCTTGACTACCTGTCAGTATTACGCGGCTACCGCCTGCCCGAGCTATTTTGGGTGCCGCGGGTGCTATTTCCGGGCGCGCAATAAAAATGTTTTCAGCACATTTTGCGTCAGGATGGTATAATTGCGCGGTAGAGTAGCTTCTGCCTGTTGCCCCGCCGCCGTTTGGGAATAATAAGAGTCAGATAACGCCCATCGTTCTGTCACTCCCCTTTACGTTTGCGCCTGTCACGCGGCATAGCCGTGTGTGTTCCGGGCAATGCGCCAAAACTACTTCGGCGATTCATACCCGTCATATTTCCGTTGCCGGTGTGCTGACTGCGCACCTTGCGGCAAGGCGAATGATTCAGGGTAGATACGTAAAACTTTACTTACATGATGAACTTCGGCATTATCTTGCCGGTTCAAAACTACGGTAGTGATACCCCAGAGGACTAGATGGCCAAAGAAGACAATATTGAAATGCAGGGCACCGTACTTGAAACGTTGCCTAACACTATGTTCCGCGTAGAACTGGAAAACGGTCACGTGGTAACTGCGCATATTTCCGGTAAAATGCGTAAAAACTACATCCGCATTCTGACGGGCGACAAAGTGACTGTTGAGCTGACCCCGTACGACCTGAGCAAAGGCCGCATTGTCTTCCGTAGTCGCTGATTGTTTTCGCCCTTAAGGCGTCAGATGCTGAAGGCCGGGATCATTCCCGGTCTTTTCATATCTGCCGCCGGCAAAAAAAAACCGGCCCAGGGCCGGTTTTTACGTTGAAGACATCGCTTTAGTGGGCGGCTTCCGGTTTGTGCTTCTGCGCGCTCTGGAAATCGTAGGTCAGCGCATTCTTCGCGCTGTCCAGAGACACTGTCACCTGGCCACCATCGACCAGCGAGCCGAACAGCAGCTCGTTCGCCAGCGGCTTTTTCAGGTTGTCCTGAATGACGCGTCCCATTGGACGTGCACCCATCGCCCGGTCGTAACCTTTCTCCGCCAGCCAGTCGCGCGCTTCCTGACTGACTTCCAGGGAGACGCCTTTCTGGTCCAGCTGGACCTGCAGCTCGACGATAAACTTGTCGACAACCTGATGGATCACCGTGGTAGAGAGATGATCGAACCAGATAATGTTGTCGAGGCGGTTACGGAACTCCGGCGTAAAGATCTTCTTGATCTCATCCATTGCATCCGGACTGTTGTCCTGCTGAATAAGGCCAATCGATTTACGCTCAGTTTCCCGCACCCCGGCGTTAGTGGTCATCACCAGCACCACGTTGCGGAAGTCCGCTTTACGCCCGTTGTTATCGGTCAGCGTACCGTTATCCATCACCTGCAGCAGCAGGTTAAACACATCCGGATGCGCTTTTTCGATCTCATCAAGCAGCAGCACTGCGTGCGGATGTTTAATCACCGCATCGGTCAGCAGCCCGCCCTGATCGAAGCCAACGTAGCCCGGAGGCGCCCCGATTAAACGGCTGACGGTATGACGTTCCATATATTCGGACATGTCAAAACGCAGCAGCTCAATACCCAGCGCCTTCGCCAGTTGCACGGTCACTTCGGTTTTCCCGACCCCGGTAGGCCCGGCGAACAGGAATGACCCAACCGGCTTGTGCTCATGTCCCAGCCCGGCGCGCGCCATTTTGATAGCTTCGGTCAGCGCCTCAATGGCTTTATCCTGACCAAAGACCAGCATTTTCAGACGGTCGCCAAGGTTTTTCAGCGTATCGCGATCGCTCTGGGAGACGCTCTTCTCAGGGATCCGCGCAATACGCGCCACCACTGACTCGATATCCGCCACATTAACCGTTTTCTTACGCTTGCTGACCGGCATTAAGCGCGCCCGCGCGCCCGCTTCGTCAATGACGTCAATCGCCTTATCCGGCAGATGACGATCGTTAATGTATTTTACCGCCAGCTCAACCGCCGCACGCACCGCTTTGGCGGTATAACGCACGTCATGGTGCGCTTCGTACTTCGGCTTCAGGCCATTAATAATCTGCACCGTCTCTTCCACCGACGGTTCGGTGATATCAATTTTCTGGAAACGACGGGCCAGCGCACGATCTTTCTCAAAGATGTTGCTGAACTCCTGGTAGGTGGTGGAGCCGATCACCCGGATCTTGCCGCTGGAAAGCAGCGGTTTGATCAGGTTAGCCGCATCGACCTGGCCGCCAGAAGCCGCCCCCGCACCGATAATGGTGTGGATTTCATCAATAAACAGGATGCTGTTGGTATCCTGCTCCAGCTGTTTGAGCAACGCTTTGAAGCGTTTTTCAAAATCGCCACGATATTTGGTCCCTGCCAGCAAAGAGCCAATGTCGAGCGAGTAGATGGTGCAGTCGGCCATCACTTCCGGCACATCGCCCTGCACAATGCGCCAGGCAAGGCCTTCGGCGATCGCGGTTTTACCGACGCCGGATTCCCCCACCAGCAGTGGGTTATTTTTACGGCGACGGCACAGGACCTGAATCGCGCGCTCCAGCTCTTTTTCACGGCCGATCAGGGGATCAATGCCGCCGACGCGAGCAAGCTGATTGAGGTTGGTGGTGAAGTTTTCCATACGTTCCTCCCCGCCGGCTTGCTCTTCATTGCCAGGCTGGCTTCCGCTGTTATCGGAAGACTGGCTCGGCTCGTCTTTGCGTGTACCATGAGAAATGAAGTTCACCACATCGAGTCGGCTGACTTCATGTTTACGCAGCAGGTAAGCGGCCTGCGACTCCTGCTCGCTGAAAATGGCCACCAGTACGTTGGCGCCGGTGACTTCGCTGCGGCCAGAAGATTGCACGTGGAAGACGGCGCGCTGCAGCACACGCTGGAAGCTCAGCGTCGGCTGGGTGTCACGCTCTTCTTCCGTGGCTGGCAGGACGGGTGTGGTTTGTTCGATGAAGGCTTCAAGTTCCTGACGCAATGCCACCAGGTCCACTGAACACGCTTCCAGGGCCTCACGGGCCGAGGGGTTGCTTAGCAGAGCCAGCAGCAAGTGCTCGACGGTCATAAACTCATGACGGTGCTCGCGCGCTCTGGCGAAAGCCATATTTAAACTGAGTTCCAGTTCTTGATTGAGCATAGGCACCTCCCCCAATTTTCATGCCTGTATTCAGGCTTTTTCCAGCGTACACAGCAATGGATGCTCGTTCTCCCTCGCGTACTGATTCACCATAGCGACTTTGGTCTCCGCCACTTCCGCGGTAAACACGCCACAAATCGCCTTACCTTCATAGTGAACCGTGAGCATCAGTTGCGTTGCACGTTCAACATCATAAGAAAAGAATTTTTGTAACACGTCAATAACAAACTCCATTGGAGTGTAGTCATCATTGACCAATATCACTTTATACATAGATGGCGGTTTAATCGCATCACGAACTTCGTCGTCAACCAGGTGCTCGAAGTCCAGCCAATCTCTCTTACTCATCGTCAGTGTTCATCATCGGTTGCTGTTGCCAACAGGCGGAGGCCTGTCGATGACCAGAGGTTATGCTCATCACAAATCTACAACAGATCATAGATAACTATCATCTATCGCTTCTATCCGCGACGGCTGTCACATTCCCCGGCAATAGCGTTAACTGCTTCAAATTTTGACGCATTTTTCGCCTTTCCCCCTCCTCAATCGCTTGACGCGTTTTCGTATTTCTCTAAATTGTAGTGGCGAGAGTTGGCGAGCAATTGAACAACTCGTCACTCCACCACCGGTTCATTCCATCTTACTTATAAAGATTTACGAAGGATGTCGAAGTATGGAAATGGGTACTGTTAAGTGGTTCAACAATGCCAAAGGGTTCGGTTTTATCTGCCCTGAGGGCGGCGGCGAAGACATTTTCGCCCATTACTCCACCATCCAGATGGATGGTTACAGAACGCTAAAAGCCGGACAAGCCGTTCGGTTTGATGTTCACCAGGGGCCAAAAGGCAACCACGCCAGCGTGATCGTCCCTGTGGAAGCGGAAACGGCTGCATAACTCTTTTGCTTCATTGTGTACATCCTGCTAATAAAATGCCAGTCCTTCTGACTGGCATTTTTATTTCTATTCTTTCTACTCGCGTGCCAGCGCATCCACCGGATCGAGCCGTGCCGCGTTGCGCGCAGGCAGCCAACCAAACAGCACCCCGGTCAACGTCGAACAGAGAAAAGCCGTCACCAGCGCCAGCGGGGAAAAGCCGATCTCCCAGCCGGGCAGAAACAGCTGCAGAATAAACGCGATCATCAGCGACAACGTGACCCCCAGCGCACCACCGACCAGGCAAACCAGCACGGCTTCGATGAGAAACTGCTGCAGTACATCGCTGGCCCGCGCGCCAACCGCCATGCGGATGCCGATTTCCCGCGTCCGTTCGGTCACCGACACCAGCATGATATTCATTACGCCAATACCGCCAACCACCAGGGCAATCACCGCTACCAATGTCAGGAACAGCTGTAAGGTATGTGTGGTCCTTTCTGCGGTTTTCAAGATGCTGTCCATATTCCAGGTGAATACATCTTTTTTTCCATGCCGCAGCTCCAGCAGCCGCAGCAGCTGTTTCTCCGCGGTTTCACTGTCATAACCTTCATGAACGCGTACCGTAATGGAGTTCAGCCACGACTGGCCCATCACTCTTCCTGCCATGGTGGTGTAAGGCAACCAGACGCGGAGAATTTTACTGCTGCCAAACATTGACTGTTTTTCATCCGCGACGCCGATCACCGTGGCCGGCATATTGCCCACCAGAATCACCTCGCCCACCACTTTCGCTTTATTGGGAAACAGCTGGCGACGAGTATTGCTGTCGAGCACCACCACCTGCGCCCGGCTGTTGAGCTGCAGTTCATTAAAGGTATTGCCTTCGCTGAAGGTCATGCCGTAAACATTAAAGTACTGCGGTCCGACCCCTTCCGCGCTGGCGGCAACGTCAATATTGTTGGCGCGCAGGCGCAGGCTTTTCGATACCGCCGGCGTGGCGGAACGCACCCATGGCTGTTTCTGGATCGCCAGCAAATCGTCATACTTCAGCGCCTGCTGATAACGCGGGTCGTCATCGCCAAAATCCTTTCCGGGATAGACATCGATGGTATTGGTGCCGATGGCGCGAATATCCGCCAGCACCATCTGCTTGGCGGCATCACCGACCACCACGATCGATACCACCGACGCAATACCGATAATAATGCCGAGCATGGTCAGCAGGGTGCGCATTTTATTCGCCGCCATCGCCCGCCACGCCATCACCAGCGCTTCGCGAAAGCCACTGGTAAACTGACGCCACGCCGAGGGTTCCGCCTGCTGACGGGCGCGCAGCCCACCGCCCTGGCGGCTGCCGGGTGGATTGCGGACGATCTCGCCATCGCGGATCTCGATGATCCGCTCCGCCTGGGCTGCGACCTGCGGATCGTGGGTGACAATGATGACCGTATGGCCCTGAGCTTTGAGCTGATGCAGGATCGCCATCACCTCTTCGCCGGAATGGCTGTCCAGCGCGCCGGTCGGTTCATCCGCCAGAATCACTTCCCCACCGTTCATCAGCGCACGGGCGATACTCACCCGCTGCTGCTGGCCGCCAGACAGCTGCGACGGCTGATAGTCAGCCCGATCGCCCAGTCCCAGACGCACCAGCAGATCATGGGCGCGCGCCAGGCGCGCCCGCCGCTCACTGCCGGCATACACCGCGGGCACTTCAACGTTCTGCGCGGCGGTAAGATGCGACAGCAAGTGGTAGCGTTGAAAGATAAAACCAAAGTGTTCCCGCCGCAGCCGGGCCAGCGCATCGCCATTCAGCTGTGCGATATCGGTTCCCGCCACCCGGTAGGTGCCGCTGGTCGGTTTGTCGAGACAGCCGAGAATATTCATCAGCGTCGATTTACCCGAGCCGGAGGCACCCACGATCGCCACCATCTCCCCCGCATTGATGCTGAGGGTGATCCCCTTCAGTACCTCAACGCTGCCGTCGCCGGAAGGGTAGCTGCGACGAATATCACGCAGCTCAAGCAGCGCCGTCATTTTGCCGCCCCGCTCGCGCTCTCGCCGACGATCACTTCATCTCCCTCATCCAGCCCCTGCACCACCGCGACGTCGGTATCGTTGCGGGCGCCAATGGCAACCTCACGCTCTTTTACCTCGCCGGTGCGCAACAGCCGGACGTGATAGCGGTTATCACCCACCGCATCGCCCAGGGCGCTCAGCGGGATGGTAATCACATTTTTCACCTCGGCCAGCTGGATATGCACCTGCGCGGTCATGTCGAGACGCAGGATCCCCTGCGGATTCGGCACCTCGAAGCGGGCATAGTAGAAGATGGCGTCATTGACTTTTTCCGGCGTCGGCAGAATGTCTTTCAGCGTGCCTTCATAACGAGTCAGCGGGTCGCCCAGTACGGTAAACCACGCCTTTTGCCCCGGTCGGAGGTGGATGACATCCGCTTCAGACACCTGCGCTTTGACCAGCATGGTGCTGAGATCCGCCAGCGTCAGAATGTTCGGTGCCTGCTGGGCGGCGATCACCGTCTGCCCCTGCAGGGTGGTAATTTGCGTCACTTCGCCAGCCATCGGCGCCAGGATCCGCGTGTAGTCAAGGTTGGTCTTCGCCGTGTCGAGCGTCGCCTGGTTACGCTTGATTTGCGCTTCAATGGTACCGATTTGCGCCTGTTTCACCGCCAGATCGGTGACTGCGGTATCAAGGTCCTGTCGCGAGACCAGCTGGCGCTGCGCCAGCTGCTGCTGACGGGCCAGAGTCACCTGCGCCAGTTTGCTCTCCGCGCGCGCCTGATTGAGCTGGGCACGCAGTTCCATCAGCGTCGCTTCAACCTCTTTAATTTGGTTTTGCGCCTGCTCCGGATCGATAACCCCCAGCAACTGGTCCTTTTTGACCTTATCGCCGATATTGACGTGCAGCGTTTTCAGCTGTCCGCTGACCTGGGCGCCGACGTCAACTTTCCGCAGGGCATCCAGCTTACCGGTGGCCAGCACGCTCTGCTGGAGGTCACCTTTGCGCACCACCAGCGTCTGGTAGTGTGGCAGCGGCGCATTCAGGATCCGCCATCCCCAGACGGCCAGACCCAGCACAACGATCGCTAACAACCACCAGATTGTCCTGCGTTTTCCCTTCACTTTCATCATCCGATTCCTGCTGTTTCCCTGCCGCTCCAGACGGTGATTCTATCCAAACCCGTCGGCAACAGAACACCCATTTTTAACGTCGCTTACGTTTTGTTTAGCTACCGGAGAGCTTTACGCCAGCCCTACGCCGCAGGTTAATCCGCGCGACCACGAGCCAGCCACAGTACCCGCGAGAACATTTTCTTCAGCAGCGTCGGCACCGCGTCCACCCCGCGTCGGCCAGCCTCCATCGCCACCTCAATCGCCAGGTCGGGCTTGGATGAACGATGGATGGCTTTGGTGATCACCCGCCGCATGTTCATAGGGACATTATCCGGGATCTGCGCCACCCGGTGATAAACGTCATCAAATCCCTGGCGATACATAAAGTGTTCCATATCCATCGCTGGCAGGCTCGTCAGATGGTCGCGCTCCAGCTCGCGATCGTTATTCAGCAGACCGAGCACGGTGGCGGCATATTTTTTTCCTGCCTCATCGCCATCCACCAGTACGTGCCACTGGATCCCCATCCGGCGGGCAAATTTGATCAGGGGTTTAAGGCCAGACTGGGCAAATTCGATCACCTTCACCCCCTCGGCATCAAAATGATGACCGCACTGGCGGGCCAGTTCGTTAATAACCCAGGTCTCCGTCTCCCCCTCCACCAGCAGCCAACAGCGGGCGAAGAGCGATGAGGCGCGGTTGAAGCGAATATGAAAGGCGATACGCCGGCTGTCTTCGGCATTCATTCCGCCGGGCCCCAGCCGCCACGCCGACACTCTTGCCGATTCACGTACCAGCCGGCAGACCTGCTCCACCGGCGTCAGGGACAGCAACTCTCCGGAATTGGTGGTGGTCACGCGCTGCAGCGGCAGTAAATTCAGCAGGTGCCAGGCGACGGAGAGCATAATCGGATGCAGACGCGTCTCCGGATCTTCAATCAGCAACAGCGGCCGCGCATCGCGATCGAGGCGCACCGTCCCTTTCGCCTGCAGCAGGGTGGAAAACAGCCCCAGCAGGATCACCCGATGGCTGCGCCCGCCGGGTTTGTCGATCATCCGGTTGATAATATCCAGGTAACGCCAGCTGCGCTGCTCATCATGGGAGCGCCGCCGCATCAGGCGATGCCGCGTCTGGGCGCTGCTTTGCTCGGCAAAGTAATGCTCCAGCAGCTGCACCATGGCCGACAACCCCTCGCGGATCTGACCGTCCGATAAATTTTGCGGATGACTGACCAGTTCCCGGGAGAGAAAATCCAGCTGGCGGGCGGTGATCTCTATCTGCGGCGAATGCGGTACCGTTCCGTTATGGATGCGCCGCATAAAGCGCGCATCGCGCAGGCGCAGCACCGGCATCAGACGCACCAGGTGTCTGGCCAGGTCATCAATATCCTCAACCGCCAGCGCTTCGCCTTCGCCATCGATAAAGCTCCGCAGGGTCATCACGCTGTCGTCATCGGCGAGCTCGCCTTCCAGGCGGTAGAACACCCGATGATAACCATCGTCACAAGGTACCCAGCAACGCTGAAGCGGACGAAAACGCCGGACCCGATGGCGGCCCGGTTCGCTTTCGCGGAAGGTCAGGATAATATGCAAATGGTGCTCGCGCCCCTGGATGTCGCCCGGGGGAAACCAGAAGTCATCGCGGACAAAGTGATAAAGATCGAACTCAGGGGACAAAAGCAGGGTTAGTGCATCAAGCAGACTGGACTTCCCCCACGCGTTCTCCCCGATCAGGACGTTATTTTGCTCCAGCATCAACGACAAACGATTGATACCGCGAAAACCGACGATTTCTACGCGCTCAAGAAGCATATCCCCTCCGCTAAACCACCACTCTCCTTCAGTAATCAACAGTATAGCGAGGGCAGCGGCAAGATGACACTCTGCTTAATCGCATCGGCGCATCATATTCAGCAGATTAAATATATTCATAAAATTACTCACTTATCACCTATTACCGACTGTTGATTATTCATCAAACAAAATAATTTTATTTCAGGCGTTATGTTCTACACTATTGATAATCTTCCACGGATAAAGGAAAGGCTAAACTGGCAAAAGGAATCCACTCACCTTGCCCTAAATCAAATAATATCAATATATTTAACTGGCTCTGGGATGGCGGTTATCTCTAGAATAACGCCGCTTTATTTTTATCGTCATCCCTTATCACGATAAATAAAGACCGGCACGGTCCGCTCGTGCGCGTATACATTTTAATTGAGGTGGTTATGTTCAGAAAATTAGCAGCCGAATGCTTCGGCACCTTCTGGCTTGTATTTGGTGGCTGCGGTAGCGCCGTGCTTGCCGCAGCATTCCCTGAGCTCGGCATTGGTTTTGCCGGCGTCGCGTTGGCATTTGGCTTAACGGTATTAACCATGGCGTTTGCGGTTGGCCATATTTCCGGGGGGCATTTCAACCCGGCAGTGACCTTGGGTCTGTGGGCCGGCGGCCGTTTCCCGGCGAAAGAGGTCATTGGCTATATCATCGCTCAGGTGGTCGGCGGCATTATTGCCGCGGCGGTGCTGTATGTGGTGGCCAGCGGTAAAGCCGGCTTTGATGCCGCCGCCAGCGGCTTTGCTTCTAACGGCTATGGCGAACACTCCCCGGGCGGCTTCTCCATGCTGTCGGCTATCGTCATTGAAATTGTCCTGACCTGCGGCTTCCTGCTGGTTATCCATGGCGCGACCGATAAACACGCGCCGGCGGGCTTTGCGCCGATCGCCATCGGCCTGGCGCTGACCCTCATCCATTTGATCAGCATTCCGGTCACCAACACCTCGGTCAACCCGGCGCGCAGCACCGCGGTAGCGATTTTCCAGGGCGGCTGGGCGCTGCAGCAGCTGTGGCTGTTCTGGGTCATGCCGATCGTCGGCGGGATCCTCGGCGGCGTTCTGTATCGCACCCTGCTGGAAAAACGCGATTAATCCTTTTTAAAGCCCGGGTTTCCGGGCTTTTTCTTTCTGGTGACAGCTTTACTCGGCCCGGTGATTTGGGTAGTGTCATGGGCGCTATTCTCATTATGCAAGGGCTGCATCGTTCATGTTCTCGGGACTCTTCATCATTCTGTTGCCGCTGGTTGTCGGCTATCTGGTGCCACTTCGTCAACCCTCCGCGCTAAAACTGATTAACCGGATGCTCAGCTGGATTGTCTATGTCATCCTTTTTTTTATGGGTATCAGCCTGGCGTTCCTCGACAATATGGCCAGCAACCTGCTGGCCATATTGCATTACGCCGCGGTGAGCGTGGTCATTATTTTACTGTGTAATATTGCCGCCCTGCTGTGGCTGGAAAGTAAAATGCCATGGCGCAGCCAGCATCGGCAGGAGAAATTACCCTCGCGCCTGGCCATGGCCCTGGAATCGCTGCAGCTGTGCGGCGTGGTCGTGCTCGGTTTTCTGCTCGGCCTGACCGGCCTGTCTTTTTTACAGCACGCGACCGAAGCCAGCGAATATACGCTGATCTTTCTCCTGTTCCTCGTCGGTATTCAATTACGCAATAATGGAATGAGTCTGCGACAAATAGTCCTTAACCGTCGGGGAATGATCGTCGCCGTGGTGGTTATGGCCAGCTCATTACTCGGCGGGATACTTAACGCCTTTATTCTCGGTCTGCCGTTAAAGACCGGTCTGGCGATGGCGAGCGGTTTCGGCTGGTACTCGCTCTCCGGTATTTTACTCACCGAATCCTTTGGTCCGGTGATAGGCAGCGCGGCGTTCTTTAACGATCTGTGTCGCGAGCTGCTGGCTATCATGTTAATTCCGGGCCTTGTTCGCCGCAGCCGCTCCACAGCGCTGGGGCTGTGCGGCGCCACTTCGATGGACTTCACCTTACCGGTACTCCAGCGTTCCGGCGGCGTCGAGATTGTTCCTGCCGCCATCGTGCACGGTTTTCTGCTTAGCCTGCTGGTCCCGATCCTGATCGCCTTTTTTACCGCCTGAGTACGCGCTGGCGGCAGCCTTCCTGCCGCCAAATTTGCGCTAAATCAATCTCCCTTTAAGTTGTATCAGAAATGCCTTTTCACCTTGTGCCATGCGGCATAACCTTAAACATGTATATTAAATATAACTTTAAAGGTGTGACCATGTTTTGTGTGCAATGTGAACAAACCATTCGTACCCCAGCCGGCAACGGCTGCTCTTACGCGCAGGGGATGTGCGGTAAAACAGCGGAAACCTCCGATCTGCAGGATCTGCTGATTGCGTCACTGCAAGGCCTGTCCGCCTGGGCGCTCAAGGCCCGCGAATATGGCATTATCGATCATGAGGTCGACAGCTTTGCCCCCCGCGCCTTCTTCTCCACCCTGACCAACGTCAACTTCGATTCTCCGCGTATCGTCGGCTATGCCCGTCAGGCGATTGCCCTGCGTGAGGCGCTGAAAGCACAGTGCCTGAATCTCGACGCCAGCGCCGCGGTTGATAACCCGGTAGCCGATCTACACCTGGTCAGCGACGATCTGGGTGACCTGCAGCGTCAGGCGGCAGACTATGCCCCAAATAAAGATAAAGCCGCCATCGGCGAGAATATCCTCGGCCTGCGCCTGCTGTGCCTGTACGGTCTGAAAGGCGCGGCGGCCTATATGGAGCACGCCCACGTACTCGGCCAGTACGACAACGCGATTTATGCCCAGTACCATAAAATCATGGCATGGCTGGGAACCTGGCCCGCGGATATGAACGCGCTGCTCGAATGTTCGATGGAGATCGGCCAGATGAACTTCCAGGTGATGAGCATCCTTGACGCCGGTGAAACCACCAAATACGGCCACCCAACGCCGACTCAGGTCAACGTTAAAGCCACCGAAGGGAAGTGCATCCTGATCTCCGGCCACGACCTGAAAGATCTCTACAACCTGCTGGAGCAGACGGAAGGCACCGGCGTCAACGTCTATACCCACGGCGAAATGCTGCCGGCGCACGGCTATCCGGAGCTGCGTAAATTCAAACATCTGATCGGCAACTACGGCAGCGGCTGGCAGAACCAGCAGGTGGAATTCGCCCGCTTCCCGGGCCCTATCGTGATGACCTCTAACTGCATCATCGACCCCACCGTCGGCGCCTACGACGACCGCATCTGGACCCGCAGCATCGTCGGCTGGCCGGGCGTGAATCATCTGGAAGGTGAAGACTTCTCCCCGGTTATCGCCCAGGCGCAGCAGATGGCGGGCTTCCCGTACAGCGAAATCCCGCATCTGATCACCGTCGGCTTTGGCCGTCAGACCCTGCTTGGCGCGGCGGATACGCTGATCGATCTGGTCAGCCGTGAAAAACTGCGCCATATCTTCCTCGTCGGCGGCTGCGATGGCGCCCGCGGCGAACGTAACTACTTCACTGATTTCGCCACCAGCGTGCCGGACGACTGCCTGATCCTGACGCTGGCCTGCGGTAAATATCGCTTCAACAAGCTGGACTTCGGTGATATCGAAGGCCTGCCGCGTCTGGTCGACGCCGGTCAGTGCAACGATGCCTACTCGGCAATTATTCTCGCGGTTACGCTGGCGGAAAAACTGGGCTGCGGCGTTAACGATCTACCGCTGTCGCTGGTGCTCTCCTGGTTTGAACAAAAAGCGATCGTCATTCTGCTGACGCTACTGTCGCTGGGGGTGAAAAACATCGTCACCGGCCCGACGGCGCCTGGCTTCTTCACTCCGGATCTGCTGGCGGTCCTCAATGAGAAGTTTGGTCTGCGTTCGGTGACCACCGTAGAACAAGATATGCAGCAGCTGCTGAGCGCGTAAGGAGTCCCTGATGACCATGCCAACCTCCCAGTGCCCGTGGCGGATGCAGGTTCACCACATTCACCAGGAAACCCCGGACGTGTGGACCCTTTCGCTGCTGTGCCACGATTACTATCCGTACCGCGCCGGCCAGTACGCCCTGGTCAGCGTGGGTCACTCGGCGGAAACACTGCGCGCCTATACCCTCTCTTCCACACCGGGGGTCAGCGAGTACATTACGCTGACCGTTCGCCGTATTGACGAGGGTGCGGGTTCGCAGTGGTTGACCTGCGAGGTCAAACGCGGCGATTACCTTTGGCTGTCCGATGCGATGGGCGAGTTTACCTGCGACGATAAAGCGGAAGATAAATTCCTGCTGCTGGCCGCCGGCTGCGGCGTAACGCCGATAATGTCGATGCGTCGCTGGCTGGCGAAGTATCGACCGCAGGCCGACGTGCAGGTGATCTATAGCGTGCGTTCGCCGGAGGATGTGATCTTTGCCGAGGAGTGGCGCCAGTATCCGGTCACCCTGGTGGCAGAGCACCATGCCACTCATGGCTTTGTCGCCGGCCGTCTGACCCGGGAGCTGCTGCAGAGCGTGCCGGATTTAGCCAGCCGCACCGTGATGACCTGCGGCCCGGCGCCTTATATGGAGAAGGTCGAGCAGGATGTTGCCGCCCTGGGCGTCACCCGCTTCTTTAAAGAGAAGTTCTTCACCCCGGTGGCAGAGGCCGCGACCAGTGGCCTGAAATTTACCAAACTGCAGCCAGCGCGCGAGTTTTACGCGCCGGTGGGCACCACACTGCTTGATGCGCTTGAGAGCAATAAGGTGCCGGTGACCGTCGCCTGCCGCGCCGGCGTCTGCGGCTGCTGTAAAACCAAAGTGGTTTCCGGGAAGTACAGCGTCACCAGCACCATGACGTTAACCGACGCCGAAATCGCCGACGGCTATGTGCTGGCCTGCTCCTGCCATCCGCAGAGCGATCTGGTTCTCGCCTGAGGTCAAAATCCCCGGTGGCGCTACCGCTTACCGGGGCTACAGCGCTGTGCGATTGGGTAGCCCGGAGAAGGCGCAATGCGCCGCCTCCGGGAAAATCCCGGGCGACAATAAACGCTCAGGCGACATGAGATAAACATTTTCTCATACTGAAAAAGTTGCAAACCGGCAACAGTATCGACTTTACGCCCCAGGACGAATGAGGCATTTTTACCGCCAGGCCGACTGGCCGGCCAGCGAATAACGCCCTGCGCCGAGTAGCGCAATCGCCAGCGCGCCAACAAAGAAATAGACCAGGTTCTCGATCGCCCACGCCCCCACCGCATCAAGCGCAAACGTCTTGCCGAGACCGACCATCAGCCACGCCACCACCATGGTGAACGCCAGCACCAGCGCCGCCGGGCGGGTCAGGACGCCGAGAATTAACAAGCAGGGAGCGACCACTTCCCCCACCAGCACACCGTAGGCGATAAACCCCGGCAACCCCTTCGCCACCAGCATGCCGCTGATTCCGCCCACGCCGTCCAGCAGCTTGTGCAGACCGTGAAACAGCATTAACCCGCCGACGGCGAGTCGTAACAAGAGTTTACCGGCGTCGTCATGCGACAGCGTTTTATTTACTGCGTTTAACATTCCCTTAACCATCTGATGTGCTTCCTGTTTTACAACCTGTGAGGTCCCTGAGTATGCACAATTTTTCAGCAATAAAACCAGCAAAAAATAAGGGGCAATCAGCAACGTAACCTGCAGTTTCATCTAAGCTTGAAGGCGTTATCACAAAAAGGAGATGGAGATCATGAAACAAACCGTGGCCGCATACATTGCCAAAACGCTGGAACAGGCTGGCGTGAAACGTATCTGGGGCGTCACCGGAGATTCCCTCAATGGATTGAGCGATAGTCTGAACCGCATGGGCACCATTGACTGGATGCCCACCCGGCACGAAGAGGTCGCTGCTTTCGCCGCTGGCGCCGAGGCGCAACTGACCGGCGAACTGGCGGTCTGCGCCGGCTCCTGCGGACCGGGTAACCTGCATTTGATTAACGGTCTGTTTGACTGTCATCGTAACCATGTGCCGGTGCTGGCCATTGCCGCCCACATCCCCTCCAGCGAAATCGGCAGCGGCTATTTTCAGGAGACCCATCCTCAGGAACTGTTCCGCGAATGCAGCCACTACTGCGAGCTGGTCTCCACCCCGGAACAAATTCCGCAGGTGCTGGCCATCGCCATGCGTAAAGCGGTGATTAACCGCGGCGTCTCGGTGGTGGTGCTGCCCGGCGACGTGGCGCTGAAGGCCGCCCCGGAGAGCGCCAGCAGCCACTGGTATCATGCGCCGTTGCCAACGGTCACTCCGGCGGAAGAAGAACTGCGCAAGCTGGCGCAGCTTATTCGCTACTCCAGCAATATCGCGCTCATGTGCGGCAGCGGCTGCGCCGGCGCTCACCAGGAGCTGGTGGAGTTCGCGGCCAAAATAAAAGCCCCCATCGTCCACGCCCTGCGCGGTAAAGAGCACGTGGAGTACGACAATCCGTACGATGTCGGCATGACCGGGTTGATTGGCTTCTCCTCTGGCTTCCACACCATGATGAATGCCGATACCCTGATCCTGCTGGGCACCCAGTTCCCCTATCGCGCCTTCTATCCAACCGACGCCAAAATTATTCAGATCGACATCAACCCCGGCAGCATCGGCGCGCACAGTAAGGTCGATATGGCGCTGGTGGGCGATATTAAATCGACCTTGAAAGCGCTACTGCCGCTGCTGGAAGAGAAAACCGATCGCCACTTCCTGGATAAGGCGCTGGAGCACTATCGCGACGCGCGAAAAGGCCTGGACGATCTGGCTAAACCCAGTGATAAAGCCATTCACCCGCAGTATCTGGCGCAGCAGATCAGTCATTTTGCCGATGAAGACGCCATTTTCACCTGCGATGTCGGTACCCCGACCGTCTGGGCAGCACGCTACCTCAAAATGAACGGCAAACGCCGTCTGCTGGGCTCGTTCAACCAAGGCTCAATGGCCAACGCCATGCCGCAGGCCATCGGCGTCCAGGCCACTGCGCCGGAGCGGCAGGTGGTGGCCATGTGCGGCGACGGCGGCTTCAGCATGCTGATGGGCGATTTTCTGTCGCTGGCGCAGATGAAGCTGCCGGTGAAAATTGTCATCTTTAACAACAGCGTGCTGGGCTTCGTGGCGATGGAGATGAAGGCCGGGGGCTATCTCACCGACGGTACAGAGCTCCACGATACTAACTTCGCCCGCATCGCCGAAGCCTGCGGTATCAAAGGTATTCGCGTTGAAAAAGCCTCCGAGGTGGATGAAGCGCTGCAGACCGCTTTTCGCACCGACGGCCCGGTGCTGGTCGATGTCGTCGTCGCTAAAGAGGAACTGGCGATCCCGCCGCAGATCAAGCTGGAACAAGCGAAAGGTTTTAGCCTGTATATGCTGCGGGCGATCATCAGCGGGCGCGGCGATGAAGTCATCGAACTGGCGAAAACCAACTGGCTCAGGTAAAACAGAAGCCATACTCTGAACCAGAACAAGGAAAAGCCGTGATCGATCTGCGCAGTGATACCGTTACCCGCCCCGGGCGTGCCATGCTGGAAGCCATGATGGCCGCCCCGGTCGGGGACGATGTGTATGGCGACGACCCTACC
This sequence comes from Klebsiella sp. H-Nf2, assembly GCF_002806645.1. NCBI lineage: Bacteria > Pseudomonadati > Pseudomonadota > Gammaproteobacteria > Enterobacterales > Enterobacteriaceae > Klebsiella > Klebsiella sp. H-Nf2. The sequence goes on from NZ_PIBL01000008.1 coordinate 180,180, forward strand.
GTCAATGAACTTCAGCGCTATGCCGCCGATCTCGCCGGCAAAGAGGCGGCGCTGTTTCTGCCCACCGGCACCCAGGCCAACCTCGTTGGTCTGCTCAGCCACTGCCAGCGCGGCGAAGAGTATATCGTCGGCCAGGGGGCACATAACTATCTGTACGAAGCCGGCGGCGCGGCGGTACTCGGCAGTATTCAGCCACAGCCGATTGACGCCGCAGCGGATGGTTCGCTGCCGCTGGAGAAAGTGGCGGCGAAAATCAAACCCGACGATATTCATTTCGCCCCCACCCGTCTGCTCAGCCTGGAAAATACCCATAACGGTAAGGTGCTGCCGCGCGACTATCTGCAGGAAGCCTGGGCATTTACCCGCCAGCGCGACCTGGCGCTGCACGTCGACGGCGCGCGCATCTTTAACGCCGTGGTGGCCTACGGCTGCGAACTGCGTGATATCGCCCAGTACTGCGACTCCTTCACCATCTGCCTGTCAAAGGGGCTTGGCGCTCCGGTAGGCTCGCTGCTGCTCGGCAGCGAGGCGTACATTCGCCGTGCCATCCGCTGGCGGAAAATGGTCGGCGGCGGCATGCGCCAGGCGGGCATTCTGGCTGCTGGCGGGCTGTACGCGCTGAAAAATAACGTACAGCGCCTGCAGGAGGATCATGACAACGCCGCGTGGATGGCGGAGCAGCTGCGCGCCATCGGCGCCGACGTCACCCGCCACGATACTAACATGCTGTTTGTGCGCGTCGGTGAAGCGCAGGCCCCGGCGCTCGGCGAGTTTATGCAGGCGCGCGGCGTGTTGATCAACGCCTCGCCTGTTGTCCGTCTGGTCACTCACCTGGATGTCAATCGTCAGCAGCTGAGCGAGGTGGTCGCGCACTGGCAGGCTTTTTTACAGCGCTAAGGAGTCAGGCGTGTCGCAATCTGTTCTGGTGCTCGGCGCCAGCGGCTATATTGGCCAGCATTTGGTGCGCGAGTTAAGTGCGCGGAGTTATCCAGTGCTGGCGGCGGCACGTCATATCGACCGACTGCAAAAGCTCGATTTGCCCGGCGTTACCTGCCGGTCAGTCGATCTTAATCAGCCGCAGGCTCTGCCTGCACTGCTCGCCGGCATCGATACCCTTTATTATCTGGTACACGGTATGGGCGAAGGCGGCGATTTTATCGCCCATGAGCGGCGGGTGGCCACGCATGTGCGCGATGCCCTACGTCAGTCGTCAGTGCGCCAGGTGATATTTCTCAGTTCGCTGCAGGCCCCGGTGCAGGAACAATCTGACCATCTGCGCGCCCGTCAGGTAACCGGCGATGTCCTGCGTGAGTCGGGTGTACCCGTGACCGAACTGCGGGCCGGGATTATCGTCGGCGCCGGCTCTGCCGCCTTCGAGGTGATGCGCGACATGGTTTATAACCTGCCAGTGCTCACTCCCCCGCGCTGGGTACGCTCGCGTACCACCCCTGTCGCCCTGGAAAATCTGCTCTTTGACCTGGTTGAGCTGCTGAACCATCCGTCCCGCGAACACCGCGTCTTTGAAGCCGCCGGTCCGGAGGTCTTAAGCTATCAGCAGCAGTTCATTCGCTTTATGGCCGTCAGCGGCAAACATCGCCCTCTCATTCCCATCCCCTTGCCGACGCGCTGGATCTCGGTGTGGTTTCTTAACGTTATCACCTCGGTGCCGCCAACCATCGCCAAGGCGTTGATCCAGGGGCTGAAGCACGATCTGATTGCCGACGACCGCGCCCTGCGCGCGCTGATCCCACAAACGCTGATCCCCTTCGATCAGGCAGTCCGCCTGACGCTGAAAGACGAAGAGCGGCTGGTAAACTCCAGCGACTGGGGCTACGACGCGCAGGCCTTCGCCCGCTGGCGCCCGGAGTACGGCTACTTTCCGAAGCAGGCTGGCTGTACCGTGACCACCCAGGCGAGCCGCAAGGCGCTGTGGCAAGTCGTTAACCAAATCGGCGGTAAAGAGGGATATTTTTTCGGCAATATTCTGTGGAAAACCCGCGGTGCGATGGACCTGCTGGTCGGCCACCGCTTAGCCAAAGGGCGGCCACAGCGCGACTATTTGCAAACCGGCGATACGGTCGACAGCTGGAAGGTGATTATCGTGGAGGAAGAAAAACAGCTAACCTTATTATTCGGCATGAAAGCGCCGGGCCTGGGCCGGTTAAGCTTTACGATTAACGATAAAGGCGAGCGTCGTGAACTGGACGTGCGCGCCTGGTGGCACCCGCACGGTATGCCCGGACTGGTCTACTGGCTGCTGATGATCCCGGCACATCTGTTTATTTTCCGCGGTATGGCGCAACGCATCGCCCGGCTGGCCGAACAAATCTCAGGCATAGACGAAGGATAAGTATTATTCTTTCATGATTCTCATTGCATAGTCGGGAGAATCACGGAAAAATGCGCACGAAATTCTTTTCTGGGACAGTTGAGTGATATGAAGGTACTGGTTACCGGTGCGACCAGCGGATTAGGCCGCAACGCAGTGGAATATCTGCGCAATAAGGGCATCAGCGTGCGAGCCACCGGGCGCAACGAAGCGATGGGTAAGCTTCTGAGCAAGATGGGGGCGGAATTCATCCCGGCAGATTTAACCGAGCTGGTCTCTTCGCAGGCTAAAGTGATGCTCGCCGGTATCGATACCCTGTGGCACTGCTCAAGTTTTACCTCGCCCTGGGGCACCCAGCAGGCTTTCGATCTCGCTAACGTCCGCGCCACCCGTCGCCTGGGCGAATGGTCTGTGGCATGGGGGGTGCGCAATTTCGTCCATATCTCTTCGCCATCGCTCTATTTCGATTATCACCACCATCGCGATATCCAGGAAGATTTCCGCCCGCACCGCTTCGCCAACGAGTTTGCCCGCAGCAAAGCGGCCAGCGAGGAGGTGATCAACCTGCTGGCGCAGGCCAACCCGCATACCCGTTTTACTATTCTGCGCCCGCAGAGCCTGTTCGGGCCGCACGATAAAGTCTTTATTCCCCGACTGGCTCAAATGATGCAGCACTATGGCAGCGTCCTGTTGCCGCGGGGCGGCAGCGCGCTGGTTGACATGACCTATTATGAAAATGCGGTACATGCGATGTGGCTGGCAAGCCAGTCAGACTGCGACCATCTCCCTTCCGCCCGCGCGTGGAATATCAGCAATGGCGAACCGCGCACCTTGCGGAGTATCGTGCAGAAACTGATCGACGAGCTGGGCATCAAGTGCCGGATCCGCTCAGTTCCCTACCCGATGCTGGATATTATCGCCCGCAGCATGGAGCGTTTTGGCGATAAAACGGCTAAAGAGCCCGCGTTTACCCACTACGGCGTCTCTAAGCTGAATTTTGATTTTACGCTTGATATCACTCGCGCGCAGGATGAGCTGGGCTATCAGCCGGTGGTGACACTTGACGAGGGCATTGTGCGTACCGCCGCCTGGCTACGCGACCACGGTAAACTTCACCGCTAACCCTGACCATATTTTTCTAACAGCGCCTCGGCTATCGCCTCGGTTTGCGCATCCGCTACGCCATCCCAGCGCTGCGGACGGAAGTGCATCTGGAAGGCGATAATCACCCGCTTCTGCTGCGCGGGGGTCATCTCCGGCGTCACCTGATAACCATAGCGCGCCAGTAAATCCAGCACCACCTCAGGGTCAACGGGATCGCTGGCCGACCGTCCGTTCAGATAAAAGGCCACCCGCTGCTCGTCAGGCCAGGCGCCAATCCCCTGCTGCGCCAGCTCTTGCCAGGGGAATAATGGCCCCGGATCGTCTTTGCGCTGCGGCGCGATGTCCGCATGGGCGACCACGTTCTGTGGCGCAATATGGTAGCGGGCGATAATATCGCGCGCCAGCGGGATCAGGGCCGCTATCTGTTCCGGGCGAAAGGGGGTAAAGCTTTTGACGCCCGCCGTCTTCTGCCAGCCGCGGTTCTCCAGCTCAATGCCGATGGACGTATCATTGATACGCGTACTGCCGCGCCAGTAGCTCACCCCGGCGTGCCAGGCTAAATCCTCTTCCGGCACCAGCTGCCAGATCCGCGGTTTATGATGATAACGCGGCGGCTGCTCGGGGATTAAATAGTGGGAGCTGACCTCTTTATCGGTCAACGTCGCCAGAGAAACATCAAAATTGTCTGCCGTATAGTGGATCACCAACACTTTTATTCGCGGATAGGCCGCCTGCGCCGGATGGCGAGTGTCCAGCTGGTATCCATCGCGATCGATAATTCCCTTTTCCCCGGCACAGCCGGTTAGCAGCAGCGCCAGCAGGGCGATCCGCGCAATCCGTTTCATCCCTTCTCCCTCGCCCGGCAGTTGAGCCGGGTTAATAAGACCATTGATTACGTCCTTTATTTTTAGCCTGGTACAACGCACTGTCCGCCCGGGCGATGAGCGCCTCCACCGGGACCGTACCATCGGAAGCCACGATCCCCATACTGACGGTCACCACCTCCGCCACCGCTGAGGCTTCATGCGGTAGGGCCGCGTCGTGGATTTTCTGCTGAATGCGCTCGGCAATGGCGGTGGCGTGCGCTAAGGAAACCCCGGGCAGCGCCACCACAAACTCTTCGCCGCCGTAGCGGGCCACCAGATCGTCCTCAGCCCGCACCGCCATTTTAAGCACCTGCGCGACAGACGATAAGCAGTCATCGCCGGCCTGATGACCGTAATGGTCGTTATAGCGCTTAAAGTAATCGACATCGATCATAATCAGCGCTAACGGCGCTTTTTGCTCCCAGAGCTGCGCCAGAAAAGCATTCAGTGCCCGGCGGTTGGCCGTTCCGGTTAAGGCATCCTGGTTGGCGATACTTTCCAGCCGATGGATAAGCTGCATATTTTCCTGGTGCGTATCCCAGGCTTCGTCATACCAGCGCTGCAGAATACGCCGCCCATAAAGCAAAATCGCCGTAAAAATAGCCCACAAGGTCAAAAATCGTACTTCAGCGTCATAGTGAATCTGCACCCCTGCCAGCAAGGCGGTCACCCACATCGGTAGCATAAAGGCGATAATTCCGGGCCAGTGGTGATACAGCGCGGTGAGACCGGTGGTCATTAAAATCACCAGCAGCGGCCAGGCGAAGGGCAACGTCCAGAAAAAAATAAAACAGTAATTACTCAGGGACCAGCACAGGCTGAGCGCCAGCAGCAGCCCGGTGATGATATTCAGCGTATATCGCCCCTGCGCCAGCCGCGGCGTGACGGCGATGACCGCTAAAATAGTCGAAATAATAATGACCGCAATCAGCGCCACTTCAATATAAGGAATAACCGCCTGGTGCGTCAGTAACTTCTGATCAAAATAAGTGAAGATGAAATTACGGAAGAAAATCATTAACGCGAAAGCGATGTTGACGAAGGCCAGCCAGGGCATACTCATCGACAGCGCATGTCTCTGGACATTATCTCGGGTGGCCCACAACGCGGCTCGCTGCTCCCGCGCACTCTCTCGCTTATTCGTTAACATCTTGTCTCCCTGGTGACCTGCATGACCATGGGCGTAGCCCCTGCTCTTCTTTATGATAAACCATGTTCCCGGGAATGTCTGTCAGCGCCCCGCCCCCTTCTCCTGCCGGCGCCTCAGCTAATTTTCAGCTAACAACAGTGGAAAAAGGTCTGGCACCGCCCCTATGTTCATCCGGAAAAAAAAAAGCAAGAATTATCAATGAGAACCACGTCATCTTTTGTTTAAAAAATAGTTACCTAAACGTCATAAAATTGCAGTATTGCACTTGAAAAAAAAGCGGCGTTAGTACAATCTGAAACCGCTCATTGGTCAGTTAAAACAAGAGCATGATGATAGCAAAATAAACAATGGAGTTTAAAAATATGAAATATGCAGCTTTAGTGGCAGGTGCAGCATTGTTTTTAACGGCGAACGCCTTCTCCGCTGAGATTTTAACGAAAGAAGCCTTTAATAAGGTCCATACGCAATATACCAAAATCGGCACCATTTCCTCTACTGGCCAGACTGCGCCGAGCGATGCCCGAGAAGAACTGATTAAAAAGGCCGATGAAAAAGGCGCGGACGTTATCGTGCTCTCCTCCGGTAATACCGATAAAAAACTGCACGTCTCCGCTAACATCTATAAGAAGAAGTAATTAATCTTATATCTCAAGAAACATTATCCTATTGCCGGGTAATGTTTCTTGTTTGCTCAAAAAGTCTGTTTATTTTTAAACGGCGCCTGGTTTTTCCTGCCTTAATATCATTCTGTGATGCTCATTGTCGATTTCCTGCCCTAAGGCCGTAGTCACATCAAGGTCTTAGCTCTTTGCGTCAAGTACAATCCGCACGCTATACGCTATGCTTTAACGGAAACTGAAAACGTAGTTTGCTTATAAGGAAATCATCATGCGCTACAAACTTCTTGCTGTACTTCTCCCTTGCGCGCTGGCGCTCAGCGCCTGTACGACCGTCACCCCGGCCTATAAAGATAATGGCACTCGCTGCGGCCCCTGCGTTGAAGGCGGCCCTGACGACGTAGCGCAAAAATTCTATGACACCCAGATCCAGAACCGCACTCAGGATCCGGCAGCACTGCGCCCCTATCTGAGCGACGGACTGGCGCAGTTACTCAACGACGCCCGCCAGGATCCGGCCAACAGCAAACTGTTACAGGCTAACCCGTTCTCCAGCAGCAGCACCCCGGCGGACAGCGCCGTCGTTGCCAGCGCCTCCACCATCCCGAACCGTGATGCGCGCAATATTCCGCTGCGCGTCGAACTGAAACAGGGCACCCAAAGCTGGAAAGATGAAGTGCTGATGATCCAGGAAGGCCAGTGCTGGGCCGTCGATGACGTTCGCTATCTCGGCAATAACAGCCACGCACCAGCGGGTTCCTTGCGACAGAGTCTGGAGAAACGCTGATTCCGGAGTTGAAGCCACGCCGCTGAAACGATAACCCCGGTAAAATGTCGGTATTCGCCCCGGGAATGCCGACATTTGCGCCTCCCTCACCCACCAGGCCATATTTTGTGCTAACTTTAAAGCTAAACGTGGTTTAGATTTAACTTTTAACGCATAAATATTGCATAACTATTCTGCCAAAGGTAGTATTTGCGGCCTCAATAGCTATTCGTATCAGACTGCCCAGATGAGTATTAAACTAAACGGCATTAATTGCTTCTACGGCGCACACCAGGCGCTGTTCGACATCACGCTGGATTGCCCGCAGGGGGAAACGCTGGTGCTGCTCGGCCCCAGCGGTGCCGGGAAGAGCTCGCTGCTGCGCGTACTCAACCTGCTGGAGATGCCGCGTTCCGGTTCGTTATCCATCGCCGGCAACCAATTCGACTTCACCAAAGCGCCGTCCGATAAAGCGATTCGCGAGTTGCGTCAGAACGTCGGCATGGTCTTTCAGCAGTACAACCTGTGGCCGCACCTGACGGTGCAGCAAAACCTGATCGAAGCCCCCTGTCGCGTACTGGGGTTAAGCAAGGATCAGGCGCTGGCTCGTGCAGAGAAGCTGCTGGAACGCCTGCGTCTGAAGCCTTACAGCGATCGCTATCCGCTGCATTTATCCGGCGGCCAGCAGCAGCGTGTGGCTATCGCCCGCGCGCTGATGATGGAGCCGCAGGTCCTGCTGTTCGATGAGCCTACCGCGGCGCTCGATCCGGAAATCACGGCTCAAATCGTCAGCATTATCCGCGAGCTGGCTGAAACCGGCATCACCCAGGTTATCGTCACCCACGAAGTTGAAGTGGCGCGCAAGACGGCCAGTCGGGTGGTGTATATGGAAAATGGCCATATCGTCGAGCAAGGGGATGCCTCCTGCTTCACGCATCCGCAAACTGACGCGTTTAAAAACTATCTTTCACATTGATGTTTTTCGGGGAAATGACGATGAAAAAAGTACTGATAGCCGCCCTGCTCGCAGGCATGAGCCTCTCCGCTTCCGCCGCGCAGACCATTCGTTTCGCCACCGAGGCCTCCTACCCTCCGTTTGAGCTGGTGGACGCCAACAACCAGATCGTCGGTTTCGATGTCGATCTGGCGAACGCGCTGTGTAAAGAGATCGATGCCACCTGTACCTTTACCAACCAGGCCTTTGACAGCCTGATCCCGGGACTGAAATTCCGCCGTTTCGACGCGGTCATGGCCGGGATGGACATCACGCCGGAGCGTGAAAAGCAGGTGCTTTTCTCTACCCCGTATTATGACAACTCGGCGCTGTTCGTCGGTCAGCAGGGTAAGTTCACCAGCATTGACCAGCTGAAGGGCAAAAAAGTGGGCGTGCAGAACGGCACCACCCACCAGAAATTCATCACCGATAAACATCCGGAAATTACTACCGTTCCTTACGACAGCTACCAGAATGCGAAGCTGGACCTGCAGAACGGTCGTATTGACGCGGTCTTTGGTGATACCGCCGTGGTCACCGAATGGCTGAAGAGCAATCCGAAGCTGGCGGCCGTGGGCGACAAAGTGACCGACAAAGCCTATTTCGGCACCGGGCTGGGCATTGCCGTGCGTCAGGGCAACACCGATCTGCAGCAGAAATTTAACGCTGCGCTGGAAAAAGTGAAGAAAGACGGCACTTACCAGACCATCTATAACAAATGGTTCCAGAAGTAAGACTGAATGAACGAAATTTTTCCATTAGCAAGCGCCGCCGGGATGACCGTCGGCCTTGCCGTTTGCGCGCTCGCCATCGGCCTGGTCCTGGCGATGCTCTTTGCGGTACTGGAGTCAGTGAAATGGCGTCCGGTAGCCTGGCTTGCAACCGGCATTGTGACCATTCTGCGCGGACTACCGGAAATTCTGGTGGTACTGTTTATCTATTTCGGCTCTTCCCAGCTGCTGCTGACGCTCTCTGACGGTTTCACCATCCCGCTCGGGTTCACGCAGATCCCGGTGCAGATGCAGATTGAGAACTTTGACGTCAGTCCGTTCCTCTGCGGGGCGATCGCCCTGTCGCTGCTGTATGCCGCCTACGCCTCGCAAACGCTGCGCGGCGCGCTGAAAGCCGTTCCGCAAGGGCAGTGGGAGTCCGGCCAGGCGCTAGGGCTGTCGAAAGCCGCGATTTTCTTCCGCCTGGTGATGCCGCAGATGTGGCGCCATGCCCTTCCCGGTCTCGGTAACCAGTGGCTGGTGCTGCTAAAGGACACCGCGCTGGTGAGCCTGATCAGCGTCAACGATCTGATGCTGCAGACCAAAAGCATCGCCACTCGCACTCAGGAACCCTTTAACTGGTATATCATTGCGGCGGCAATCTATCTCGTCATCACCCTGTTGAGTCAATACATCCTTAAGCGGATTGACCAGCGTGCGACGCGCTTCGAACGGAGACCAGGCTGATGCTCGACTACTTACCCGAACTGCTGAAAGGGCTTCATACCAGCCTGACGCTGACCGTGGCGTCGATTATCGTGGCGCTGATCCTGTCGCTGATTTTTACCATAATCCTGACGCTGAAAACGCCGGGGCTGGTGTGGATAGTCCGCGGCTATATCACCCTGTTTACCGGTACGCCGCTGCTGGTGCAGATCTTCCTGATTTACTACGGCCCCGGACAGTTTCCTTCGCTGCAGGATTATCCGTGGCTGTGGCATCTTATCTCCGAACCGTGGCTGTGCGCCCTAATCGCCCTGTCGCTCAACAGCGCCGCCTACACCACTCAGCTGTTTTATGGCGCCATCCGGGCGATCCCCGACGGGCAATGGCAGTCCTGCAGCGCGCTGGGGATGAGTAAAAAGGATACCCTGGCGATCCTGCTGTCCTATGCTTTTAAGCGTGCGCTGTCGTCCTATTCCAACGAAGTGGTGCTGGTTTTCAAGAGTACCTCTCTGGCCTACACCATCACCCTGATGGAAGTGATGGGACACGGCCAGCTGCTGTACGGACGCACTTACGACGTGATGGTGTTCGGCGCCGCCGGGATTATCTATCTCATCGTCAACGGACTGCTGACGCTGCTGATGCGCCTGGTGGAACGTAAAGCGCTGGCCTTCGAGCGACGTAACTAGCGACGGAACATATTGCATAAAAAGCAGACAACAAGACGGACAAGTCTAACACCTGTCCGTCTTTTTTTATGCCATTAAAAATACTTAATCATTTTTATTGCATATAAATTCATTTAATGGCATTGTCACTCTATGCCGCAGACACGGCGAATAATCATAAGATTGACAGACGGGAGTTCCACGATGAAAAAGTTAGTTCTGGCTGCACTGCTCACCACGTTCACCTTCGGCGCTGCCGCCGCAGAGAAAATCAGCTTCGGCGTGTCCGCGACCTATCCGCCGTTTGAATCGATGGATGCCAATAATCAGATTGTCGGTTTCGATCTCGACCTGGCCAAAGCGCTGTGCAAACAAATGCAGGCAGAATGTACCTTTACCAACCACGCGTTTGACAGCCTGATCCCGGCACTGAAGTTCAAGAAATATGATGCGGTGATTTCCGGAATGGATATTACGCCGGAACGGAGCAAGCAGGTGGCCTTCACCGACCCGTACTACGCCAACTCCGCGCTGGTGATCGCCAAAAAAGACGCGTTCCATTCCTTCGATGACCTGAAAGGCAAACGGATCGGCATGGAAAACGGCACTACTCACCAGAAATATCTGCAGGATAAACATCCTGAGGTGAAGACCGTCGCCTATGACAGCTACCAGAATGCGATTATCGATCTGAAAAATGGCCGTATCGACGGTGTGTTCGGCGACACGGCGGTGGTCAACGAGTGGCTGAAAACCAACCCGCAGCTGGGCGCAGCCACGCCGAAAGTGACGGATCCGCAATACTTCGGCACCGGACTCGGCATTGCTGTGCGCCCGGATAACAAGGCGCTGCTGGAGAAACTGAACGCCGCGCTGAAAGCGATTAAGGCCGACGGTACCTACCAGAAAATCAGCAATCAGTGGTTCCCGGAGTAACTTTTTTGCCGGGTGGCGCTGCGCTTACCCGGCCTACTCTTTCCCCGTAGCCGGGTAAGGCATATCCGCCATCCGGCAATGTCTCAAAGTGGCACGAAGAACCTGAACCGCGCCCCGCTTACCGACTCCACCAGTCTGATACCGCCTCCGTGCAGCTCCAACATTCGTTTCACAATCAGCAGCCCTAACCCGCCGCGATCCTCCCGCGATGCCTGGGTAGACAACGCCGACGGCCGCTGGAACAGATCGTCGCGCAGCGCGGCATCGACGCCCGTTCCGTTGTCTGCCACTTCCACCTGGAGCTGTTGATCCTCCTGCCAGACCGCCAGACGGATCTCCCCGCCGACGGGAGTATGCCGCATCGCGTTATCGAGCAGGTTGGTCACCACCCTCTCAATCATCGACACATCGGCGTTAATCAGCGGCAGCGGTCCCGGCACATCAATATGCAGGTTCACCTCGCGCGTGCGGGCAGTTAATTCAAACTTCTGCGCCACGTCTGAGATCAGCTCCCCCATCGCGAAACGCTCGCGCTGCGGCTTAATGCCCCCGTGCTCCAGTCGCGCCAGCTCAAACAGCTGCTGCGAGAGATGGCGCACTTTGTTGCCCTGACGCAGGGCGATGGTGAGATATTGCCTGCGCTCCTCGGCAGTCAGCCATTCGTCCTTCAGGGTCAGCGTTTCCAGATACCCCAGCAGCGAAGTCAGCGGCGTGCGCAAATCGTGGGAGATATTGGCCACAAATTCGCGGCGCTGGCGGTCGTTGTCGGCCAGCCGATCCCACTGGCCGGCTATCTGCTGCGCGAGGTCAATAAAACGATTCTCGAGTATCGCCACCTCGTTACCTGGCTGCGGCTCCGGCGTGCGGGCCGCCAGGGTTTTGATGGCGCTGATGCTGTCCTGACTGCTCGCCACTACCTGGGCGGTGAGCAGGCGGACCGGCCGGGTGACCCAGAACCATGCCAACCCCCCTGCCAGAAGGCCAAACAGGGCCACCAGCAGCAGCGTCCACAGAACAATGCTCCACAGCGTTTTTTGCCAGGCGTCGGCCGCCAGCTGATTAAAGGTCTCTCCCTGCAAAATGATATACAGGTAGCCGCGCAGCTGCCCGTCGACGCGCAGCGGAGCGGCGCTGAAGACTTTTCGTCCGTCGAGACTACGCGGATCGTCGCCATATACCGGCGACGCACTGCCGGTGAGGAAAGCCTGCACCGGCGCCATGTCGATACGCTGGCGCTGGATATGTCCCGGCGGCGCCGCATCGGCCAGCAGGTCGCCATCCGGCGACAGCAGATAGAGCTCCACGCTGGGGTTAAAGGTCATCAGGCGGTCAAACAACGACTTCAGGGTTTGTCGGTTGACCTCGCCGTGGGCGTCCAGCAGCGGCTCGCGGGCCACAATCTGCTGAGCCAGCCCGGCGGAGAGGCGCTGCACCATGGCGTGGCCATACTGCGCGCTGCTGTGTAACTGAACGGCGCACACTGCCGCCGCGCACAGTAGCAGCAAGGAGACCACCACCAGCGCCAGCCGCTGGCTGAGGCTTAAGCGGCGGATCACGGGGCGGCCTCTTGCGACACCGGGGCGAACTTATAGCCTTTACCCCAGACGGTAAGAATGATGTCCGGCTCCGCCGGATCACGTTCGATTTTGCTGCGCAGGCGGTTGATATGGGTATTAACCGTGTGCTCATAGCCCTCGTGCTGATATCCCCAAACCTGCTCCAGCAGCGCCAGCCGCGAAAACACTTCACCGGGATGGCGGGCGAAGTAATAGAGCAGATCGAATTCGCGCGGCGTGAGGTCCACCACCTCGCCGCGCAGCTTCACTTCGCGCGACAGCGGATCGATGCTCAGGCCATGGCAGGACAGGCGCCCGGCGTCCATCAGCAGGTTCTGCCCCATCGCCTCCTGGCGACGAAACAGCGCTTTGACGCGGGCAATGAGCTCCAGCAGCGAAAAGGGTTTCGCCAGATAGTCATCGGCGCCCATCTCCAGGCCCAGCACGCGGTGCATTTCACTGGTGCGGGCGCTGATGATAATCACCGGCAGGTAGCGGGTCATCTGGCGGATACGCCGGCAGATCTCCAGGCCATCGACGCCGGGCAGCATCAAATCGAGGATCACTGCATCCCAGACCTGTTTTTCCAGCTGGACAAGGGCCTGGTCGCCGTCGGCTTCATGCACAATCTGATAGCCCTCATCCTGAAGATTGAGCCGCAGCAGCGTGGCAATATCCTCGTCATCTTCCACCAGCAGAATGGTTTTGGCCATTAGATTCCCCCCACCAATAACAAAATATGCTGCGCCAAGCTTACCCGATTTCAGCAGCGCAAAGCCTTCACATTTTGTTTAAACTTCGCGGACCAGCAGGGTCAGCACTTCGTAGTGCGCGGTGTGAGGAAACATATCAAATAACTGGACCCGCTCGACGCGATAGCCGCGAAGACGGGCAATATCGGTCGCCATAGTGCGGGCGTTACAGCTTGAATAGATGATATAAGGCGGCGCCATGCGGCTTAAATAGTCGCACAGTTCGGCGCCAATGCCGCGACGCGGCGGGTTGACCAACACCAGCTGCGGGATATCGTCTTCATGAGTGGCGAACTGCGTCGAGTCCAGCGCCTGAAAATGCAGATTGCTGAGCCCCAGCTGCGCGGCTGACTGTCTGGCGCAGGCGATCGCTTCCGGAGCGATCTCGATACCGGTCAGGCGCATCGCCGGCGTCGCGCAGTGCAGGCCAAATCCCCCGACTCCGCAAAACAGATCCCACATATGCTGGACCGGCAGCGCGCGCACCCAGTCGCGGGCGGTGGCATACAGCCGACTGGCTACCGCCGGGTTGGTCTGAAAGAAACTTTGCGGGCGGATCCACAGCGGCACCTCGTTAAAGACCTCCCCCAGCGCCTGCTGTTCGGTGAAGAAGATCTCCTGCTCGCCTTCCATGATTGCCATATGCACCGGCTGGATATTCGCCGTGATCACCTTGAGCTGCGGGAGCTGCGCCTGCAGCCACAGCAGCGCGGCGCGCAGCTGAGCCACCTTGGCCTCTGAGCGCAGCACGAAGCGCAGCATCATCTCCCCCTGCTGGCTGGCGGTCAGCAGCAGATATTTCAGCTCCCCGCGCTTGCGGGCGACGTTGTAGGGCGTTAACCCGGCGCGGGCGATAAAGGGCTTCAGGACGGCAAACACCGGCGCAAACTCGGCGGGATAGAGCGGGCAGTCGGTGAGATCCACCGGGGTGCCATCGCGATGCAGCATCCCCAGCAGCGGACGCTCAACGCTGCCGCTGACCACCATCTTGGCCTTGTTACGAAAGGCCGTCTCTGGCCCGCTGACCGGCTCGCCCCAGGCAGCGACCGGGATCGCCGCCAGCAGCGTGCGCAGATCGGCCATTTTATCGGCGAGCTGTTGCGGGACCGGCCGCTCCAGCCATTGACAGGAGCGGCAGCGGCCGGCGTCGTAGAGTGCGCAATGCATAATTGACCTTCAAAAATCCAGGGGCGGAGATTGTATCACCGTTATTGCAGGCGGAAAAACCGACGACAGTTTGCTGGCACAAACAGCAGCGTCAGGACCAGCAGATCCGGCAGTTTTTGCATCACCAGCGAGTGGAAAATCTCCCGTTTCGATTCACCGGGAATGCTGAACAGTTCCGGATAACCGTAGCCCAGCGACGCCGCCCACAGATAGCCGGCGGCAATCACCTGCGTCAGCAGATAGATCCAGCGTGCCCAGTTACGCCCTTTCACCAGTGAAAAAGCGCACCAGATTTCTATAAACACCAGCACCAGGCTGCCAAGGAAGACCAGCGTCAGGTTCCAGGTCTGGACGCTGCGGTGAATGAATTCGTTTAACCCCTGCAGACCCAACAGATTGAGGATCATCAGCAGATCCAGAGCACGAATCAAAATAATAGCAAAGGCCGCCACCTGCACCAGCGCAGGGACGTTAAGGCGGGCATGAGATGAGCGAGTTTTCGTAAACAATCCCAACGTAATGTCTTCCATGAAAACGGCGCCACAAGGTGGCGCCGACAGGAGGCTGCTGTACCGATTTTAGGTGGTTCAGCCTTGTCTTGCACGCTGGATATCGCGCACTCGCTGCTTTTCTGCGCGGGCCATCAAATACCAGGCGATAAAACCAACAATACCGACCACGCCAAGGATGAGCGTCGCCAGGGCGTTAATCTCCGGATTGACCCCCATGCGCACGCTGGAGAAGACCAGCATCGGTAACGTCGTGGCCCCGGGACCGGAGACAAAGCTGGCGATAACCAGGTCATCCAGCGACAACGTGAAGGCCAGTAGCCAGCCGGAGATCACCGCCGGCATAATCATCGGCAACGTGATGACGAAAAAGACCTTCAGCGGTGCGGCGCCCAGATCCATTGCCGCCTCTTCAATTGAGTGGTCCAGCTCGCGCAAACGCGAGGAGATCACCACCGCCACGTAGGCGGTACAGAAGGTGACGTGCGCCAGCCAGATGGTCAACATCCCGCGGTCCGACGGCCAGCCAATGGCATGCCCTAGCGCCACGAACAGCAGCAGCAGGGAGAGACCGGTGATCACGTCCGGCATGACCAGCGGCGCGGTGATCATAAATGCGAAGCCGTTAGACCCGCGAAAGCGTCCAAAGCGCACCATCACCACCGCGGCGATGGTACCGAGGATCGCCGCCGCCGTCGCCGCGCAGGCGGCGATGGTCAGGCTCAGCCCTACCGCGCTCATCATCGCATCATCGTGGAACAATTCGCTATACCAGCGCGTCGACCACCCGGCCCAGACCGTCACCAGTTTCGAGCTGTTGAATGAGTAGATCACCAGCATCAGCATCGGGGCATAGAGGAAGGTGAACCCGAGCACGAGGATCAGAATGCGCCACGGCGAGCGTACTACCGGCAAGTCGTTCATCCCTGCTCTCCCATCTGTTTTTGCTGGTGCTTGTGGAACCACATGATCGGCACGATCAGCAGTAGCAGCATGACAATCGCCACCGCCGAGGCGACCGGCCAGTCGCGGTTGTTAAAGAACTCCTGCCACAGCACGCGGCCAATCATAATGCTATCGGGGCCACCCAGCAGTTCCGGGATCACGAACTCCCCCACCGCCGGAATAAACACCAGCATGGAGCCGGCGATAATGCCGCCTTTGGTGAGCGGGACGATCACCTGGAAGAAGGTCTTCAGCGGCCGGGCGCCGAGATCCAGCGAGGCCTCCACCAGCGAATAGTCGATGCGGGTCAGCGCGGTGTAGATCGGCAGCACCATAAACGGCAGGTAGGCATACACGATACCGATATACACCGCCAGGTTGGTGTGCAGGATCTCCAGCGGCTGATCGATAACCCCTAACCACAGCAGGAAGTTATTCAACACGCCGTTGCTTTTCAGCAGCCCCATCCAGGCATAGACGCGGATTAAGAATGACGTCCACGACGGCAGGATCACCAGCAGTAGCAGAATATTGCGCGTCGACGGCTTGCTGTGCGCCACCGCCCAGGCCAGCGGATAGCCCAGCAGCAGGCAGCAGATCGTCGATATGCCCGCCACCTGCAGCGACTGGAGATAAGCTTCAAAATAGAGCGGATCGTCGGTCAACTGCAGGAAGTTGGCAAAGTTGAGGGTCAGCGTCAGCTGGCCATCCGCCCACTCCATCAGTTCGGTGTAGGGAGGGATCGCCCGCGCCATCTCGGCAAGACTTATCTTGAACACGATCAGGAACGGCAGCATAAACAACAGGATCAGCCACAGATAGGGCAGCGCAATCACCAGCTTGCGGCCATGCGCCATCTGCAGGCGTGCCACCCACAATGCGAAACCGCCCGGTTTTTTCTCCCCTGACGGGGATTCAACGGTACTCATCGCCCTCTCCTTACACCGTCAGCACTACGCAGCTGTCAGCATCCCAGCATAAACGCACCTCATCACCCCAGGTGGGCGTCCCTTTCCGATGGCGGTGTTCATTCTGCAGCTGGGCACTGATCATCTGCCCGCTTTGCAGGCGCACATGATAGATAGAGAGATCCCCCAGATAGGCGATATGAATCACCTCGCCGACGGCAAAATTGTAGCCGTCCGCCGGTGGTTCATCGCACAGCATGATCTTCTCCGGGCGCAACGCCACCCAGACCGGCACGTTGTCCACCACCGACGCGTCGGGGTCGACCTTCAGCGGGTGCACCAGTCCTGGCGAACTCAACACCAGACCATCCTCCAGACGCTCCTTCACCAGGCCTTCAAAGACGTTTACCGAGCCGATGAACTCGGCGCTGTAGCGGGTGGTCGGGTGCTCGTAAATCTCTTCCGGTTCGCCAATCTGCACAAACTTGCCGCGGTTCATGATGGCGATACGGCCCGCCATGGTCATCGCCTCTTCCTGGTCGTGGGTCACCATTACGCAGGTCACGCCAACGCGTTCAAGGATATCCACCACCTCAAGCTGCATGCGATCGCGCAGCTTTTTGTCCAGCGCGCCCATCGGCTCATCGAGCAGCAGCAGCTTCGGCCGTTTCGCCAGGCTACGCGCCAGCGCGACACGCTGGCGCTGGCCGCCAGAGAGCTGGTGCGGCTTGCGTTTGGCATACTCCTGCATATGTACCAGGGCCAACATCTCCTGCACCCGGGCGGTGATTTCCGCTCTGGGCAGGCGATCCTGCTTCAGACCGAAGGCGATATTCTGCTCAACGGTCATATGGGGAAACAGGGCGTAGGACTGGAACATCATATTGATAGGTCGCTGATAGGGCGGCACGCGCGCCAGATCAACGCCGTCGAGCATAATCTGCCCGGCGGTCGGTTGTTCAAAGCCCGCCAGCATGCGCAGCAGCGTCGATTTCCCGCAGCCGGATGCGCCCAGCAGAGCAAAAATTTCGCCTTTGTAGATAGTGAGACTGACGTCGTCGACCGCGTGCTGGCCATCAAACGACTTGGTTAAGTTACGGATTTCCAGTAGCGGGGTCAGCGCTTTGGGGGCTTTCGCCTGTGGGCGGGGCATTACGTCGTTCAATCGGGTGCTCTCCGGCAAAAAAACGATCACCATATGGTCCGGTGCCATACTTCGTGCTTAACAGTGCAATTGCACCATCCTGGTGCTTCTGCTCGCCGGGCGCGCTGCCATTTCCCGGCGAGTGCAGATCTGATACGGCCCGTGTTCGACGGGCCGTCAGAGATTATTTGCCGCTCTTCACTTTGGTCCATGCGCGGGTGCGCACGCGGTCAATCTTCGGATCCTGCACCTTCAGCGTGAACAGTTTGGCGAACACATCCGCTGGCGGATAAATCGCCGGGTTGTTACGGATAGCCTCGCTGACCAGCGGTGTGGAGGCCTTGTTGCCGTTGGCGTAGAACACCTGGTCGCTGATTTTAGCGATCACATCCGGACGCATCAGATAGTTAAGGAACTGATAGGCTTCATCTTTATTCTTGGCGTCGGCCGGCATGGCAAAGACATCAAAGAACGCCAGCGCGCCTTCTTTCGGAATAAAGTAGGAGACGTTGACGCCATTTTTCGCCTCTTTCGCGCGGTTGGCCGCCTGCCAGACATCCCCTGCCCAGCCGATCGCCACGCAGATGTCGCCGTTGGCAAGGTCGTTAATATATTGCGAAGAGTGGAAGTAGCGAATGTTCGGCCGCAGCTTCAACAGCAGATCGGTGGCCGGGCCGGTGTAATCATCCGCTTTGCTGCTGTTCGGATCCTTGCCAAGGTAGTTCAGCACGGTGGCGAAAATCTCTTCCGGCGCGTCGAGGAAGGAGACGCCGCAGCTTTTCAGTTTTTCGAGGTTCTCCGGCTTCAGCACCAGATCCCAGCTATCGACCGGCGCATCTTTGCCGAGGACCGCTTTCACCTTATCCACGTTGTAGCCAATACCCGTCGTCGCCCACAGATAAGGCACCGCGTATTTATTCTCCGGGTCATGCTTGGCGACCAGCTTCAGCACTTCGGGGTCAAGGTTCTTCCAGTTGGGCAGCTTGCTCTTATCCAGCGGCTGGAACACGCCCGCCGCCAGCTGGCGCTCAAGGAAGCTTGCCGACGGTACCACCAGGTCGAAACCGGTGCTGCCGGCCATTAATTTGCCTTCCAGTACTTCGTTGGAA
Source organism: Klebsiella sp. H-Nf2 (assembly GCF_002806645.1). NCBI lineage: Bacteria > Pseudomonadati > Pseudomonadota > Gammaproteobacteria > Enterobacterales > Enterobacteriaceae > Klebsiella > Klebsiella sp. H-Nf2. The sequence goes on from NZ_PIBL01000008.1 coordinate 199,136, forward strand.
TCAAAAACGTCATACACGACTTTAATTCCGGTCTCTTTTTCGAAATTCGCTACCGTGTCCGGCGCAATATAATCAGACCAGTTATAAACATGCAGGGTTTTTTGTTCGGCGGCGAGCGAACCGGCAGAGACGGCCATCAGCGCACCCGTAACCAGACCTGTTAACCATTTTTTACCAAAGGCGGTCATATCTCTTATCCTTCTCAACGCCCGTTAATTTACGGGCTCAAATATACGCATTTCAACGCATGCAAGAATCATGCATATTTTTTCATTGCCTGAGAAAAGGAGAGTGGATCTCTCCCGGAGTGGTTGCTCGCAACTGGAAGCATCGCCAGAATAACTGTAGCCAGAATAAGAGGCTATAGCCCAGGTAAAAAAACGCCTTTTATCAAATTTTTATGCAATAACGGTCTACGTGATAAGCCAAAACGGCCTGAATGGCGGTGAATAATGCTTTAAGAGAAGGTTAAACGCAGAATAAAAGCGGGTAATACGCAGCCGCTGCGGTAGTGGCTGCGCTAATTTTAGGCAGGTTTAGTGAAGAAAATGGTATTGCACGTTTTCCGCCGCGGGCTCTTCTTCTTCGCCTTTGTACAGCAGCTGGTTGGCGCCGGCTTCGAGGATCACCATTGAGATCTGCTCTTCGCTTTGGCGGAAGAACCAGGCGAACTGATCCATGGTCACTCCTGGACCGATAGACAACGACTGGCAGACCACCAGCTTGGGTAAGTTATCGTCCTGAATATCGATAAAGGCCTTCACGGTTAACGAGCTGGCGTTGATGGCCGAGAGATCCGCCGACAGCGCCAGCAGGGCAGACGGCTTCACCTCCGCGAGGGCGGAAAAGAGCACCACGTTGTCCACCAGGTCAATTTTGGCATCAAAAATACCGTCGAAATTCTGCATATGCGGCAGGTGCAATGCCTGACAGGAATCGCACTCAAAAAAGCTGATGCCGATCTCATCCAGCCAGCGACGTAGCGTATCCAGACCTGGAACGACCAGTGAATCCATAGTGCCTGTGACCTCTTACAATGGAAAAACGACGCCATAGCTTACGCAAAAAAAGCGCCGCATACCATGACAGACTTGCATCCGGCGGCTAGCCGCCTATTTTCAAACAGAATTCCGGCGTCGCCTGGCGCTCGATCCAGGCGATCATCTTGCTGGCGATGTCCACGCCGGTGGTGGTTTCCACCCCTTCCAGCCCTGGCGAAGCATTCACTTCCATGACCAGCGGCCCGCGGGTGGCGCGTAAAATATCGACGCCGGCGACGTCGAGCCCAAGGGTTTGCGTCGCCTTGATGGCAATCGCCCGCTCCTCGTCGCTAATCTGCGCCACCGTGGCCATGCCGCCGCGGTGCAGGTTAGAACGAAAGTCGCCCTCTTTAGCCCGCCGTTCGATCGCCGCCACCACCTCATTGCCGACCACCAGACAGCGAATATCGCAGCCTTTCGCCTCGGCAATATATTCCTGCACCAGAATATGCGCATTCAGCCCGCGAAAGGCGTCGATCACGCTCTCCGCCGCCTGACGGGTCTCCGCCAGCACCACGCCGATCCCCTGGGTGCCTTCCACCAGCTTCACCACCAGTGGTGCCCCACCCACCATGGCGATCAGGTCGCTGGTGTCATCCGGGGAGTGAGCGATGCCGGTCAGCGGCAGATCGATGCCCTGGCGCGCCAGCAGCTGCAGCGAGCGCAGCTTATCGCGAGCGCGGGTGATGGCGACCGACTCATTCAGCGGATAGCTTCCCAATAGCTCAAACTGACGCAAAGCCGCGGTGCCATAGTAGGTGATCGCCGAGCCAATCCGCGGGATCACCGCATCAAAATGCGGTAGCTGACGCCCTTTGTAGTGGATGGACGACGCCACCGGACTGACATTCATATAGCAGGAGAGCGGATCGAGGATCTCGACCTGATGCCCGCGCTGTTGCGCCGCTTCGCGCAGGCGTCGACATGAATAAAGCGTTCCATCCCGGGATAATATGGCAATTTTCATCCTGCACCTCTGCAAAAAGACCCGCTCTGGCGGGCCTCAGCTATCGAACACACTTTCACCTTTCCTGCGGCCGGCGGCGGATACCGCCTGGCCGGAGCAGCAGTGTACACGTAATCAGCGTGTTGCCCACCCCTGCTTATGCAGATAGTCGAGAATAAACGGACGACTCTCTTTCACGATAGTGCGACGGATATGATCGCTCCAGGTATCGCGGCGGGCGTTGCTGCCGCGCGACAGATAATAGTGCGCCAGCTGTTCGTCATAGTCCGCCAGCAGCGCGTTATCCAGCGGCTGATAGTGGTTCTCATGCACCAGCATGGCGGCCGGCATTCGCGGCTTGATGTCCGGGTTATCCGCCGGCCAGCCAAGGCAAAGACCGAACAGCGGCAGGACGTGCTGCGGCAGCGCCAGCAGCTCAGTCACCGCCTCGATGCTATTACGCAACCCGCCGATATAGACGCCACCCAGCCCGAGGGACTCGGCGGCAATCAGCGCGTTTTGCGCCAGCAGCGCCGTATCGACGACGCCGATCAGCAGCTGTTCCGCCAGCCCCAGCTGCGCCTGTGGGCAAATCTGCAGGTGGCGGTTAAAGTCGGCGCAGAAGACCCAAAACTCCGCCGCCTGGGCGACGTGCTGCTGGCCGCCGGTCAGCGGGACCAGTTGCGCACGCAGCGCCGGGTCGGTAATACGGATGATGGAGGTGCACTGTAAAAAACTCGAGGTAGATGCCGCTTGCGCGCTGGCGATAATCTCTGCGCGCTGTTCGTCGCTCACGGGGGCATCGGTGAAGTGGCGGATGGAACGGTGGCTGCGCAGCAGCTCAATGGTCGGCGTCATTGCGTTTTTCTCTGTCAGACAAGGATTCAGGCTTTGGAGAGTGCGTTAGCTGCGGGGCCACGATCTGCGCCACTCGCCACATGACGGCGATGGCGGCGGGGATCATCAGCATAATCCCGGCAAAGATCATCACCAGCGCCGCAGTCGGACTGGCAATGGGCGCAGGCAGCTGGACATACTGGTTAAGCGAGAGCCAGGCAAGGGTTAACAGCCCCATCCCGAGGATCTCAACCAGCAGAATGCTTTTCGGCAACGGGGCAAATTTTCGCATCACGCCTCTCCGGTTGATAAGCGCGGCGCATCAGACAATCCCACTGCGCCGCCGGGTCAGTATACGGGTTTTGATAGTACGACATTTATCAAACATAGCCGTAAACCATCGAAGCAAAAGGCAGAACCTTCTTTCCCTCACCGGTCAATGCAGGCATCATAAGCGGCATTCGCCATCCGGCTGAGGTTTAAGGAGAGAAGCAATGTTTACCGTTATTTTTGGTCGTCCAGGCTGCCCTTACTGCGTTCGCGCCAAAGAGCTGGCAGAAAAACTGACCAACGAGCGTGATGACTTTAACTACCGTTACGTGGATATTCACGCCGAAGGCATCAGCAAAGCTGACCTGGAAAAAACCGTCGGCAAACCGGTTGAAACCGTACCGCAGATTTTCGTCGACCAGAAACACATCGGCGGTTGCACCGATTTCGAAGCCTGGGCGAAAGAGAATCTCGGTCTGTTTGCCTGAGCCAATTTATTTGCTCGATGAGTGACTGCGCCAGGTATCAAGCCAGGCGCAGATAAACAAAAAGCACAACGCCCCGAGCGCGCACCAGAACACCGCGCTCAGTACCCACGCCATCTCCTGCCAGAACGTTCTGTGCGTCACGAAGAACAGCCGCATCGTCACCATACAGACCGGCGCCGCCAGCATCGCACCCAGCAAAGGGCGCAGCACCCGCTGTCCGGGAGAGAGGCAACTCGCCGCCGCCCCTGGCAGCAAAAAGAAGAGCAGGCCCAGCTCCGGGTTGCCGCTGGCGCGAAAGGCCCCTTTCATATGTAATAGCAGCGATAAGCACACCACAATGAACAGAACGAAGCCGCAGATAATACCGGCCCAACTACGCTCAGACTTCACCGTATCCTCCTGATGTTGCCTCTAACTCACGTCCACGTCGCCCAGTCAGATAAAGCATTTCGGCAATCCATGCCAATAACTCCCCTACCAGCCTAAAAACGATTGTCACTAGCCGCCGCATCCAGGAAGGATTAAACTAGCGGGTATATTTTTGCTGGTTATAACAGGGTGCCAGAATAGGTTCGCCACAACGCGAACGCCTGAGCAACCTTAGACCAAATAACCATTTCCTTCAACAACTTACTAGTAAATGAGAAGTTGGCTTTCGTGAATATAAACGTCGCAGATTTGTTAAACGGGAATTACATCCTGTTATTATTCGTTGTACTTGCATTAGGACTATGCCTGGGAAAACTGCGTCTCGGCTCAGTACAACTTGGTAATTCCATTGGCGTTTTAGTCGTTTCTCTCTTATTAGGTCAGCAGCATTTTGCGATTAACACTGATGCCCTTAATCTCGGCTTTATGCTGTTTATTTTTTGCGTCGGCGTGGAAGCCGGGCCCAACTTTTTTTCTATTTTTTTCCGCGACGGCAAAAACTATCTGATGCTGGCGCTGGTGATGGTCGGCAGCGCGATGCTGATCGCCACCGTGCTGGGCAAAGTGTTCGGCTGGGATATTGGTCTTACCGCCGGTATGCTGGCGGGCGCCATGACCTCCACCCCGGTGCTGGTGGGCGCGGGCGACACCCTGCGCCATTTCGGCCTGCCCAGCGATCAGCTAGCGCAGTCGCTTGACCATCTGAGCCTCGGCTATGCCCTGACCTACCTGGTCGGCCTGGTGAGTCTGATCGTCGGCGCCCGCTATATGCCCAAGCTGCAGCATCAGGATCTGCAGACCAGCGCCCAGCAAATCGCCCGCGAGCGCGGCCTCGATACCGATTCAAAACGTAAAGTGTACCTGCCGGTGATCCGCGCCTACCGCGTTGGCCCGGAGCTGGTGGCCTGGGCGGATGGCAAAAATCTGCGCGAGCTGGGTATTTATCGCCAGACCGGCTGCTATATCGAACGCATCCGCCGCAACGGCATTCTGGCCAACCCGGACGGCGACGCGGTGCTGCAGATGGGCGACGATATTGCGCTGGTGGGCTATCCGGACGCGCACGCCCGCCTCGACCCGAGCTTCCGTAACGGCAAAGAGGTATTCGACCGCGATCTGCTCGATATGCGCATCGTCACCGAAGAGATTGTGGTCAAAAACCACAACGCCGTCGGCCGCCGCCTGGCGCAGCTGAAGCTCACCGACCACGGCTGCTTCTTAAACCGGGTTATTCGCAGCCAGATCGAAATGCCTATCGACGATAACGTGGTGCTGAACAAAGGTGACGTGCTGCAGGTCAGCGGCGATGCCCGTCGCGTAAAAACCGTAGCCGACCGCATCGGCTTTATCTCCATTCACAGCCAGGTGACCGACCTGCTGGCCTTCTGCGCCTTCTTTATCGTCGGCCTGATGATCGGCATGATCACCTTCCAGTTCAGCTCTTTTAGCTTCGGCATCGGCAACGCCGCCGGCCTGCTGTTCGCCGGCATTATGCTTGGCTTCCTGCGCGCCAACCATCCAACCTTCGGCTATATCCCGCAGGGGGCGCTGAACATGGTGAAAGAGTTTGGCCTGATGGTGTTTATGGCCGGGGTCGGACTCAGCGCCGGGGCCGGGATCAATAACGGTCTGGGCGCCGTCGGCGGCCAGATGCTGGCGGCAGGGCTTATCGTCAGCCTGTTGCCGGTGGTGATCTGCTTCCTGTTCGGCGCCTATGTGCTGCGCATGAACCGGGCGATGCTGTTTGGCGCCATGATGGGCGCCCGCACCTGCGCCCCGGCAATGGAGATCATCAGCGATACCGCGCGCAGCAACATTCCGGCGCTCGGCTACGCAGGCACCTACGCCATTGCCAACGTGCTGCTTACCCTTGCCGGGACGCTCATCGTGATCATCTGGCCAGGGCTACAATAAATTTTTGAGAAAAAAGCCGTCACAGGCAGAACTTTTTCTCAGGGCATCAGTCATAAGTAATGCCACTGCTTTTCTTTGATGTCCCCATTTTGTGGAGCCCATCAACCCCGCCACTTCGGTTCAAGGTTGATGGGTTTTTTGTTGCCTGCATTTAGCCCTCACGCATGTCTCGCACCGCCTCAGCGCCCCTCTTCCTGCGCCCTCTCCCCCGCCAGCTGCCCAACCAGCAGCCGGATTGCCGCCTTCGACAGCGGCGCGCGGTCGGTGACAAAGTGCAAGGTCATTCCTTCAATAAAGGCGTCGAGGCCGCGGGCGGTATCAGCGGCGAACCATTGCTCCAGCGTCTGCTGGCTGCGCCGCATCCAGTTCTGCATCACCCCCTTCAGCGCCGGCTGGCTGCTGCAGAACGCGTACAGCTGGTACATCAGCTCCATATTGCGCGCCGTGGTCACCTGGGCGCTGAAGATCAGCTCCGCGATAGCATCGCAGGCTTGTTCCCGGTTCGTTACTCCAGCAAAACATTGCTGATACTGCGCCGACATCTCGGCGGTAAACAGGCTGAACGCCTCCTCAACCAGCGCCTCGATGCCGCTGAAATAATAGGTCAACGACCCCAGCGGCACATTCGCGCAGAGGGCGATTTTGCGGTGCGTCACTGCCTGGACGCCGTGCGCCGCGATGGTGTCCAGCGTCGCTTGCAGGATGCGCTCGCGGCGCTGCGGATCGTTCGGTCTACGGGCCATAATTTTCCTCTTCCGGTTTATGTACAAATGTACACATGCTTGCTACTGTTGTCTTCACTCTTCTCCTTTAAGGCGTTTACGGATGACGACGCAAACCTCGCGCAGAGCGCTCCAGCTTCGGCTGTGGGCGCTGTTTATGTTCTTTTTCATCCCCGGCTTATTAATGGCCTCCTGGGCCACCCGCACGCCGGCGATCCGCGATCAGCTGATGCTTTCTACGGCAGAAATGGGCGTGGTGCTGTTTGGTCTGTCGGTGGGATCGATGAGCGGTATTCTCTGCTCAGCGTGGCTGGTGAAGCGCTTTGGTACTCGCAAGGTCATCCGCACCACCATGTCCTTCGCCGTACTCGGCATGCTGGTGCTCAGCCTGGCGCTGTGGGTCTCTTCCGCCCCGCTGTTCGCCTTCGGCCTGGCCATCTTTGGCGCCAGCTTTGGCTCTGCAGAAGTCGCTATTAACGTCGAAGGCGCGGCCATCGAGCGGGAGATGAATAAAACGGTGCTGCCGATGATGCATGGCTTCTACAGCTTTGGCACCCTGTTCGGCGCCGGGGTGGGCATGGCAGTGACCGGATTCGGACTGCCTGCCGCCCCGCACATCCTGGCGGCTGCGCTGGTGGCTATCCTGCCCATCGCCATTGCCATCCGCGCCATTCCCGATGGCACCGGTAAAAATGCCGCCGAAGCCGCCCACGGTGAGGCGAAGGGTCTGCCGGTATGGCGCGACGCGCAGTTGCTGCTGATCGGGGTCATCGTCCTGGCGATGGCCTTTGCCGAAGGCTCGGCCAACGACTGGCTGCCGCTGCTGATGGTGGACGGCCACGGCTTTAGCCCCACCTCCGGCTCGCTGATCTATGCCGGCTTCACCCTCGGTATGACGCTGGGCCGCTTTACCGGCGGCTGGTTTATCGATCGCTACAGCCGGGTGACGGTAGTCCGCGGCAGCGCGGTGATGGGCGCCCTGGGTATTGGCCTGATCATCTTCGTCGATAACCCCTGGGTGGCGGGAATCTCGGTACTGCTGTGGGGCATTGGCGCCTCGCTCGGCTTCCCGCTGACCATCTCCGCCGCCAGCGATACCGGGCCGGACGCGCCCAAGCGCGTCAGCGTGGTGGCGATCACCGGTTATCTTGCTTTCCTCGTCGGGCCGCCGCTGCTGGGCTTCCTCGGCGAACACTTCGGCCTGCGCAGCGCCATGATGGTGGTGCTGGGTCTGGTCATGGTGGCGGCACTGGTCGCCCGCGCGGTGGCTAAGCCACAATCTGAACCCGTTATGGAGAACAGCTAATGAGCATCAAACTGATTGCGGTGGATATGGACGGCACCTTTTTAAGCGATGCCAAAACTTACAACCGGCCGCGCTTCCTCGCCCAGTACCAGCGAATGCGTGAACAGAATATTCGCTTCGTGGTCGCCAGCGGCAACCAATATTATCAGCTGATCTCCTTTTTCCCGGAGATCGCCCATCAGATCGCCTTTGTGGCGGAAAACGGCGGCTGGGTGGTGAGCGGCAATGAAGACGTCTTCAACTGCCAGCTGCCGCTCCACCATTTCAACGCCGTGGTCGATCATTTGCAGACCCTGCCGAATATCGAAATCATCGCCTGCGGGAAGCGCAGCGCCTACACGCTCAACCGCTATAACGACGCGCTGAAGACGGTGGCGGCGAAGTATTATCACCGCCTCGAACTGGTGGATGATTTTAACCACCTTGATGACGCGATCCTCAAATTTGGTCTCAATGTACCGGACAGCCTGATCCCGGAAATTCAGCCGAAGCTGCACGCGGCGCTGGGGGATATGGTCAACGCGGTGGCCACCGGCTACGGCAGTATTGACTTAATTATGCCAGGGGTGCACAAAGCTAACGGTTTGCGCATTTTGCAGCAGCGCTGGGGCATTGAGGATCATGAGGTGGTGGCGTTCGGCGATAGCGGCAATGATATCGAGATGCTGCAGCACGCCGGATTTGGCTTTGCCATGGCCAACGCCCGGGAAGACGTCAAAGCCGTCGCCAGCCATCACGCGCCGCACAACAACGAAGAAGGCGTGCTGCAGATTATTGATAAGGTGTTAAATCGCGAAGCGCCGTTCGCCTGATAAGACCCCGGATGCGAGCGCATCCGGGTTTGCCACCGGTTACGCCTGCTGCGAATTGCCGACGCTTTTATCTTTCAGGAAGTAGATCATCAGCCCCAGCCACAGTACCCCGCCCAGCAGGTTAAACAGGCTGAACAAGCCGTTACCCCCCAGCTCATAAGCATGTTTGCTGAGCTCGATGCCGACAGTGAAGATCAGCATCTGCAGCATTCCCATCGCCGCCGAGACCGTGCCTTTGCTCATCTCGCTGGCGAACAGCGTTAAGCGCACCAGCCCGGCATTCGCGAGGCCAATTCCGAAGGCGTAGAAGCTCAGGCCGGCGGTCATCCACAGATAAGCGTGGGAAGAGACCACGGTCGCCGCCGCGGAGAGGATCAGACCAAACATGATCGGCCAGCCGCCCATGATAATCAGCGAGCGCACGGTACGGCGCGAAGTCAGGCGCGCCAGCACCAGGTTACCGGCAATCAGCGCGCCGAAAATCGGCACCTGCAGCATGCCGTACTCATAGCTGGTGGCCTGTTCGCCGCTGATAATAATCACCGGCGACTGGGCAATCCACGCCAGCAACGGCAGGCTGACAAAGCCTGTCGCCAGCGCACCGACGACGAAGCGCAGGTTTTTCAGCACCAGACGATAGTCACGACCCAGCTCTTTGACCGACAGCTTTTCGCCCAACCGCGTCGCGGTTTCCGGCATCGCCCGCTGCAGCCCGACGAACGAGATGCCCGCCAGCACGGCGAACAGGACGAACATCATCTCCCACGGCAGCACGTGCACCCAGGCGGCGCCCACCAGCGGCCCCAGCAGCGGGGCAATCAGCGCCACGTTGGCCATCAGGGCGGTGATTTTGATACACACCGCCTCCTCAAAGGACTCCTGGATCGCCGCATAGCCTACCGCGCCGATAAAGCACAGGCTGATCCCCTGCAGGAAGCGCAGCAGGGTAAACTGCTCAATGGTCTGCGCCAGCAGCGTCGCCAGGCAGGTGACGATAAACCACACCACCCCGGTCAACATCACCGGGCGGCGGCCAATACGGTCCGACAGCGGCCCCAGCAGCCACTGTAAAAACATGCCGCCGGCCAGATAGGCGGTCATCGAGGTAGGTACCCATTCGTTGCCCACCTGAAACTCCTGAACCACGGCCAGCATACCCGGCTGGATCATATCGTTGCCGATATAGGTGGAAAACTCGTACAGCACCAGACATAACGGGAACAGCAACGCCTGCCTTCCGAGGCGGCGGCCTGAAAGCGAATAATTTTGCATGAAATCTCTTATCTATCAAAAATCGCGCAAAGTGTAATGAAACTCCCGGCGCGGAGATAGTGAATTGTGGGTGACACCGCACAATATTGCGAATTGCGCGCCCCCCTCCAGACTCTCCCCCTGCTATTCAGCCTGCGTATATATTCCGTTTATGTTTCAGCAATGTGACAAACGATATACTGGCGCTTTTCAGGCGGTTAGCATTGAAATCCATTTGCAAGATTTCTTAACAACCTGATCTTTAAGACAATGCTGCTTTATCTCCGCACCGCTTTTTTTTAGGGTAGGCGGCTTATTTGCTATCGGACCAACGAGCCTGGAAGTCTATGCTGGAAAATATTAACTACGCGCTGTTCGCCCTGATCAACGCGACGCCGGCCTCGCCGCAGTGGGCCATTGAGGTGGCGATCCTGATCGCCAAAGATCTGATTCTGATCGTGCCCTTGCTGGTAGTGACATTATGGCTGTGGGGGCCTGCCCAGCGGCAGATGGTGTTTAAGCTGATGCTGGCGCTGATGATTAGCCTGACCGTGTCGTGGGCGATCGGCCACCTCTATCCGCACGATCGGCCGTTTGTCGCTGGCGTGGGCTATAACTTCCTGCATCACGCGGCGGACGACTCCTTCCCCAGCGATCACGGCACCGTCAGCTTTACCTTTGCCCTGGCTTTTCTGTTCTGGCACCGCCTGTGGTCTGGCACCCTGCTGATGGCCATTGCCGCCGCCATCGCCTGGTCCCGCGTCTATCTCGGCGTGCACTGGCCGCTGGATATGGTCGGTGGTCTGCTGGCCGGAATGTGCGGCTGCCTTGGCGCGGCGCTGATCTGGCATACGTTCGGCCCGGCGCTGTATCGCCAGCTGCAGCGACTGTATCGTCTCTGCTTCTCCTTGCCGATCCGCAAAGGCTGGGTACGCGGCTAAACGCCAGCCGTCGCTGCGGCCACCGCGTGACTAACCCGTAAGCGACAGGTAAAATCCCGCTAACGCCCTGCCCCCGCAGGGCGATTTTAGCGCAGAGGGAATATGGAAACTCGCCGTGACGAACGTATCAGTCAGCTCATTCAGGCACTCAAGCGCAGCGATAAGCTGCATCTGAAAGAAGCCGCCTCCCTGCTTGGGGTCTCGGAAATGACCATTCGTCGCGACCTCAATGGCCATAGCGGCCCGGTTGTGCTGCTCGGCGGATACATTGTGCTGGAGCCGCGCAGCGCCACCCATTACCTGCTCAGCGATCAAAAAACCCGGCTGGTCGAGGAAAAACGCCGCGCCGCTCGCCATGCAGCCGCGCTGCTGGAGGCCCATCAGATGGCCTTCTTCGACTGCGGGACCACCACGCCGTGGATCATTGACGCCATCGATGATGCCCTGCCCTTCACCGGCGTCTGTTACTCCCTGAATACCTTCCTGGCCCTGCAGGAGAAACCGCAGTGCCGCGCGGTCCTCTGCGGTGGAGAATTTCACGCCAGCAACGCGATTTTTATGCCGCTGAGCCTTGAAGATACCCTCAGCCATCTGAGCCCCGACATCGCCTTTTACTCGGCGGCGGGCATTGACTGCGAGCAGGGGGCGACCTGCTATAACCTGGAGGAGCTGCCGGTCAAGCACTGGGCGATGCGTCACGCGCGCTACCATGTGCTGGTGGTCGACCACAGCAAGTTTGGCAAAGTGCGTCCGGCGCGCATGGGGGCGTTAGCGAACTTTGACGTGATCGCCAGCGATATCTGCCCGGATGATGAGCTGGTCGCGCTGGCGAAGGCGCAGCAGATCTCCCTGCTGTATTGAGGCGTCACTGACCGCGCCCGCCGGGCGCGGTCATGGCATCAGGAGAACCAGCTGCCGAACCAGCCGTGCAGTTTCATCAGCACGAAATCGATCATCCGGCTGAAGAAGCCGCCCTCTTTCACCGGCTCCATGACGATCAGCGGGCGCTGTTCGATGGTTTTATCATTCAGCTTAAAGTCGATAGTCCCGACCACCTGCCCCTTTTCCAGCGGCGCGGTAAGCTGCGGCTGATTTAAGGTGTAGCTGGCTTTCAGGTTTTTCAGCTGGCCCTTCGGCAGGGTAATAGAGCCCGCCTCGCCGGCTCCCAGTTTCGCTTCGCTACTGTCGCCAAACCACACGCGCTGGGTGACGAAGGTGGCATCCGGTTTAATCGGCGTCACGGTTTCATAGAAGCGGAAGCCCCAGGTCAGCAGTTTTTCCGACTCGTTAAAGCGAATGCGGTCAGTTTTGGTCCCCAGTACCACGGCGATCAGACGCATATCACCCTGGGTGGCTGAGGAGACCAGGTTATAGCCGGCCCCGGCGGTGGTCCCGGTTTTCACGCCATCGGCGTTGAGGTTGGTGCTCCACAGCAGACGGTTGCGGTTCGGCTGGCGAATTTTATTGAAGGTAAACTCTTTCTCTTTATGTACCGCGTACTCTTCCGGCACATCGTGGATCATCGCTTTGGTCAGCAGCGCCATATCGCGGGCGGTACTGAACTGACCCGGCGCATCAAGGCCGTGGACGGTCATAAAGGTGGTGTTGGTCAGCCCCATTTTTTTGGCATAGCCGTTCATCAGGCTGACGAATGCATCCTGGCTGCCCGCCACGTAGTCGGCAATCGCAATACTGGCGTCGTTACCGGACTGAATAATGACCCCTTTGTTCAGATCTTCCACCGAGACCTGCATGCCAGGCTTGAGGAACATCACCGATGAGCCGCGCAGCGCCGGGTTGCCGGTCGCCCAGGCATCACGTCCGACGGTCACCATATCGGTGAGCTTGATTTTTCCCGCTTTTATCGCCTGCCCCACCACGTAGCTGGTCATGATCTTTGTCAGACTGGCCGGGTCGAGTTTTTCATCGGCATTGCCTTCGCTGAGCACCTTCCCGCTGGCGTAGTCCATCAGGATCCAGGCGCGAGCGTCAATCGAAGGGGCGTCGGGGAGTTGTTCTGCAGCCTGCACCGCAGGTGCGACAAGAAATAACAGCGCGCAACCTGCAGCGAGGCCGCGAAGGGAAAAAGCGTCATGCATCATAAGAGCCACCCAAGTATCCTTTCCAAACAAAATATGCCGCACCACTCTGACCGCGCCGCAGCAACCGGTGAGTAAAGCGTACAAATGACCTTAAAGAAACAGCGAGTTGGTAAAGTTTTTAAAGTTTACGCAATAACGTGCCGCTGTGCTTTAATCAGAACAACTTTTTTGATCGTGATTGCCTAAATATTAACTTTATTATGGCAAGAAAAAACTTACCGTTCAAAAATCAATGATATAGCGAAATTTCAATAAGATACAAAAATTTATGGCAAGACAAATGCGGACAAATGCGGACATTTGGTTGCCCCAAATCATGCCCCAAACGCCGATTTGCCCCAAAATCTGCCCCAAAATTGCCAGCCTCTGCTCTCAAAAAGCCCATCAGGGATGATAATGAAGTGATGGATTGATTTCATCGATGGTCGCGCAGGTGAGTAAGCCATTTCGCCAGCTCTTCAAACACCATGATGCTATCAGCGCCATCACCGCCGGTACAACCAACAGCAACTAAACAACGGTGTTGTCCCCGCGGACATCGCAGATAGTAAATGTCACGACGCCGATAACAGTGACATCGTCCAGGACCTCACCTTCGATCGCTTCGCCATCCTCGGTAATCAGCGACTTTCCTCTAAGCGTGGCGAGTTCCGCCCCGCCGCCATGCTGGATCAGAACCTGACTCCCCTGCTTTGCCATAAGGGAGATACCCAGCACAACGTAACCACCCGACCGCTCGAAGAGAAGCGTGGTGGTCACGTAATGTTCTATCCACTTGTTGGATTGCCTTGCCGGCCAGTGCCAGTTCACCTTTCCCTGCTCCTGCAGAAAACGCCAGGTAGTGATAGTGCGCCTACCATTGGGCTCGATGACTATCGCCTCCCGGCAGGCTATTTCAATTTCGTATCGAGGCGGCATGATCCTAAACTCTCAATGATACTAATTTTATATACAGTTGTCTTATTGCCTCTTCAGATCAATATCTGTATCAGGATCAGTATCGCCTATCGATTAACTGCACAGGCATAACATATTGATTTATAAATGTTCACAGGGATTTTTTATAAATTGCCCCCCGATTTCGAGCACGTCTGCAATCTTCCGGTGTGTAGTAACAGTCTCCTGTATCTACTATAACTCTATATACTACTTGATATATGATGTTCTTAAAGGATGCATTGCAAAAAGTGTTTGAATAGCACTAAATATAATGCATTAATGACATGTTATGTAATTCACGATAAGAGTTCTTGGTATCGCCAATAATAAAGGAGAATCGCTATGCCTTTCATAATAAAATCAATCAATCAACAAACCATAAATAGAGAAATAATTTTAAATGGTAAAAACCTAATTATTGTTGGAGTGAATGGCTCGGGAAAAACAAAGTTCCTCCAAAACTTAGACATATATTTAAAAAATGTAATAAAGACACAGAATCCAGAGTCGTTATTAGAAACTGAAATAACTTTAGCTCAACAAAAAACCGCCCTTAATAGTTTACCGAAAGACACCACACAGCATAATAACTTCATGAGATCCGTTAAAATTATGGAGGAGTCTTTAGAAAGAAAAAAACTTCTCGACATTGCTTTCTTTTCATCAACAGAAATATCTTCCATCATCCAGAGCAATAAATTCATTTATAGATTTTTCCCTGCCTTAAGAAAATATGAAAGTGTTTCCCCCACTCGTATTTCCAGCATTCATGATTTACACAATGAATATTCAAAAAAAATAACCGAACATACTACTCTTTCAAGTAACCTTGAAAACTATCTAGTTTCAATATCAAACTATTCTCTTCTTGAAAAGGGTGCTGGTAATATCAATGAATACACCAGAATAGAAAAGATAATAAAAAGCATTGAGATTGATTTACAAAAATTATTTGAGGATGTAAATTTAAAATTATCATTTAACACAAAAAAACTAAGAATGGAAATAATTCAAAAGGGAAAAGAACCTTTAGGATTTGATCTTCTACCTTCCGGATTCTCCTCAATATTATCTATTTACGCTGAGTTAGCTATGTTTTCCCTAATTTCCAATGAAGATAATAACAGCATTAAAGGTGTTGTTTTAATAGATGAGATTGATGTTCATCTACATGTATCCCTCCAAAAAAAAATATTCAACTTCCTATGCGAAAGTTACCCTAAAATTCAGTTCATAATATCCACTCACTCACCGTTTGTTGTACAATCCGTTTCCAATTCAATTATTTATAACATTACAGATGATGTTCAATTGGAGGATTTGTCTCTTTACTCTTATAGCTCTATAGTTAAAGGATTATTAGGTGAAAACGATGCATCTGACACACTAAAAAAATTAGCCGATGAGATGATTTCTCTCGCAGACAACAATATGTTTAATGATCGATTTAAATATATTCTACAGCTACTTGAAAATGATTTTGAAAATCTCGACTCCCGTTCCAAAGCTGTTTTTGTTTATGCAAAAAATAAACAAATTGATGTAATGGAGTAAGGTAAATGTTTAAAGTAATCAGGTCATACCCAGAACCTTCAGATTTAAAGAAATCAATATACAACAGCCCTGAGATTGTTAAAGAATTATGCAAAATATTTCATGGGAAATGTTATTTGTGTGAACAAGGAGACCTTTCAGATCCTGAGGTTGAGCATTTTACTCCTCATGAAGGTAATAATATCTTGAAATTTCAATGGGAAAACTTATTCTACTCTTGCAGTAGGTGTAACAGTATTAAAGGCACAAGAAAGGATTTATTATTGAATTGCACAGACAAGAGTGTAAATGTATCTAATGAAATAATTCACTTAGCAGGAAGATGCATTTACAATGGCGTTGAAATTAAAGCAAGCTCTGATACTCCTTCTGAAGAGACATTAAACACTATTAACTTACTAACAGACTGTTATAACTCTGTGAATACAGGAATTCGTGGTATAACAAAAGAAAATTTAATGGAGAAAATACAAGAGCATTATGTCTACTTCATGAATTTAAGAATGGACTTAGTTAACAAAAAGAATACAGATAGAGAAATAAATAACATAATTGAAAAACTAGAGGTTTTATGCACGCCATCTTATCCATTCTCAATTTTCTGGAAATGGCATATACTTACAGACAATAGAATACAGTCACTTTTAAAAACAAAAGGAATGAAAATAAACTTTTAAACCAAAAAAAAATATTTAAAATAAAAAACGCCAGCGATATATATGGCTGGCGTTTATTCAAAAGCTCTTATAAAAATCACACTGGAAAATCATCAGATAACATAGTATTCGTTTCTGACAAACTAACACCCGCTACTCGCAGTGCCTCTTGAGCCTTAAAAAGTACATTTGTGAAGTCATCACATTCAAAAATAGTAATATGGTCTTCTGCACGTTTATAAGGCGTTATTTCATAAGTTCTATAGTTACCGTAACATTTATCAGGAGAAAAATACACAAAAATGCGCATGCTGACCTCTTTTGATTGTTAACAATTAAACAACTTTCGTATTATACACTTATAACCAAAAAATAGTTAATTTTCATTTCTAAAAATTAGACAATTATTTGTATTTTCAGTTGTTTTTTGCAGAGCAATCACAGCATGAGCGATTGCAAGTGAAGGGACTTCACAATCAAAAAATGCGACGGAGGTATCCGTATCTTCATCTCGACGCTCCGATGTGACTTCATACGCAGTTTGGTTTTCGACCCTCGCCCAAGACTTATAGATAAAGAATCGCATCAGTAACCTCCGTTTTCTGTTTCAAACCAAAATGATGGCGCCTTCAGTATCAACACGCCGGTATAGCCGAATATCAGGAATCCGGGGATAAAGAAGTCAGCTCCCTGCCAGTAGCCAAGAACAGTGGATGATGGCATTGCCTGAAATTTGTCTGTTCGGTTGGCCTTTTCCTTCATGGCAATCATATCCGTTGGGTAGCCCATCGTGAACGCTGCCAATTTTGGTTTTACCTGGTATTTAGTCGGTATGACGTTTGTGTTTACCTCAACCTCACTTCCCTGATAGTTCGCCATAATTGGTGTCAGGTTTACCTGCCCGTTTGCCCCTTCTACGTTTACCGAGCACGACGCCCACAAAGGGTTACGCCCGGAAACGGCCCGCGCTCGGTTACAGAGGAACAGTTGTACCGTATCAGTGATCGCACTCATGGTGATTTTGATAACGCGGATAGAGTCGTTCTGATCAGAAGCTGAGCCGTACTCCACAACCGCGTCACCTGTTTTAATTGCTGCGAACAATGAACCGGAACTCAATGGGTCTGTAGAAGTGATCGGGTGTCCAACATCAACTTCAGCGGGTTGGATGGTGGCATGAATAAGTTTTGAGCCTGGCCCGTAGGTATTAAGATACCGCGAGCCCGGCGCTCGCTGCTGTTTCATCCTCAAATCGAATCCGGTATTGACCGGCGACCCTGCATAACAGGGGTATTCAGCGTTCGGTGCCACACCGTCAAATGCGCTAATGTGAGCGTTGAAATCAATGAACAGGCCAATCCCGTATTCCGGCTTATCCGGGTTAGTCGGTGCGCTGAACATCTGCGTAATACCGCGATAATCGTTAGCGCCCCGGCGAGGGTCATACTTCACCGACTCAGAAATATAAACGCTGGCTTTCGAATAGCTCGTCGGCGCTTCTTTTGACGCAATATAGCGCTGTACGCCTTCAATATGGCCTGACTGGAATACAAAACGGCATGCGCTGTTTGACCCGTTATAAAACAGGTCTTTCCCGACAAAGTCTACGCTACAGTTATACAGCGTATGCTCTCCCGCCGATTTTCCTACGAAAGCATGCCTGGCCACATTCGCGAACGTGACATTGTCATACCACATACGCTCGCCGGAGTTGCTGATACCATCGGGGATCGTTACCGCGTCATAGACGCGGGAAAAATAAACATTACGCAGACCACAGATAAACGTGTTGTAGGTTCCCCAGACGAGGGGTTTGTTAAAACCAATGACAGAGACGTTTTGCACAACGACGTCACGGCAATCCAGATCGCAGGGGGCAATATTCCCGATGGAGAGCCCGGTAGTATCCAGGGTGGGATTGCCGTCAGGATCGAAAATAGGGTCTCCATCGACAGGAGTATATTCTAATGCGTACCCCGGACCGCGAATAGTGAGCACTCCTCCCACGCAATCCAGTATCACTCTCGCCGACGCCTGGTTAAGGTATTTACGCGTAGCCCCCTGCCAGCCTGAATCAGCCTGAAACATCGCCCTGGTCAGCTTGCTGGTAAATTGGGAATTATCCCCACATACTACCGGCTGAAAATGCATCCCCTCCTTTGGCTCAATATAAACATTACCCAGCGCAGTCAGTGTAATGATGCTGGGATAAACCAGAGGGTGATCAATTTTGTAATTGGTAACAAAGCTAACGCTGGGGATCATCATTTTGCACAGAATATTATTAACCCGGCCATTAGCAGCAATCCGGTTAATAATGGAATCTCGCACCCGATCAAAACAATCTGCCAGGTTGGATAGGTCTCTTTTCAACCCTGCAAGTGCAACGTTATAACCGTGCGTCAGGTCAGGTTTCCAGCGTGCGCCGCCCGGTGTGACAAATACAGAAAAGCCATCATCGGGAGAGAAAATATCATAGGGGTCGTGATGCAACTGGACATTGAGCAGCACCCCTTCGGCGTCGCATTTTTCGAGGATGATTGACTGCCCGCTATACGAGGGTTCGATAGTCCTGAGTGTGGAAATGTTCGGGCATTTTCCAACCAAACCGAAACCGTCGCTTGAACCCAGGTTTTGGCGAAGCGTGTCACCATCCATCAGAACGAAGTGAGTAACGTCGTTAGCAAAGCTGGTCGCATCGGTTCCGGTGGTCGTAAAGCCGACGTCTGTAGCAGCATTCAGGCGGTAATACTGGTTGTTATAGCGGATGTACTGGTTACGGGCGCTGAACTGAAAAGGACCATCGTCGTAATCCCCAAGAAGTACATACCCAGACGACACGAGAAAGTGCTGAAACCGGTTTTCTTTATCCGCTTGAGAAGCATCAAAAGTGGCTTCCTGCTCGACTATCTGGCTGGTAAATCGGGATTCAAAGTCACTCAGTTTTACCGAAAATGCAGACTCCAGTCCGAACCATGACATACGGCTACGACCGAGCCGATCAGTCCATAAGGATGAAGTTAAATCATTGAGTGCAAGGTCCAGATTCTGAGCGTTATCAAAAACGTTACGCATGTCTGCCGACGGAACCGGATCCCGCGTTAAATAAAATGGCATAGTGGTGTTACCTCAGAAGCGGATCAGGCAGGAATTTCAGGCCAAACGATATCGGGTGCCGTAGATGTATCAATGCGGTTCAATGCAACGCGGTATTTTTTCCACTCAGCCAGTTTCGTAAATTCTTCTTCAGTCTGGATACCAAGCTCTATAGCGTCGTTTAGAGGAGCTATTTTTGCGTTTGCTTCGCGCATCAATTCGGTCAATAGCTCAGTAGCATTTCTCACTTCAGCCAGGTGTTTAGCTTCTGTATCGTCAACCCAGTTATCGCCATCCCATTTTTGATATTTGTCCGCTGGCGCCTTCGTCGTTACCCCTTCTGGCAGTTCTCCGAGCGCTGAAATCTCAATAGGTTCTCCAGACACTGTGCTGTATACGGTTTTTCCGCGATGGTCCTCAATAAGAGACCACAGCCCAGCAGCTATATTGAAAACCGCTGCTTCTCCGGGTCCTATTTCTGGCGGTGTTATTTGGGTGCAGCAGGCTGGCAATCCAGTGTGAGGCGGGATTGACAACTCTTCAAAGCCCGCCAACTCCCCCGTGTCGTCACTGATATGATAAACGGTTACAACCTGAGTTTTATCAGACATTTCAAAAGTCATTATGCGAGCCTCACGATGTAGTTGAATGCGATGTTTTTAACGGTGTTTTCTGCATTACCAGTAGCATCGACCGTGATGGTATGTGAGTGGGCCCCAATTGCTACAGAGTGTGTATGTGCGCCTGCAGTAGATGTCACACCAAAATTATTCCCACTATTATTGCCAACCTCCTGATCACTCCCCCCCTGTTTCTGCATAGCAGATCCCCACGTGTGGGAGTGGTCACCGTTACTACTCGTGACTTTAGTTCCAAGATCTGTTGATGAGGCAGATGCTGTGTGCGAGTGGGATTTAACACCATCTTGCTCCTGCGATAGCACCGCACGCCCGGTAGCTGGTTTCCCTTTAATGGTCCAGTTACGCATGTCTGGAATTACACCTGACGGGTACGCAGCAGCCAGTAACGGATATGCCGTCGGACTAAATGTTTGCCCCTGCATAAATGCGAAGTTTCCCTCTGCGGGTAGACTATCTGAGGGCCAAGGGATGGGGGTTCCAACTGGAAGCGCACTCCGCGCAACAGAATTAACTGACATGGTAATCAGGGATACAAGCTTTGCTGTGTCACCATCATCAAGCACATCCTCTCCGGTTGTCTCAGCCATGAACTGAGCTAAGACGCTCGCCATAACGGTCCCCTGCCGCAGCGCTTTATTAATCTGGGCGGCCCTGGCCAGCCCTGCAGTAAATCCTGTAGAAAGGGCGATCAAACCTTCCCATTCCGTCTGTGATGTCACATTTGAGCCAGATGCAATGGCAAATGGTTTAAAGTTGTTAACTGGCATCAGAAATTTTCTCCCCATGCACCGGACTCAAATCCAGCGATATAGTCGTTTTCGACATCAAAACCAAAGAATTTATATCCATTAGAGGGCGTAACTGTTTCTCTAACTCTTACTCCGGCCGCTTTTACCGTAAGGAGCCCAGCACGAACCACAAAAACAAACTCAGCGGGAAGTTTATCTATTGGGTTAATGTCATATCGCGATGGTGTGTAATCATCAGGAAGAGAAATAAATGGACCACGATTCATACCTGAATCAAATATCAATCGATCAGTTACAGACATTAAATATTCAGAATCAATGACGATGAGTAATGAGACGGTCATATCCTGATTATCAAGGATAATCATTTTAATCCCAGTGCCAGCGAGTGCTGTTTCCAGAATATCAGGCAGCGTGCCATTCTGACCATTCCAGCTGTTAATCCCTACCCTAGCTTTTAACACTACACGGTATACATCATCACTGAGGTAAGTTAAGGCATCAGAAGACTGATATGGACCAAGCCAGATGCCCTGATCCCAACCAACACGATCTTTATCCCATTCAAGAAAAACTCCAGATATTGGCGCTGCAACTGTCCGGGCCACACCGATCCATTTTCCAAGAATATCGAGTTGCGCTCCCACCCCTGTATCTATGTCGAATGCCGAGATAAGGCCGTAGACAGAACCAGATATATCAATTAGAGGGCGCGTGGACAGGTCAACATGCTTTACAAATTTTGGTTTTCCTGCATGGTAGTTAGAAATGAGTTCGGTGTATTTACTCATGTCATCACCGTTATTTCTATATTTTCCACGCTACATGAAACAGCCTCGTCATATAAGACGGTTAAATTCGCTGCTGCTACAGAGTCAGCTGACCGACCTATCAATAACTCCATGATATCGTAATATCGCGCATTCCCACCACTGACTACACCGAGGTTTGCAGGAGAATAAACACGACTCAACAACACACTATCACCGATAGCGAGAGAGTTAATGTAAGAGGCCACCGCCGCTTTCATTTCATCACCAACATCAGAAGTGTATCCGGTTAACGCCCTCAGGGTGATTGACACGAACACCGGAACATCTACGGGACGTGAAAATCGAATGGTATAAGGATTTCCATACCTATCTGTGACAACCACGGCAGTCATGCCGAAGGTAGAAACTCCCTGTCCCTTTACGCTTCGGATGGTATTGGCAATCACTGTTGCATCCCCTCCCTCCACAACAGCTGAAATAGAGTGCGCGGGCAACCCGTTCGCATCCATTACCTCAGTATCATTCTCAAACAGCTTATGACGAGTCACGCCTTCAACATTGGCAATCGCTCCATCTACTGCATCAAACGGTGTGAGAGACGCCAGCGCGACGCTTTGCGACTGCCTTACGCGAAGTTCTGCGTCGGTTTCTGCCGCTACGCCTACTGTGGCCGCTTGCGGGTTAGTTGCTGATACCCAGCCACGTGTCGGGGTATTTATCTTGTTGACTGATCCAGCAGGGGCCGCAACAGCACCGGCAACAGAACACGTTGCAGTCGCAATGACGGTTCCATCAATACCAATAGCCACCTGAGCAGGAAGATTCCAGATGATGCCGTTGGCATCTTTCACTGAGCCGTTTGCGATTAACGTCCCGGCTTCACCTTCGATCAACTCATCGACCGTGGAGTTTGTCGCAGCCCGTCGAGTGATGCCGTTAATTTTGACGTTACTGGTTAATGCATCGGACAGCGCCGTCGATGGTGAAAAAGACCGGTAAACAGAAATGGCCGTGTTATTGGCATCGTGAATAGCCAGGGCAACCAGCGCCACCATCTGGCCATCTTTGCTGTCAGGATCGAGATAGGCATCACTGCCATAAATCTGCTGAAAATAGCCGGTGATGGTGTCCAGAACGGTCTGATAGTCGGGCGCGCTTATCCCCTCAGCGGTTACCGTTGCCGATAAGCCGAGTGTGTCGAGGTCCAAAGACATTACGCCTCCGAAGTTACTGTGGTTGTCCCGTAGATGGTTTCCACCGTTGCTGTGAACGTTACACGGCGTGTGGTGCCGTCAACGGTGGTATTAAACGCAGTGATAGAGCTAACGCCCTGCGTTTCGAGGATCCGCTTGCGGATAGCGAGGTTGTAGGTGTCTGGCTTTTGCTTGCCAAGTACTGACTGAATCCACGGCGTACCCGCTGTGGTATCCAGAAACCATTGCCCGTACCAAAGCAGGAAGCGCGTTTTAATGGCATGCGCGACGGCCTCGGGGGAGTTAACCAGCCAGGTATCATCACCCTGACCGAAGGTGTAATCCCCGTCATCATCTTCTCGACGGTATCGCATATCATCCTCCGAGTGGTGCTGTGTTACTCCCGCCTGACTCAACGCCACCATGCGTATGCTTATCGACGATTGAGCCATCCACCAGCTGCAGGCGGCCATCAGAAAGGATTTTAAGCCCGTTCAGGTTAAAACCTCCCGGCGCCGTACCGTTGATAGCCCCGCTGGCAGGATTAAGACTTAGCTTTGTTTCCCCGTCATCACTGCGCAGTTCTACCGCGCTGGTGCTGATGCCGCCGATTTTCTTAGCCTGCGATTGCGGGCCGACGATACAGAAGGCATCGGATATATCATGCATGCGCTCGTCTACCGGCTCCTGAATACCTCCGCTTTGCCACCAGAAATCAATACAGCGGTCCGCGAAGATAACAAGGCACTCATCACCAGCCTTAACAGGAAACGTCAGCGTGCAGCCTCCACCGCGAGGGAATACGACAGGAACATCCACCAGCAACGGATAATCCTTGGTGCTTTTGTTGCCGTCGTTATCTCGTTCGACGTAGCGGATCGCTGGCTGTACCACGGCGGTCACAGCGTCAGGGTCGAATGACTGGATGATACCAGGTAGCGCAACGCGCAACTGTTCGTTGAGTGTCTTCCGTTCAGACGCCAGAACCTCCGCCAGCGCACCACTACGGGTTTTATCGGATATGACCTGCCCCCAGGATTAGATACAACCGTCAGTTAGTAAGGTCGGTTTGTTTACCTTCACATTTTCCATTTCGCCACCGTGCTGCAAACTCTGATGGCGTCTGATAATTCAGTGCTGAATGTGGAC
>NZ_PIBL01000009.1:0-220317 GCF_002806645.1 Klebsiella sp. H-Nf2
TAAACTTCGTAATGAATTACGCATGTTCACTCAGAGACTTGGTATTCATTTTTCGTCCGAGGACGTTAAGAATCCATGTCACTTTGAGTGCCCACACAGATTGTCTGATAAATTGTTAAAGAGCAGTTGCGACGCGCTTTAGCGCTCTGTCGCGAGGTGGCGTATATTACACTTTCCTCTTTCAGAGTCAACCCTGAATTTCAGGATTTTTCTCTTCAACCGAACCGGCTGTTTGCGTGAAGTGATTCACATCTGCCGTGTCGATGGAGGCGCATTATAGGGAGCTCTCCGTGAATGACAAGCGGAAAAATACAATTTTATTTCAACCGCTCATCTTTTAAACGCAACGCTTATTTTTGCTGCTTTTTAATCGCCGCGGGCAGCTCTGCCAGGCTATTTAGCACCCAGTCAGCCGCTTTTTCCGCCTCTTCAGTAAGGGGCTTACCGGTACGCACCAGCACTTTAGTACCGATATCTGCGGCGGCAGCGGCCTGCATATCTTCCAGTTTGTCCCCTACCATATAGGAAGCGGCCATATCGATATGCAGAAAATCACGTGCAGAGATCAGCATCCCCGGATGTGGTTTACGGCAATCACAGGTCTGGCGGTACTCCTCCACCGTACCCTGCGGATGATGCGGGCAATAGTAGATACCATCCAGGTCGACACCACGGTCCGCCAGAGACCAGTCCATCCATTCGGTCAGCGTTTCAAACTGAGCTTCGGTAAATTTTCCGCGAGCAATACCGGACTGGTTAGTGACCAGCACCAGCGCGTAGCCCATCTCTTTTAGTTCGCGCATCGCGTCAATGACGCCATCGATAAATTCAAAATTGTCGATTTCGTGGACGTAACCATGATCGATATTAATCGTGCCGTCACGGTCGAGAAAAATTGCGGGTACTGACTTTGCCACCGGTTTGCTCCTGAAAAAGGCTAATGCCGTTAGTATCGCATGTTTCGGCATGCAAGAAAGTGCTCATTATAAAGAGTCAGATTGATTTAGACGTCTGGATGCCTTAACATCCATTTCATTGACAGGCATCGCCTGGATACGGCAGAAGAAAATGCCACGGCAAACGGCTAAACGATAATAAATAACTGATGATTAAACTTTCCAATATCACCAAAGTGTTCCAGCAAGGGAATCGCAGCATTCAGGCGCTGAATGACGTCAGCTTGCATGTCCCTGCCGGACAAATTTATGGCGTTATCGGTGCCTCCGGCGCCGGTAAAAGTACGCTGATTCGCTGCGTCAACCTGCTGGAGCGCCCGACCGAGGGCAGCGTACAAGTTGACGGTCAGGAATTGACTGCTCTGTCGGAAAAAGAGCTAACCCGCGCGCGCCGTCAGATTGGCATGATTTTCCAGCATTTTAACCTGCTGGCTTCCCGGACCGTTTTCGGCAACGTGGCGTTGCCCCTGGAACTGGATAACACCCCGCAGGCTGAAATCAAACGTCGTGTCACCGAGCTGCTGGATCTCGTCGGCCTGGGTGATAAGCACGACAGCTACCCGGCTAATCTCTCTGGTGGCCAGAAACAGCGCGTCGCCATTGCCCGCGCACTGGCCAGCAACCCGAAGGTATTGCTGTGCGATGAAGCCACCAGCGCCCTCGACCCGGCCACCACCCGTTCCATTCTCGAACTGCTGAAAGATATTAACCGTCGTCTGGGGCTGACCATTCTGCTGATCACCCATGAAATGGATGTGGTGAAGCGCATCTGCGACTGCGTGGCGGTGATTAGCAACGGCCAGCTTATTGAGCAGGACACGGTGAGCGAAGTCTTCTCCCATCCGAAGACGCCGCTGGCCCAGCAGTTCATTCAGTCGACTCTGCACCTGGATATTCCGGATGACTACCAGGCACGCCTGAAACCTACCGCCGCAGCGGACAGTGTACCGATGCTGCGCATGGAATTTACCGGCCACTCCGTCGATGCGCCGCTGCTCTCTGAAACCGCGCGTCGCTTCAATGTGAATAACAACATTATTAGTGCGCAGATGGATTACGCCGGTGGCGTGAAGTTCGGCATCATGCTGACCGAAATGCACGGTACACAGGAAGACACTCAGGCGGCCATCGCCTGGCTGCAGGAACACCATGTAAAAGTAGAGGTATTGGGATATGTCTGAGCCAATGATGTGGCTGCTGTTGCGCGGCGTATGGGAAACGCTGGCAATGACCTTTGTCTCCGGCTTCTTCGGTTTTGTCCTTGGTCTGCCGGTGGGCGTGCTGCTGTATGTCACGCGCCCTGGGCAAATTGCCGCTAATGCCAAACTGTATCGTACCTTGTCGGCGGTGGTGAATATTTTCCGTTCCATCCCGTTCATTATCCTGCTGGTCTGGATGATCCCGTTTACCCGCGTAATCGTCGGCACCTCGATCGGCCTGCAAGCGGCGATCGTGCCGTTAACAGTCGGCGCCGCGCCGTTTATCGCCCGCATGGTGGAGAACGCCCTACTGGAGATCCCGACCGGGCTTATCGAAGCTTCCCGCGCGATGGGCGCCACACCGCTGCAGATTGTCCGCAAGGTCCTGCTGCCTGAGGCGCTGCCGGGTCTGGTCAACGCCGCCACCATCACCCTCATTACTCTCGTGGGCTATTCCGCCATGGGCGGTGCGGTGGGCGCCGGTGGTCTGGGGCAGATTGGTTATCAGTACGGTTATATCGGCTACAACGCCACCGTGATGAATACCGTACTGGTATTACTGGTTATTCTGGTTTATCTAATTCAATTCTCTGGCGATCGTATCGTCCGGGCTGTGACTCATAAATAACGTTATTGGCAGACAACACTCATTCTTACAGGAAGGAAATAACATGGCCTTTAATTTCAAAACCTTTGCGGCAGTTGGCGCGTTAATCGGTTCTCTGGCGCTGGTGGGTTGTGGTCAGGATGAAAAAGATCCGAATCATATTAAAGTCGGCGTTATCGTCGGGGCGGAACAGCAGGTCGCTGAAGTTGCGCAGAAAGTGGCAAAAGAGAAGTATGGCCTCGACGTTGAGCTGGTCACCTTTAACGATTATGTGCTGCCAAACGAAGCGCTGAGCAAAGGCGATATCGACGTGAACGCCTTCCAGCATAAACCGTATCTCGACCAGCAGATTAAAGACCGTGGCTATAAGCTGGTCTCCGTTGGCAACACCTTCGTCTATCCGATCGCGGGTTACTCGAAGAAAATCAAATCGCTGGACGAACTGCAGCCGGGCTCGCAGATCGCCGTCCCTAACGATCCGACCAACCTCGGCCGTTCCCTGCTGCTGCTGCAGCAAGTGGGTCTGATTAAACTGAAAGAAGGTGTAGGCCTGCTGCCAACCTCTCTGGATGTGGTAGAGAACCCGAAAAACCTGAAGATTGTTGAGCTGGAAGCGCCGCAGCTGCCGCGTTCTCTGGACGATGCACAGATTGCGCTGGCCGTCATCAACACCACTTACGCCAGCCAGATTGGCCTGACCCCGGCGAAAGACGGTATCTTTGTTGAAGGCAAAGAGTCTCCTTACGTGAACCTGATTGTGGCGCGCGAAGACAATAAAGATGCTGAGAATGTGAAGAAATTCGTTCAGGCTTACCAGAGCGATGAAGTTTACGAAGCGGCGAACAAGATCTTTAACGGTGGCGCAGTGAAAGGCTGGTAATCTTTTCTCACCGTAATATCATTCAGGACGGGCTTCACGCCCGTCTTGTCATTTATGCAAGCACCTGATTCAATAACGCCCTGTTTTTTATTCATTGAGGAAATACTATGCGTGCTTTACCGGTCTGTTTGTTAGCACTCATGTTAAGCGGTTGTTCCATGCTAAGCAGATCCCCTGTTGAACCTGTTCAAAGCACTGCAACCCCCCCGGTTAAATCTGAGCCGAGCAAACCACGCGTAACCCGTCCGGCGCCGGTACGTATTTATACCGATGCGTCAGAGCTGGTGGGAAAACCGTTCCGTGATCTGGGTGAAGTGACCGGTGAGTCATGCCAGGCCTCAAATCAGGATTCCCCACCGAACATCCCAACCGCCCGCAAGCGTCTGCAGGTGAATGCGGCACGCATGAAAGCCAATGCCGTCCTGCTTCACCGCTGCGAAGTGACCAGCGGCACGCCAGGCTGCTACCGTCAGGCGGTTTGTCTGGGCTCGGCGCTTAACGTTTCGGCACAATGAGTGCATTCCAGTTTGCGCAGATAGGCGTTATCCGCTCGCCGTATAAAGAGAAATTTGCCGTTCCTCGCCAGCCTGGGCTGGTTAAGCACGGCGGCGGAGAACTGCATCTGGTCGCGCCCTACAACCAGGCCGACGCCGTGCGGGGCCTGGAAAACTTCAGCCATCTGTGGGTCCTGTTTGTGTTTCATCAGACCATGGAAGGCGGCTGGCGTCCGACGGTGCGCCCTCCCCGACTGGGAGGCAATGCACGGATGGGCGTCTTTGCCACCCGTTCGACGTTTCGCCCTAACCCCATCGGCATGTCGCTGGTTGAGCTGAAAGGCATTCGTTGTCAGAAGGACCAGGTGATCCTGGAACTCGGTAGCCTCGATCTCGTTGACGGGACGCCGGTGGTTGATATCAAACCGTATCTTCCTTTCGCCGAAGCCCTGCCGGATGCCAGCGCCAGCTATGCGCAACAGGCGCCGCTGGCGGGTATGAACGTCAGTTTTACACCGGAAACAGAAGCACAGTTACTGACCCTGGAAAAACGCTACCCGCATATCAAAGCGTTTATCCGCGAAGTATTGGCGCAGGATCCGCGCCCGGCCTACCGTAAAGAGGAAGAAGCAGGAAAAAATTATGCCGTCTGGTTGCTGGATTTCAACGTCCGCTGGCGGGTGATTGCCTCTGGTTTTGAAGTCTTTGCCCTCGAAGCGCGCTAATTTTATTTTTCCTCTCTTTTGGCATCTTTGCCACACTGGTAAACTAAACCACTTTTTTGTTTCAGGCTGGGCAACCAGCCTGTTCCGCTCGTTTAACTGGAACCGTTACAACATGCGTACTAGCCAATATCTGCTCTCCACTCTGAAGGAGACACCTGCCGACGCCGAGGTAATCAGCCACCAGCTGATGCTGCGCGCCGGGATGATCCGCAAGCTGGCCTCCGGGTTATACACCTGGCTGCCGACCGGCGTGCGCGTCCTGAAAAAAGTCGAAAACATCGTGCGTGAAGAGATGAACAACGCCGGTGCGATCGAGGTGTTAATGCCGGTCGTTCAGCCTTCTGAACTGTGGCAGGAGAGCGGTCGCTGGGAGCAGTACGGCCCGGAACTACTGCGCATTGCCGATCGCGGCGATCGCCCGTTCGTCCTCGGGCCAACCCACGAAGAGGTCATTACCGATCTGATTCGCAACGAGCTGAATTCTTATAAGCAGCTGCCACTGAACTTCTATCAGATTCAGACCAAGTTCCGCGACGAAGTGCGCCCGCGTTTCGGCGTGATGCGCTCCCGTGAATTCCTGATGAAAGATGCTTACTCTTTCCATACCTCTCAGGAATCGCTGCAGGAAACCTACGACGCGATGTATACCGCTTACAGCAAAATCTTCAGTCGTATGGGGCTGGATTTCCGTGCGGTACAGGCTGACACCGGTTCTATCGGCGGCAGCGCCTCTCATGAATTCCAGGTGCTGGCGCAGAGCGGCGAAGACGACGTGATCTTCTCCGACAGCTCCGACTACGCGGCAAACATCGAGTTTGCGGAAGCCGTTGCGCCAAAAGAGCCGCGCGCAGCCGCCACCCAGGAGATGACCCTGGTTGATACGCCGAACGCCAAAACCATCGCCGAACTCGTTGAGCAGTTCAACCTGCCGATCGAAAAAACCGTGAAGACCCTGCTGGTGAAAGCGGTTGAAGGTAGCGCCTTCCCGCTGGTTGCCCTGCTGGTGCGCGGCGATCACGAGCTGAACGAAGTGAAAGCAGAAAAACTGCCGCAGGTCGCCAGCCCGCTGACCTTCGCCACCGAAGAGGAGATCCGCGCTCTGGTGAAAGCCGGTCCGGGCTCCCTGGGTCCGGTGAACCTGCCGATCCCGGTGGTTATCGACCGTACTGTTGCGGTGATGAGCGATTTCGCCGCTGGCGCCAACATCGATGGCAAACACTACTTCGGCATCAACTGGGATCGCGACGTTGCCACTCCGGAAGTCGCCGATATTCGTAACGTCGTCGCTGGCGATCCGAGCCCGGACGGCAAAGGTACCCTGCTTATCAAGCGCGGTATCGAAGTGGGTCACATCTTCCAGCTGGGTACTAAGTACTCTCAGGCGATGAATGCCGCAGTTCAGGGCGAAGATGGCCGTAACCAGATCCTGACCATGGGCTGCTACGGTATTGGGGTGACCCGCGTGGTGGCCGCCGCTATCGAGCAGAACTTCGACGATCGCGGGATTATCTGGCCAGACGCCATCGCGCCGTTCCAGGTGGCGATTCTGCCGATGAATATGCACAAGTCCTATCGCGTGCAGGAGCTGGCCGAGAAGCTGTACGCCGAGTTGCGTGCGCATGGCATCGATGTGTTGATGGACGACCGTAAAGAGCGTCCTGGCGTGATGTTCGCTGATATGGAGCTGATCGGTATCCCGCACACTATCGTGCTGGGCGATCGGAACCTCGATAACGATGATATTGAATACAAGTATCGTCGCAACGGTGAGAAGCAGCTGATTAAAACCGGTGATATCGTGGAATATCTGGTTAAAGCGATAAAAGGCTAAGCACCACCTCAGGGCCCTGAACGGATGTCAGGGCCTTTTTTTTACAAGGAAAGTACCCATGACTGCACCTATCCTCAGCAGCGGACTGCTTACTTCCGCCCTGCTGCTGCTTACCGCCTGCACCGTAGACGTCGGCCGCAGCGCCCCTTCCGCATCCGCTACCGAGGGCCGCTCCCCGCCATGGGCTGTCACCCTCCAGCGTCAAAGCTCGATTGCCGGCAGCGGGCTCCACGAAATTGACGAAAGCGACCTCCGTTCCGGCGACCTGCTCTTCTCGTCCAGCCTGGGTATCACTTCGCTTGGGATCCGCGCCTTCAGCGCCTCTTCCGTTAGCCACGTCGCACTGTATCTTGGCGAGGGTCAGATCGCGGAAGCCACCGGCGCTGGCGTACAGGTGATTTCTGTTCAGCAGGCGCTGGCGCACAGCGATAAACTCTTTGCCCTCAGGGTGCCCGACCTGACGCCGGACCAGGCAACGGCGATGAAAAATTTTGCCTGGCAGGTCAAAGACAGCGGGTATAACTATCGCGGCATTATTCAGTTTATCCCTTATATGGTCACCAAACCGCTCTGCTCGCTCAACCCTTTCTCGCGTAACTTTCGTCAGCAGTGCGTGAGCGGCCTGGCCAAAGCGCAACTGGGCGATGCGGCAAGCGCCGACAAGAAAGCGTGGTTTTGCTCGGAGTTTGTCAGCGAGGCCTTCGTCAGAGCCGGGCATCCGCTGACCCTGGCGCAGGCGGCGTGGATAAGTCCTTCCGATCTGCTGCACATGCGGGAAGGAGACGTCGCCACGTTTAAACCCGAAACGCAGCTACAGTATGTCGGGCATCTGAAACTGGGCGTTTATCTTCAGGCCGGGAAGCTGGTGGGGCTGAATAAACCGAAGGACGATGCGGAGTAAAGAAAAGATTTGCGCTTTTCCGCCAGCCAGACCCACGCTCACTCTGTATATGACAGGGCGAATAGCAGGAGCAAGTAGGGGGACTGTGTGGGATCATCCCCTGCCCGTTTCCCGGGCAGGGGCCTGACAATCAATGGCTACAGTCTTTACCGGGAATAAATTTGCCGGCCTGGTCCGTCATCAGCGTCTTCATCATTTCGCCGGTGTCCGGGTTCGCCTCGAGGGTAAAGTGCCCCTCCACCACCAGCAGCACCGGTCGTGAATCATTGCCGCGGGCAGCGGCATAATCCCGCTCAAGCTGGGCATTGTTCGCCACCGCGACGCGTTTACCGGTCGCGCAATCGGTAAAGGTTGCCGCATCGGCCATATAGAAATACATGCCGCGCATCGCCATCGGGGTGGTCGGCAGGCTGGCCTTCACCGGCTCCAGGGTATAATTGAGAGGAGACTGAACGGGGCTCCCGTTGCGGTCAAGCATCTCCAGCTTGTCGCCCTTCGCGCGAAAATATGATTTCTCGCCTTTGCTGTCGGTCAGCACCAGTTTATCCGCTGTGCGAGCCCAGGTGCCATAAGAGGCAAAAGATGACGGTTCACGACGAGCGCCCTGGTAGTGCTCGTTCATCACCCAGGTACCGTCTTTTTCCAGGAACAGCGAGGTGTCGATACCTTCACAATCCGCACAAGGCAGCACCCCACGCCAGCTTTGCTGCATCGGCTTGAGCTCTTCCATCGCCGCTGGCTGTACGGTGTCAGTCTCGGCGCGATGGTTACAACCAAACAGCGCGAACAGCGAACAGGCCGCTATCACGGAGAATACGATTTTTTTCACTTTGCTTTCCTTATCATCCATTCCACCCGTTCACCATCGCCTTCACTGGCGAACTTTCCCACGCAGCGCTTTAACTGAGGACTTTTGTGCCTTGGAAGCAAGGCGTCGCTCTTTGGATGCCCGAGTCGGTCGCGTCTCCCGGCGACTTTTTTGCACTGCGGTTAATTCTTTTATGAGGGCCACCAGCCGGGCAATCGCCGCTTCGCGGTTCATCTCCTGGCTGCGATATTCCTGAGCCTTAATGATAACCACACCGTCAGCAGAAATTAAGTGGTGGCTGGCGGCGAGCAGGCGCTCCTTGTCATGCTCTGGCAAGCTCGAGGCTTTGATATCGAAGCGCAGATGGATCGCCGTCGACGCTTTATTCACATGCTGGCCCCCGGCCCCCTGGGCACGAATACCTTCCAGCGTGACTTCATCATCGGCAATGGTCACGCTGCGGCTAATGGTAATCATGCTGATGCTTGCCAGGCCGTTAAATGAATTTCCAGATTATTCCGAGCATCGGATAACCAGATACCGCCGTCCTGCAGAGTGGCCTGCAGCGTCATGGTGCGATCGGCAAAGGCGCTAAGCTGCGTCAGTTGCGCATCATCAAGATACCAGATGGTCAGCTTCGGGTACGCCGCAAGCTTGTTCTGATTCTGCTGCCACCAGATTTCAGCGGCCCGGCTATTATAGGCAAACAGCGCCACCGCCTGCGCCCGGGAGCAGGCTTTCTTGAGACGTTTCTCGTCCGGCAGCCCCAGTTCAATCCACAGATCGATGCCCAAATGGTCGTTTAGCTGCCACAGTTCCGGTTCATCATCCGAGGATAACCCCCGGGTAAACTGTAGCCGCTCATCGGCATATTTGATCCACGCCAGCAGGCGCAACATCATGCGCTCCTGGGTTTCCGAGGGGTGCTGCGCCAGCGTCAGGTTAGCATCCAGAAACTGGTTGCGATCCAGATCGGCTACATTTACCGCGGCTTTATATATCGTCGCTTTCAGCGCCATGAATAAACTCCTGAAAAGAATGGCGGACATTGTAGCGAAACTGGCAGCAAAAGGCTGTCGTCAATCGCAGCAACCTGTTTCATCCTGCTGAAATTGCTTAAATGACTATGATATAGTTCCCTTGCTAAACAGAGTTTATCTTCGTAGGCTTAAACTTGCATCCCACGGTTGAGTCAGAACGCTGACAGGAGGGCATGTGGACCACTATTGTGAGTTAATACGCAAGCGGTATGCGGAAATAGCCAGCGGAGACTTAGGGTATATCCCGGATGCGCTGGGTTGCGTGTTGAAAGTATTGAATGAGATTGCGGCGGATGAGGCCCTTTCGGAGTCAGTCAGGGAAAAGGCCGCTTATGCGGCAGCAAACTTACTGGTGAGCGATTATGTCAATGAATGATACTTATCAACCCATTAACTGCGACGATTACGACAACCTGGAACTGGCTTGCCAGCATCACCTGGTGCTGACGCTGGCGCTGAAGGATGGTGAACAGCTGCAGGCGAAGGCCAGCGATCTAATCTCGCGTAAAAATATCGAGTATCTGGTGGTCGAACTCGCCGGCAACGTCCGCGAGCTACGCCTGGATAAAATCGCCAGCTTCAGTCACCCGGAAATCGGCACCGTGGTGGTGAGCGAATCCTGAATCAAAACGGGCTTAACCGCCCGTTTTCCTCCATGCCAGCCTGACCCCTTCCCCTTCCATGACGGTACCTTCTTTGGCCACAAACAGATCGTCCGCTGCGGCAATCAGCATTTCGCCGTAAAACAGCAGCGGCGTGGTGTCTCGTCGCCACGGAGCAACGCCCAGCTCCTGCCAGATCTTCTTCAGCTTACGTCCGCCGTGGCGCCCGACGATATGCAGGTGGCCGCTGGCGCGAAAGCGGATAGTGACCGGCTCATCCGCAGACGGCGGGCGCAACGTCCCGCCGGGCTGTAGCATCAGCTCGCCGAGACCGTCAGCCAGCCGCAGCGGCTGGCGCCAGTTGGGCCAGTGCTGGACACTTTCCGTCTGGCCGGGAAGATACTTCACCCAGTACAAACGCTGTTGAAAACGACGGACGGTAAATTCCCCCAGCCGCAGACAAGGGCTGGCATCTTCCCGCGCCAGCGCCACCTCATGCCAGAGGCGCTCTGGCACCTCGCGGGCCGGCATCGGCGCCTGATGCCCGGCGAGCCAGCGACGTAACAACGCCGCGCGACGGGGTGGGCTCATCGACGTCAGCGGCGTGATAGCCAGCGAGCCATCTTCAGCCACCAGCGACGCCAGCTCCGCCGCCAGCATCTCGTCCAGCAGTTGTTCCTGCTCGGCGCACAGGCTGGCGCTGCGGGCGACGGCCTCGCTAAAGTGCGGCCAGCGCTCGCGCAGGACCGGGATCACCCGCAGGCGCAGAAAGTTGCGGTCATAGGTATCGTCCTGATTACTCTCATCTTCAATCCACGAGAGCTGATGGGCGAGCGCCCACTGGCGTAGCGATTCGCGGGTTTCATTGAGGAGAGGACGCAGTAGTCGGCTGCCGGCAAAGGCAGAGGATGCCGCCATCGCCGACAGACCGGTAGGACCGCTGCCGCGTTTTAACGCCAGCAGCAGCGTTTCGCACTGGTCATCCTGGTGCTGGGCGGTCACTAACACCTCGCCGGCGTTGAGCGTATCCTGAAAGGCCTGATAGCGCGCCGCACGGGCATGAGCCTCCACGCCCAGACCGCCCCGGGCTAACGTCACGTGATGCACCACCAGCGGTACCTGCCACTGCTGGCAAATCTGCCGACAATGCGCCACCCAGTCGTCTGCGTGGGCGCTCAGGCCGTGGTGAACATGCACTGCCCGCAGCGTCAGCGAGGGATCCTGTTCCCGCAGCAGCACCAGCTGGTGCAGGAGAACCGTCGAATCCAGACCGCCGCTGAAGGCCACCAGCAGCTGGCTATGGGGATGAAGCGTATGCGCAATATCAGCCGTCATATCCACGAACATACCGAGAAGTGATGGCCCGGCACGTTACCGGGCCAGGGTCGCGCTGGCAAGGTTTACTGCTGATATATTTCCAGCGGCAGGTCGTCCGGATCGCTAAAGAAGGTAAAGCGTTTGCCGGTAAAGGGATCGACGCGAATCGCTTCACACTCGACGCCATGGGCTGTCAGATGCGCCACCGCAGCGTCGATATCATCCACGCTAAAGGCCAGATGACGCAACCCACAGGCTTCGGGGCGACTGGGTCGGGCCGGCGGAAACGGGAACGAGAACAGCTCAATCACGTACTCGCCATTGAGCGCCAGATCGCCCTTCCAGGAGTCGCGCTCGGCGCGATAAAACTCACTTTGCAGCGTAAACCCCAGAATATCGCAATAGAACGCTTTACTGCGGGCGTAGTCCGTCGCGATGATGGCAATATGGTGAACCCGTTTCAAACCCAGCATGGTCAAACTCCTTCTGTTAAGCCAGCCACGTTACTCGTGCGCGCCGTTAACGCGCAAGCCTTTCGTCATTTTTTAAGACTCGTACCCGATACACGCCGTCCTCATCGCGCTTCGCACCGTGAATATCAGTCTCAAAGCCCGGGTAATGACGGCCGATGGAGCAGAGCATCAGCAGGAAATCGAGCACTGCCCGGCTTTCCTCCGTGATCATCTCTCCCGGCATCAGCAGCGGTACGCCGGGTGGATAAGGGAGGATCATGTTGGCCGAAATCCGGCCCACCAGGTTCTCCAGTTCAATGGTTTCCACCTCACCCTTGATCTGGCGCTGCCAGGCGTGATGCGGCGTCATTTTCATTTCCGGCAGGACGTCAAAGGCGCTGAGCATCAGCTGCGGCAACTGGTGCTGACGGATCAAGCGGTGGATCCCCTGCGCCAGGTCCTGGATCCGCATGTTGCGGTAGAAGTCGGGATCTTCCGCGTACAGATCCGGCAACATATTTTTCACCCGCAGATTGAGATCGTAGGCGCGTTTGAACTCTGTCAGACCGCGCAGCAGCCCCATCGCCCGGGTTTTATCAATACCGATGCTGAACAGAAACAGCAGGTTATAGGGGCCCGTTTTTTCCACCACCACGCCCCGCTCGTCGAGGAACTTCGCCACCAGCGCCGCCGGGATCCCCTCTTCATCCATATTCCCCTGCTCGTCCATGCCCGGCGTCAGAATGGTGACCTTCACCGGATCGAGATACATATGATCCGCATCGGCATCTTTGAAACCGTGCCAGTCTTCGCCAGGCGCCACCGGCCAGCACTCGGCTTTATCCACGGCTTCCGGCTGCCAGATATCAAAGAACCAGCCGTCCGACTCCTCGCGCAGTCGCTGCACCTCTTTGCGGAAGTCCAGCGCTCGCTCAATGGAGCGCTGGATCAGACGCTTACCGGAGTTACCTCGCAGCATCGCCGCTGCGGTCTCAATTGACGCGACGATGGGATAGCTCGGCGACGTAGAGGTATGCATCATAAAGGCTTCATTAAAGGTCTCTTCATCATAGTTGCCCTTAATGTGGATCAGCGAGGCCTGCGACAGCGCGGCCAGCATCTTATGCGTGGACTGCGTCTCGAAGATGACTTTCCCGGGGATCCGCTCACCGCTCATGCCGCTTTTCCCCTGATATATCGGATGGAAATGGGTATACGGCACCCAGGCGGAATCGAAATGGATCGACGGGACGTCGAGCGTCTCCTTAAGCCAGGTGGTGTTATAGAGCAGGCCATCGTAGGTGGAGTTAGTGATCACCGCATGCACGGGCCACTGCGCCCCGCCCGTGTCGCGCACTTTCTGGTGAATGCTGTCGCGGGTAAATTCGCGCCGGGGGATACCGCCGAGGATCCCCAGCGCGTTGCGGGTCGGCTTCAGCCACAGGGGAACCACATCGCTCATCATCAGCAGATGGGCCAGTGATTTGTGACAGTTACGGTCAATCAGCAGCGTGCTGCCGGCGGGCGCCGAGTACATACCGACAATTTTATTGGATGTCGAGGTGCCGTTGGTCACCATGTAGCTCTGTTCAGCGCCAAAGGCGCGGGCAATATACTCCTCCGCCTCCAGATGCGGGCCGGTATGATCCAGCAGCGACCCCAGCTCGGTTACCGAAATCGAAACATCCGCCTTTAACGTATTCCCGCCAAAGAAATCATAGAACAGGCAGCCCACCGGGCTTTTCTGATAGGCGCTACCGCCCATATGGCCCGGTGTACAAAAGGTATACTTCCCCTCCTGCACATAGTTGAACAGGGCGCGGGTAAACGGCGGGGTGATATTGTCCAGGTACTCGCGCGTGTACTGCCCGATGCGGGTGGCGATCTCTTCGGAGAGTCCCAGCGCATATTCGAAGAACCACAGCGTCATGCGCAGATCCTGACTGCTGACGTCCATCGTCGAGTGGGCGTTAATAAAGGCGTACAGGGGCAGATATTCATTGAGCTGATTAATGTCGCTGCACAGATCGACACTGTATTCATCCCAGTCGAAAATCACCCCACAGATGCGCGGGTTGTGCTCAATAAACTGCAGCAGGTCGGCGCTGTTTTGCGGCCAGATGGTCTGAAAGCCCTGGCGTTGCAGCGCCGCTTCCAGTTCTTTGATCGGTTCGTCTTTGTGATAGACGCCGTGAGGCCCCATGATGGCGATGATATTCACGCTTTCCTCCTGGTATTCACCTAAGTCAAGCATCATAGCAATCCCCTCGGCGCATCGCACATAAAAAAAGGGCCGGAAAATCCGGCCCTTAGTGTTTTGCGCTCGCGAAAAACTTAGGCGTAACCGTAGCTCATCAGGCGCTGATAGCGGCGGTTCAGCAGCTCTTCTTCGCTGAGCAGATCGAGATCGGCCAGGTCTGCCAGCAGCTGCGCTTTCAGGCTCGCTGCCATCACTTCCGGATTGCGGTGCGCGCCACCCAGCGGTTCCGGAACGATAGAGTCAATCAGCTTCAGCTCTTTCAGACGCGGCGCGACAATACCCATCGCTTCCGCGGCCAGCGGTGCTTTATCCGCGCTTTTCCACAGAATGGACGCGCAGCCTTCCGGCGAAATGACCGAATAGGTGCTGTACTGCAGCATGTTAACCTTGTCGCCCACGCCAATCGCCAGCGCGCCGCCGGAGCCGCCTTCACCGATCACGGTGCAGATAACCGGCACGCTCAGACGCGACATTTCACGCAGGTTGCGAGCAATCGCTTCAGACTGGCCACGCTCTTCCGCACCAACACCCGGGTAGGCGCCAGGGGTGTCGATGAAGGTGATGATCGGCATTTTAAACCGCTCAGCCATCTCCATCAGGCGCAGCGCTTTGCGGTAGCCTTCCGGGGCCGGCATACCAAAGTTGCGACGGATCTTCTCTTTGGTTTCGCGACCTTTCTGGTGGCCGATGATCATCACCGGACGACCATCAAGACGCGCAATACCGCCGACAATCGCTTTATCGTCAGCGTAGGCGCGGTCACCGGCCAGTTCGTCAAACTCGTCGAACGCCAGGCGGACATAATCCAGGGTATAGGGACGACGTGGATGGCGCGCCAGCTGGGCTACCTGCCATGCACCAAGATCGGCGAAGATTTTGCGCGTCAGCTCTACGCTTTTCTCGCGCAGACGATGCACTTCTTCGTCGATGTTAATATCCAGTTTCTCATCCTGACGGCTTACCGCAGTCAGGGAATCGATTTTCGCTTCCAGCTCTGCAATCGGCTGTTCAAAATCTAGGAAATTCAGACTCATAGTATTCCTGTATTAGTCAAACTCCAGTTCCACCTGCTCCGAGCCGATAAGGCCACGCAGATCGTTAAGCAAACGATCGCTCGGAGAGACGCGCCATGTTGCGCCGAAACGCAACCGCGCGCGTGCATCCGCCCTCTGATAGTAGAGGTGCACTGGAATGGTTCCCGAACGGTGGGGTTCCAGAGACTGACGGAGTCGGTTTAAAAGCTGGTCATCAATTTGCCTGTCCGTCAGCGAGATAGCAAGCCCGCGAGCATATTTTTCCCGGGCTTCGTCAATGTCCATGACTTCGCGGGCGGTCATTTTAAGCCCCCCGCTAAAGTCATCAAAGCTGACCTGTCCGCTGACGATAAGTATGCGGTCTTTTTCCAGCAACTGCTGATATTTATCCAGCGCGTCGGTG
This sequence comes from Klebsiella sp. H-Nf2, assembly GCF_002806645.1. Classification (NCBI taxonomy): domain Bacteria; kingdom Pseudomonadati; phylum Pseudomonadota; class Gammaproteobacteria; order Enterobacterales; family Enterobacteriaceae; genus Klebsiella; species Klebsiella sp. H-Nf2. Next base: position 15,510 of record NZ_PIBL01000009.1, read on the forward strand.
AACAACATCACCTCCAGACGCCCGGAACGGTCATCCAGCGTACAGATGCCGATACGATTGCCGCGCTTGGTGACCATTACCCGCGCCGCAATCACCAGCCCCGCCGCCGTAGTCACTTTACCACGATCGGTCGGATGCATGTCTTTGAGCCGCACGCCACCGACGTAGCGCTCGATCTCTTTCAGGTACTGGTTAATCGGGTGCCCGGTCAGATACAGCCCCAGGGTTTCCCTTTCACCATCCAGCACCACCTGCTCAGGCCACGGCTGGCAGCTGGCGTAGGACTGTTCAATTTGCTCAGGCTCTTCCGCCAGCACGCCGAACATATCGGCCTGGCCAATGGCCTCCGCTTTCGCGTGCTGGTCGGCGGCTTTCAACGCATCGCCCAGCGAGTTCATCAGCGCCGCGCGATGCGGACCGAGACGATCGAACGCCCCGGACATAATCAGTTTTTCCAGCACCCGGCGGTTGAGCTTTTTAATATCGGTCCGCGCGCAGAGGTCAAACAGCTCGCGGAAATAACCGCCATTGTTGCGCGCCTCAATGATCGCTTCGATCGGCCCTTCGCCAACGCCTTTGATGGCGCCGATGCCGTAGACGATCTCACCGTCATCATTGACGTGGAAATGGTACAGGCCGGAGTTAATATCCGGGGGCAAAATTTTCAGCCCCATGCGCCAGCACTCATCCACCAGGCCAACCACCTTCTCAGTGTTGTCCATATCGGCGGTCATTACCGCCGCCATAAACTCAGCCGGATAGTGCGCCTTAAGCCATAGCGTCTGGTAAGAGACCAGCGCGTAGGCAGCGGAGTGCGATTTGTTAAACCCGTAACCGGCGAATTTCTCCACCAGGTCGAAGATTTTTATCGCCAGTTCACCATCAACACCGTTTTTCCTCGCCCCTTCTTCGAAAGTGCCACGCTGCTTGGCCATCTCCTCCGGTTTTTTCTTACCCATCGCACGGCGCAGCATATCCGCGCCGCCGAGGGTATAACCGGAAAGCACCTGGGCAATCTGCATGACCTGTTCCTGATACAGGATAATGCCGTAGGTCGGCTCCAGCACCGGTTTCAGGCTCTCATGCTGCCACTGTACGTCCGGGTAGGAAATCTCTTCGCGGCCGTGCTTACGGTCGATAAAGTTATCTACCATCCCCGACTGCAGCGGGCCCGGACGGAACAGAGCCACCAGCGCGATCATATCTTCGAAGCAGTCAGGCTGCAGACGCTTAATCAGATCTTTCATGCCGCGTGATTCAAGCTGGAAGACCGCGGTGGTTTCCGAGCGCTGCAGCATGTCGAAGCTTTTCTTGTCATCCAGCGGGATAGCGGCAATATCCAACGGCCCTTCGCCGTTCTTCGCCCGCCGCTTGTTGATCATCTCCAGCGCCCAGTTAATGATAGTGAGCGTACGCAGACCGAGGAAGTCGAATTTTACCAGCCCGGCGTATTCGACGTCGTTCTTGTCAAACTGGGTAACCGGATGCAGCCCCTGCTCATCGCAATACAGCGGCGCAAAGTCGGTGATTTTAGTGGGAGCGATAACCACCCCACCGGCGTGTTTACCGGCGTTTCGCGTCACCCCTTCCAGCTTACGCGCCATGTCGATCAGCGCTTTAACTTCTTCGTCCGCCTCGTAGATTTCCGGCAGCTGCGGTTCGGCTTCAAACGCTTTCGCCAGCGTCATGCCCGGATCGGGCGGCACCAGCTTGGAGATACGGTCGACAAAGCCGTACGGGTGACCCAGCACACGGCCCACGTCGCGGATAACCGCTTTCGCCGCCATGGTACCGAAGGTGATGATCTGCGATACCGCATCGCGGCCATACATGTCCGCCACGTGCTCAATAACCTGGTCGCGTTTCTCCATGCAGAAATCGACGTCGAAGTCGGGCATCGAGACACGCTCCGGGTTAAGGAAACGTTCGAACAGCAGATCAAATTCCAGCGGATCAAGATCGGTGATTTTCAGCGCGTAGGCCACCAGTGAACCGGCGCCGGAACCACGGCCCGGGCCAACCGGTACGCCGTTATCCTTCGACCACTGGATAAACTCCATGACGATCAGGAAGTAGCCCGGGAACCCCATCTGGTTGATGACCTGGAGTTCAATATCCAGACGCTCGTCATACGCCGGGCGCTTTTCAGCACGTACGGCAGGATCCGGGAAGAGGAATTCCAGACGCTCCTCCAGACCCTCTTTCGATTTCATGACCAGGAAATCTTCGGTGGTCATATCGCCCGTCGGGAACTGCGGCAGGAAATATTCACCAAGCCGCACGGTGACATTGCAGCGTTTGGCGATCTCAACGCTGTTTTCCAGCGCTTCCGGGATATCGGCGAACAGCTCGCACATCTCCTCCTCACTGCGCATATATTGCTGCGGCGAGTAGTTGCGCGGCCGTTTCGGGTCGTCGAGCGTGAAGCCGTCGTGGATCGCGACGCGGATTTCATGGGCGTCGAAATCGCTGGTGTCGAGGAAGCGGACATCGTTGGTCGCCACCACCGGCAGGCCACGCGCTTCCGCCAGCGCCACCGCGGCGTGGAGATAGGACTCTTCATCCTGACGACCGGTGCGGATCAGCTCAAGAAAATAACGGTCCGGGAAATGCTCTTCATAGAACGCGACGCACTGTTCCACTAACGGCATATTGCCGCGGATCAGGCTAACACCAACGTCGCCTTTACGGCCGCCGGAGAGCAGAATCAACCCTTCCTGATGTTCTACCAGCCAGTCGCGGTCAATCCACGGCCCCAGCGCGCCGTAGCCGCGCTGGTAGGCACGGGAAATGAGCAGCGTCAGATTCTGATAACCCGCATTATTCGCCGCCAGTACAGTCAGCTCGGTAAACTCGTCGCCGAGCAGGTCGCACTGCACGTGAAAGTCGGCGCCGACAATCGGCTTAATGCCCGCGCCGTGTCCCGTCCCGTAGAACTTCACCAGCCCACACAGGTTGGTGAAATCGGTGATCGCCAGCGCAGGCATGCCAAGCGAGGCCGCCTTTTTCACCAGCGGCCCGGTCTTTGCCAGCCCATCGATCATGGAATAGTCGCTGTGCACCCGCAGGTGTACGAAACGTGGTTCAGCCATCTTTAGATCCCGGTGACTTAGTTGGACGCCAGGCCCAGGGCACGCTTCACCGGGCCAAAACTGCGCCGGTGATGCTCTGTTGCGCCGTGTTCCTGCAGCTTCTGCAGGTGAACAGCGGTGGGATAGCCTTTGTGCTGGGCAAAACCGTAGTGGGGAAATGCGAGATCCAGCGTGGCCATTTCGGCGTCACGAGTGACTTTTGCCAGAATAGACGCTGCGCTGATTTCTGCCACCCGGCTGTCGCCTTTCACCACCGCCAGGGAGGGCATCGGCAGCGACGGACAGCGGTTGCCATCGATCAGGACAAACTCAGGAACAATGCTCAGGCCGGCGACGGCGCGCTGCATCGCCAGCATAGTGGCATGCAGAATATTCAGCTCGTCGATTTCGTGCGGCTCGGCGCGCCCCAGGCTCCAGCACAGCGCTTTCTCTTTAATCTCATCGCACAGCGCCAGACGACGCTTCTCGCTGAGTTTTTTGGAATCATTCAGACCCACAATCGGCTTCGCCGGATCGAGGATCACCGCCGCGGTCACTACCGCGCCAACCAGTGGCCCGCGGCCAACTTCATCAACGCCGGCAACCAGATGGGTATGCGGATAGACGAACTCCATCATTGTTTTGCTAACTCCAGTACGGCGTCCGCGGCCTGCTCATCGGCGTTGCAGCGGATCTGCTGATGCAGCGCGCGGAACGTCTCATGCATCTCGTGGCTGGTTTTGCCATCGGCCAGCAGCGGCTTCAGGGCGGCGGCCAGCGCCTGCGGCTCGCACTCATCCTGCAGCAGCTCTTTGACCAGCTCGCGCCCGGCCAGCAGATTCGGCAAGGAGACGTAGTCGGTTTTCACCAGACGCTTTGCCAGCCAGAAGGTGAACGGCTTCATGCGGTAGCCAACCACCATCGGGCACTTCGCCAGCATGCACTCCAGCGCCGCCGTCCCGGAAGCCAGCAGCGCGGCGTCGCTGGCGATCATCGCATCGCGCGCCTGACCATCCAGCATATGCACGATCATATCCGGCGCCGTCTCCGCTTTGATTCGCTCAAACTGCTCCCGCCGTTTGGCATTGACCAGCGGCACCACCACCTGCAGATCGGGATAGGTGACGCGTAACAACTGTGCGGTTTTCAGAAAGTCCGCGCTGAGCATTTCGACTTCCGCGCCGCGGCTGCCGGGCAGCAGCGCCAGACAGCGCACATTGTGCGGGATCCCTAACCGGTCACGCGCAGCGTTCTTGTCGGGATCCAGCGGCATCGCATCCGCCATGGTATGGCCGATAAAGCGGCAAGGGACGTTAAATTTGTCATAAAACGCTTTTTCGAAAGGCAGAAATGCCAGCACCAGATCGGTCGATCTGCCGATTTTGAAAACGCGTTTTTGTCGCCAGGCCCAGACCGACGGGCTGACGTAGTGAATCGTTTTGATGCCCTGCTTTTTCAGATTCCCTTCAAGGGTAATATTGAAGTCAGGGGCGTCGATGCCGACGAAGACATCGGGGCGCAGCTCGCCAAAACGGCGGGTTAAATCGGCGCGAATATGCAGTAAGCGGCGTAAGCGACCTAGCACTTCAACAATGCCCATCACCGCCAGCTCTTCCATTTCGTACCAGGCTTCGCACCCTTCCGCCTGCATCAGCGGCCCCGCCACGCCGACAAAGCGTGCATCAGGGATGCGCGCTTTGAGAGCCCGGATGAGGCCTGCACCAAGAATATCGCCGGAGGTTTCTCCGGCGACCAGGGCAATCGTCAGGGGACGCGGTTCAGCCATTAACGAATCAAGCCGCGAGTGGAACGGGCAAAGAAATCGACAAACGGCTGAACTTCAGGATACTGAGTCGCCAGTTCGGCGATTTCCGGTTTGGCTTCGTCCAGCGTTTTGCCGCTGCGGTACAGCAGTTTATACGCGTTACGAATCGCGGTAATCGCCTCACGGCTAAAGCCGCGGCGTTTCAGCCCTTCGATGTTCACGCCAAACGGGGTGGCGTGGTTACCCTGGGCAATCACGAACGGCGGAACGTCCTGCGCCACGCCGGAGCAACCGCCAACCATGACGTGTGCGCCGATGATGCAGAACTGGTGTACTGCAGTCATGCCGCCGATGATGACGAAATCATCCAGAGATACGTGACCAGCCAAGGTTGCGTTATTGGCCAGAATGCAGCGATCGCCAAGCGTACAATCGTGCGCCACGTGGGCGTTGATCATCAGCAGGTTATCGTTGCCCACCTTTGTTAATCCACCGCCCTGTACTGTACCGCGATGAATGGTGACGCTTTCGCGGATGCGGTTGCGATCGCCAATTTCCACTCGGGTCGGTTCGCCAGCATATTTCAGATCCTGGTTAACTTCGCCGATGGAAGCGAACTGATAGATCTCATTGTCACGGCCGATTTTGGTATGGCCGTTAACGACGACATGAGACTTCAGTACGGTGCCTTCGCCAATTTCGACGTTAGCGCCAACAATACAAAACGGACCAATGTGAACGTTAGCACCAATGACGGCGCCTTCTTCTACAATGGCGGTAGGATGAACAAAAGCGGTTTTATCAATCACGTATCAGGCCTCCCGGCTACGCGCACACATCATCGTCGCTTCGCAAACCACTTTACCGTCAACCATCGCGACGCCCTTAAAGCGGGTCAGGCCACGACGGGTTTTCTCGAAAGTGACTTCCATAATCATCTGATCGCCTGGTACTACCGGACGTTTGAAGCGCGCTTCGTCGATGCCCGCGAAATAGTACAGCTCGCCTGGCTCCAGTTTCCCGACGCTTTTAAATGCCAGAATCCCGGTGGCCTGCGCCATCGCTTCCAGAATCAGCACGCCCGGCAAAATCGGCTTACCAGGGAAGTGCCCCTGGAAAAAAGGCTCGTTTACAGAAACATTTTTTACTGCGCGCAGAAAACGACCTTCTTCAAAATCCAGCACGCGGTCTACCAGCAGGAACGGGTAACGGTGAGGCAGAAGTTCCAGAATCTCTTCAATGTGCAGAGTATGAGTGTCAGTAGTCAAAATACTCTTCCTGTCTAAATGTACTAAAAGGCAATAATAACACGGCCTGCGGCAATCTTTTAGCGAATGCAACAGGCCGGAAATGTCATGTGACCAAATGATGAATTAGTCTTGTTGATTAACCTTGCGCTCAATCGCTTTCAGGCGCTTGCTCATCTCGTCAATATTCATCACCAGCGCCGCAGTTTTACGCCACGCCTTGTTCGGCTGCAGCGGAATACCGGAGGAGTATACGCCAGGTTCAGAAATAGGACGCATAACCATCCCCATCCCCGTGACGGTGACTTTATCGCAGATTTCCATATGGCCATTAATCACGCTGGCGCCGCCAATCATGCAGTAGCGGCCAATTTTCAGGCTTCCGGCCATGATCACACCGCCGGCAACCGCGGTATTGTCGCCAATCACCACGTTATGCGCAATCTGACACTGATTATCGATAATGACGCCATTACCGATAAGGGTGTCATCCAGCGCGCCGCGATCGATAGTGGTACAGGCGCCGATCTCCACGCGATCGCCAATAATAACGCGACCAAGCTGCGGGATCTTTACCCAGTTGCCACGATCGTTAGCGTAGCCGAAGCCATCAGCGCCGATCACCGTGCTGGACTGGATCAGGCAATTCTCGCCGATCTCAATCTCATGGTAAATGGTCACATTGGCCCACAAACGCGAGCCGGCACCAATTTTCGTATTTTTCCCAACGAAGCAGCCTGCGCCGATCACCACGTTATCGCCCAGCACAACACCGGATTCGATAACGGCGTTAGCACCGATCGCCACGTTGTTACCCAGCTTCGCCGACGGATCGATAACCGCGCTCGGCGCGATATCCTGTGCCGGCTGCGGCGTGGTATCAAGAATTTGAGCCATGCGCGCGTAGGTCAGGTAGGGATTACGCACAACCAGCGCGGCGCTATGGGCAAAAGGCAAATCATCCTGCGTCATGACAACGGCAGAAGCCTGACAAGCGGCCAGGTGTTCACGGTACTTAGGGTTGACCATGAAAGTGATTTGGCCCGTTTTCGCGCTCTGCATGGACGCAACGCCGGTGATGACGATATCGCCATCACCGTGTAATTCTGCATCCAACTGCTGCGCGAGATCAGCCAGTCGAATTGAAGGCATTACTTATTTAACCTGTTTCAGCACATCAGCGGTGATGTCTTTTACATCGCTGCTGTTGTATGCAACGGCATTTGCGTCAACCACCAGATCGATGCTCTGATCTTTCGCTACGCTCTGTACAGCAGTCTGGATGCGGGTAACCAGTTTGCCACGCTCTTCGTTAGAACGACGTGCGCGATCTTGCTCAAATGCCTGCGCTTTCTGGGAGAAGCTCTGGCGCTGAGCCATCACGTCTTTTTCCAGTTTGGTACGATCGGCGCCCGGCTTCATGGACTGCAGACGCTGCATTTTAGACTGCAGGTCGCCTTCCATACGCTGCAGTTCGCTAGCGCGGCCTTTGAACTCGTTTTCCAGCGTGTTGGAAACGCCAGTTTTCTGGGCAACCTGTTGGAACAGGCTGTTCATGTTCACCAGGGCAATTTTATCTGCCGCCTGAGCGGAAGTAACCATTGCCAAACCCAGACCTGCAGCTAATAACCACTTTTTCACAATAAACTCCTTACCATCCCATGAGTACCCAGGGGTACCGTTATTTGCGTGGCGAGGCGATAAACGCGTTATCGCCTACAGTCAGCGCTATACTGCACTTGCATTCCGTTGCCACCTACAATTACCAGGTTTTACCAATGTTAAACTGGAACTGTTCGGCTTTGTCTCCATCGTACTTTTTGAACGGTTGGGCGTAGGAGAAGACCAACGGCCCCAACGGCGACATCCACTGCACGGCAATACCCGCAGACATACGGATGTTGCTCGGATCACTGTAATCCGGATAGCCGCCATAGGCGTTCGAATCCCAGTGAGTATCCCATACGGTACCCATATCCCAGAAGAAGGAAGTACGGACCGAGTTCGCATATTTGTCACTAATAAACGGTGTCGGGGTAATCAGCTCCAGGCTGGCCACCGCCATCGCGTTACCGCCCACCGCATCATCAGATTTACACGGTGCGGATTCGGTGCTCTTACAGTCATTGGTATAACCGCTATCGCCATCATGACGGCTGCTCGACGGGAAGTATACCGCCTTCGGACCAATGGTGTTCGACTGGAAACCACGCACGGTGCTGGAACCACCGGCATAGAAGTTCTCATAGAACGGCATCTCTTTGCCGCCGATACCATCGCCATAGCCAAAGCGGGTACGCCCCAGCACTACCCACTGGTGATCGTTGTCGATCGGCACGTAGGTCGCCGTATCCAGCGTCGCTTTGTAGTATTCGTTGTCTGAGCCCGGAATGGTCACCTTACCGTTCAGGTTGACGCGCGAACCTTCCGTTGGGAAGAAGCCGCGGTCAAGCTTGTTATAGGTCCAACCGTAGTTGAAGGTGAAGTCATTCGCACTGAACGAGTTCCGGTCGTTGGTGTTGTCCGGATACTGGCCCATCGAGTTCAGGTAACGCCACATCGCCACCTGCGGCTGCATATTGGACAGGGAGTTATGGACATAACCGACACCGGCGCGCAGCGTATTGTATTCGTTGACCGGGAAGCCCAGCGTGACGTCTGTACCATAGCTTTTGTTGGTATAGTCAGACAGATCCGCATCGTTCGCATCAAAGTCATTATAGAAGATACGACCGCCGAGGCTCACACCGTCTACGGTGAAGTACGGGTTGGTCACCGACAGTTCGGTATAGGTCTGGTAGTCGTTTTTGGTGCCGTTGATCCCGACAGCATAACCCGTACCTAACCAGTTATCCTGCTGGACGCCCGCCTGGAAGCTGACGCCGCTTTCGGTACCGTAGCCGATACCGAAGTTGAAGCTACCGGTATTACGCTCTTTCACCTTGTAGACAACGTCGACCTGGTCCGGGCTGCCCGGCACGCGTTGGGTATCGGTATCCACCGTTTCGAAGAAGCCTAAACGGTTGAGACGGTCTTTACCCTGATCGACGAGATCGCTCCCCAGCCATGCGCCTTCCATCTGGCGCATTTCGCGGCGCAGTACGGCATCTTTGGAGGTGTCGTTGCCTTCGAAGCGAATTTTACGCACGTAATAGCGGTTACCCGCATCGACGTTGACGTGCAGTTTGACGGTCTTATCGCTGTCGTTGATTTCCGGCTGCGACTGAACGCGCGGGTAGGCGTAACCATAACGACCCAACAGTTTCTTGATGTCGTTTTCCATCTTGGTTACTTTCGCGCCGTTGTACAGTTCGCCCGGCTCGACTTTGGTCAGCGCTTCGATTTCGGCCGAATGGCCCGCGAGATCGCCCGTTACCTGCACCCCGGAAAGCTTGTACTGATCGCCTTCGGTGATGTTGACGGTAATGTAGATCCCTTTCTTGTCCGGCGTCAGGCTAACCTGAGTAGAATCGATGTTGAAACGGGCATAGCCGCGATCCAGATAGTAGCTGCGCAGGGTTTCAAGGTCGCCCGCAAGCTTCTGCTTCTGGTATTTACGGTCGCCGACCACGTTCCACCACGGTACCTCATCGCGCAGCTGGAAGTGGGAGATCAGTTCATCGGTCGAAAACGCATGGTTGCCGACGATATTGATCTGCTGAATTTTTGCGGAGACGCCTTCCTGGAAGACCAGCTTCAGATCGACACGGTTACGCGGCAGCGGCGTAACGACCGCTTTGACGCTGGCGCTGTATTTACCGACGCTGTAGTAGAAATCCTCAAGACCCTTCTCGATATCCGCGATGGTCGTGCGGTCAAGCGACTCGCCCACCCGAACACCAGAAGCCTCAAGGTTCTGCTTGAGCATGTCATCTTTCACCGACTTGTTGCCGGAGAAGGTGATGCTGGCGATCGTCGGACGCTCTTTCACCTGCACCAGCAGGGTATCACCGTCGCGCAGGACGCGAACGTCCTCGAAGTTGCCAGTGGCAAACAGCGCGCGAATAGTGTTACTGATATCATCGTCGGTCACCGTATCGCCAGGACGCACTGGCATACTGAGGAGGGCCGCACCAACAGCGACACGCTGCAAGCCTTCGAAATGAATGTCCTTCACCACGAACCCTTCAGCACCGTATACAGTCGCGCTGCTAAACAGCAGCGACGCTATGAGCAACTTTTTCATCGCCATCGTTATTATGCGTTCTTCCTAACAAACTCTCTTATAACCGAGAGAAATCATTGAAAAGTGCAAGCCCCATTAACAGCACCAGCAATATTGAGCCAATGCGATAACTAAAGTCTTGAACTCGCTCGGATACCGGCCCGCCCTTCAGCTTTTCAATCGCCAAAAACAGCAGATGTCCCCCATCCAGTACGGGCAGTGGGAACAGGTTGATGATTCCGAGGTTCACGCTAATCAGCGCAAGGAACATCAGATAATAAATCAACCCAAACTCCGCTGACATTCCAGCCCCCTGAGCGATAGAGATCGGCCCACTGAGGTTGTTCAGTTTGACATCACCGGTTATCAATTTACCCAGCATCCTGACCGTCAGTGACATCAGCTGCCAGGTTTTATCCGTGGCTTCAGCGATGGCGGCAAACGGTCCGTACTGACGTACTGTCTTGTATTCCTCAGGTAGCGGGATGACCTTTGGCACCACCCCTGCGAACCCTTCTGCCTTACCTTTTACCGTTTTCGCATCCGGCGTCAGGGTTAACGGCAGCGCACTCCCCTGCCGTTCAATCTCCAGCGCCAGCGCTTTGCCCGGATTATCTCGCACCAGATTAACAAACGTCATCCACTGCGTTAACGGTTGACCATCGACTTTAACGATCCGGTCGCCCGCTTGCAAACCCGCTTTCTGGGCCGCCGAGCCCGCCTGGACTTCCGCCAGCACCGTATCTATCTGCGCGCTGCGCGGCTGGATCCCCAGCGAGGTCACGGGATCTTGCTTATCTGGCTCAAACGCCCAGTGCCGCAGATCGACGATTTTATCCTGGCGCTGATTGGTCCCGAAAGGGGCGACGGTAAGTATTGTTTGCGAGTTGCCGATTTTGGCCACCAGCTGCATACGCACCGCATCCCAATCAGGCGTTTCGATACCATCTATCGCTTTAAGTTCCGTTCCTTTTGCAATTTGTGCTTGCGCGGCAACCGAATTGGGCGTTATTTCACCCACCACCGGCCGCACGCCGGGAACGCCGATGATAAAGACCAGCCAGTAGGCAAAGATTGCGAAAAGGAAGTTAGCGATGGGGCCTGCGGCAATCACCGCCGCACGCTGGCCGACGGTTTTATTGTTGAAAGCGTAGTGGCGCATCTCCGGCGCTACCGCCTCGACGCGCTCGTCCAGCATCTTGACGTAGCCGCCCAGCGGGATCAAAGCAATGACGAACTCCGTGCCCTGCTTATCCATCCGCCGCCACAGCGCTTTGCCAAAGCCAATAGAAAAACGCTCAACCCGGATGCCGCAGCGGCGCGCCACCCAAAAATGGCCAAACTCATGCACCGTAATCAGTACGCCAAGCGCAATGATAAAAGCTGCCAGATTCCAGAGCACGCTCAGCATATAACCTTCCGTCAAATCGTCCTGAAGACCAACAGTAGCAGACAGGCGAAGACCGGTACCGCCGCCGTCAGGCTGTCGATACGATCGAGAATACCGCCGTGTCCGGGAATCAAGTGCCCGCTATCCTTAATGCCGGCCTCGCGCTTAAACATACTTTCCGTCAGGTCGCCCAGCACGGAAGCCAGGGCCGCCACCACGGAACAGACCAGTAGCACCGTCGGCGTGACGTCAAGATGCGCCCACACCCCGTAAGCCCAGGAGATCACGGCCGCCGTCAGCAAACCGCCAAAAAAACCCTGCCAGGTTTTTCCCGGTGAAACCTTCGGCGCCAGCTTATGCTTACCGAACATTTTACCAAACATGTAGGCGCCCGAGTCGGCACCCCAGACCAGGATCATGACGTACAGCAGCCACACCGCACCGCTGTAGTGGTTATCGGTATAGTGCCAGGCGCGCAGCGCCAGCATGCCCCAGAAAAACGGGACGATGGTCAATATGCCGAAGATAAGGCGCAGCACTTTGGAATGGCGCCAGAATGCCGCCGACGCTGGGTACGATAACACCAGCAACAGGGCGACGATCCACCAGGCGAACGAGGCCCATAGTGAACCTTCAACCATCGGTTGATGAACGTCATAATGGTATTCAGGCAGCAGAAAAAGCATGGCAGCCAACAGAAGGCCGCACAGCACCGCCAGCCAGACCCGCTGCGACGTTGAGTTGAAACCGCTCAGTTGCCCCCACTCCCACGCGGCGAGCATACAGACCACGAGGGTCACGATAGCAAACCCCATCGGCGGCAATAAGAACAGCGCCGCAATGACGACGGGAATTAAGACGAAAGCAGATATCAGGCGATACTTCAGCAAAAGTGACCCCCATCAGGCATGACTGCCACCCGGCTCAGTGCCGCCGAAACGACGCTCTCGATTAACAAAGGCATGGAGTGCACCTTCAAAGTCCTGTTCAGCAAAATCGGGCCAAAGAACATCCGTAAAGTAAAGTTCGGCATAGGCAATTTGCCAAATCAAAAAGTTACTTATTCGGTGCTCTCCCCCGGTCCTAATAACTAAATCAACGGGAGCCAGTTCATGCATGCAGACCTGCTGACTCAGCATCTCTTCCGTGATCTCTTCAGGCAGCAGCGTCCCGTCCTGCACTTGTTTGGCCAGCAGACGAACGCCCTGGGTAATATCCCAGCGACCACCGTAATTTGCCGCAATGTTCAGCGTTAAGCCGGTATTGTTTGCGGTCAACGCTTCCGCTTTGCGGATGCGTTCCTGCAGGCGTGCATTGAAGCGCGTGGTGTCGCCAATCACCCGCAAACGCACATTGTGTCGGTGCAGACTTTTGACTTCGCTATCCAGCGCCCAGACGAACAGTTCCATCAGCGCGCTGACTTCCTGAGCCGGACGGTTCCAGTTTTCGCTGCTGAACGCGTATAACGTTAACGCCTCAATTCCATTATTCGCCGCAAAGGAGACCGCACGACGCACGGATTTCGCACCGGCCTTGTGCCCGAAAGCGCGAATTTTACCTTGCCGTTTCGCCCAACGGCCGTTGCCATCCATAATAATGGCGACATGACGGCAGCCATGTGTTGGCGATATTTCGCTGACAGTTTGATTAGCAGACAACATCACGCGTTTTAAGTCCATAATAAGGATTAACTAGCCACCAAACAGAGGCCACCGGGCCGCGCTGGATACGCATTTTTATCCGATGCCGGGGCTGCAGCCAATCGCAGAGAACAACCAAAAGCTTTACGCAAAAAAGCCGTGTTTTGCCACGGCCACCGTAATCTTTAACAACAAAATGCAACGATCGGGTGGCGCAGACTATATCACCGAAGCCTTTCGCCCACAAATACCACCGCGTTACGCCTGCGCGCCCAAACGCTTCAGCTGCTGGTGAGCTACCGCACGAGCGTCAGCGTCGATAACCAGAACGTCATCAATGCTTTGCGGCTCCTGCAGGTTCATCTTATCCAGCACCGCCAGATTCACCGCCGCAATATCGGTAAAGCGGATATCGCCATGCAGAAACGCGGCAACCGACTCTTCATTGGCCGCATTCAGCGCCGTAGTGGCCGCCTGGCCGACATCAAACGCATCCATCGCCAGCTTCAGGCAAGGATACCGAGTGTAGTCCGGCGCGGAGAAGCTCAGGTTGCTCAGCTGGCAGAAGTCCAGCGGTTTGGCCCCGGAGGTCAGGCGCTGCGGCCAGCCCATGGTATGGGCAATCGGCGTGCGCATATCCGGCTCCCCAAGCTGGGCCAGCACGCTGCCGTCCTGATAGCGAACCATCGAGTGGATCACCGACTGCGGGTGGATCAGCACTTCCATCTGCTGCGCCGAGGCATTGAACAGCCAGCGCGCTTCAATATACTCCAGACCTTTGTTCATCATCGTGGCTGAGTCGACGGAGATCTTACGTCCCATTGACCAGTTTGGATGGCGGCAGGCCTGATCCGGGGTCATCGCCGACAGTTCAGCCACGTCCGTCTCGCGGAAAGGGCCTCCTGAACCGGTCAACAGAATCGACGAAACGCCATTCTGGGTGAGGTCAGCGTATCCCAGATGCTGTTGAATTGTCTCCGGCATACTCTGAAAAATAGCGTTATGTTCGCTATCGACCGGCAGTAATCGCGCCCCCGACCGCTGAACGGCCTCCATGAACAAGCGACCGCAGGTCACCAGCGATTCTTTATTCGCCAACAACACCGTTTTCCCGGCGCGGATCGCCGCCAGCGTCGGCACCAGTCCCGCCGCGCCGACGATAGCCGCCATCACCTGATCGACCTCATCCAGCGCCGCGACCTCAGCTGCCGCCTGCTGGCCGCTCAACACCTCGGTACGGCAGCCATGCTCATGCAGACGGGTGCGCAACTGCTCAGCGCTTTGCGCATCATCCATCACCGCGAAGCGAGGGGTAAATTCCAGGCATTGTTCAACCATGCGGTCAACGTTTTTCCCCGCGACCAGCGCGGCGACGTAAAAGCAACCAGGGTTATGGCGTACCACGTCCAGCGTGCTACAGCCAATGGATCCGGTCGAACCGAGAATGGTTAATTGCTTCATGAGACGTCCAGAAGAAAGGAAACAGAATAAAAAGCAAAACGCCGCCAGCAAGCCCCTACGCGACAACTATCGGGGATAAGACGGCGGCATCAGGCCTTCAACTTAGCGCTAAAGGCTACAAGGCCAGCCGTCTCAACGCAATCCCGAGAATTGAGCGTACAGTCTTCTGTACGGCGTTTCAGATTTTACTCAGGCCAGGAAGTGTCGGCCCGAGCAACAGCAGAGCATCAGAACTGCATCAGTTCCGCTTCTTTATCTGCCAGCGCCGCGTCAACTTTCTTGATGGCGGCGTCAGTCATTTTCTGCACGTCGTCCTGAGAACGGCGATCGTCATCTTCGCTGATCTCTTTCTCTTTGAGCAGAGCTTTAACTTTGTCGTTCGCATCACGGCGAACGTTACGCACGGCGACACGCGCCTGCTCCGCTTCGCCACGCACGATCTTGGTCAGATCTTTACGACGTTCTTCGGTCAGCGGCGGCAGCGGAACACGAATATCGCTGCCGGCAGAGCTTGGGTTCAAACCAAGGTCGGACGCCATGATTGCTTTTTCAACGGCCGGGCTCATGGAGCGGTCAAAGACGTTGATTTTCAGCGTACGGGAGTCTTCTACCGTAACGCTGGCCAGCTGGCGCAGCGGGGTCGGGGTACCGTAGTATTCAACAATAATCCCGTCCAGCAGGCTTGGAGAAGCACGACCCGTGCGAATTTTGCTGATTTGGTTTTTGAATGCTTCAACGCATTTTTCCATGCGGATTTCAGCATCTTTTCTGATATCGCTAATCACGTTACGAATCCTTGAAAACTTGTCTCAGTCAGACCAGACGGGGCACCCGTCGGAAAATGAGCTAAGTATAGTCAGATTTAATGAAAATCACCGGGCAATATCCCCGCGAAAGTAAAGCGGAATATTACCCGGATTTGGCGCTGACGGGAATTATTCCGTGATCAATGTGCCTTCTTTTTCGCCCATCACCACGCGACGCAGGGCGCCGGGTTTGTTCATGTTGAAGACGCGAATCGGCAATTTGTGGTCACGCGCCAGGGTGAAGGCCGCCAGATCCATCACTTTCAGCTCTTTATCCAGCACTTCGCTGTAGGTCAGCTGATCGTACATGGTGGCAGAAGGATCTTTTGCCGGATCCGCGGTAAACACACCGTCAACCTTGGTCGCTTTCAGCACCACGTCGGCTTCAATTTCAATACCACGCAGGCAGGCTGCGGAGTCGGTGGTAAAGAACGGGTTGCCGGTACCCGCGGAGAGGATCACCACGCGGTTGTTGCGCAGCAGGCTGATCGCCTCTGCCCAGCTGTAGTTGTCGCACACGCCGTTCAGCGGGATGGCGGACATCAGACGAGCGTTCACATAGGCGCGGTGGAGCGCATCACGCATTGCGAGGCCGTTCATGACCGTTGCCAGCATGCCCATGTGGTCGCCCACAACGCGGTTCATACCCGCTTTCGCCAGACCAGCACCACGGAACAGGTTACCGCCACCAATTACTACGCCAACCTGAATACCCAGCTCAACCAGCTCTTTGATCTCCTGAGCCATGCGGTCAAGTATGCTTGCATCAATACCGAAGCCTTCTGAGCCCTGCAGCGCTTCGCCACTTAATTTCAGCAGAATACGTTTGTAGACGGGTTTTGCATTGGTAGCCATGTTTCTTTCCTGAGACTGTCAACGAGTGAGATATGAGAATTCTGGCGACATTGTATGTCGCATTTCAGCGCGGTCACTATACGCAGTTGGCTGAATTTACAAAATGGGCGCAAAAAGAAGCCGCCCTCAGGCGGCTCCTTGTAAAAATTAAGACTGCTTGGACATCGCAGCAACTTCTGCTGCAAAGTCAGTCTCAACTTTCTCGATGCCTTCGCCCACTTCAAAGCGGATGAAGCCAGTCACGTCAGCATTATGCTCTTTCAGCAGCTGACCAACAGATTTGCTCGGCTCCATAACGAAAGGCTGACCCGTCAGAGAAACTTCGCCGGTGAATTTCTTCATGCGGCCTTCAACCATTTTCTCTGCGATTTCTTTCGGCTTACCAGACTGCATCGCGATGTCCAGCTGAACCTGGTACTCTTTTTCTACGACTTCAGCAGACACGTCTTCCGGCTTAACGAATTCCGGCTTGCTTGCTGCAACGTGCATTGCCAGCTGCTTAACCAGCTCTTCGTCAGCGCCTTTAGCGGCAACCAGAACGCCGATGCGCGCACCGTGCTGGTAGCTACCCAGAACGTCGCCTTCCAGAACAGCGATACGACGAATGTTGATGTTCTCACCGATTTTAGCAACCAGCGCAACACGTTCTTCTTCGAACTGCGCTTTCAGAACTTCAACGTCGGAGATTTTACCAGCAACAGCTGCGTCCAGTACTTTGTCAGCAAATGCCTGGAAACCACCATCTTTAGCAACGAAGTCAGTCTGGCAGTTAACTTCCAGAATGTAACCGTAGTTGCCTTCGATTTTGGTTTTGATCACGCCGTCAGCAGCCACGTTGCCTGCTTTCTTCGCCGCTTTGATCGCGCCGGATTTACGCATGTTTTCGATTGCCAGCTCGATGTCGCCATTCGCTTCAGTCAGCGCTTTTTTGCAATCCATCATGCCTGCGCCAGTACGTTCGCGCAGCTCTTTTACCAGGGAAGCGGTAATTTCAGCCATTCTAAAATCCTCGGGAGATGTGGATACTGCCCGGCCAGCGGCCAAACAGCGTAAATTGAAAAAAGGGGCCTGTAATGGGCCCCTATTCATACACGGTACTAATAAGGGCTTAAACCTTATTATTCAGCTTCTACGAAGCTTTCTTCCGCCTGAGAAGCCAGGTCCTGAGAGCGGCCTTCACGAACGGTAGCAGCAACAGCGCCCAGGTACAGGGTCACTGCGCGGATTGCATCGTCGTTACCCGGGATAACGAAGTCTACGCCGTCCGGATCAGAGTTGGTATCAACGATAGCAAATACCGGGATACCCAGGTTGTTTGCTTCTTTGATAGCGATGTGCTCGTGGTCAGCGTCGATAACGAACAGTGCGTCCGGCAGGCCGCCCATGTCTTTGATACCGCCCAGGCTGTTTTCCAGCTTGTCCAGCTCACGAGTGCGCATCAGCGCTTCTTTCTTGGTCAGCTTCTCGAAAGTACCGTCCTGGGACTGAGTTTCCAGGTCTTTCAGACGTTTGATGGACTGACGAACGGTTTTCCAGTTAGTCAGCATACCGCCCAACCAGCGATGGTTCACGAAGAACTGGTCGCAGCTGTTAGCAGCTTCTTTTACCGCTTCGCTTGCAGCGCGCTTAGTACCAACAAACAGGATCTTGCCTTTACGGGCAGAGATTTTGTTCAGCTCAGCCAGAGCTTCGTTGAACATCGGTACCGTTTTCTCAAGGTTGATGATGTGAACTTTGTTACGCGCGCCGAAGATGAACGGCTTCATTTTCGGGTTCCAGTAACGGGTCTGGTGACCAAAGTGAACACCAGCCTTGAGCATGTCGCGCATGGAAACAGTTGCCATGTTTAAAACCTCTATAGATTAAATTGGGGTTATGCCTCCACGTATCCCATATTACCGACCCCGAAGGGCACCCCGGAATATGTGCCGATACGTGTGTGTTATTTACACAATATGAGTATGTCGCTTACGTCCATCCTTGTGTATCTGAGATGGAACGGAAGTCCGGCGCGCTTTATACCACAAAATCAATCCAGACACCAACTCTTGTTGACGTCACGTGCTGTTAATGATTCTCAATTTGGCACCAGCCTGCCCGGACTGTTACCATTGGCAGGACTTACTCTATTATTGTCGAAAATATCGACACTGCTGGACATACTCCATGGCTATCTCTATCAAGACATCTGAAGACATTGAAAAAATGCGCGTTGCCGGCCGCCTGGCCGCTGAAGTGCTGGAAATGATCGAACCTTGGGTTAAACCGGGCGTCAGCACCGGCGAACTGGACCGCATCTGTAACGACTATATCGTTAACGAGCAGAAGGCCATTTCCGCCTGCCTCGGCTATCACGGCTATCCGAAATCCGTCTGCATTTCGGTCAACGAAGTGGTTTGCCACGGTATCCCTGACGACGGCAAGCTGCTGAAAGATGGCGATATCGTTAACATCGACGTGACGGTCATTAAAGATGATTTCCATGGCGATACCTCCAAAATGTTTATCGTTGGTAAACCGACGATTCTCGGCGAGCGCCTGTGCCGTATCACCCAGGAAAGCCTGTATCTGGCACTGAAAATGGTGAAGCCGGGGATCAACCTGCGCACCATCGGCGCTGCTATCCAGAAATACGTTGAAGCCGAAGGTTTTTCCGTGGTGCGCGAATACTGTGGTCACGGTATTGGCCGCGGCTTCCATGAAGAGCCGCAGGTGCTGCACTACGACTCACCGGAGACCAACGTTGTACTCAAACCCGGCATGACCTTCACCATCGAGCCGATGGTCAACGCCGGTAAAAAAGAGATCCGCAGTATGAAAGACGGCTGGACGGTGAAAACTAAAGACCGGAGCTTGTCTGCGCAGTACGAGCATACTATTGTGGTGACAGACAACGGCTGCGAAATTCTGACGCTACGCAAGGATGACACCATCCCGGCGATAATCTCGCACGATGAATGATGAAAAGCCGGCGCCCGCCGGCTTTTTTATTAGATAGTTTTTTCTTATGGTGACGCGATGAGCAACTCATTACCTGACACAGCCTCCCCTCTTCTGCCCGTCCCGCCGGAACATCCGGTGAGCTGGCCGCAGAGCGATCTGAACTGTGCTGCAATTAAGGCGCACATCGATACCTTCCAGCACTGGCTGGGTGAGGCGTTTGACTCCGGCATCGCTGCGGAGCAGCTCATTGCCGCGCGCACCGAATTTATCGACCAGCTGCTGCAGCGGTTGTGGATCGCCTACGGTTTTGAATCCGTCTGCGATCTGGCGCTGGTGGCCGTCGGTGGTTATGGCCGCGGCGAGCTGCACCCGCTCTCCGACGTCGACCTGCTGATCCTCAGCCGCAAAAAGCTGCCGGACGACCAGGCGCAAAAGGTCGGCGAACTGCTGACGCTGCTGTGGGACGTCAAGCTGGAGGTGGGCCACAGCGTGCGCACCCTCGAAGAGTGTCTGCTCGAAGGACTTTCGGATCTCACCGTCGCCACTAACTTGATTGAATCGCGCCTGCTGATCGGCGACGTCGCGCTGTTCCTTGAACTGCAAAAACATATTTTTAGCGACGGCTTCTGGCCATCAGAAAAGTTCTTCGCCGCCAAGGTGGAAGAGCAGAACGTCCGTCATCAACGCTATCACGGCACCAGCTATAACCTGGAGCCGGACGTGAAAAGCAGCCCCGGCGGCCTGCGGGATATCCATACGCTACAGTGGGTGGCTCGCCGTCATTTTGGCGCCACCTCGATGGATGAGATGGTCGGCTTCGGCTTTCTGACCGAAGCCGAGCGCAATGAGCTCAACGAGTGTCTGCATCAGCTGTGGCGCATCCGTTTCGCACTGCATCTCGAGCTCACGCGCTATGACAACCGTCTGCTTTTCGACCGTCAGCTCAGCGTCGCCCGCCGGCTCGGCTATGAAGGCGACGGCAACCAGCCGATTGAGCATATGATGAAGGACTTCTTCCGCGTCACCCGCCGGGTGAGCGAGCTGAACCAGATGCTGCTTCAACTGTTTGAAGAGGCTATTCTCGCCCTGACCGAGGATGAAAAACCGCGCCCGATAGACGATGACTTCCAGCTGCGCGGCACCCTTATTGATCTGCGTGACGACACGCTGTTTATTCGCGAACCGCAGGCCATTCTGCGCATGTTTTATATGATGGTACGCAACAGCACCATCACCGGCATCTACTCCACGACGTTGCGCCATCTGCGCCATGCCCGGCGCCATTTGACCCAGCCGCTGTGCTATATCCCGGAGGCGCGTACGCTCTTTCTCAGCATGCTGCGCCATCAGGGGGCGGTAAGCCGCGGACTGCTGCCGATGCATCGCCACAGCGTGCTGTGGGCCTATATGCCGCAGTGGTCACATATCGTCGGCCAGATGCAGTTCGACCTGTTTCACGCCTACACCGTCGATGAACACACCATCCGCGTGATGCTGAAGCTGGAGAGCTTTGCCAAAGAAGAGACCCGCAGCCGCCACCCGCTGTGCGTGGAGCTATGGCCGCGCTTAACGCACCCGGAGCTGATTTTAATCGCCGCCCTGTTCCACGACATCGCAAAAGGGCGCGGCGGCGACCACTCGATCCTCGGCGCGCAGGATGTGCTGAAGTTTGCCGAGCTACATGGGCTGAACTCCCGCGAAACGCAGCTGGTCGCCTGGCTGGTGCGTCACCATCTGCTGATGTCGGTCACCGCCCAACGGCGCGACATTCAGGATCCGGAGGTGATTAAGCAGTTCGCCGAGGAAGTGCAAACGGAAAATCGCCTGCGCTATCTGGTGTGCCTGACCGTCGCCGATATCTGCGCCACCAACGAAACGCTGTGGAACAGCTGGAAGCAGAGCCTGCTGCGCGAACTCTATTTCGCTACCGAGAAGCAGCTGCGTCGCGGCATGCAAAGCACCCCGGATATGCGCGAACGGGTGCGTCATCATCAGCTGCAGGCGCTGGCCCTGCTGCGGATGGACAATATTAATGAAGAGGCGCTGCATCAGATCTGGAACCGCTGCCGCGCCAACTATTTCGTGCGGCATACGCCGACGCAGCTCGCCTGGCACGCCCGCAACCTGCTGCGCCACGATCTGAATAAGCCGATGATCCTGCTGAGCTCGCAGGCCACCCGCGGCGGTACGGAGATTTTCATCTGGAGCCCTGATCGCCCTTATCTGTTTGCCGCGGTGTGCGGCGAGCTGGACCGCCGCAACCTCAGCGTCCACGACGCGCAGATCTTCACCACCCGCGACGGCATGGCGATGGATACCTTTATTGTCCTCGAACCCGACGGCAGCCCGCTTTCCGCTGATCGCCACGACGCGATTCGCCACGGTCTTGAACAGACGATAACTCAGCGCAGCTGGGAGCCCCCGGCCCCGCGTCGTCAGGCGGCAAAACTGCGTCACTTCTCTGTGCCGACCGAGGTGAATTTCCTGCCAACACACACCGACCGAAAATCGTTTCTGGAGCTGGTTGCGCTCGATCAGCCCGGGCTGCTCGCCCGCGTCGGACAGGTGTTCGCCGACCTCGGTATTTCGCTTCACGGGGCGCGAATTACGACAATCGGTGAGCGAGTAGAAGATTTATTTATAATCGCCACCGCCGACCGGCGTGGCCTTAATAATGAGCTACAACAAGAAGTGCAACAACGGTTGACAGAGGCCCTCAATCCAAACGATAAAGGGTGACGTATTTTTTTTAGTGAATGGAAAGAAACAATGCAGCAGTTACAGAACGTTATTGAGTCCGCCTTCGAGCGTCGCGCCGACATCACGCCGGCCAATGTGGATACCGTGACCCGCGAAGCGGTAAACCAGGTTATCGCCCTTCTGGATTCCGGCGCGCTGCGCGTCGCTGAGAAGATCGATGGTCAGTGGGTGACGCATCAATGGCTGAAGAAAGCGGTACTGCTCTCTTTCCGTATTAACGATAACCAGGTTATCGATGGTGCGGAAAGCCGCTACTTCGATAAAGTACCGATGAAATTCGCTGACTACGACGAAGCGCGTTTCCAGAAAGAAGGTTTCCGTGTGGTGCCGCCGGCAGCGGTGCGCCAGGGCGCATTCATCGCCCGCAACACCGTGCTGATGCCGTCCTACGTTAACATCGGCGCCTACGTTGACGAAGGCACCATGGTTGATACCTGGGCTACCGTCGGCTCCTGCGCGCAGATCGGTAAAAACGTTCACCTGTCCGGCGGTGTCGGCATCGGTGGCGTACTGGAGCCGCTGCAGGCGAACCCGACTATCATCGAAGACAACTGCTTTATCGGCGCGCGCTCTGAAGTGGTTGAAGGGGTGATTGTTGAAGAAGGCTCCGTGATCTCCATGGGCGTCTACCTGGGTCAGAGCACCAAAATCTACGATCGCGAAACCGGTGAAGTCTTCTACGGCCGCGTACCGGCTGGCTCGGTGGTCGTGTCAGGCAACCTGCCGTCGAAAGATGGTAAATACAGCCTGTACTGCGCGGTAATCGTTAAGAAAGTCGATGCCAAAACCCGCGGCAAAGTCGGCATTAACGAACTGCTGCGCACCATCGACTAAAGCAAATAAAAAGCGGGAGATATCCCGCTTTTTTTATATTTGATGCTGGCGAAAATGGATTTTTTCGTTAATTATTCAATGGTTATGATGCTATCAAAGGTACCGTTATGTACGATAATCTGAAAAGTCTTGGCATTACCAACCCTGATGAAATCGATCGCTATAGCCTGCGGCAGGAAGCTAACAACGACATCCTGAAAATCTATTTTCAGAAAGACAAAGGCGAATTCTTCGCCAAGAGCGTGAAGTTCAAATACCCGCGTCAGCGCAAAACCGTCGTCGCCGACGGCGTCGGCCAGGGCTACAAAGAGGTCCAGGAGATCAGTCCGAACCTGCGCTACGTCATCGATGAACTGGATCAGATCTGTCAGCGCGATCGCACTGAAATCGATCTCAAGCGTAAAATCCTCGACGACTTACGCCATCTGGAAAGTGTGGTCACCAACAAGATCAGCGAAATCGAAGCCGATCTGGAAAAGCTCACCCGTAAGTGACAGCGTTCCCGGCGGCGCACCGCCTGACCGGGCAAACGATATAATCTGCCGCTTACGCCATGCATCCTCCAGGCCGGGTAAGGCGAAACCGCCTCCCGGCATTTTTATCTCGACTCCCTATCGTTGCTCATCCAGCTGCAGGGCTATATAGAGCAGCAGCCGATCGTCAAAGCTGCCGAGATCCAGACCGGTCAGCTCCGAGATACGGTTCAACCGATACTCCAGGGTATTGCGATGAATAAACAGCGCCTTTGATGTCGCCAGCGGCTGCACGTTATGGCGAAACCACGCCTGCAGCGTACGCCGCAGCAAACCGTTGTTATCCATAGCCTTCAGACGCGCCAGCGGACGGGCCAGTTCATTGGCCTGCCAGCCGCCGCGCAGGCTGTCGAGCAGCACCGGCAGCATCAGATCCTGATAGAAATAGCTGCGGCTCTCCGGCATTCGTTGCTTACCCACCATCATGGTCGTCCGTGCGGTACGGTAAGAGCGGGCGATACTCCCGGGACCGGTGAAGAAGTTGCCCAGCGCCACGCGAAAGCGAAGCTGACCATTCTCTTTCATCCTGGCGATAAGTTGCTCGACGCGGCGGACATGATCGTCGGCATCCCAGCGACCAAAGCTGTTCAGCGCCGGTTTTAGCACCACCATTTCCGTGAGTGACACAATGGCCACCAGGTTATTGCGATCGGGGGTGGTCAGCGCGTTCTGCAGCTGCTGCAATTCAGCCATCGCACTGTCCACACCGAGCTGGCCGCTGTCCACCTCAATCATCGCCACCACCCGCGGCTGATTGAGATCGATACCTAACCGCTGAGCCCATTCGTTCAGCGCCGGGGTATGCTCTTCCGCCTGAATCAGGTTCATCACCAGCTCTTCGCGCAGTCGGCTGTCCTGCGCCAGGAGATGCATCAGTCGCGACTGCTCCAGCATCATCTCTGCCGTCATGCACACCAGCTCGCCATATTTTCGTAACGATTCAGGCTCGCCCGTCAGGCCGATCACCCCGACGATTTCACCTTCGAGACGCAGCGGCAGGTTGATCCCCTGGCGCACTCCGTGCAGATGGCGAGCGACCGCGTCGTCGATATCCACTACCCGCCCCTGGGAGAGCACCAGCAGCGCGCCTTCGTGCAATTCACCAATCCTTTCGCGATCGCCGCTGCCGATAATCCGCCCGCGGGCATCCATCACGTTGATGTTGGTATCGATGATGCGCATCGTCCGCGCCACAATATCCTGCGCCATTTTGGTATCAAGATGCCAGCCAGCCATGTAATCCTCCCCTATGCAGGGGACCAGCATAAAAGAGTCATCGCCCTGCTGCATTGTGCATATGCCCGAAGGCGGGGCGAGATATGTGGAGTTGTGGAAGCGGTCACAGAACGAAAAAAAGCCCCTGCCCTCGACGAGGGAAGGGGCTATGGTGCTCGCGCTGACGATTACTGCAACAGCAGGTAGATAGAGGCGTCGCCGCGCTGAATGTTCAGCGCCAGTACTGACGGTTTGGCGTCGAAGATTTTCCGCAGATCGGCGATGTTTTTCACCGGCTGCTGATTCGCCCCGACAATGATGTCGCCTTTCTTGAGGCCAATCTGCGCCGCCGGAGTACCGGCTTTCACATTATTGACCACCACGCCCTTGTCCTGACCCTTGTTGCTCATTTCCGCCCCTTCAATCCCGTTGAAGATGGTGCTGGAATCAACCTGGGTCTGGTTGCTCTGCTGCAGTTCGACGGTAACGGTGACCGGTTTGCCGTCGCGCAGCAGGCCAAGCTCAACTTTGCTACCGATAGGCATAGTGCCGACCTGAGCACGCAGCGCGGCGAAGCTGCTGATCGCCTTGCCGTTGAGGGTAGTGATCACGTCGCCGGCTTTAATGCCCGCTTTCGCCGCTGCCGAACCTGGCATCACCTGGCTGACGAAGGCGCCGCGCTGGGCGTCGACTTTCATCGCTTTCGCCAGTTCAGAGTTCAGTTCGGTACCCATGATGCCGAGCTCACCGCGTTTCACCTGGCCATATTTCACCATCTGCTCGGTCAGGTTTTTCACCATGTTGCTCGGGATAGCAAAACCGATACCGATGTTGCCGCCGTCCGGCGCCAGGATGGCGGTGTTAATGCCGATCAGCTCACCGTTGAGGTTCACCAGCGCACCGCCGGAGTTCCCGCGGTTAATCGCCGCATCGGTCTGGATAAAGTTTTCGTAGTTTTCCACGTTCAGGCCGCTACGGCCCAGCGCGGAGACAATCCCGGAGGTCACGGTTTCGCCCAGACCGAACGGGTTACCGATAGCCACGGTGTAGTCGCCGACGCGCAGCGCGTCAGAATCAGCCAGCTTAATCGCCGTGAGGTTTTTCGGATCCTGAATCTGAATCAGCGCGATATCGGAGCGCGGATCTTTGCCCACAACTTTGGCATCAAACTTACGGCCATCGCTCAGTTGAACCTTAATCGTGGTGGCGTTGTCCACAACGTGGTTGTTGGTCACCACATACCCTTTGGCTGCATCAATGATGACGCCGGAGCCCAGCGCCATAAATTTCTGCTGCTGGCCGCCGTCAGGCTGACCGCCCTGCCCACCGCCCTGGCAAAACGGTGAACTTTGGAAAGGAGAACCATCCTGGCAGAACGGCGAGTTATCGCCAAAGAACTGCTGGAAGTTACGCGGCATCCGTGGGGTATTAACGGTGGTGCTACCTTCAACGTTAATGCTCACCACCGATGG
The DNA here is from genome assembly GCF_002806645.1 of Klebsiella sp. H-Nf2. Classification (NCBI taxonomy): domain Bacteria; kingdom Pseudomonadati; phylum Pseudomonadota; class Gammaproteobacteria; order Enterobacterales; family Enterobacteriaceae; genus Klebsiella; species Klebsiella sp. H-Nf2. The sequence continues at coordinate 41,667 of NZ_PIBL01000009.1, forward strand.
CATCACCTTCTCCAGCATCGGGGCCAGGCTTGGCATCTGCTGCGCATTAGTCGCCGAAGATGCCGTTTCTGCCGCGCTCGCAGAGAGCGGGGACAACGCCAGACCTAAACTCAGAGCCAGTGCACTCATTGCTAACGTGGTTTTTTTCATCAGTTTCAATCTCAATATCAGATAACGAAAGTTGCTGTGTACGTGACTATCAGAGTCATTTTATAGCGCTAAGTTCCGGAATTAAGTTTCTGGAAAAAGTAAAAATTTATTGTCCATCTTTACAAAACTCCAGCCTATTCCACCGCCATCAATCGCCGATATTCATCCCACGCATACAAATCCGTCATTCCGCTGATATAATCCTGGATCAGACGGCAGCGATAATAGTATTCCATCAGCGCAAATTCGGGCGCCGTGCGCACCAGCTTATTTACTGCTTCAACATAGGCCAGCCGGTGACGGGTTGAAAGTTTCTGATACAGCCGGGAGGCAATGGGTAACCGCCGTACCCGCTCCTGTGCCACTAATTCGCTGAAATCCTCCAATGATAATTTCAGCAGCGGCTGATAGATATCCAGCAGGCCGCTAATCACCCGGTAGCCCTGCAATTCCAGCTGCTCGACATCCGGATGGCTAAAGACCTGTTTCATCGCTACATTTTTATAGAGTTCCAACAGCTGACTGCAATCGCTATCGTCCTCAAGCAGCGCATGATTAAAGTCGCCAGTGAAGATGGCCGGCAGGTTATCAATAAATCGGCGCGCCGCGTAGGGCACCAGCTTATTCAGCGTGTTTACCCGCAAATACATAAAGAACTGATCTTCCGCGCTCTGTCGCAGGTAATTAGCTCGCGATTTTTCCCAGGCATTTTCCACCACCTGAGAGAATAACGATCCTTTTTCATGGTTGCCCCAGGCATCGTAAAGATGCTGATAAAGCTGCTCGGCGCTGAAAATACGTTTTTCAACCGCGTCCTCGAGATCCGCGACGCAATATGAGATGTCATCCGCGGCCTCCATAATCCAGGTTAATGGGAATCGATTGTAAGGTGCCAGATCCAGTTCTTTACGCAGGCGCGCGACATACTCTTCTTCGGCTAAATAATAGCCAGGCTTCTTCATTAAATAACTGTGACTGGCTGGCGTCGCTTCGAACCACCACGCCGGTCGGGTATATTTCAGGATACAGCCCACCTGCGCCCAGGTCAGATTCATCCGCATCAGCGTGTGGACCAGACGAATCCCCTGCGCGTTGCCCTCAAAGCTGCAGAGATCCTGGCGCACTTTGCGCCGCAGCGCATTCAGCGCCGTTTCCCCTTCATGCAGGCGTAACGCCTGCACCTCGCAGCGATCGTCGGTCAACGGCTGGCCGAGCGCATCGCCGGGGGCAAGGCGCTGGCGAAACCAGTCGTTAATCGCTGCCTCGCCAAAGTGGCCAAACGGCGGGTTGCCAATGTCGTGCATCAGGCAGGCCATCTCTACCACGCTCTCGAATGGCCCGGTCAGCTCTTCGAGACCATACTCTTCCAGCAGCTTCTGCTCTTTCAGCCGGCTCAGCACCTCTTTGGCGATATAGCGCCCCACCTGCTGCACCTCCAGCGAGTGGGTCAGGCGGGTACGCACCGCTGCATTGCGCTCCAGCGGGAAGACCTGAGTTTTTTGCTGTAAGCGGCGGATGGCCGGCGAGTTGACGATCCGTCCCCGATCGCTTTCGAAGATCCGCAGGATGTCACGCTCCGTCTCCACCCGCGGCGGCGAACGGAAGCGTCGATGCCAGTTTATCTTGTTGCGAAAATCAATCTTTGCCATAGCCTCTCCCGCGCGAGCAATACGCTTCCCCTTAAGCGCATGATAGACTATGCAACTAAACCTGACACATCGCGAGTAAATCTATGAAAATTGGCATTATTGGCGCTATGGAAGAGGAAGTTACCCTCCTGCGCGACAAAATCGAAAACCGCCAGACCATCACCATTGGCGGCAGCGAAATCTATACCGGCCAACTTCACGGCGTTGACGTCGCTCTGCTGAAGTCTGGTATCGGGAAAGTGGCGGCGGCGACGGGCGCGACCCTGCTGCTGGAGCGCTGCCAGCCAGACGTGATCATTAATACCGGTTCTGCCGGCGGCCTCGCGCCGACGCTGAAGGTCGGCGATATCGTCGTCTCCGATGAAGCGCGCTACCACGATGCCGACGTCACCGCCTTCGGTTATGAGTATGGCCAGCTGCCTGGCTGCCCGGCGGGCTTTAAAGCGGACGATAAGCTGGTGGCCGCCGCCGAAGACTGCATTAAAGCGTTAGATCTCAATGCCGTTCGCGGCCTGATCGTCAGCGGCGATGCCTTCATTAACGGCTCCGTCGCACTGGCGAAGATCCGCCATAATTTCCCGCAGGCAATCGCCGTGGAAATGGAAGCGACCGCCATCGCTCACGTCTGCCATAACTTCAAGGTTCCCTTCGTGGTGGTTCGCGCCATCTCCGACGTGGCCGACCAGCAGTCCCACCTCAGTTTTGAGGAGTTCCTTGCGGTCGCCGCCAGACAGTCCACCCTGATGGTGGAGAATCTGGTACAGAACCTGGCACGTGGCTAAGTCGCTATCCTTCGCGCTTGCCGCGCTGCTGTTACTCGCCCCGGCGTGGCTACTGGCCGCGCCGCGGGTGGTCACCCTCTCCCCCGCCAATACCGAACTGGCCTTTGCCGCCGGGATCACGCCGGTCGGCGTCAGCAGCTATTCCGATTATCCTCTGCAGGCCAAAACCATAGAACAGGTTGCCAGCTGGCAGGGGATGAACCTGGAGCGCATCGTGGCGCTAAAGCCAGACGTGGTGCTGGCCTGGCGCGGGGGCAATGCCGAACGCCAGGTTAACCAGCTGCAGTCGCTGGGTATTCACGTCCTCTGGGTGCAGACCTCGACGATAGAAGAGATCATCGCCACCCTGCGTCAACTGGCGCAGTGGAGCCCGCAGCCGGAAAAAGCGCAGCAGGCGGCACAGGCGATGCAGCAGGAATACGATGCGCTGAAAGCGCGCTATGCCAATGCGCCGAAGAAACGCGTCTTCCTGCAGTTCGGATCCACGCCGCTGTTCACCAGTGGTCCCGGTTCGATTCAGGATCAGGTGCTGAGGCTGTGCGGCGGCGAGAATATCTTTGCCACCAGCCGTGTTCCCTGGCCGCAAGTGAGCCGCGAACAGGTGCTGGCCCGCCAGCCGCAGGCGATCGTGGTGACCGGCGACGCCAGCCGCATTGCCGAAGCGCAGCGCTTTTGGCAACATCAGCTCACCATTTCGTTGATTGCGTTACACAGCGACTGGTTTGAACGCGCAAGCCCACGTATTATCCTCGCCGCCAAACAACTTTGTGCGGCGCTTGACCAGGTAAAATAATCATCCGGCACACCGGATGTTCAGTGGGAATCAACGATGCTTGTCTATTGGCTGGATATTATTGGCACGGCTGTCTTCGCGATCTCCGGCGTTCTGCTGGCGGGAAAATTACGCATGGACCCGTTCGGCGTGCTGGTGTTAGGCGTGGTGACGGCGGTGGGCGGCGGGACCATCCGCGACATGGCGCTGGCGAATGGCCCGGTATTCTGGGTCAAAGATCCCACCGATCTGGTGGTGGCGATGGTCACCAGCATGCTGACCATCCTGCTGGTCCGCCAGCCGCGTCGGCTGCCGAAATGGATACTGCCCGTTCTTGATGCCGTCGGTCTGGCGGTGTTTGTCGGCATCGGCGTCAATAAAGCCTTTCTCGCCGGCAGCGGTCCGCTGGTGGCGGTCTGCATGGGGGTAGTCACCGGTGTCGGCGGCGGGATTATTCGTGACGTGCTGGCGCGCGAAATTCCCATGATTCTGCGCACCGAGATCTACGCCACCGCCTGTATTGTCGGCGGCATTGTCCACGCTACAGCGCACGACACCTTTCATCTCCCGCTGGAGAATTCGGCGATGATGGGCATGGTGGTGACGCTGGTGATCCGTCTGGCGGCGATCCGCTGGCACCTGAAGCTGCCGACGTTTGCCCTGGACGATAACGGAAGGTAATAAAAGCAAAACGGTAACCGTAAGGTTACCGTTTTTCGCGTAGACTCCCTCTCTCTGTGGGAGAAGGCAATCGGCCGTACTCTCGTTAAACGCTGAACGAGGACCCGCAGCCGCAGGTGCTTTTCGCGTTCGGGTTGGTCACGATGAAACGCGAACCTTCCAGCCCTTCGGTATAATCGACGGCGCCGCCAACCAGATACTGCAGGCTCATTGGGTCGACCACCAGGCCGACGCCCTGTTTCTCGATGGTCATATCGCCTTCGTTGATCTGATCATCAAAGGTGAAGCCATACTGGAAACCGCTGCAACCGCCGCCGGTGATATACACGCGCAGTTTCAGGTTCGGATTATCTTCATCCGCAATCAGGTGTTTTACTTTGTTGGCTGCGGCTTCGGTAAACTCCAGCGGCAACGCTACGTCATCACTCATTTTTTGCTCCCATTGATACTTCCGGCCGGTTAAAGAATAACCGGACCTTTTGAGCCATTATCTAATACCCTGGTAAATCGTTCAAGTATTCTCCCGGGGTGGCTGCTGCGCTTTTGCCGCCTGCTCGGCCTCCTGCTTCGCCAGAGTACGTTGCAGAATGGTCGAATACAAAGGCTTACCGCCGAGGAATTGCGCCAGTAGTGTTGCGCCAAGGCAGGTAATAATCATTGGCAAAATGAGCTGATAGTTATCCGTCATCTCCAGCACCAGCACAATTCCGGTCAGCGGCGCACGTACCGAGGCGGCCAGCAGTGCCCCCATCCCGGCGATGGCGAAGGTGCCGGCATCGAGATGGTAGGCCGGAAACAGCGGAATAGCCGCCATGCCGAACGCCGTGCCCAGCAAGGTGCCCAGCGCCAGCATCGGCGCGAAGATGCCCCCCGGCGCGCCGGAAGAGAAGCAGATCAGCGTGGTCACCACGCGGGCGACAAAGATAAACAGCAGCAGACCGACGGAGAAGTTACCGGCGGCAGCGATAGGGATCAGGTTAAAGCCACCACCCACCGCGGAAGGCTGCATCAGCCCCAGCAGGCCGCAGATCCCGCCGATTACCCCGCCCATCAACACCCATTTTTTGATATTGCCGCCGTGGATGCGCTGGAACAGATCCTGGGTGCGCAGCACCAGAAAATTAAACAGTGGGCCAAAGCAGCCAAAAAGCATGCCCAGCACCAGATACAGCCACAGAGTATTCACCGGGGCGTTGCTCAGCTTGCCCACCTCAATGATCGCCGCTTCGCCGTTGAAAATACGAAACACAATGCTCGACATGATCACGCCGGTAAATACCGCTTTAATGGAGATCAGGTTGTAGCGAAACTGCGGGCGCATCTCTTCGATGATAAACAGAATACCGGCCAGCGGCGCATTAAAGGCCGCCGAAAGCCCCGACGCCGCACCGGTCGCCAGCAGCGTGTGCCGCGCTTCCGCACTGCGCATGCGGAAGATATCCAGCACCATGCGTCCAATGTTGCCGCCAAGCTGCACCATCGGCCCTTCACGTCCCAGCACCATTCCGGCGCCCAGGGTCCCCATGCCGCCGATGAATTTCACCGGCAGCACGCGCCACCAGCGCACCGGCCGCAGCTCCTCCAGCGCCCCTTCGATTTCCGGGATCCCGGAGCCGCCCGCCTCCGGCGCAAAGCGGCGCACGAGGAAATAACCGACCATTGCCAGCAGCGCCGACAAGATAAACGCCAGCGGCCAGACCAGATACCAGTGGTCGGCCACCTGCGCCAGCGCGCCGATCCGCTGGTTCTGCACCCAGTTCACGCTCTTTTCAAACGCCACGCCCACCAGACCGGCCAGCGTGCCGACCACCGCCGCCATAAACAGGACCGCCAGCGGCGTTTTATCGCGCTGAATCAAACGGCGCACCGCATCGCCGCGACGCACCCGCACGAACTGATGTGCTTCAAAAGAGGGAGTATCTGCTTTCATGCCATTATCAATTATTGGTAATACAAATGAAGAGAGAGGCATTTTAGCCGCCCCGGCGCGCTGCGTCGTCAAAAAAATGCCCTTGCGGCACATTGTTTCAATTGGGCAAAACTTTCATAACCATCCTGGAATAACTTAGAATAGCCGATAAAACATTTTTCACGAACCAGGACCCTGGCCATGAGCAAATCTGAAAATCTATACCATGCTGCGCGCGAACTGATCCCCGGCGGCGTTAACTCGCCGGTGCGCGCCTTCACCGGCGTCGGCGGCACGCCGCTGTTTATCGAACGCGCTGATGGCGCCTATCTTTATGACGTGGATGGGAAGGCCTATATCGATTATGTCGGCTCCTGGGGTCCGATGGTGCTGGGCCACAACCACCCGGCTATCCGCAATGCGGTGATCGAAGCGGCGTCCCGCGGCCTGAGCTTTGGCGCGCCGACCGAAATGGAAGTGAAAATGGCGGAGCTGGTGACCGAGCTGGTCCCGACCATGGATATGGTGCGGATGGTGAACTCCGGCACCGAAGCGACCATGAGCGCCATTCGCCTGGCCCGCGGCTTCACCGGCCGCGATAAGATCATTAAGTTCGAAGGTTGCTATCACGGCCATGCCGACTGTCTGCTGGTGAAAGCAGGTTCCGGCGCGCTGACCCTCGGCCAGCCAAACTCGCCGGGCGTGCCAGCCGATTTCGCTAAACATACCCTGACCTGCACCTATAACGACCTCGCCTCGGTACGCGCGGCGTTCGAGCAGTATCCGCAGGATATCGCCTGTATCATCGTCGAACCGGTGGCCGGCAACATGAACTGCATTCCGCCGCAGCCGGAGTTCCTGCCGGGCCTGCGCGCGCTGTGCGATGAGTTCGGCGCGCTGCTGATTATCGACGAAGTGATGACCGGCTTCCGCGTGGCGCTGGCGGGCGCCCAGGCTTATTACGGCGTAGAGCCGGATCTGACCTGCCTCGGGAAAATTATCGGCGGCGGGATGCCGGTGGGCGCCTTCGGCGGCCGCCGCGAAGTGATGGACGCGCTGGCGCCGACCGGCCCGGTGTACCAGGCTGGCACGCTCTCCGGTAACCCGATCGCCATGGCCGCTGGCTTCGCCTGCTTAAGTGAAGTGGCGCAGCCGGGTGTGCATGAAACCCTGACCGATCTGACCAACCAGCTGGCGGATGGCCTGCTGAACGCGGCGCGCGAAACCGGGATCCCGCTGGTGGTCAATAACGTTGGCGGCATGTTCGGCATCTTCTTTACCGATGCCGAAACCGTCACCTGTTATCAGGACGTGGTGAAGTGCGATGTCGAACGCTTCAAGCGCTTCTTCCACCTGATGCTGGAGGAAGGCGTGTACCTGGCGCCGTCGGCGTTTGAAGCCGGCTTTATGTCCATCGCCCATAGCGAAGAGGACATTAATAACACCATCGACGCCGCCCGTCGGGTGTTTGCCAAACTGTAAGGTGCTTGAATGCCTGGCGGCGCAGGGATTTTCCCGGATGCGGCGCATTGCGCCTTATCCGGGCTACCAAATCACACAGCGCTGTAGCCCCGGTAAGCGATAGCGCCACCGGGGAGTTTCCCGGAGGCGGCGCATTGCGCCTTATCCGGGCTACCAAATCGCACAACGCTGTAGCCCCGGTAAGCGGTAGCGCCACCGGGGATATTGAAACCATCCAGGATCGTTAACGGCTCTGCTTTCTCAGCAAATAGATAAAGTACGGCGCGCCGATAAAGGTCGACAACAGCCCTGCCGGGATCTGGTAGGGGAACATAATCATTCGCCCGCACCAGTCGGCAAAGACCAGCAGCATCCCGCCCGTCAGCCCGGAAATCACCATATGCGGCATCGTCCGGCGGAATCCCAGCATCCTCGCAATGTGCGGCGCCATCAGGCCAACGAAACTTAACGGCCCTATGGTGAGCGTCGCCGTCGCCGTCAGGCTCGCCGCCAGCAGCAGCAACCCGATACGCGATGGCGTCAGCGCCATCCCCACCGCCCGCGCCGCCTCGCCGCCCAGCGGCAGGATGGTCAGCCAGCGGCGGCAGAGCGGCGCCAGCGCCAGCAGCGCCAGCATCACCACACCGCTACGCAGCACCATCTCCGGCGTCGCGCTATAGGTCGAACCGGACATCCACGTCAGGATCTGCGCCATGCGCGGATCGCCGCTGGCCTGCAACATCATCAATAGCATGGTGAAGGCGGTACTCAGCGCCATCCCCGCCAGCAGCATCCGGTGCGGCGAGAAACCGCCGCGCCCGGCGGCGATCAGAATAACCAGCAGCGTCGCCGCCGCGCCAAGGCTGCCGGCAGGCAGCAGCCAGACAAAGGCGTTGCCCGGCACGAAGAACAGCATCAATACCACGCCGAACGCCGCGCCAGAGCTGATGCCCAGTACTTCCGGGCTAGCCATCGGGTTGCCGGTCAGGCGTTGAATGATGCAGCCCGCGACCGCCAGCATCACCCCGGCAAACAGCGCCGAGAGCACTCGTGGCCAGCGCCAGGGCATCAGTTGCGCCAGCAGATCGCCGCTGGCCCATTGCCAGCTATGGGCATCGCGGCCAAAGGTCAGCGCGGCGGTTATCGCCAACAGCAGCAGCGCTAAGCCGCCCAGCGCGAACCACGGCACGTGGCGGCGCTCGATCAGCGCTTTATCGCCGCCGTTCATCACCGGGGCGCTGATGCTGCGCAGCCGCGGCAGCAGCCACAGTAATAAAGGCGCGCCAATCAGCGCAGTGACTGACCCGGTCGAGACTTCCCGCCAGACCCGGCTGAGCCAGAGAATAATTTGGTCGGAAAGCCACAGGATCAGCGCCCCGATCAGCGCCGCCAGCAGCAGCCGCGGCAGCAGGCGGCGGGCGCCGAGCATTTTCGCCAACAGCGGCGCGAACAGACCGATAAAGCCGATAATGCCGACCGCGTTAACCAGCAGCGCGCTGATGACAATCGCCAGCGTCAGCACGCCAAGCCGCGCCAGAGACAGCGCCAGCCCAAGGTTACGCGCCACGCCATCATCGAGCCCCATCAGGGTTAACGGGCGTAGCAACAACAGCGTCAACATCGCGCCGCCGAGCAGCTGCGGCCACAGACGCTGCACCACACTCCAGTCGGTCTGCGTCAGGGTGCCGGTACTCCACAGGAACATGCTTTGCAGCTGGTCATGATGGAAAATCACCATCAGCTGATTGACCGCGCCGCAATAGAGACTCACTACCAGGCCGGCCAGGATCAGCGTCACCGGCGACAGACGTTTGCCCCACGAGACGCCGAACACCAGCGCCCCCACCAGACAAGCCCCAGCCAGCGCGGCAAACTGCGACGCCAGCACGCCGGGGATCGCCCATAATGTGGTGACCGTCATTCCCAACTGCGCGCCGGTGGCGACGCCAAGCGTGGTCGGCTCCGCCAGCGGGTTACGCAGCACCTGCTGGAACAGCACGCCGACGAGGCCCAGCCCGGCGCCGACCAGCAGCGATATCGCCAGCCTCGGCAGCAGGCTGTAATGGAACAGCATCTGGGCGATATTATCGATATCCGGCTGCCACAGCGCCTGACGCCATTGCGCGTAAGGTAAAGCGACATTGAGGTTGACGATGCTCAGCGCGAAAGCGGCAACCAGCAGCCCGGTCAGCAGGAGAATGGCTAACGGCGAGAGACGTGCGCTCATACCGCCCTCCCCTGCGCATCGGCCAGCACGCGGGCGAAATGCATCGCCGACAGCGTCGCGCCATAGAACCACACCGCCGGAACCCGCTGGAAACGCCCCGCGCGCACGAACGGCATCGCCTGCCACAGCGGAGTCGCCAACAGCTGGGCCATCTCCCGATCGTTGCCATGATCGAAACAGATCACATCGGCCTCGTTAAATGCCGCCAGCCGGTCAATACCGACGGTGATGCTGCCCCAGAACGCCGCTTCGCCGCGCCAGGCGTTTTTAATGCCAAAGCGATCGAGCACTTCCTGGAACAGGCAGTTCTCACCGAATACCAGTACGTGGCGGGCATCGAGCAGCGAAATCATCAGCAGTGGGCGATCAGCACGCCCGGCAAAACGCGGACGCAGGTTCTCCATCAGCGCGTCGAACTCCGCCAGGTGGTGCTTCGCCTGCTGTTGTTTACCCAGCAGGTCGGCCATTTCCAGCAGCGAACGCTGGGCCATCGCCAGCGGCCGTTTGCCGTCGCTGAAGGTGAAGCCGCGGCCGGGCGCGATGCGCGCCAGCTTTTCCGGTGATGGGCCGTAACCCGCCGACCAGACGATAAACGACGGTTTCATCTGCGTCAGCAGCTCAAGATTGGGTTCGGTGCGCAGGCCGATATCGATCACCGACGCGGGCAGCGCGGGTTCGTTCACCCACAGGCGATAGTTGGGAATGTCGGCCACGCCGTAGGGCGTGACGCCAAGCGCCAGCAGCAGTTCGGCCGGCAGCCACTCCAGCGCGACGACGCGCTGCGGATCAATGTTCGCCGCCTGCGCGCCGCGCATCTGCCACAGCAGCGGCGAGAGCGCCATCGCCGTCAGCAGGCGGCGTCGGGTTATCAGAGTTCGGTTCTTCATCAATAGACAAAGCTTACCGGCGCCGCGCCCGCCGGGTGCGGCAGGATCCCCATCGGGATGCCGTAGATTTGTTCCAGCGTTTCGCTGCGCATCAGTTCTGCTGGCGTCCCCTGGGCGATCATTTCCCCACCGCGCAGCGCGACCAGATAATCGCAGTAGCGGGCAGCCATATTGATATCATGCAGGACCGCGATCACCGTCAGGCCACGCTGCTGGCTGAGACGATGCACCAGCGCCAGAACATCGACCTGATGGGCGATATCCAGTGCCGAGGTCGGTTCATCGAGCAGCAGACAACGGCTATCCTGCGCCACCAGCATGGCGATCCACGCCCGCTGGCGTTCGCCGCCGGAGAGGCTGTCCACCAGCCGCTGCGCCAAAGGCTTCAACCCCACCAGCGCGATCGCCTCTTCCACCTTTTCGCGATCCGCCGCACCGAAGCGCCCCAGCGCGCCGTGCCACGGGTAGCGACCTATCGCCACCAGCTCGCGAACTGTCATCCCTTCCGCCGCTGGCAGCTGCTGCGGCAGATAGGCCACTTTGCGGGCAAACGCCTTGCTGCTCCAGCTCTCCAGCGGCTGGCCGTCCAGCAGCACATCGCCTGCGGAAGGCGGCTGATGGCGGCCGAGCATTTTCAGTAAGGTGGATTTGCCGGAACCATTATGGCCTATCAGGCCAGTCACTTTTCCTGCCGGGAAGGTTAACGAAAGGGGGTGAAGCAGCGTGCGACCTGGTACGCGAAAGGTCACGCCATTTAACGCAAAGGTGGTCTCAGAGTGCGGAGTCTGTTCCTGCATAGCAACAACCTGATGTTGGGCGCGGCGAACCGCGCCCGTGAGTAGTTAGAAGCGGAAGGTTGCGGTCGCGACAACCTGACGTCCCGCACCCCAGTAGCAGGCGTATTCGCTATAGCAGCTGGAGACATATTCGCGGTCAAACAGGTTGTTGACGTTGACGCCGACCGAAGAGCCCGGCAGGCCAAAGCGCGCCAGATCGTATTTCACCGTCGCATCCATCAGCGCATAACCGGCCACATTGAAGGCATCATTTTTGTTACCGGTGCTGGTGTCGTTTTTGTAGTAACTGACCGTTGAACCGATATAGCGTGCCCCGGCGCCGACCGTCAGACCGCTGAGCGCGGTTTCGTGGAAGGTGTAATCCGCCCACAGCGACGCCATGTTACGCGGCACTTCCGCCGGACGCTTGCCGTTGAACACCGTATCGTGAGTGTATTCCGCATCGGTGTAACTGTAGGCCGCGGTGACGTTGATATTGGCGTTCACCGCCGCTTTCGCCTCCAGCTCAAGGCCGCGGGAGCGGATCTCGCCGGTCTGGATGCTGAACGCCTGGTTAGCCGGATCCGCCGTCAGGTTCTTATCTTTGGTTAGCTGATAGACCGCGGCGGTGACCACCACCGGCATGTCTTTCGGCACATATTTCACACCAGCTTCATACTGCTTGCCACGCGACGGATCGAACGGCTGGCCGTTAAGCCCGGAACCCGATACCGGCTCGAAGGATTCGCTGTAGCTGAAGTACGGAGAGATGCCGTTATCAAACAGGTAATTGATACCGCCGCGCCAGGTGAACTGCTGGTCGTGATTCTCCGCCAGGCTGTTACTGGAGCGAGTTAATGTTGAGGTGGTGGCGTAATCGTAACGGCCGCCCAGGGTCATGACCCACTTATCCCACTCCATCTGATCCTGCGCGTACAGGCCCGTCTGCTCCATTCGGTTGAGGACCGCGTACGGGAAAGTGACCTGAATATTCGGGTTGCCGTATTGCGGGTTGCTCATGCTGATAGGATCCGCCGTCCCGTAGTCGGCATCCACATCGTTGCGCATCCGCGAGTAATCCACGCCGGTCAGCAGCGTATGGCTGACCGCGCCGGTGGCGAAAGCAGACTGCAGCTGGGTATCGACGGTAAAGGTGTTCAGGTGCTCATCAGAACGCACATAGGCGCGATTCATGTAGCCCGGGGCGACATAGCCATTCCCGTACACCGAGCGATACAAGGTATCGACTTCGGCATAGCGCAGGTTCTGCCGCACGGTAAAGGTGTCATCAAACTGATGGGAGAAGCTATAACCCACCATCTTCTGGCGGCGCGAGATCTTATTATCCGCCTCGCCTTCATTGAAATCGGTCGGCAGCTTGTGCGCCTTCCCGTTGGCGTCGTAATACGGCACCACGGTGCCTTCGCGCGGCAGCCAGCCGTAGTAGCCCGCATCCGGGTCATTCTGGAAGTTGCTCAGGAAGGTGAAGTCGGTTTTATCGTCCGGGCGCCAGCTAAAGGACGGCGCCACCGCATAGCGGGTAGACTTCGCCATCTGCTGCTGGGTATCCTGGCTGCGGCCCAGGCCGGTCAGGCGATAGGACCAGACGCCAGCATCATCAATGGCGTCGCTGAAGTCAAACCCGGTCTGCCACAGGTTGTCGGTGCCCATCTTGAACTGCACTTCTTTCAGCGGCTCAGTGGTCGGGCGTTTGCTGACCATGCTGACGATACCGCCCGGGTTGCTGTTGCCATACAGCACCGAGGTTGGCCCGCGCATCACTTCCACGCGCTCGAGGAAATACGGGTCCATGGAGACTTCAGAGTAGTTATTCCCCTGCAGCTTCATGCCGTCCAGATACTGGTTGGTATTGACGGTCGTCGAGGTAGTGAAACCGCGGATGGTGACCACATCATAGGTGGTCGAGCTACCGCGGGTGGAGAAGACGCTCGGCGTATAGGAGAGCGCCTCTTTTACCGTGGTCGGCTGACGCATCTCCATCTCCTGGCGCGTGACCACCGAGACAGACTGCGGCGTTTTTTCAATCGGGGTATCGGTTTTCGTCGCCGTGGCAGAGCGTTTTGCCGCGATGGTCGGCGCCGGTCCCCAGGCGCTTTCCTGGGCGGCCGGTGCCGCAACGACGGTGATAGTCTCTTCTTGTTTCGGTTGTTCCGCAGCCTGTGCATAGACAGACATGCCGCTAACCGCCGTGGCTACTACAACTGCGATTTTACGCAGCGAGTGATTTGGCTGAGCAGTTTTTGGACGCGCCATGGGTATATCTCTGATGAAAGTGAATGATAACGTAAACGATAATTATTATTATGACGGGCGATATAATAGGCGAAACGCCGAAGGCAAGGCAAGCGATATGCCCGCCTGGAGAAACCGAAGGCCGAATTAATAACCAGATAGTTATTATGGAGTTAAAGAGGCGTTAACTTTTTTACAGGTATAAAAAAACCCCTTAATACTTTCGTACTAAGGGGTCGGGTCATGCGGTCGCAATCAGTTACTGCCGAACATATCCTTGATCCAGCCCGCGACGCCGTCGCTCTTTTCCTGCTGCTTCGGCGGCTGTTGCTGCTGTTGTTGCTGCGGCTGCGGCTGCTGTTGCCCGGACTGATTAAACGGGTTGTTCGCTTCCTGCTGCTGCAACTGCTGCTGCTGCATCATCTCGCCCTGGCGGCACAGCGCATCCGGCTGCGTCGTCCAGACCGGCAGCGAACGCACGCCACCGCTGCAGACGAGGTTGCCGTTGCTGTCCACGCCCATGTCGACCACGTCTTCAGGCGCCGTCAACGCCAGCGGCGTTGGCGTCTGGTTCGCCAGATAGCGCTGGTAAATCGACATCGCGCCGCTGGCGCCGTACAGTTTGGTCGGCTGGTTGTTGTCGCGGCCCACCCAGGTAATGGTCACCTGGCTACCGTCGATGCCGGCGAACCAGGTATCGACGTTATTGTTGGTGGTCCCGGTTTTCCCCGCCAGATGCAGGCCCGGATACTTCGCGCCCAGCTGACGCCCCGTCCCGCGCTGCACCACCTGCTGCATGGTCCACAGCGTCATGTAGGCCGCCTGGGCAGGCACAGCGCGTTCCGCCTGCGGGTAACTCTGATACAGCACCGTGCCATCTTCCGCAATCACCGAACGCAGCGCCGACAGCGTCGCGCGGTTACCGCCGCTGGCGATGGTCTGGAAGGCCTGCGCCACTTCAATCGGCGTCAGGTTCAGCGCGCCAAGCAGCATCGCCGGTACGGCGTTGAGCTGATCTTTCGGCGCGCCCAGCTTCGTCCAGGTATCGACCACCGCCGGCAAGCCCAGCGCCATCCCAAGGTTAACCGTCGGGACGTTCATCGAGCGGGTCAGGGCATCCACCAGCATCACCTGACCGCTGAAGCGACGATCGTCGTTCTGCGGGGACCACGTCTGGCCGTTGGACAGGCGAATGGTCACCGGCGCATCGGCGATCCAGGTGTTCAGGCGATACTGATTCGGCTGGCTCAGCGCGGTCAGATAGGTCGCCGGCTTGGCCAGAGAACCAATTGACCGGCGGGCCTGCATCGCGCGGTTGTACCCCGCGAACTGCGGCTCCGCGCCGCCGACCATTGCCCGCACTTCGCCGGTGAAGCGGTCAACCACTACCATGGCGGTTTCCAGGTCTGCCAGCTTGCGCTGTTTCTTCAGTACCGGGATCCCTTCCGAGGCCGCTTTTTCCGCCGCATCCTGGGCTACCGAGTCGAAGGTAGTGAAGATCTTCACGCCGGAGAGATCTTTCATTTTATCGCCCAGCTTCGCCTGCAGCTCCTGACGAACCATCTGCATAAACGCCGGCTGCGGTGAAATCACCCCACCGCGCGGCTGTACGCCCAGCGGACGCGCGCTCAGCATGTCGTACAGCTCCTGGTCGATGACCTGCTGCTGCTGCAGCAGACGCAGTACCAGATTGCGTCGCTCAAGGGCCAGTTTCGGGTTGCGCCACGGGTTATATACCGACGCCCCTTTCACCATCCCCACCAGCAGCGCCTGCTGATCGAGGCTCAGCTCTTCCACCGGACGGCCGAAGTAGTACAGGCTCGCCAGCGGGAAGCCGCGAATTTCGTTATCGCCGCTCTGGCCGAGGTACACCTCGTTCATATACAGCTCAAGAATGCGATCCTTGCTGTAGCGGGCGTCGACGATCAGCGCCATATACGCTTCGTTGGCTTTACGCCAGTAGGAGCGCTCGCTGGAGAGGAACAGGTTTTTCACCAGCTGCTGGGTCAGGGTACTCGCCCCCTGCACCGTACGACCTGCCGTCAGGTTCGCCAGCACGGCGCGGCCGATGGAATACAGGCTGATACCATCGTGCTCGTAGAAGTGGCGGTCTTCGGTCGCCAGCAGCGTATCCACCAGCAGATCCGGGAAGCCACTGCGCTTCACGAAAAGACGCTGCTCACCGTTCGGCGACTGCAGCATGGTGATAAGCCGCGGATCGAGGCGGAAGAAACCGAACTGGCGGTTATTATCCATATTCTCGATGGTATCCAGATGATCGCCATCGAAGGTCAGACGCGCACGCACCTGCCCTTCTTTACTGTCCGGGAAATCGAACGGACGACGGATCATCTCGATGCTGTTGGCCTGCACGGTGTATTCGCCCGGGCGCGTCATCGCGCTGACCTGACGATACTGGGTGGCATTCAGCAGACGCACCATCTCGTTTTTGCTGATCTGCATGTCCGGCTCAAGGTTCACCATCCGGCCATAGACCGCGGCCGGCAGCTCCCAAACTTTACCGTCAATGCGGCTACGGATTTTCTGATCGAGGTAGACGCCATAGGCGGCAATCAGCACCGCAAAGACAATCCCCAGCTTGACCAGCAGCCACAGCCAGCGGCGCTTACGACGAGGTTTGCTGCCGTTGCCTTTTCCTTTTCTCGGCACCGGTTTCTCATCCTCATAATCATCGTCATCATACTCGTCGTCGTAGTCCTCTTCCCGGACCCGGCGACGGGTGACTTTTTGTTTTGTCGGACGCGAGGGTCTCCCCTTACGTCCGATAGGCTCGCGGTCATCTCCCGCCATGCTTTTTCTCCGCAACGTTCAAGCGCAAAGGCCTGATTCTCAATACTTCCCCTGCACAGAGGAAGAAGAAATCTCTCAAATTAACGTCCAGGCTGCTTATCCTTCGGACGACAACCTGCTGGCAGGCAGGACATGCCGCCAGCCTTTCATGAGGTTGGTTTGCTTCGTTTTACATGATATTAACAATAAAAATTCACCATAAAATCATTATGTTAAACGCATCACCAGCAGAAATGGTCAGAACATAGCACGTAATGTTCAGGGCATACAGGATAGCACTAAAATGCGACATTCTTAACCAGCATTTTACCTCCTGCGCACGTAACAAGATGGGAAAGAGTATGTTTTTTAATAACATAAAAAATGACGCTCGCCATGATGCCAAACGCACTGGCCTCATCTCCGACTGAAAATATATTTCCCGGACGAAAGCATTTATTATTGAGAGAAGTAAAGGGGTTTAACTGATTTTCTGCTGATAAAAATGCGAGCCTGTTAACATTTATGCCGAATAATATTTTATGATGACACCAGGGGAATATTTGTTAAACTAGCGGCCAGTGATTCATTATTTTGATTACTCTACTATGCGCATTCCGTTTATATTTTCGCTTTGCGTGGTCGCCATGCTCTCTGGCTGCCAACAGAAACCCGCCTCAACGCTCAGCCCGGCCATCAGCAGCCAGGCGCAGCTGGAGCAGCTCTCGTCGGTAGCGGCCGGGACGCGCTATCTCAAGAATAAATGTAATCGTAGCGATCTGCCCGCCGATGAAACGATATATCGGGCAGCGGTGAATGTCGGCAAAGCGCGCGGATGGGGAAATATTGACGTGGCGACGTTAAGCCAAAATAGCGACCGGCTTTATCAACAACTTTTGCAGGACAGCACTCCGGAAGCCACACAGTGTAGTCAATTTAATCGCCAGCTCGCTCCCTTTATTACCAGTTTGCGCAGCGACTAAGCAAAATATTCTCAACGCGCATATTATTGCGCGTGCCCCTTATTCCCCTTTCGGCTCCTCGTCAATTTTCCCGCCGGGCCAGTCATCCAGCGCCGCCAGGGTAAATGTTGTGCCGTTGAAGCTAAAAATCGTCACATCCTGCTGGATCTGCTCCACCACCAGATTGGGCAGCGGGGAATCGCCCTCCGACCACGCTTTGCCGTTTAACACAATGCTGCGCTTTTCCGGTAGCGAGGCGTAGACATGGGCGCTGTAGCGCAGGGGCGGCAGCGTATCGCTGTCCACTACCGGCGCCGCAGGCGCGCTGGGTTTTACCGCCGGCGACGGTTTTTTTGGCGCGGTCTCCCCGGCGGCGGTTAACGGCAAAAGCGCCGCATGAGCCACCGGCAGAGGCAGCGTTTGCGGCGGTGACGGATGGCGCCACTGCTCGCCGCCAAACCAGCCGAGCGCGATAAATAATCCGGCGTACAGCGGGATAATCCAGCCGGGGACCTGCACCATCCGGCCGCGGCTTACCGGCGCGTCTGCCTGCGCGGACGGCGGCTGATGCGCCACCAGCGGCGGGATCCCTCTTTCACTATCATCACGAACAATCACAACCGTCTCCTGTTCCCCCACGGTGCAGAGAAGGCGCCCTTACGGGCACCCCACGTCACCTTATTTACTGCTCACCGGCAGGCCAGCGCCCTGCGATTCGCCCTGCGGCAGCTCGAGGACCGCTACCGACCAGGCTGGCAGCGTGACCGAGCCGTCAGCGGCAACCTGCACGCCGCTCGCCAGCGAACGGTCGCCTGCCGCCTGCTGGATGGCGCTCAGCTGCAGCGATGTGCCGGCGAAGTCCTGCAGCGTCCGGCTTTCCGGTGCGGCGTTGATCGCCACCACGATGGCGTCGACACGGCTGTCCAGACTGGCGCCAGCCTGCATCCCGTCATCGATGGTCATCACCAGCAGACCCGTCTGCTGATCGGCGCCGGTGTTGCGGAAGTCCACGCGCTTCATCACCGTCGCGCCGTCACCGAGGGTAAACAGCGGAGACGATTTACGCAGCGCGGTCAGCTCCTGATAAAACGCGGTCATCTGCTTGAGCTCCGTTTCACCCGGAGTAGCCACCGCGTCTTTCACCCGGGCGATAATGTCATAGTTGCTGCCATCATCGCTGCTGCGCGGCATACCCACGTTGTAGTTGTTGTCCTGCAGGGAGTAATCCACGCGGTTAAACCAGTCACCGGAATCATACGAATCGCGGGTAAAAGATTTAGAGCGCAGCAGCTCCGAGCCCTGCTGGTCAAAGGCGATCCCCTGGCCGAGCATCACCGTCGCCAGCGACACCGCCTGCATCCGGACGCGGGTATCGAGATCCGCCTCCTGAGCAGCTTTGTAGCTGATCATGTCCCACAGCGTTTGGTTGTCGTGTTTTGACACATAGTTCACGACTTCCGTCGGGTCAGCCGCATAGCCGCCAGGCGCGCCGTTATAGTCAATCTCGCTGCCTTTCTTCACCGCGCCGTCTTTGTCGATCAGCACGAAGTCCGCAAGGTTACCGGCCATGCCCAGACGGGTCAGATCGGCGAGGTGGCGCGCCTGATCGTCGGTCATGCTGGTCAGCTCATTCGGCAGAACGCCGGCGCCGCTGCCCACCCCCTGATTCTGGCGCAATGCATCGCCGGAATCGAACGGCCCGCCGCCGCGCACGGCGTCACGCAGACGATCGGAGAACGTGCCGATCCCGGTGCCTTTCAGATTGATTTGCGAGGCAATTTCAAAGCGATCGCTCTGGTTGGAATCCCAGCCTTCACCAAAGAAGTAAATGTCCGGGTTCAGCGCTTTAATACGCTCCCAGGCCGAGAGGATCTGCGCTTTCGGATGGTAGCCCATCAGGTCGAAGCGGAAGCCATCGATCTTATAATCGGTGGTCCATACCGCCAGTGAATCGGCGATAAGCTTGGCGAACATCCGGTGCTCTGGCGCCGAGTCGGAGCAACAGGTAGCCGATTCCACGCTGCCGGTGGTTTCATTCAGGCGCTGATAGTACCAGGGGACGAGCTTATCCAGCACCGAGGTGCGGTCGGTCGGGCCGGCGGCGTTGGTGTGGTTATACACCACGTCCATGATGACGTTCATTCCCAGATCCTGCTTGATCGCCTGAATCATGGTGCGGAACTCTTTAATGCGCGCCGTGCCTTCCGGATCGGTGGCGTAGGATCCTTCCGGCACCGTGTAGTGGAACGGATCGTAGCCCCAGTTATAGGAGTCGGTCTGCGCCACCAGCGTGTTCAACGCCTGCACCTGCGGGTTATCCTTGCTGTCGTTTTGCTTCAGCTGAGTCAACACCTCTTCGACCGTCGAACCGCTGTCGCAATAGCCCGCGAACTCGCTGCTCTTCACCGCGCTGTTGATCTCGCACAGGCGACTGAACGGCTGCTGAATATCGGCGACTTTGTCGCTGAACTCATTGACCGTGGCCAGATCGAAGACCGGCAGCAGCTCAATATGGGTCACACCCGAGGCCGACAGCTTTTTCAGATGCTGGACCATATTGCTCTCCTGGGCGGTGAGCGCCAGATATTTACCGCGCAGTTCAGCGGGAACGGTTTGATCCCAGGCGGACAGGTCGCGAATATGCGATTCGTGGATCGTCATTTTCGCCAGGTCGGCTTTGGTTTTCTGCGCGTGCGGCATCGTCAGCCCGTCCCAGCCTTCCGGCTTCAGCGCGCTGTCGTTGAGATCGACCACCTGGCTGTACTCCGAGTTGGTCGACAAACTATGGGCGTAGGGATCGGTCACTTCGTACTGCTCGACTTTACGCGACTGCGGGTGGTAGACGGTCATCGCGTAGCGGTAGAACGCGCCCTTCAGGTCGCTCCCGCCCTGCCAGGACCAGGCGCCGGAGGCGCTGTCGCGAGTCATCGGATGGCTGGCCACCACCTTCTTGTCGGCGCTGTAGACCACCAGTTCAACCTGCTGCGCCGTGGGTGCCCAGACGCGGAAGGTCACGCCGCTATCGGTTAGCTGGGCGCCGTAGCTCAGCGCCTCGGCGGCGGCGGCATAGGTATCGTCCAGCACGCCAGCGGTCTGCACCTGGGTGGCGGAGCTCAGGATCCCATCGCTTTCCGCAGATATCGCCACCGCCTCGCCCTGCAGCAATTCATCGACGTTGACATCATCCGGCAGCTTAAAGGCAGGATAGCTGGCGAGATGCGGGAAGCGCATGCTCACCTGCTGGCTGACGGTGGTGGGGGTCAGCTTGACATATTTATCGGTAAATTCGCCCTTGCTGTCGGCGGCCACCTTACTGCTGTGGCTGTAGTAGAGACGAACAATCGGTTTATTCTCTCCGCCCGACCACAGCAGGGTGGTTTTATCGACCCAGTGCGCATCGGCCAGCGCCACGCCAAAGGCGGCGCGGAAAGCGTCGGCGCGGGAGTCATAGACCGCGCTGTTGCCGGCGATGACCGATACCGTGCGATCGGTGAAATCGCCAAAAGAGACGCGCAGGTCGCTGTCGATCAGCTTATTGGTGCCATCGCGCACGATAACGTTGATACATCCGCTCCCTTTAGTCAGCGGGATCACCCAGTAAGGGCCATATTTGTCGCTACCGGCCGGCGTGGTGCTGACATCATTCCAGTCCGCCACCGGCGCGCTCAGCGCATCACAGGTTTCGTTATTCCACAGATAGAGGTTTTTAGTCGCATAGTCGGCCGGCGTGCTGCTGGTGATGCCGGCGATATCGACAAGGTGAATGACAGCCTGGTTGGCGGAAGCCTGCACCGCTTCGCCAGGGACGGCAACGTCCGGTAAGCGGACGACCACATCCTGCGGGTCGGGCGTGCCGGGAGTACCTGGGTTGCCAGGATTGCCTGGTGAACCCGGTGAGCCAGAGGGTGAAGAGGAAGAGCTGTTATCACAGCCACTCAATAATACTAACGATCCAAGAAATAGGGCATGACAGGTATATCTGAGCATTCGATAGTCCCTAATATGCTTATTAAATTATAAAAGGTAAGAAAGGATGAATATCTTTACAGCGCGCTAATTAGATATTTTTGCTTTCCGGGGCGCAATCATCCCCCACAAATGAGAGGGGGGCGTAGGAAGCCGGGGGAGTAAATCAATAAAGGGAATGACGACCCGAAACCGCAAACTGATTATGATTCGCCACGCTTATCGCCACTCTCCGGCAATAAATAATTCAAAAGCCAATAATCACCTACCTGTTTCGGTAGGGTATTACGCCAACGTGCAGAAAAATAAATTAGCAAAGGAATTAAAATGCCAGTTTCTGTGATGGGGTTAACAAATATAAATAAAGGGATAATTAAATTATTACCACAAATTGTGACGCTCATCATATTAATAACCGCTATCCCCCAGCTGGCGAAATTAACCTGGCGCGTGGTATTCCCTGTCAGTCCTGAGGATATTTCCGCCCTGTCATTAACCGCTTCTCCAATGGAGGAGTCGGAATTAAAAACCGAACGGCCCGTATTTACCCTGTTTGGTCTGGCGGCAAAAAACAGCCCTGCGCCAACGGATGCAACCCACCTCAATCAGGTGCCGGTTTCCAGCCTGAAACTACGCCTTACGGGTCTACTCGCCAGCAGTAACCCGGCGCGATCCATCGCCATTATAGAAAAAGGAAATCAGCAGGTTAGCCTTAGTTCCGGCGATACTGTCCCGGGGTACGATGCGCGGATCGTCGCTATTCTTCCCGACCGGATCATCGTTAACTATCAGGGACGCAAAGAGGCCATTTTGTTATTTAACGATACCCGCGCGCCGTCGTCATCGCCCGCTACAGCGGCCACTCCGCCTCTTGTGAAGCGACTCCGCGAACAGCCGCAAAATATCCTCACTTATTTATCTATTTCGCCGGTGCTCAGTGGCGACAAACTGCAGGGCTATCGCCTTAACCCAGGCAAAGACGCCACGCTATTTCGTCAGTCCGGCCTGCAGGAAAATGATTTAGCCATTGCCCTAAATGGCATTGATTTACGCGATCAGGCGCAAGCACAGCAGGCGCTGCAACACCTGAATGAACAGACCGAAATAACGCTGACCGTTGAGCGAGAAGGTCAACGACACGATATCGCTTTCGCGCTGGGGGATGAATAATTGCCAACCATAAAACGACTGCGGAAAATGCTGACTGCGCTGCTGATATTAACGCCGCTGCTATTTCGCCCGGCCATCGCAGAAGAATTTTCCGCCAGCTTTAAAGGCACCGATATCCAGGAGTTTATCAATACCGTCAGCAAAAACCTGAATAAAACGGTGATTATCGATCCCAGCGTACGCGGCACCATTACCGTACGCAGTTACGATATGCTCAATGAAGAGCAATATTATCAATTCTTCCTTAGCGTGCTGGATGTGTATGGCTTCGCCGTGATCAATATGAATAACGGCGTACTGAAGGTGGTGCGGGCTAAAGATGCGAAAACCTCGGCCGTCCCGGTCGCCAGCGAGGCTGCACCGGGCGAAGGCGATGAAGTGGTCACCCGGGTGGTGCCCCTGACCAACGTCGCCGCCCGCGATCTCGCCCCGCTGCTTCGTCAGCTGAACGATAACGCCGGCGCCGGCAGCGTGGTCCATTATGAGCCCTCCAACGTGCTGCTGATGACCGGCCGCGCAGCGGTCATCAAACGCCTGCTGACCATTGTCGAGCGCGTCGACAACGCCGGGGATCGCAGCGTGGTGACCGTTCCCCTCTCCTGGGCCTCCGCCGCGGAGGTGGTCAAGCTGGTTACCGAGCTCAATAAAGACAGCAGCAAGTCGGCGCTGCCGGGCTCGATGGTGGCGAACGTGGTGGCCGATGAGCGCACCAACGCGGTACTGGTCAGCGGCGAGCCAAACTCGCGCCAGCGCATTATCGCCATGATCAAACAGCTCGACCGCCAGCAGGCGGTGCAGGGCAACACAAAAGTCATCTACCTGAAGTACGCCAAAGCCGCCGATCTGGTGGAGGTCCTCACCGGGATCAGCAGCTCGCTACAGAGCGATAAGCAAAGCGCCAAGCCGGTGGCCGCGATCGACAAAAATATCATTATTAAAGCCCACGGCCAGACCAACGCCCTGATCGTCACCGCGGCGCCGGACGTGATGAACGATCTCGAGCGGGTGATCGCCCAGCTCGATATCCGCCGCCCGCAGGTGCTGGTGGAGGCGATTATCGCCGAAGTGCAGGATGCCGACGGCCTCAACCTCGGTATCCAGTGGGCCAATAAAAACGCCGGCATGACCCAGTTCACCAACAGCGGGCTGCCGATCTCCACGGTTATCGCTGGCGCCAATCAGTACAACAAAGACGGTACCGTCAGCAGCTCGCTGGCCAGCGCTCTGGGCTCGTTTAACGGTATCGCCGCTGGCTTCTATCAGGGGAACTGGGCGATGCTGCTCACCGCCCTCTCCAGCAGTACCAAGAACGATATTCTGGCCACCCCCAGCATCGTGACCCTCGACAACATGCAAGCCACCTTTAACGTCGGCCAGGAAGTTCCGGTATTAACCGGCTCGCAAACCACCTCCGGCGACAACATCTTTAATACCGTCGAGCGCAAAACCGTCGGCATTAAGCTGAAGGTGAAACCGCAGATTAACGAAGGCGATGCCGTGCTGCTGGAGATTGAGCAGGAGGTATCGAGCGTCGCCGACTCGGCCTCCAGCACCAGTAGCGATCTCGGCGCGACCTTCAATACCCGGACGGTGAATAACGCCGTGCTGGTCGGCAGCGGTGAAACGGTGGTGGTTGGCGGGCTGCTGGATAAAAGCGTCACCGATACCGCCGACAAAGTGCCGCTGCTCGGCGACATCCCGGTGATCGGCGCCCTGTTCCGCTCCGAGAGCAAGAAAGTGTCGAAACGCAACCTGATGCTGTTTATCCGCCCGACCATCATTCGCGATCGTGATGAGTACCGTCAGGCCTCTTCCGGCCAGTACACCGCATTCGACAATGCGCAAACCAAACAGCGGGGCAAAGACAGCAGCGAAGCGACGCTCAGCAATGACCTGCTGCACATCTATCCAAAGCAGGAGACCCAGGCCTTCCGCCAGGTCAGCGCCGCCATTGACGCCTTTAACCTCGGAGGCCGCCCATGACGCCAGTCGCCGAACGCCGTCCGCTGCTGCCCTTTGCCTGGGCCCGCGCGCATCATCTTGTGCTGCTCAGCGACGGCGAACGCTGCGAAGCGCTGTGCCGCGCTGATACCGCCGCCCGGGCGCTGCTGGAAGCGCGTCGCCTGGCAGACGGGCCGATGAGCGTCAGCCGTCTGGCGCCGGACGCGTTCGAGAAAGTGCTGGTGCTCAGCTATCAGCGCGACTCGGCGGAAGCGCACCGCATGATGGCCGATATCGGCAATGAGCTCGACCTCTATACCCTCGCCGAAGAGCTGCCGGACACCGACGATCTGCTCGACAGCGAGGACGACGCGCCGATCATCCGCCTGATCAACGCCATGCTCACCGAGGCCATCAAAGAGAAAGCCTCGGATATCCATATCGAAACCTATGAGCGCCATCTGCAGATCCGCTTTCGCGTCGACGGCGTGCTGCGCGAAATCCTGCGCCCGCAGCGGCGGCTGGCCGCGCTGTTAATTTCGCGCATCAAGGTGATGGCTAGCCTGGATATCGCTGAAAAACGGATCCCTCAGGATGGGCGGATGGCGCTGCGCATCGGCGGGCGGGCGATCGACGTCCGCGTCTCCACCCTGCCCTCCAGCCACGGCGAACGCGTCGTCCTGCGTCTGCTGGACAAAAACAGCGTCAACCTGGATCTGCTGACGCTGGGCATGCCCCCGGCCCTGCTCGATCGGGTCGACGCGCTGATCGCCCGGCCACACGGCATTATTCTGGTCACCGGGCCGACCGGGTCGGGGAAAAGCACCACCCTGTATGCCGCCCTCAGCCGCCTCGACGCCCACGAACGCAATATCATGACCATTGAAGATCCGGTGGAGTATGAGCTGGAGGGCATCGGCCAGACTCAGGTCAACGCCAAAGTCGATATGACTTTCGCCCGCGGCCTGCGCGCCATACTGCGCCAGGATCCGGATGTGGTACTGGTGGGGGAAATCCGCGATGGCGAAACCGCCCAGATCGCCGTCCAGGCCTCGCTGACCGGACACCTGGTGCTGTCGACCCTGCACACCAACAGCGCGCTGGGCGCCATTTCCCGTCTGCAGGATATGGGCGTAGAGCCCTTTTTACTCTCCACGTCGCTGCTGGCGGTGATGTCGCAGCGGCTGGTGCGCCAACTGTGCCCGCACTGCCGTCAACCCAGGCAGGCGGATGCCGACACCGCCCGGCAGATGGCGGTCCCGGTCGGCGCGCGGCTGTGGCAGCCCAAAGGCTGTCCGGAGTGTAATTTCACCGGCTATCGCGGACGCACCGGTATTCATGAACTGCTGCTGATTGACGACCGCGTCCGCGCCGCCATCCACCGCGGCGAGAATGAGATCACCCTGATCCAGCAGCTGGGGCCTGCCTACAATACCCTGCGTCATGCCGGACGCGACAAAGCGCTGGCGGGGATCACCAGCTGGGAGGAGGTGATGCGGGTCACCGAACAGCAAACGACGGAAAGCCTCTGAGATGGCCCTGTTTCGCTATCAGGCGCTGGACCCGCAGGGTAAAACCCGCCGCGGCGTTCAGCAGGCCGACTCCGCCCGCCACGCCCGCCAGTTGCTGCGGGACAACGGCTGGCTGGCGCTGGAAGTGACCGCCGCCGACCCGGCGCGCCGGCTGTGGCGCAGCGGTTCCCTCACCCGGCGTACCAGCGCCGGTGATTTAGCCCTGCTCACCCGCCAGCTGGCCACGCTGGTCGCCGCCGGGATCCCGCTGGAAAAGGCGCTCGATGCCGTCGCCCAGCAGTGCGAAAAGGCGCCGCTGAGAACGTTAATGGCCGGGGTGCGCAGCAAAGTACTCGAAGGCCATTCGCTGGCAGAGGCGATGCGCGGCTATCCCGCCTGCTTCGACGGGCTGTTCTGCGCCATGGTGGCGGCTGGCGAAACCTCCGGCCATCTCGACGGCGTGCTGAACCGGCTGGCGGACTATACCGAGCAGCGCCAGCAGCTTCGCGCCCGCCTGCTGCAGGCAATGATCTATCCCATCGTGCTAACGCTGGTCGCCATCAGCGTGATCGCCATTCTGCTCTCCACTGTGGTCCCAAAAGTCGTTGAGCAGTTTGTTCATCTGAAACAGGCCCTGCCGTTCTCCACCCGGCTGCTGATGAGCCTGAGCGATATCGTGCGCAGCGCGGGGCCCTGGCTGGTGCTGCTGTCGCTACTGGCGCTGCTGACGCTGCGTTATCTGCTGCGCCAGCCCCGCCGGCGGCTCGCCTGGGACCGGATGCTGCTGCGCCTGCCGGTCATCGGCCGCGTGGCCCGCAGCGTGAACAGCGCACGCTACGCCCGCACCTTAAGCATTCTCAATGCCAGCGCGGTGCCGCTGCTGCTGTCGATGCGCATCAGCGCCGGCGTCCTCAGCAACGCCTGGGCGCGCAGCCAGCTGGCGGCGGCCAGCGAATCGGTACGCGAAGGCATCAGTCTGCATCGGGCGCTGGAATCCACCGCCCTGTTCCCGCCGATGATGCGCTACATGATCGCCAGCGGCGAGCAGAGCGGCGAGTTGACCGCGATGCTGGAGCGCGCGGCGGAGAACCAGGACCGGGAGCTGAGCGCGCAGATCCAGATGGCCCTCAGTCTGTTTGAACCCCTGCTGGTGGTCACCATGGCCGGCATGGTGCTGTTTATCGTGCTGGCTATCCTGCAGCCGATCCTGCAACTGAACACCCTTATGAGTATGTAACTGTATTAATGGAGAAAACTATGCAACGGCAACGCGGTTTCACGTTACTGGAAATTATGGTGGTGATCGTCATTCTCGGCATTCTCGCCAGCCTGGTGGTGCCTAACCTGATGGGCAACAAGGAGAAAGCGGACCGCCAGAAAGTCGTCAGCGATCTGGTGGCGCTCGAGGGGGCGCTGGATATGTATAAACTGGACAACAGCCGCTACCCCAACACCGAGCAGGGACTGCAGGCGCTGGTGACCGCCCCGGCCGCCGAGCCGCACGCCCGCAACTACCCGGAAGGCGGCTATATCCGCCGTCTGCCGCAGGACCCGTGGGGAAATGAGTATCAGCTGTTAAGCCC
The DNA here is from genome assembly GCF_002806645.1 of Klebsiella sp. H-Nf2. Taxonomy (NCBI): domain Bacteria; kingdom Pseudomonadati; phylum Pseudomonadota; class Gammaproteobacteria; order Enterobacterales; family Enterobacteriaceae; genus Klebsiella; species Klebsiella sp. H-Nf2. The sequence continues at coordinate 69,137 of NZ_PIBL01000009.1, forward strand.
GGGTCAGCATGGCGCCATCGACATCTTCAGCGTCGGTCCGGACGGGATGCCCGATACCAATGACGACATCGGCAACTGGACCCTCGGGAAGAAATAGTGTCTCAGCGCGGTTTCACGCTCCTTGAGATGATGCTGGTCCTGCTGCTGATAGGCGTCAGCGCCAGCATGGTGCTGCTGGCGTTTCCCTCCGCCCGCACCCAGGAGGCCACACAGATCCTGGCGCGCTTTCAGGCGCAGCTGGATTTTGTCCGTGAGCGCGGGCAACAAACCGGTCAGCTCTTCGGCATCGTCATCCACCCCGACCGCTGGCAGTTTATGCGCCTGCAGCCTGCCGACGAAGACGCTCCGGCGGCGGCTGATGACCGCTGGGGCAACGCGCAGTGGCTGCCACTGCAGGCCGGACGCGTCACCACGGCGGAAACCCTCCCCCGGACCAGGCTGACGCTGCGCTTTCCCGACGGCCAGGCGTGGACGCCGGGCGAGCAGCCCGACGTACTTATTTTTCCCGGCGGCGAAGTCACGCCGTTTCAGTTGCGAATTGACGCCGCGACGGGCATCAACATCGACGCCCAGGGTGACAGCCAGCCGCTGGCGGCGCGGGAGCAGCCATGAAACGCCAGGACGGAATGACGCTTATCGAAGTGATGGTCGCGCTGGTGATTTTCGCGCTCGCCGGCCTGGCGGTGATGCAGTCCACCCTGCAGCAGACGCGCCAGCTTGGGCGTATGGAAGAGAAAATCCTCGCCAGCTGGCTGGCGGATAATCAGCTGGTGCAGCTGCGGCTGGAGAAACGCTGGCCCGCCCTCAGCTGGTCCGAAACCACTGTGGAAGCCGCCGGAACGCGCTGGTTTGTCCGCTGGCAGGGGGTGGAAACCGCGCTGCCGCAGCTGCGGGCGCTGGACGTGGAGGTCCGGCGGCAAAAAAGCGATCCCGCGCCGCTGGCAACCCTGCGCACCTGGGTGACGCCGCCATGATAACCAGGATGCGCGGTTTCACCCTGATTGAAACGTTGCTGGCGCTGGCTATCCTCGCCGTCCTTAGCGCCGCCGCCGTGATGGTACTGCAGAACGTCATCCGCGCCGATGGCCTGACCCGCGAGAAGAGCCAGCAGATCGCTGCCCTCCAGCGCGCCTTTCGCCAGATCGCCGACGATGTCACGCACATCATTCCCCGTCGCGCCAGAAACAGCGACACGCTTTTCTTCGCCGGACGTTTCCAGTTGCAGAGCGACGACTGGGGGCTGGCCTTCAGCCGCAGCGGCTGGCCGAACCCGCTGGGGATCCTCCCGCGCTCGGAGATCCAGAACGTCAGCTACCGTCTGCGTCAGCAGCAGCTTGAGCGACTGAGCTTCGATCAGCAGGATCCGCTGACCGGCAGCCAGCCGACGGTTCGGGTGGTATTGCGCGAGGTGACAGCGTTTCGCCTGCGGTTCTACGCTGACGGACGCTGGCAGGAGACCTGGGATCGCTCGCAGACGCTGCCGCAGGGGCTGGAGATCACCCTGACGCTGGCGAACAGCGGGGAGATAACCCGCCTGTTTTTACTCACCCCGGGAGGCAGCCAGTGAAAAATCGGCAACGCGGCGTCGCGCTCCTGATGGTGCTGTTCATCCTCGCCCTGATGATGATCCTCGCCAGCGCCATGACCGAACGCACCGCGGTCATGTATCAGCATACCGCCGTGACCCTCGATAATCTGCAGGCCAGATGGTATGCCCTGGCGGCGGAAAATATGGCCGCCGCGCTCCTGCAACGCGACGCGCTGGACTCACCCAGTCAAACGAACCTGGCGCAAAGCTGGGCGCAGGAGGGGCGCCGCTTTACCCTCGACGATGGCGAAATCCTCGCGACGATCCGCGACGGGCACGCCTGCTTTAACCTCAATGCCATCAATCATCGCGCGGATGAAACCAGCAGCGGAACGCCCTACCCGACCGACGTCTTCGTCCGGCTGCTGGCGCTGCTCGGCGAGTCACCGCTGCGCGCCAGCCAGATCGCCGCCGCCCTTGGCGACTGGACGGACAGCGACGGCCAGCCGCGGCTGAACGGAGCAGAGGATGAGGTCTATATGGCGCAAACCCCGGGCTATCTCGCCGCCAACCAGCCGATGCAGGATGTCAGCGAGCTGCGCCTGCTGGCGGGTATGGACGCCGCGCTCTATCAGCGCCTGCTCCCCTTCGTCTGCGTCCAGCCGGATGACGCGCTGCAGGTCAATGTCAACACCCTGCGGCCCTCCCAGGCCGCCCTGCTGGTGGCCCTCTTTCCCGGCGAGCTGACGCTGCAGGAGGCGCAACAGCTGCTGCACAACCGCCCACGAACCGGGTGGAGCAGCGTCGCTGCGTTTCTCGCGCAGCCGACGCTGCAGAAAACCGATACCACGCTTGCCCGCCCCTGGCTGACGGTGCACAGCACGCGCTTTATCGCCGCCTTTACCGTGGTGACCGGCAATCTTCGCTTTCAGCTGCACAGCGTCCTGCAACAGGAGGGGCGCACGTTTACCGTCGTCCAGCGGCGATATGGACTTTCTATGGTGGTCGATGAATAAGTTTAACGCTTCTCCCCAGGCCACGCTGATCGTGCGCTTCGCCCCCGGGCAGGCACCGCTGCACTGGCAACTCTTCGCTCCCGGCGAGCCGCACCACGAGGCCAGCGGCCGGTGGCCGGCTGACGACGCCAGCCCTTTCCCGGCGTTGGCGGCGCACTACCCCGCCTGGGTGCTAATCCCGGCCAGCGACTGCGCGTTTCACTCGCTCACCCTACCGGTGGGTTTGCGTAAACCACCGCTGCAGGTCGCCCCATTCCTGCTGGAAGAGCAGCTGGCCGACGATGTCGAAGCCACCCATTTTGCCCTGATCCACCGCCAGCAGGCGCAGTGCGAGATCGTCGCCGTACAGCGGCAGAAAATGCGCGACTGGCTGGCCCGCTGCGAGTCGCTCTCCCTTCGGCCCCTGGCGTTGACGCCCGACGTGCTGGCCCTGCCCTGGCATCCGCCCGCGTGGAGCGCGGTGCAGGTGGACGAGCAGTGGCTGATCCGCCACCAGCCGTGGGGCGGCATGGCGGCGGAAAACGTCTGGCTGACGGAGCTGCTGCAGAGCGAGGCGGAAGAACCAGTCATCGACAGCTATTCACCGCCGCCCGCAGCGCCGGGCGTCTGGCGGGCGCAACCTGCGCAGACATTGCTGACCCTTGCCGCACGCCATCCGGCAGCGCAAAAGCTCAGTCTGCTGCAGGGGGAATTCGCCGTCCGTCGGCGGCGGCCTGCACAGGCGACCTGGCGTTCGGCGCAGTATGCCGCGCTGGCTCTGGCGTTACTGGTGGGGACAAACAGCGTGCTGGACCATCTCGATCTGGCGCGTCAGGCCGAGGCGGCACAGCAGGCCAGCCGGGCTTTCTATCACCGCTGGTTTCCGACGGAGAAAAAGGTGATTAATCCGCGACTGCAGATGCAGCAACACCTGCAAACCCTCGCCCGTCAGGCGCAGCATGCCCCCCTCGTCGAGCGCCTCAGCGCGCTGCAAAACATCCTCAGCGACACGCCGGGGATCCGCCTGCAGGCGCTGAGCTGGGATGCCGCGGGCAACCGTCTGCAGCTGGATATCGCCGCGGTCTCTTCCCGGGCGCTGGAGCAGTTCACCCAGCGGGCGCAGACGCGGTTTCGCGTCCGGCCAGGCGACATGACCACGAAACCGGATGGCATTGAGGGACAACTGACGCTGGAGGAAAACAATGGCTAATCTGCTTATCTGGTGGCGGCAGCGCACGCCGTCCGAGCAGCGCCTGCTGCTCGGACTCGTGGGGCTGCTGGTGGTATGCGCCCTCTGGTACGGACTGTGGCAGCCCTGGCGAGCCCGTGAGGCGCAGTGGCGACAAACCCTGATGAAAGAGCAGGCCAGCCTGCGCTGGATGACGCAGCAGACTCCGCGCCTGCAGCAGCTCAGCCAGCAGCCCACGCCGGCGGCAAAAGAGGCGCTCACCGCCCTGGTGATGCGCGAGGCGGCGAGCCACGGGCTGGCCGTCGCCCGCCTGCAGCCGCAGGGAAAACGTCTGCAGGTCACCCTCCAGCCCTGCACCTTCCAGGCGCTGATGGCGTGGCTCGACGCCCCGGCGATGCGCGGCGTCAACGCGGTCTCCCTGTCCGTGACCGGGCAGCCGTCGCGGCCGGGCTGGGTCACGGTCAACCATCTGCTGCTGGAACGCGACGATGAAAGCTAAAGGGATCGCGGTGGCGCTGCTGCTGGCGCTCTATCTACTGTGGCTGGCTGCTACCGCCCCGGCGCGCCTGCTGGTCCCGATGCTGTCGCCCGGCGTACAGGTGGGCAGCCTTAGCGGCAGCGTCTGGCGCGGCGCGGCGCAGCCGGTCTACTGGCATGGCGAACGGCTTGAACGACTGGCGTGGTCGCTGACCCTGGCTGGCTGGCAGGTCTCTCTCAGCGATCCCCGCGGTGTGGAGGGTCAGGCCCGGCTGTGGGGCCTGCGCGATCTGCGCCTGCAGGAGGGGCGGCTCACCGCCCCCGCCAGCCTGCTCAGCCGCTGGCTGATGTCGACCATGCCCGTCAGCGCCGCGGGAGAGGTCACTTTCAGCCTGGCCGAAGCGCACTTCAGCGAGGGGCGCTGCCGACAAATCACCGCCGGAGGCGCGCAGTGGCGTCAGGCCCGACTGCACTCCCCGGTCGGCAGCCTGGAGCTGGCCCAGGTTAATGGCACCTTCCGCTGTACGGCGGACGGCGCCGTGGCGCTGACCCTCCGCCAGGATTCTCATCAGCTGAGCCTCAGCGGCCAGGGGACCCTGTCGCCCGATGGCCGCTATCTGTTTCGCGGTACGCTACAGCCCCGGCAGGGAATGCCGCCGCTGTTGGCGCTGCTGGTGACGCGCCCCGCCTCTAAAAACGAGCCGGGTCGCACACCGTGGCAGATTCAGGGAAAATGGTTACCCCAGGAGCAAAAATGACGACATTAACGGCATTATCGCTGCACTTTCCCCTTGTCTGGTATGGCTTCCTGCTGCTGTTCGGCCTGGCGCTGGGCAGCTTTTACAACGTGGTGATCTATCGTCTGCCGCGCATGTTGACCCAGACCGCGGACGACGAGCGGATAACCCTCAGCACCCCGGGCTCCTCCTGCCCGCAGTGCCGCCAGCCGATCGCCTGGCGGGACAATATCCCGCTGCTCAGTTTCCTCTGGCTGGGCCGTCGCGCCCGCTGCTGTCAGGCGCCCATCGCGTGGAGCTATCCGCTGACCGAGCTGGCCACCGGCCTGCTGTTTATCCTCGCCGGGGCGCTGCTCGCGCCGGGCCTGCCGCTGGCGGGCGGCCTGCTGCTGCTCTCGTTCCTGCTGATGCTGGCGCGGATTGACGCCCGGACCCAGCTGTTGCCCGACCGTCTGACGCTGCCCCTGCTGTGGGCCGGGCTGCTGTTCAATCTTAACGAGGTGTACATTGCCCTGCCGGACGCGGTCGCCGGGGCGATGGCCGGTTATCTGGCGCTGTGGTCGGTCTACTGGCTGTTCCGCCTGCTGACCGGGAAAGAGGCGCTGGGCTATGGCGATTTTAAGCTGCTGGCGGCGCTGGGCGCCTGGTGCGGCTGGCAGGTTCTGCCGCAGGTGCTGTTGCTCGCCTCGGCCTGCGGGCTGGTGTGGACCCTGCTGCAGCGCCTGTGGACCCGGCAGTCGCTGCAGCAGCCGCTGGCCTTCGGCCCCTGGCTGGCGCTGGCCGGAGGGGGCATTTTTCTCTGGCAGCAGATGGTCTAGCGGTTACTGCCCGTCTGGCCGGGCAGGATACCGCCCGGCCAGACGGCTACGAATATTTTTTGCTGCGGCGGGTCGGGGCGGTGTTGGCCGGATCGTCCGGCCAGACGTGTTTCGGGTAGCGTCCCTTCATCTCTTTTTGCACCTCGCGGTAGCTTCCCTGCCAGAAGGCGCTCAGATCGCGGGTGATCTGCAGCGGACGCTGGGCGGGCGACAGCAGCTCCAGCACCAGCGGCACCCGCCCCTCGGCGATAACCGGCGTCGTGGCCTCGCCGAACATCTCCTGCATACGTACCGCCAGCGCTGGCGGGTTCTCCGCATGGTAACGGATCGCCAGACGGCTGCCGGTCGGCACGGTATAGTGCGTCGGCAGCTCGCGATCCAGCTTCTGGCGCAGCGGCCACGGCAGCCAGTCCTGTAGCGCCTGACGCAGATCCAGTGCCTTCAGCGCCCGCAGCGAGTGAACGCCGTTCATCTGCGGCAGCAGCCATGCCTCCAGCGAGGCCAACAGCGAAGCGTCATCCACCGCGGGCCACGCCTCTTCCGGCAACCACTGCGCCGCACACTGCAGCCGCAGTCGCAGCTGCTCAGCCTCTGGCGTCCAGTTGAGCACACCGAGGCCTTTCTCACGAATCCCGTTGAGCATCGCCTGATGCAGCTCCGCCTCAGAGGGCTTCGCCAGCGGCTGGGTCTTGATCACCAACTGGCCTATCACCGTCCGCCGCCAGGCTTTCAGCGTCCCCTGCGCTTCATCCCACTCCACCGTGTCGGAACGCTGCGCCAGCTCGGGACGGGCGGCGATCAGCTCGCCGATATCTACTGGCAGAGCCAACAGCATGCGGGCATCCGGCGAGGCGCTGCCCTGCAGCAGCAGCGGAGCGATCAGCCACTCATGGCGGCCGAGCGCGTCGTCGGCGTCCAGCATCGCGCCCATGCCGTTCGCCAGCTGGTAGCGCCCCTCCTGACCGCGGCGGCGGGCGATGCGATCGGCGAAGGCCGACGCCAGCAACCCCGCCATTCCTCCGGCATCGGGCTGGCCGCCGCGGCGGGCCAGACGCTTCATCAGCTGCTGCGCCCGCTGCTGCCAGTTGGCCTGCTGACGGGAAAAGACGGCGCCCAAATCCGCCACCCCGCCGCGCGGAGGCTCCTCAAGGATCGCCGCCAGCCTGGCCGCCGTCGCCGCCTCGTCATCGGTCTGCGCGGCGGCCAGCATCGCCGCCAGCCGGGGCTCGTTGCCGAGGGTCGCCATTTTGCGGCCAAACGCCGACAGCCGCTCGCCGTCCAGCGCCGAGAGCGCCTCCAGCAGGCGGCGCGCGGCGGCCAGGTTCACCGCGGGCGGCTGATCCAGCCAGGCCAGCGCGGCCGGATCGTGGCAGCCCCACTGCAGCAGCTCCAGCAATAGCGCCGACAGATCGCTGTGCAGGATCTCCGGTTCGCTCTGCGCCGCCGCCCGTTCCGCCTGTTCTTTGCCGAGCAAATGCAGGCAGATCCCCGGGGAGAGACGACCGGCGCGTCCGGCGCGCTGCGTCATCGATGCCTGGCTGATGCGCTGCGTCACCAGCCGGGTCAGCCCGGTGCGCGGGTCAAAGCGGGCGACCCGCTCCTGGGCACTGTCGACCACCAGGCGGATCCCCTCGATGGTCAGACTGGTCTCGGCAATGTTGGTGGCCAGCACCACTTTGCGCTTCCCGACCGGCGCGGGGAGGATCGCTATACGCTGCTCACTTAAAGGCAACGCGCCATACAGCGGGCAGAGGATGACATCCTCCGCCACTCGCTCCGTCAGCTGGTCGAGAACGCGCTGGATCTCGCCGACGCCGGGCAGAAACAGCAGCATCGACCCCTGTTCATGACGCAACAGCTCCGCCACCGCCACCGCCACGGCCTCATCAAAACGCTGGTGCGTGGGAAGCGGGTTGAAACGGCGCTCCACCGGATAAGCGCGCCCCTCCGAGACCACCACTGGCGCCTCAGGAAGCAGACGCTGCAGGCGATCGTTGTCGAGGGTCGCCGACATGATCAGCAGCTTGAGATCGTCACGCAATCCCTGCTGGACGTCGAGCAGCAAGGCCAGCGCCAGATCCGCCTGCAGGCTGCGTTCGTGAAACTCATCGAGGATCACCAGCCCCACGCCCGCCAGCTCCGGATCACGCTGGATCATGCGCGTCAGGATCCCCTCCGTAACCACCTCAAGGCGGGTCTGCGGCCCAACGCAGGTTTCGGCGCGCATGCGGTAACCTACGGTCTCGCCCGGCTTTTCGCCAAGTACTTCAGCCAGCCGCTGCGCGACATTACGCGCCGCCAGGCGCCTCGGCTCCAGCAGGATAATGCGCCCCGCGATGTTGCCCTCGGCGAGGATCTGCAGCGGCAGCCAGGTCGATTTCCCGGCGCCGGTCGGCGCGTTAAGCAAAACCTGCGGCGCGTGCTGCAGGGCGGATAACAGTTCTGGGAGGACGGCGGCAACCGGCAATAAGGACACAAAAGGCTCCGGGGGTTAACATTCAGGGGCTCGCATTGTAGCATCCCCCTAATTCATTACCGAGTCTCTATCATGTCTGAGCCGAAAAGGCTGTTTTTTGCGATTGAACTGCCGCCTGCCGTCCAGAAACAGATTGTCCAGTGGCGGGCAAGCCACTTCCCCGAGGATGCCGGCAGGCCCGTCGCGGCGGATAACCTCCATCTGACGCTGGCGTTTCTCGGCGAGGTGAGCGCGGAAAAACAGCGGGCGCTGGCCGCCCTCGCCGGCCGTCTCCGTCAGCCGGGCTTTACCCTGACGCTGGACGATGCCGGACAGTGGCTGCGCTCGCGGGTGGTCTGGCTCGGAACCCGTCAGCCGCCGCGCGGCCTGCTGCAGCTCGCCAGTATGCTGCGCGCTCAGGCGGCGCGCAGCGGCTGCTATCAAAGCCCGCAGCCGTTTCATCCACATATTACCCTTTGGCGCGATGCCCGCCAGGCGGTGCCGATCCCGGCCCCCGGCTTTCACTGGTCGTTTCCGGTGAACGAGTTCGTGCTCTATGAGTCCAGCTTTGGCCGCGGGCGCACGCGCTACACGGCGCTGGAACGTTATCCGTTTCATAAGGAAAGTTGATGCAGTTTGATCCGCCGTTACAACCCGCTATTTTGCTTAAACGTTACAAACGATTTCTTGCTGACGTGGTTACCCCCGATGGCCGTGAGCTGACGCTTCACTGCCCCAATACCGGCGCAATGACCGGTTGCGCCGCCCCGGGCGACACCGTCTGGTATTCCACTTCTGACAATGCGAAGCGCAAATATGCCCATACCTGGGAATTAACTGAAACGCAGCAGGGTGCGGTTATTTGCGTCAATACACTGCGCGCGAATTCGCTGGCAAAAGAGGCGATTTCCGCCGGAATAATCCCTGAGCTTTCAGGCTATAACCAACTGAAAAGCGAAGTGAAATATGGCGAAGAGAATAGCCGTATCGATATTATGTTGCAGGCAGATGACCGACAAAACTGCTATATTGAAGTGAAATCGGTTACGTTGGCGGAGAAAGAATACGGTTATTTTCCCGATGCGGTGACCACGCGCGGCCAGAAGCACCTGCGGGAGCTGATGGCCGTCGCGGCGAATGGCGACCGTGCGGTGATTTTATTTGCCGTTTTGCATTCGGCAATTGACCGTTTCTCCCCCGCGCATCATATTGATGCCAGATACGCACAGCTGTTAACAGAAGCCCGCGACAAGGGGGTGGAAATTCTCGCCTGGAAGGCGGAACTTTCTACGACGAAGATGACTCTGAATAAGCCGATTGCCGTGGTGTTAAACCCCGGTAAATAAGTGGCTAAATAGTGTTCGGGTCGCAAGCGCGAATACGCTTTTCTTCACAGGGTTGTCAAGTGTAACGTTTAGATAATTGCTATCCGGAAAAGCATCTGCTATTTATAGCGGCCTGATTTTCCCCCACATGGGGATCGATAGTGCGTGTTAAGGAGAAGCAACATGCAAGAAGGGCAAAACCGTAAAACATCGTCCCTGAGTATTCTCGCCATCGCTGGGGTGGAGCCGTACCAAGAGAAGCCGGGCGAAGAGTATATGAACGAAGCCCAGCTGGCGCACTTCAAGCGTATTCTTGAAGCATGGCGTAATCAACTCAGGGATGAAGTGGATCGCACCGTAACGCACATGCAGGATGAAGCTGCCAACTTCCCGGATCCGGTAGACCGTGCCGCCCAGGAAGAAGAGTTCAGCCTGGAACTGCGTAACCGCGACCGCGAACGTAAACTGATCAAAAAGATCGAGAAAACGCTGAAAAAAGTTGAAGATGAAGACTTCGGCTACTGCGAATCCTGCGGCGTGGAGATCGGCATTCGCCGTCTGGAAGCGCGTCCGACTGCGGATCTGTGCATTGACTGCAAAACCCTGGCGGAAATTCGCGAAAAACAGATGGCGGGCTAATCCCCTGCTGCCTCACTCTCTGGCGGGAGTCTCTCCCGCCTGGTTCTGTTGTCCGTAACATGACTGACTCACGCTATATTGGGCGCTTTGCTCCCTCCCCCTCCGGTGAACTCCACTTCGGCTCTTTGATTGCCGCGCTCGGCAGCTACCTGCAAGCCCGCGCGAACCAGGGTATCTGGCGCGTTCGTATTGAAGATATCGACCCGCCGCGCGAAGTCCCCGGGGCCGCCGACACCATTCTGCGCCAGCTTGACCACTACGGTCTGCACTGGGACGGCGACGTGCTCTGGCAGTCGCAACGACATGAAGCTTACCGCGAGGCGCTGGCCTGGCTGGGTGAACAAGGGCTGAGCTATTACTGCACCTGCACCCGCGCGCGGATCCATGCCGTAGGCGGGATCTACGATGGTCACTGCCGCGACCTCGGGCTGGGGGCGGAAAACGCCGCGCTGCGCCTGCGCCAGACCCGTCCGGTGCTGCAGTTCACCGATCGCCTGCGCGGCACGCTGGTCGCCAACGAGCCGCTGGCGCGCGAGGATTTTATTATCCACCGTCGCGACGGCCTGTTTGCCTACAATCTGGCGGTGGTGGTTGATGACCACTTTCAGGGGATCACCGAGATCGTCCGCGGCGCTGACCTGATTGAGCCGACGGTCCGGCAGATTTCACTGTATCAGCATTTTGGCTGGCAGGCGCCGGACTACCTCCATCTGCCGCTGGCCCTCAATGCTGACGGGAATAAACTCTCTAAACAAAACCACGCACCGGCGCTGCCGGAAGGCGATCCGCGCCCCGAAATTGTCCGGGCGCTCCGGTTTCTTAATCAGGACATCGCCCAGGACTGGCAAGCCCTGAGCATTGACGATTTACTCAGTCAGGCCGTCGCCAACTGGCAGCCCGCAAAAATCGAGCATTCTCAAATGGCTCCCGCTGAGCTATGATTAGCCGCTATTTTTATACTGTACAGTTGATCTGAAGTCCGTCTGACACTACGAGGTGCACCATTTTTACCCGAGTCGCTAATTTTTGCCGTAAGGTGCTAAGCCGTGAGGAGCGCGAGGCAGAAGCCGCCGTCGAACCCATGCCTATGACGGTGATCCCGCGTGAGCAGCATGCTATTTCCCGCAAAGATATCAGTGAAAACGCCCTCAAGGTCATGTACCGCCTCAACAAGGCAGGCTACGAATCCTGGCTGGTCGGCGGCGGTGTCCGCGACCTGCTGCTTGGCAAAAAGCCGAAAGATTTTGACGTCACCACCAACGCCACGCCGGATCAGGTGCGCAAGCTGTTCCGCAACTGCCGTCTGGTCGGGCGACGTTTCCGCCTGGCACACGTCATGTTCGGGCCGGAAATCATTGAAGTCGCCACCTTCCGCGGCCATCACGAAGGGCACACCACCGATCGCGTGACCTCCCAGCAGGGTCAGAACGGCATGCTGCTGCGCGATAACATCTTCGGCTCGATCGAAGAGGATGCCCAGCGTCGCGACTTCACCATCAATAGCCTTTATTACAGCGTGGCTGACTTTACCGTTCGCGACTACGTCGGCGGCATGAAGGATCTGCAGGACGGCGTGATCCGCCTGATCGGCAATCCGGAAACCCGCTATCGCGAAGATCCGGTGCGCATGCTGCGCGCGGTGCGCTTTGCCGCCAAGCTGGATATGAGCATCAGCCAGGAAACGGCTGAACCGCTGCCGCGCCTGGCCACCCTGCTCCACGACGTGCCGCCGGCACGCCTGTTCGAAGAAGTGCTTAAGTTGCTGCAGGCCGGGTATGGCTACCAGACCTATATGCTGCTGCGGGAATACAACCTGTTCCAACCGCTGTTCCCGACCATCACTCGCTACTTTACCGAGCGCGGCGACAGCCCGATGGAGCGGATCATCAGCCAGGTGCTGAAGAACACCGATACCCGCATTCATAACGACATGCGCGTCAATCCGGCCTTCCTCTTCGCGGTGATGTTCTGGTATCCGCTGCTGGAGACGGCGCAAAAAATCGCCCAGGAGAGCGGTCTGGCGTACTACGACGCCTTCGCCCTGGCGATGAACGATGTCCTGGACGAAGCCTGCCGTACGCTGGCGATCCCTAAACGCATCACTACCCTTATTCGTGATATCTGGCAGCTGCAGCTGCGCATGTCCCGTCGTCAGGGCAAACGCGCCTGGAAGCTGATGGAACATCCGAAATTCCGTGCCGCCTACGATCTGCTGGAGCTGCGTGCCGGGGCGGAAAACAACAGCGAACTGCAGCGTCTGACCAAATGGTGGGGCGAATTCCAGGTTGCCGCGCCGCCGGAACAAAAAGACATGCTCAACGACCTCGGGGACGATCCGGCGCCACGCCGTCGCCACCGCCGTCCGCGCAAACGCGCGCCGCGTCAGGGTAACGCATGACCCTGGTCTATATCGCGCTTGGCAGTAACCTTGCTTCTCCGCTGGAGCAGGTGCAGGCGGCCATCCGCGCGCTGGGCGATATTCCGCACAGCCGCGTGGTGAACGTCTCTTCGTTCTACCGCACGCCGCCGCTAGGCCCGCAGGATCAGCCGGACTATCTCAACGCCGCCGTCGCGCTGGAAACCACCCTGGCGCCCGATGCGCTGCTCGATCACACTCAGCGCATCGAGCTGCAGCAGGGTCGGGTGCGCAAAGCTGAACGCTGGGGACCGCGCACGCTCGACCTCGACATCATGCTGTTTGGCGATGAGGTCATCAATAGCCCGCGCCTGACCGTTCCGCACTACGATATGAAAAACCGCGGCTTTATGCTCTGGCCGCTGTTCGAGATCGCCCCGGATCTCCATTTTCCTGACGGCCCTGCGCTGCGCGCCGTGCTGGATAATCTGGGCGCGGAAAAACCCGCGAGCTGGTAATCCCCTCTCCCTTTTTTAGCATTTGCGGCGATCGTCGTAATCGGTTGCCCAAAATCATTGCCCCTCTGAATGCTGCTGTTAGAATGCCGGTTAATATGACTTTCATCATCAGGAAATGTTATGAAACCGACCACCATTGCCCTGCTGCAGAAATGCAAACAGGAAAAGAAGCGCTTTGCCACCATTACCGCCTACGACCATAGCTTCGCGAAGCTGTTCGCCGATGAAGGCATTAATGTGCTGCTGGTGGGCGATTCCCTGGGAATGACGGTACAGGGTCACGACTCCACCCTGCCGGTCACCGTGGAAGATATCGCCTATCACACCCGCGCCGTCCGCCGCGGTGCGCCGAACAGCCTGCTGCTTGCCGACCTGCCGTTCATGGCCTACGCCACTCCCGAACAGACCTTCGAAAATGCGGCCATCGTGATGCGCGCTGGCGCCAATATGGTCAAACTCGAAGGCGGCGCCTGGCTGGCCGATACCGTGAAGATGCTGGCGGAACGCGCGGTGCCGGTTTGCGGCCACCTCGGCCTCACGCCGCAGTCGGTAAACGTATTCGGCGGGTATAAAGTGCAGGGGCGCGGCGATGCGGCGCAGACCCTGTTTGAAGACGCGTTAGCGCTGGAAGCGGCTGGCGCGCAGCTGCTGGTGCTGGAGTGCGTGCCGGTAGAACTGGCGAAACGCATTACCGAAGCCCTGACCATTCCGGTGATCGGCATCGGCGCGGGCAACGTCACCGACGGGCAGATCCTGGTGATGCATGACGCATTCGGGATCACCGGCGGCCACATCCCTAAATTCGCCAAGAATTTCCTTGCCGAAGCGGGCGACATCCGCGCCGCGGTACGGCAGTATATTGCCGAAGTTGAATCCGGGGTCTATCCGGGCGAAGAACACAGTTTCCATTAAGGAGTCTTGTTGTGCTGATTATTGAATCCGTGCTGCTGCTGCGTCAGCATATCCGCCGTCTGCGTCAGGAAGGTAAGCGTATCGCGCTGGTTCCGACGATGGGCAACCTGCATGATGGTCATATGAAGCTGGTTGATGAGGCTAAAGCCAGCGCGGACGTGGTGGTGGTCAGTATTTTCGTCAATCCGATGCAGTTTGACCGCGCCGACGACCTGGCACGCTACCCGCGTACCCTGCAGGATGATTGCGAAAAGCTGAACAAGCGCCATGTCGACTTTGTCTTCGCACCGACGCCGGCGGAAGTCTACCCGCAGGGCACCGAAGGCCAGACCTACGTCGACGTCCCTGGCCTGTCCACTATGCTGGAAGGCGCCAGCCGCCCGGGCCATTTCCGCGGCGTGTCGACCATCGTCAGTAAGCTGTTCAATCTGGTTCAGCCGGACGTCGCCTGCTTCGGCGAGAAAGACTTCCAGCAGCTGGCGCTGATCCGCAAGATGGTCGCTGACATGGGCTACGATATCGAGATTATCGGCGTACCGATCGTCCGCGCGAAAGATGGCCTGGCGCTGAGTTCGCGCAATGGCTACCTGACCGCCGACCAGCGCAAAATCGCTCCCGGCCTGTACAAGGTGCTGAGCACGGTGGCGGAAAAACTGGCCGCCGGCGATCGCCAACTCGACGAGATCATCGCTATCGCTGAACAGGAGCTGAATGAAAAAGGCTTCCGCGCCGACGACATTCAGATCCGCGATGCCGACACCCTGCTTGAGCTGACAGATGCCAGCCAGCGCGCGGTGATCCTGATGGCCGCCTGGCTGGGGCAGGCCCGCCTGATCGACAACCAGATCGTCACGCTCGGTCAGTAGACAGCGGGTAAAAATCGGGCAATACTTGCCCGGGCTTTTCTCAGGGCGGACGACCTGTCCGCTCTGCTACATTAAGGTTGAAGGGTAGAAGTTATGATGCGTAATATGCTGCAGGGCAAGCTCCACCGCGTAAAAGTCACGCAGGCTGACCTGCACTATGAAGGTTCATGCGCCATTGACCAGGATTTCCTGGATGCGGCCGGTATTCTGGAGAATGAAACCATTCACCTCTGGAACGTCACCAACGGCAACCGTTTCTCCACCTACGCCATTGCCGCCGAACGTGGTTCCAGAATCATCTCCGTCAACGGCGCCGCCGCGCACTGCGCCAGCGTCGGCGATATCCTGATCATCGCCAGCTTCGTCACCATGTCGGACGAAGAGGCGCGCACCTGGCAGCCCAACATCGCCTACTTCGAAGGCGACAACGAAATGAAGCGCCAGGCGAAAGCCATTCCGGTTCAGGTCGCCTGATGACCGCGGCGCTGCGCTCAGGCACAGCGCCGGTGTTACCCCTGCGGCTGGTTACTGATCAGCCGCGACATCGTCTCCAGCGAATCCGTGCGTAAGATATATAACCGCTTCAGCAGAAACGGATTGTCCCCCGGCTTCACCTTCCCCCGCACCGTCGTCACCGCCATATGAAATCCGGCGTCATTCGCCGCCTGCACCGCCGTGGCGTTATAGCCGCCGAAGGGATAGGAAAGGTAGAGAACATGCGGATTAAACTGGCTGAGCGCCCGGCGCGAGTGGGCGAAATCAAACAGAATATTATGGTAATTGCGGCTGAATAAAATCGGCCGGCGGCTGGCGTCAATCCGATGCAGGAAGTGGGTATGCGACTGAATATCAAAAACATCCTGGATCTGCCTTAGCTCAGAAATACTCATGAACTGCAGCGATTTCGGATCCCATTTCTGCGGATGGCGCTTAATACGCGAGGAGATAATAAATGCAGTGGCATGGAAGCCATACTGTTTCAGCACCGGATAGGCGTAACGGTTTACCGATTTCAGGCCGTCATCGAAGGTAATGACCACTGCCCGCGCCGGAAGGTTGATTTTATTACGCACATAGCCTTCCAGTTGATACAAGGTCAGCGTGGTATAGCCCTGATCGCGCAGCCAGGTCATCTGGTTGTTGAAGGCGCGTACCGAGGTGGTGGTCGAGGTATGGCGGAAACGGGTGTTCTCTTCGTCGCGCAGAATGTGGTGATAGGTCAGCACGGGAATACCGTTATCTTCCTGCGCATCCAGACTGCTGACCCACGCCAGCCGGTCGCCAATGCGGATCTGAAACCAGGTCTGATTGAGCCGGTCTTTCAGCTTGCTGAGGATCGGATAGCGCAGATTAGTGGCCAGCGTACCAAACGGCACGCTGCTCACTGAAGGAGCGTCATAGAGCGGAGTATCTTTCCAGGTGAGTAAATTCTGGTTACTCAACGGTTTATTGAGATCCCCCAGTCGGTCCTCCACTCGCTGTTTACCCTGTACCGGCTCGAGGTGGCCTTTATCAATAAACCCGGTGCCGAAGCCGAAGCGAAATTCATAATAGTCAGCCGCCGTCGGGACGACCGCGAGGATCTGCCCGGCACGCACATTGCCGACGCTGACCACACGGTTCCCCACCTGCGCCCAGATGACCGCATCTTCGGTAGTCTGCATATAGCGTACAGGCTTGCCCTGCTGGCTAAGCAGGCTGGCGGAAGCGCTGAGCGAGGTCAGTAAAAAAAGAAACGTAAAAAATCGGGCAAGCATGCGCATCGAACCGGTAAACCATCAACGGCAGTTATTGTAACAAAAGCAGCATCTGTCACGCTGCTTAATTTCCGAAGGTATCATGGCGCAAGCGGAACGGGGGATTCTTCTGCTGCTGATGCCACAAGCTGCTCACCATCGGCCCGCCCGCACTGACGATAGTCTGACGGAACGCCTCGCTGCTTAACGTGCCCCGCAGCAGATACATTCGCTCAAGTAATGAATAGCTGACGCCGGAGATCACTTCGCAATGGGTATGCTTGTGGCTCATCAGCGCGGCGGCCCGATAAGGTGCCGCGCCGGTTCTGTCGGTCAGGAAAATGACGCCATCCCCGGAGTCGGTGGCATGCAGCGCATCGCACATCATCCGGCTCAACATATTACTGCTGAGATTGCGCCAGTAATTGACCGCCCGACACTGGGCCAGCGGACCAAACTTTTGTTCAAGACGATCCAGCATCTCCTGCGCCAGCTCATCGTGACAGGTAATAACCCAACCAAGCATGCTTCCCTCCTTAGCCAGCAAACAATGTAGCAAGGGGAGGATGGCGTATCGGTGATGGCGGTCAAAGATAAGCGGTTAGCGCTTCGCGTATTGGCGTCAGGAAGCGCTAACCGTGATGAGCATCAGCTGCGCAGGCCGCGGCCGCGCTGGATTAACGACCAGCAAAGCAGATAGAAGGCGACGATGAAGACCACCAGCACCGCAAAGGTCGTCACCAGCGGCACATCGTTGATACCCAGGAAGCCGAAGCGGAAACCGCTGATCATGTAGACGATGGGATTCAGATGCGACAGCCCCTGCCAGAACGGCGGCAGCAGGGTCAGCGAGTAGAACACCCCGCCGAGGTAGGTCAGCGGCGTCAGCACAAAGGTCGGGATCAGGCTGATGTCGTCAAAGGTCTTGGCAAACACCGCGTTCAACAGGCCCGCCAGCGAGAACAGCACCGCGGTGAGGAGCAGCGTCAGGGCGACAAACAGCCAGGAGTGAACCTGGAACGGCACAAAGAACAACGACACCGCCGTCACCAGGATACCCACGCACAGCCCGCGCGCCACGCCACCGCCAACGTAGCCGGCGATAATGACATGCGTTGGCACCGGCGCCACCAGCAGCTCTTCAATATTGCGCTGAAACTTGGCGCTGAAGAACGACGAGGCGACATTGGCGTAAGCGTTGGTGATCACCGCCATCATGATCAGGCCCGGCACGATAAACTGCATATAGGTAAAGCCATGCATCTCGCCGATGCGCGACCCGATCAGGTTGCCAAAAATCACGAAGTACAGGGTCATGGTGATCACCGGCGGCACCAGCGTCTGGATCCAGATGCGCATAAAACGGTGGATCTCTTTGGTCCAGATGCTTTTCAGCGCGACCCAATAAAGCTGCATCATGCTGACTCTCCTTTTCGCTCATGCACCAGCGTGACAAACAGCTCTTCCAGACGGTTAGCTTTGTTACGCATACTCAGTACCTGCACCCCCTGGGCGCTCAGTTGGGCAAAGACGCTGTTAATCCCCTGCTCGCGCAGAACCTCGACTTCCAGCGTCGAGGTATCGACCAGCTGGTACTGGTAGCCTTCGAGCTTCGGTACCGGGCTTTTTGGCGCGAGGTCAAGAATAAAGGTCTCAGACTTCAGCTTCGACAGCAGCGCTTTCATCGAGGTGTTTTCCACCAGCGCGCCGTGCTGGATGATGCCGATGTTGCGGCACAGCATTTCGGCCTCTTCGAGATAGTGGGTGGTCAGGATAATGGTGGTCCCGCGATCGTTCAGATCCTTGAGAAAGCCCCACATTGAGCGACGCAGTTCAATATCGACGCCAGCGGTCGGTTCGTCGAGGATCAGCAGCTTCGGCTCATGCATTAACGCGCGGGCGATCATCAGGCGACGCTTCATCCCGCCGGAGAGCATCCGCGCGCGTTCGTTGCGTTTTTCCCACAGATCGAGCTGTTTTAGGTATTTTTCGCTGCGGGCGACGGCTTCTTTGCGTTCCACGCCATAGTAGCCCGCCTGGTTAACGACAATCTGTTGCACGGTCTCGAACGGGTTGAAGTTAAACTCCTGCGGCACCAGGCCAAGCTGACGCTTGGCGTTGACGACATCTTTTTCCAGATCGTAGCCAAAGACATTGACCTGACCGGAGGTTTTATTCACCAGCGAACTGATGATGCCGATAGTCGTGGATTTTCCGGCCCCGTTCGGCCCCAGCAGGGCATAGAAATCCCCCGCCTCGACCTGCAGGTCGATTCCCCGCAGCGCCTGAACCCCGCCGGGGTAGGTTTTTTTGAGCTGTTTTAATTCCAGAGCAATGGTCATTAAATATCTCTTCTCGTGTCGTGACACGTCATTAACCCGCCTGACTCACGTTTGCGTTCTACTGGCGCTGGCGCCGCCAACGCATCGGTAGCCTGACGTATCACGGGTTAAGATGGTTTTAAAAAAGGTGAGCTTACCCTATATTAGCGCAACGCACTTACTTGGTTACAGGCCGATAACGTCCATGAATGATATAGATACACTCATCAGCAATAATGCACTATGGTCAAAAATGCTGGTGGAAGAGGACCCCGGCTTTTTTGAGAAACTGTCGCAGGCGCAGAAACCGCGCTTTCTGTGGATTGGCTGCTCTGACAGCCGCGTTCCCGCTGAGCGACTTACCGGCCTGGAACCAGGCGAACTGTTTGTCCATCGTAACGTCGCCAATCTGGTGATCCACACCGACCTGAACTGCCTGTCGGTGGTGCAGTATGCCGTCGATGTCCTCGAAGTCGAGCACATTATTATTTGCGGCCACTACGGCTGCGGCGGCGTGCAGGCGGCGGTGGAAAACCCGGAGCTGGGGCTCATCGACAACTGGCTGCTGCATATCCGCGATATCTGGTTTAAGCACAGCTCACTGCTGGGTGAAATGCCGGAGGAGCGCCGTCTGGATACCCTTTGCGAACTGAACGTGATGGAGCAGGTATACAACCTGGGACATTCGACGATTATGCAATCGGCGTGGAAGCGCGGACAGAAGGTCACCATCCACGGCTGGGCATACGGCATTCACGACGGGCTGCTGCGCGATCTGGATGTCACCGCTGTGAGCCGGGAAACCCTCGAACAGCGCTATCGCCACGGGATCTCCAACCTCAAGATCAAGCATATCAACCACAAATAGCCTTCAGGCTTAGCCACCCTGGAGAGCGCGGCGCGCGCTGTCCAGAGTGGGATATCTCTTACTCGTCCAGCAGGGTGACTTTGCCAATATACGGCAGATGACGGTAGCGCTGGGCGTAGTCGATACCGTAGCCCACCACGAACTCGTCCGGAATGGCGAAACCGACGAACTCAACCGGGACGTTGACTTCACGACGGCTTGGTTTATCCAGCAGCGTACAAATGGCCAGCGATTTCGGCTCGCGCAGGCTGAGGATCTCACGCACTTTAGACAGGGTATTGCCGGAGTCGATGATGTCTTCCACGATCAGTACGTCTTTACCGCGGATGTCTTCATCCAGATCTTTGAGGATTTTCACATCACGGGTAGTGGACATGCCGCTGCCGTAACTGGAGGCGGTCATAAAATCGACTTCATGCGGCACCTGCACTTCACGGCACAGGTCGGCCATGAACATAAATGAGCCGCGCAGCAGCCCCACCAGCACCATTTCGCTGCCGCTGTCCTGGTAATGTTCGTTGATTTGACGACCCAGTTCCGCGATGCGCGCTTTGATCTCGGTTTCCGGGATCATCACTTCTACAGTATGTTTCATAAGACTAACCATTTGATTCTAAATATAAATCATCAAAGCCGCTGCTTTCGCCCCGACGATGACCGGCAAGCCATCCAGTATACCAGCAAAAAGAAATCTTCGGTGCAGGGATTAATAAAGCCATATTTGTGATTCCGATCACACTTGTTAAAACCTATAATTAATTGCAGTTAAAAAATTAACAAACATACGAGTAACTTTCTATGGCTGAAACAAAGTCTCAACAATCAAGGCTCCTGGTGACGCTGACTGCGCTATTTGCAGCGTTCTGCGGCCTCTATCTTTTAATCGGCGGAGCATGGCTGGTCGTGCTTGGCGGCTCCTGGTACTACCCCATCGCCGGTCTGGTGATGCTGGGCGTGACCGTGATGCTGCTGCGCGGCAAACGCGCTGCGCTGTGGCTGTACGCCGCGCTGCTGCTGGCGACCATGATCTGGGGCGTCTGGGAAGTCGGCTTCGACTTCTGGGCGCTAACGCCGCGTAGCGACATCCTCGTCTTCTTTGGTATCTGGCTGATCCTGCCCTTTGTCTGGCGCCGTCTGCCCTCCCCTTCCACTGGCGCCGTAGGCGCGCTGGTCGTCGCCCTGCTGATCAGCGGCGGCATGCTGACCTGGGCCGGCTTTAACGACCCGCAGGAAGTCAACGGTACCCTGAGCGCCGACGCCACCCCGGCCGCGCCGATCTCCACCGTCGCCGACGGTGACTGGCCGGCGTATGGTCGTAACCAGGAAGGCCAGCGCTTCTCCCCACTGAAGCAGATTAACGCCGACAACGTGAAGAACCTGAAGGAAGCCTGGGTATTCCGCACCGGCGACCTGAAGCAACCGAACGACCCGGGTGAAATCACTAACGAAGTGACGCCGATTAAAGTCGGCGACACGCTCTTCCTGTGTACCGCCCACCAGCGTCTGTTCGCGCTGGACGCGGCCACCGGTAAAGAGAAGTGGCATTTTGACCCGCAGCTGAACGCCGATCCGTCGTTCCAGCACGTCACCTGCCGCGGCGTCTCTTATCACGAAGCCAAAGCGGATAACGCCCCTGCTGACGTCGTCGCCGACTGTCCGCGCCGCATTATCCTGCCGGTGAACGATGGCCGCCTGTTCGCGGTAAATGCCGACAACGGTAAGCTGTGCGAAACCTTTGCCAATAAAGGTATTCTCAACCTGCAGACCAACATGCCGGTCACCACGCCGGGTATGTATGAACCCACTTCTCCGCCGATTATCACCGATAAGACCATCGTGATTGCTGGCGCGGTCACCGATAACTTCTCTACCCGCGAGCCGTCTGGCGTGATCCGCGGCTTTGATGTGAATACCGGTAAACTGCTGTGGGCCTTCGATCCGGGCGCGAAAGATCCGAACGCCATCCCGAGCGATGAGCATCACTTCACACTCAACTCACCGAACTCCTGGGCGCCTGCCGCCTACGACGCTAAGCTGGATCTGGTCTATCTGCCGATGGGCGTGACCACCCCGGATATCTGGGGCGGCAACCGCACGCCGGAGCAAGAGCGTTACGCCAGCTCGATTGTGGCGCTGAACGCCACCACTGGTAAGCTGGCCTGGAGCTACCAGACCGTCCACCACGATCTGTGGGATATGGATATGCCCTCCCAGCCGACGCTGGCGGACATTGAGGTTAATGGTAAAACCGTACCAGTCGTCTATGCCCCGGCGAAAACCGGCAACATCTTCGTACTGGATCGCCGTAATGGCGAGCTGGTGGTCCCGGCCCCGGAAAAACCGGTTCCGCAGGGCGCTGCCAAAGGGGATTACGTCGCCAAAACTCAGCCGTTCTCCGATCTGAGCTTCCGTCCGAAGAAAGATCTGACCGGGGCGGACATGTGGGGCGCCACCATGTTCGATCAGCTGGTGTGCCGCGTGATCTTCCACCAGATGCGCTATGAAGGTATCTTCACCCCGCCATCTGAGCAGGGCACTCTCGTCTTCCCGGGTAACCTGGGGATGTTTGAATGGGGCGGTATCTCCGTCGATCCGAACCGTCAGGTGGCTATTGCCAACCCGATGGCGCTGCCGTTCGTCTCTAAACTGATCCCACGCGGCCCGGGCAACCCGATGGAGCCGCCGAAAGATGCGAAAGGCTCTGGCACCGAGTCCGGCGTGCAGCCACAGTACGGCGTCCCGTACGGCGTCACTCTGAATCCGTTCCTGTCGCCGTTCGGTCTGCCGTGCAAACAGCCGGCCTGGGGCTATATCTCCGCGCTGGATCTGAAAACCAACGAAGTGGTATGGAAAAAACGTATCGGTACTCCGCAGGATAGCCTGCCGTTCCCGATGCCGGTTAAGCTGCCGTTCACCATGGGGATGCCGATGCTTGGCGGTCCGATCTCCACGGCCGGTAACGTCCTGTTCATCGGTGCGACCGCAGATAACTACCTGCGCGCGTACAATATGAGCAACGGCGAGAAGCTGTGGGAAGCCCGTCTGCCAGCCGGCGGTCAGGCCACCCCAATGACCTACGAAGTGAATGGCAAACAGTATGTTGTCATCTCTGCCGGCGGTCACGGCTCGTTCGGTACCAAAATGGGCGATTACATCGTCGCCTATGCGCTCCCGGATGACGCCAAATAAAACGCAAAACGGCAACGAAAGTTGCCGTTTTTTTGTGTTTATCCCTTCTCCCCATGGAAGATGGCAGCAGGCCGCCGAGCCCTAAACCGTGAATCCCAACATCATCCCGGTGTCTTCATGCTCCAGCAGGTGGCAGTGGGCCATATAGGCAAACTCCTTCGGCGCTGGATGATCAAACTTCACTAACACTTCACTGACGTCACCTTCCACACGGACGGTATCTTTCCAGCCGCTGCGGTGGGCGGCTGGCGGTTTGCCGTTCTCGCTGAGGATGCGGAACTGGGTGCCGTGGATATGGAACGGATGCAGCATCATGTCGCCCTTACCCGATATCACCCAGCGCTCGTACTGGCCTCTGGCTGCGGCAAACATCGGCACATTCATGTCGAAGGCTTTGCCGTTGATGCGGTTGGCGTTATGGAAATCAAACCCCTTGCCTGACGACATGTCATGATCCCGACCAGCCCCGTGGTTCATATTGCTCATGTCACCGTGGTGCATATTGCTCATGTCGCCCATGCCGCCATGCCCCATCATGCCGTGGTCCATTCCCGCCATCGCCTGGTCGCCATACTTTTCCATCAGCGCCTGCATGCCCATCCTGTCGAGCATCGGATCCATCGACAGCTGGAGCTGACGCTGCGTCAGCCCCGTCAGGGACGGTAGCGCTGGCAGCGCGGCCAGCGTATCCAGCAGTTTGCCGGAGGCGGGAATGACCAGTGGCTGAACGCGCAGCACCGGCTGCGGTTTATCAAAAGGCGCAATAGCCATGCCCATCTGGCTCACCGGCAGGGTCACCAGATCGAAAGGTTTACCGTCGCTGGTGTCCACCAGCACCTCAAAGCGTTCCCCCATCAATACCGGCAATTCATCGACCTTGACCGGCTCGGCCAACAGACCGCCGTCACTGGCCACCACGTACAGCGGACGCTTATCGCTGGTGGCAAAATTGAGGGAACGGGCATTACAGCCGTTTAGCAAGCGCAGACGGAGCCAGCCGCGCGGGGCGGCATGTTCGGGATAGAGAGCGCCATTGGTCAGCAGCGTATCGCCAAACCAGCCGACGGCGGCGCTCATCACATCCAGCTGGTAGTCGATCTCGCCGGCGGCGGTGAACTTCTTGTCCTGGACAATCACCGGCACATCATCGATTCCCCATTGCTTAGGCAGCAGCAGGCGTCCGCTCTCTTCATCCTCGATCAGCACCAGGCCGGCCAGCCCCATCGCCACCTGCCGGCCGGTGGTCCCGTGTTGATGCGGATGAAACCAGCAGGTGGCCGCCCGCTGCGTCGGCGTGAAGCTCACCGTACGGGTGGCGCCCGGGGCGATAACGCCCTGCGGCCCCCCGTCGACCTCGCCCGGGACCTCCAGACCATGCCAGTGCAGCGTGGTCTCTTCCGCCAGCTGGTTGGTAATGTCCACCGTGATGGCCTTCCCCTGCGTCAACTGTAGCGCAGGACCCAGCAGCGAACCGTTATAGCCCCAGGTGGTGGCGTGCAGAGCGCCAAACTGCGTTTTGCCCGCCTGGATCGTCAGGGCGATACGGTTGCGCGCATCGGCCGTCAACAGCGTCGGTATCGGCAGAGCCGGGCGACTGGCCGCAAAAACCGCACGGCTCCATAGCGGTAATGCACTGGCCACGCTGACCGCGGCGGTCAGTTTGAGGAAGTCTCGACGTTGCATATTCACATCCTTTTTATTCTGCGGGCGAATATTTGAGCTTAAACCCTACCGTAACGGGAAGGTCAAGCAGAAGAGTAAGAATAAAGATCGGCGCTGTGTAAAGAAGTATGCTAATTTGAAGCGTCGGTGATCTAATGGTAGAAAAAATGAAGACGCTTTTCAGAACAATGGTACTCGGCAGCCTGCTTGCTCTCTCCGCCAACAGCTACGCGCTCAGCGAATCAGAAGCAGAAGATATGGCTGATTTAACCGCGGTTTTTGTGTTTCTGAAAAACGACTGTGGCTACCAGAACCTGCCCAATACACAGATCCGACGCGCGCTGGTGTTCTTTGCCCAACAGAACCAGTGGGACCTGAGCAACTACGACAGCTACAACATGAAAGCGCTTGGCGAGGACAGCTACCGCGATCTCAGCGGTATTAACATCCCGACGGCGAAAAAATGCAAAGCGCTGGCCCGCGATTCGCTCAGCCTGTTGGCTTACGTCAAATAATCTCCTGCGCGGACAGTCACGCTCCGCGCTGTTACCGTTTCATTTGTCACCTCTCAATATTTATATTTATTATTGTATATAAACAAACCTTATTTAATTGCAAACCCATCAATTCGCCAAATAAATTAAACCCCTAATAATGATGAATGACTAAAAAACTAATAAAATATCATTACTCATATATTGCAAAATAAAAAGCACCCTTCTAGAATCCGGTGAAAATATACCTACTTCATGGACTGAAATTGTGAATATCTCTCCGACTCTCCGTATTATCCCGCTCGCCGCACTTTTATTAGTGGGCTGTAGCAATACCTCATCTCGCCAGCAGGTAAAACCGATCACCACGCCGCTCACATCACAGCAGCAGGCTGAGCAGGAGCGAGCGGCCAGCGAACAGGAGCGTATTGAGTCCTGCCGAAAGGCGCTGGATTCACTTAAAGAGGTGAACCCACAGCAGGCAACTAAACTCAGCAATGAGTTCAATGCCCTGGTGCGTTCGGCATCACAATACAACAACGTGCGCGAGAAAGTGGCCGATCCCACCCGACTGGGCATTGACTCCATGTATCAGTTTAAATCCATCAAACTGTGTTCCGATATCCAGAAAACGCTGATCGATACCCTGGTACAGCGTGGTGAAAACAAACTGCCATGAACAAACCCGCCACGCTGACCCCTAAAGCACCACTGCTGATGCTCGTCGCGGCGCTGGCGCTTTCAACCTCATTCTACGCCGGTGCTACGCCGGCTTTTCTCGATTACGCCCAGCAGCAAACTCAGCAAGCTCAGGCGCAAGAAGAGAAAAGCGCGGCGGCCACAGCAAAGCAAGCGTCAGGCGCTCGCCAGAACGCGGACAATAAAAAAACGACGGCCAATAACGCACAGTTGCAAAAAAGAATCGCCAGCCAGCAGGCAACGATCGCGCAAAAAGATAAAACTATTCAACAATTAAAAAAACAGCTTACCGCCACGCCAGCCACGGAAACGTCCATTGCGAATGAGCAAGCGGCGTTAAATAATAAAATAAAACAATTACAGCTCGCCTTAACCGCCGCCACGGCGGAAAATGAGACGTTAATTAAAAAGGAAGCGGTTGCCCAGAATAATACTCTGCAACAGAGCCAGGCTGCCGCACTTAAGCAGATCCAACAATTAACGTCGCAGCTTCAGAGCGTCGAAGCGGAAAATAAACGGCTCAGCGCCAGCCTCACCACGCTGAATACGGATAAACAAACGCTGACCACCCGGCTGGCCGCCGCGGAAAAAGCACAGCAGACCGCGCTCGGCCAGCTCAAAGCCCTCGACACAGACAAGCAGTCACTCACCGCCCGGCTGATGGCTGCGGAAAAAGAGAAACAGACCGCTCTCGACCAGGCCAAAGCCCTTAACGCCGACAAACAGCCGCTGGCCACCCGACTGGCCGCGGCGGAAAAAGAGAAGCTGTCCGCTCTCGAACAGGTCAAAGCGCTGACCACCGATAAGCAGTCGCTGACTATCCGGCTCGACGCCGCGGAGAAAACGCAGCAGGCCGCCCTCGACCAGGTCAAGGCGCTGAACGCCGACAAGCAGTCCTTGACCACCCGACTGGCCGCCGCGGAAAAAGCGCCAACGACCCGCCCTGATCCAGCCGCAGCGCCAAAAAATGAGCCACCGGAGATGGCGGTGGTTGTTGCGGCCTACCGCCTGCAGGCGGACAAAGACAACGCCCAGCTACGGATGAAAGAAGATGAAATCCAACTGCTGAGAACACAGCTTTCTGTACAGTCCAAAACGCGTAGCGGCGAGAGCGCCAACATCAAACTCAGCGCATCCGGAGAACAGCAGGCTTACGCGATCGGCGCCTCGATGGGAACAGAAGCCCTTAACGTCCTCACCACCCGTCGCACTCAGGGGATTACCGTCGACGCCGGGCTGGTGTTACGGGGTATCGAAGATGCCTTTAGCGGCCAGCTTCGTCTCGGAGAACAAGAGCGTAACAAGGCGCTGTTTGACGTCTCACAGCAGGTTTTCCAGAACCTGAATAAAATCGAGCAGAAAAACATCAGTGCCGGTAAGAAATATCAGCAGACGTTTGCGCGCAAAAAAGATGTGGTCTTCAAAGATGGCGTCTACAGTCGTATCGATTATCCAGGCAAAGGAAAAATAAGCGGTAACGATCTGGTCACCGTAGTAATCAAAGAGATGCTGACGGACGGGACAGTGATCAACGATATGGAAGCGAAAGATCAGGCGCTCACCCAGAAGCTGGATGCCTATCCCCCGGTGTTTCGCGGACCGCTGCAACGTCTGCAGAACCATGGATCCTTGACGCTGGTCGTCCCGCCCGAAAAAGCCTATGGCAGTAAAGGATTGCCACCGAAAATCCCGCCTGGCGCCACCATGGTTTATTCCGTGCGGATAGTAGATACCCAACCCGCACCGGCGAAATAATCTCGTCCACCTCACCGCCCTCCCCGGGCGGTGGCGGTTATTCCTGCCGCATTGCTGCAATAACCGCCGTGCATCCTCATCTATAGTTGTCTATGATGTTGCACTCGTTTTACGGGTGTAACAGATGTTAACGAAGAGGAGCCTCACCGTGGCCGATAATCCACTGTGGCATGAAACGCTGCATGACCATTTTGGTCAGTACTTTAGCGTTGATAACGTGCTGTACCACGAAAAAACCGATCATCAGGATTTGATCATCTTCGACAACCGCGCCTTTGGCCGGGTGATGGCGCTGGATGGCGTCGTACAAACCACCGAACGTGATGAGTTTATCTATCACGAAATGATGACCCACGTGCCGCTGCTGGCCCACGGCAACGCGAAGCATGTCCTGATCATCGGCGGCGGCGACGGCGCGATGCTGCGCGAAGTCTCTCGTCACCGTAGCATCGAAACCATCACCATGGTGGAAATCGATGCCGGGGTGGTCTCATTCTGCCGTCAGTACCTGCCCAACCATAGCGCCGGGGCCTACGACGATCCGCGCTTCACGCTGGTGATTGATGATGGCGTCAATTTTGTTAACCAGACGACGCAAACGTTTGACGTGATCATTTCGGACTGTACCGACCCTATTGGTCCGGGCGAAAGCCTGTTCACCTCGGCTTTTTATGAAGGCTGCAAACGCTGCCTGAACCCGGGGGGCGTATTCGTTGCGCAAAACGGCGTTTGTTTCCTGCAGCAGGACGAAGCGGTCGGAAGCCATCGCAAGCTGAGCCATTATTTTCGCGACGTCAGCTTCTACCAGGCAGCCATCCCAACCTATTACGGCGGGATCATGACCTTTGCCTGGGCGAGCGACAACGAGGCGTTGCGCCATCTCTCCAGCGAAATCATTCAGGCGCGCTTTCACAAAGCCAACCTGACCTGCCGTTACTACAATCCGGCAATTCATACGGCGGCCTTCGCCTTACCACAATATCTGCATGATGCTCTGTCCGCACCGTGACGCGAAGTAAGGGGGTGAACTAAATTGAAAAAATTGAAGCTGCACGGCTTTAACAACCTGACCAAAAGCCTGAGTTTTTGTATCTACGATATCTGTTACGCCAAAACGGCGGAAGAGCGCGACGGCTACATCGCCTATATCGACGAACTCTATAATGCCAATCGCCTGACGGAGATCCTGACAGAAACCTGTTCTATTATTGGCGCCAATATCCTGAATATCGCCCGCCAGGATTATGAACCCCAGGGTGCCAGCGTGACCATTCTGGTCAGCGAAGAGCCTGTCGATCCCAAGCTTATCGACCAAACCGAACATCCAGGTCCGCTACCGGAAACCGTGGTCGCCCATCTCGATAAGAGCCATATCTGCGTGCATACCTACCCGGAGAGCCATCCGGAAGGCGGCCTGTGCACCTTCCGCGCCGATATCGAAGTCTCTACCTGCGGGGTCATTTCACCGCTCAAAGCGCTGAACTATCTGATCCACCAGCTGGAATCGGACATTGTGACCATTGACTACCGCGTGCGCGGCTTTACCCGCGATATCAATGGGATGAAGCATTTTATCGATCATGAAATCAATTCGATTCAGAACTTTATGTCCGATGACATTAAGTCGTTGTATGACATGGTCGATGTGAACGTTTATCAGGAAAATATCTTCCATACCAAAATGTTGCTCAAGGAATTTGACCTTAAGCACTACATGTTCCATACCCGACCGGAAGAGTTGACCGCCGAAGAGCGCAAGGTCATTACCGACCTGCTGTGGAAAGAGATGCGCGAGATTTACTACGGCCGCAATATTCCTGCCGTGTAATATTGGAAATGCCCGGTGGCGCTTGTGCTTGCCGGGCCTGTGGTACTGCGCCGCCTGGTCGCCCAGGTAAGGCACCAGCCGCTACCCGGGGATTTCCCCTGCTCACGCTACGCTTAGCAGGGCTACGGTCTTGCGCCACCCGGCATAATTAACGCTGCTGCATAAATTCACGATAAGCGGCAACGACCTGCAGGAAATCCTCCACGCCGCAGAGAGAGAGGCTTTCTTCGTCGTAGTAGCTCATCCCCTCCTCGATTTCATCGCCAGAAAATTCCAGCTGATTGGCGCGGATCATCACCTCTTCGCCATCCAGCCACAGCGTATATTCATGGCCAGCCCGCTGCCAGGAACGTTCACTGCCCTTCACGGTGCGTGCAGCCTGCTCTACTTCATCAAGCAGGGCAAGATTGTCTTTCACCTCTTCGTTGAACCAGTGGCCAATCGCCTCGTGATCCATCGACATTCGCACCTTTACCACTCCGGTAATATCGCGCAGAAATTCGTAGTCCATAGTCTTTTCCTCTGCAAGGGCAATGCGTCACCGCTGCACTGTACCCATGCAGTAATTATCGCAGCAGACAGAAAGAAAAAAAGCGTAACGGGCAGGAGGTTTGGAAATAAAAATGCCCGGTGATGCAATGTTCACCGGGCATTGAGGAGTTTGTCGCCAAACGGTCAGCCGGGCTGACCGAATGGTTTTACACCGCGGTCTGGAAGATCACGCCGTCAGCTTTTTCAGTGTACTGATCCAGCTGGTTGAAGTTCAGATAACGGTAGGTATCTTCCGCTGTCTTATCCACCTGCGCCACGAAGGTCTGGTACTCTTCCGGCGTTGGCAGTTTGCCGAGCAGAGAAGCCACCGCTGCCAGCTCGGCAGAGGCCAGATAGACGTTAGCGCCGGTACCTAAACGGTTCGGGAAGTTACGGGTAGAGGTGGAAACCACCGTTGCACCGTCGGCCACGCGCGCCTGGTTACCCATACACAGGGAACAGCCAGGGATTTCGATACGCGCTCCGCTCTTACCAAACACACTATAGTAGCCTTCTTCGGTCAGCTGCGCGGCGTCCATACGGGTTGGCGGCGCCACCCACAGGCGAGTCGGCAGCTGGCCTTTGTGGCTGTCCAGCAGCTTACCGGCAGCACGGAAGTGGCCGATGTTGGTCATGCAGGAACCGATGAACACTTCGTCGATCTTCTCGCCCTGCACGTCAGACAGCAGACGGGCATCGTCCGGATCGTTCGGCGCGCACAGGATTGGCTCTTTGATATCCGCCAGATCGATATCGATCACTGCCGCGTATTCCGCGTCAGCGTCGGCTTCCAGCAGCTGCGGATCCGCCAGCCATTTTTCCATGCCCTGGATACGGCGTTCCAGCGTACGGCGGTCGCCGTAGCCTTCGGCGATCATCCACTTCAGCAGGACGATGTTGGAGTTCAGATACTCAACGATCGGCTCTTTGTTCAGCTTGATAGTACAGCCAGCAGCAGAACGTTCAGCGGACGCATCGGTCAGTTCAAATGCCTGCTCGACTTTCAGATCCGGCAGACCTTCGATCTCCAGGATACGGCCAGAGAAGATGTTTTTCTTACCTTTCTTCTCAACGGTCAGCAGGCCCTGCTTGATGGCATACAGCGGGATGGCGTGAACCAGGTCGCGCAGGGTGATACCCGGCTGCATTTTCCCTTTGAAGCGCACCAGCACCGATTCCGGCATATCCAACGGCATCACGCCGGTCGCAGCGGCGAAGGCCACCAGACCAGAGCCCGCCGGGAAGGAGATACCGATTGGGAAACGGGTGTGGGAGTCACCGCCGGTACCCACGGTATCCGGCAGCAGCATACGGTTCAGCCAGGAGTGGATAACGCCATCGCCCGGACGCAGAGAAACACCGCCGCGGTTCATGATGAAGTCCGGCAGGGTATGGTGCGTGGTCACGTCAACCGGCTTCGGATAAGCCGCAGTATGGCAGAAGGACTGCATCACCAGGTCAGCGGAGAAGCCCAGACACGCCAAGTCTTTCAGTTCATCACGGGTCATTGGACCGGTGGTGTCCTGAGAACCGACGGAGGTCATCTTCGGCTCGCAGTAGGCGCCCGGACGGATACCGGCAACGCCGCAGGCGCGGCCAACCATTTTCTGCGCCAGAGAGAAGCCGCGGTTGCTTTCCGCCACGTCTTTCGCCTGACGGAATACATCGCTGTGCGGCAGACCCAACGCTTCGCGCGCTTTGGTGGTCAGGCCGCGGCCGATGATCAGCGGAATACGGCCACCGGCGCGCACTTCGTCGATCAGCACATCGGTTTTCAGCTCGAAGCTGGCCAGCAGTTCGTTGGTCTCGTGGTTACGCACTTCGCCTTTGAACGGGTAAACGTCAATCACGTCGCCCATGTTCAGGTTGTTCACGTCCACTTCGATAGGCAGCGCGCCCGCATCTTCCATGGTATTGAAGAAGATTGGGGCAATTTTGCCGCCCAGGCACAGGCCGCCGCCGCGCTTGTTCGGCACGTTCGGGATATCGTCGCCCATAAACCACAGCACCGAGTTGGTGGCGGATTTACGCGAAGAACCGGTACCGACAACGTCGCCGACGTAGGCCAGCGGGTAGCCTTTCTGCTGCAGCGCTTCGATTTGTTTAATCGGGCCGACCGCACCCGGCTGATCCGGCTCAATACCTTCGCGGGCGTTTTTCAGCATCGCCAGCGCATGCAGTGGGATATCCGGGCGAGACCAGGCATCCGGCGCCGGAGACAGGTCATCGGTATTGGTTTCGCCGGTGACCTTGAAGACGGTAACGGTGATTTTCTCTGCCAGCTGCGGGCGGTTCAGGAACCACTCAGCATCAGCCCAGGATTGCATGACCCGTTTAGCATGCTCATTGCCTGCTTTTGCTTTCTCTTCTACGTCGTAGAAGTTATCGAACATCAGCAGAGTATGAGACAGCGCTTTCGCGGCAATCGGCGCCAGTTTCGCGTCGTCCAGCGCATCAATCAGCGGGTGAATGTTGTAACCGCCCTGCATGGTGCCCAGCAGTTCAATGGCTTTTTCAGGGGTTACCAGGGGGGAGGTCGCTTCGCCTTTGGCGATCGCGGCAAGGAATCCAGCTTTAACATAGGCGGCTTCGTCAACGCCCGGCGGTACACGGTTAATCAGCAGGTCTAACAGGAATTCTTCTTCGCCCGCAGGCGGGTTTTTCAGCAGTTCTACCAGCGCGGCCATTTGGGTTGCATCTAAGGGTTTGGCAACAATCCCCATGGCGGCACGCTCAGCTACGTGCTTACGGTATTCTTCTAGCACGACGGTTCTCCTCGCTCTCATTGTCATAATGCGGCCTACACGTCTTCAATCAATCTGCTTCGGTATTGGCAGTTTGCCGCCTTGACGCATCTTGAAGGATTTAGTGGCTGGGCGATTTTCTTCACGCTCCTGTGAGACAGCAGTTTGTAGGGTAAATGCCCGATACCGCGTCGGCAGCATAGCAGGATTTTTGAAAGGTGTTAATCTGTTTACAAAAAAGCAACATTAAAATTTAGCTGAATCGTTAAGGGCAGGATATTGCAGGCTTTCTGTTCAAATCCCGCGACAAAAATTCCTCTCGGTGTCGAGTTTGCTGGGCCGATCCCAACAAAAATCAAAAAAAAACACACCACTTACATATACTCAGCAGACGAGCCGTTTTCGCCGATACTTAAGCGAGATGGGTTACTTTTTGGGTCAGGAGCTTCTATGTCACTGCCGTTCAAACCCCATATTATCGCCCTGGTCTGCAGCGCAGGCTTACTCGCGGCGGCGGGAACACTCTATGTGCAAAGCCGTACCCCAGAGACGGTCACTGAAGCGACGGCGCAGCCTGCACCGACACCTGCGCCAACCCCAGCCACGCCACCTGCCACCGCACAACCGGCAGCCACCACCTATACGCCAGCGCAGATTGATCAGTGGGTCGCGCCCATCGCGCTTTATCCGGACAGTTTGCTGTCGCAGGTGCTGATGGCCTCCACCTATCCGGACAACGTCATGCAGGCGGTGCAGTGGTCCCAGGACAATCCTACCCTGAAAGGTGACGCGGCCGTGCAGGAGGTGACCAGCCAGCCGTGGGATCCCAGCGTCAAATCCCTTGTCGCCTTCCCAGCCCTGCTGGCGATGATGGGCGAGAACCCGCCGTGGGTAGAAAACCTCGGCAACGCTTTTTTGGCCCAGCCACACGATGTGATGGACTCGGTGCAGCGCCTGCGCACCATTGCCCAGCAGACCGGGACGCTGAAATCCACGCCGCAGCAGAAAGTGATTGTCACCGCTGCTGCGCCTGCACCGACCACTACTGCAAAAAGCAACACCGTATCAACGTCAACCACTACCGCGGCGGCGCCCGCGCCGACCCAGGTCATTAAAATAGAACCGACCGACCCGCAGGTGGTGTATGTCCCGAACTACAACCCTGCCTCGGTCTATGGCACCTGGCCGAATAGCGCCTATCCGCCGGTCTACCTGCCGCCCCCTCCCGGCGAGCAGTTTACCGACAGCTTCGTCAAAGGCTTTGGTTACAGCCTCGGCGTCGCCACGACCTGGGCGCTGTTTAGCAGCATCGACTGGGATGATGATGACTACCACCATCACGATGACGACTACCACCGCGGCGACTACTCGCACAATGGCGATAACATCAATATCAATGTGAATAATTTCAACCACATTACCGGGCAGAATCTGCCGGGCAACCGCGTTAACTGGCAACACAACCCTGCCTATCGCGGAAACGTGCCTTATCCCGATAATACCGTCGCCCAGCGTTTCCATCAGACCAACGTTGCCGGTGGACTGAGCGCCACCCAGCATACGCCGGTCGATCGCGATGCCCAGCGCCAGGCGGCAATGACCCAGCTTCAGCAGCGCAATGCGCCGGCGGCCACAGCGGGTAACCTGGCGGCAAACAATCCCTCGCGTGATGCCCAACGTCAGGCAGCCTCGGCGCAATTAAAACAAGCTACCCAGCGCAGCAACTATCGCGGTTACGACAGCACACCGACCCAGCAGCAGCGTCGCGATGCGGCAAAAACGCAGTTGAAAAATCCCACGCCGCAGCAACAGCAGCGTCGAGAAACCGTCAAAAGCCGCGAGCAGAACCCGACACCTCAGCAGCAACAGCGTCGGCAGCAGCAGGTTAGTCATTTACGTACCAGCGCTCTTAGCGGCAACGAAAGCCGCGCCCCCTCCTGGCAAGCGCAGCAGGAACGGGGACTGCAAAGCCGCCAGTTTTCCGGCGTAAACCGCGAACAGCGCAACGGCGCCAGAGAACGTTCTTCCGAACACCATGAACTGCGCCGCCGCTGAGGATGAGCAGAATGAGAAATCTATTACCTATTGCCCTGTTCACATTGATGCTGTCACCGTTAGCCGCGTTCGCCCAGCAGCAGTTTTCTACCCCGGAACAGGCCGCGAGCGCGCTGGCTGAGGCGCTCAGTCAGCAAAATGAAGCGGCGCTGAGCAAGGTGCTCGGTGATAACTGGCAGCAATTTTTACCGCCCGATGGGATCGACCCCAGCGCCGTCGACCGCTTTCAGCGCGACTGGCAGGTGAAACATGTCATCGTGCAGCAGGGTGATAACGCCTGGCTCGACGTCGGCAGCGAGGCATGGCGGCTGCCTGTGCCTATCGTAAAAACGTCTCAGGGCTGGCGCTTTGATATGGCTGCAGGCGAAGAGGAGATCCTCACCCGCGCCATCGGTCGCAATGAGCTGTCAGCGATAGCCGCCATGCACGCTTACGTTGATGCCCAGCAGGATTACTACCAGCTGAACCACCGCTGGGCGCAGAAAATCATCAGCAGTGAAGGCAAAAAAGATGGGTTGTACTGGCCGACGTCGCCGGGTGAAACGCCCAGCCCGCTGGGGCCAGCTTTCAGCCCGACGGAGCCCGGTACCGGTTATCATGGCTATCGTTTCCGCATTATCGCAGGCCGCGAAGACCAGGATACGGCCTTGCTGGCCTGGCCTGTGGAATGGGGCGAAACCGGGGTGATGAGCTTTATGATCGATCAGCACGATACCGTTTATCAGGCTAATCTCGGTGAAGAGAGCGCCGCAAAAGCGCAGGCCATCACGCGCTTTGCCCCCAATGCTGACGCCGGCTGGCAGGTTGTCAAACCATAAAAAAACGCCAGGTTGCCCTCAAGCAACCTGGCGTTTCTATTCGCTTAGCCCTGATGGGGCATCAGAGACGGGTCGCCGGCAAAAGTCGGCTTTGTGCTGGATAATGCTGCTTCATCAGCGCTGATGCTTCCGGAGTTCGCCGCCCATACCCCTTCATTGCTCTTTGTCACCTGCTGATGCTGGGCATTCAGATCCTGGCCCATCGCCGCGATATGGGTCGTTTCCGTACCACCGCTGTTGTCCGCCCAGGGAATGGTCACGTCAGCCGCGCAGGCCACACCGGATAAGCACGTTGCAGCGACCAGCGCTGCGGTTAAAAAGCGTTTCATCTCACACCTCAATCATATCGTTAACTGCCTATAAGTTTATGGCGTGACTATTTTCAAAGTATGTATAAGGTGTAGCGGTTTATGAACGGTGACATAGTTCTAAACATCAGGCATAAAAAAAGCGGCTCCGGGAGCCGCTTATGCTTTTTGCCTGAAAGAAAAAGTTACTTTTTCTTCGCTTTGGCGTTTGGCAGATCGGTGATGCTGCCTTCGAAGACTTCTGCCGCCAGGCCAACGGACTCGTGCAGAGTCGGGTGAGCGTGGATGGTCAGCGCGATGTCTTCAGCGTCGCAGCCCATTTCGATAGCCAGACCGATTTCACCCAGCAGCTCGCCGCCGTTGGTGCCGACAATCGCGCCGCCGATAACACGGTGGGTCTCTTTGTCGAAGATCAGTTTGGTCATACCGTCTGCGCAGTCGGAAGCGATAGCACGGCCGGAAGCAGCCCACGGGAAGGTGGCGGTTTCGTAGCTGATGCCTTTCTCTTTCGCTTCTTTCTCAGTCAGACCAACCCATGCCACTTCTGGCTCGGTGTAGGCGATGGACGGGATCACTTTCGGATCGAAGTAGTGTTTCAGACCAGAGATAACTTCTGCGGCAACGTGACCTTCATGCACGCCTTTGTGCGCCAGCATCGGCTGACCGACGATATCGCCGATAGCAAAGATGTGCGGCACGTTGGTGCGCATTTGTTTGTCAACGCGGATGAAGCCACGATCGTCCACTTCCACGCCAGCTTTGCCTGCATCAAGGTTTTTGCCGTTCGGTACGCGACCGATAGCCACCAGCACGGCGTCGTAACGCTGTGCTTCAGCCGGCGCTTTTTTGCCTTCCATGGAAACGTAAATACCGTCTTCTTTCGCTTCAACGGCAGTCACTTTGGTTTCCAGCATCAGGTTGAATTTCTTGCTGATGCGTTTAGTGAAGACTTTCACCACGTCTTTATCGGCCGCCGGGATAACCTGGTCGAACATTTCAACCACGTCAATCTCTGAACCCAGCGCATGGTATACGGTACCCATTTCCAGACCGATGATACCGCCACCCATGACCAGCATGCGTTTCGGTACGGATTTCAGTTCCAGAGCGTCGGTGGAATCCCATACGCGCGGATCTTCATGCGGGATAAACGGCAGCTGAATCGGACGGGAGCCCGCCGCGATGATCGCGTTGTCGAAGTTGATCACGGTTTTACCGTTTTCGCCTTCCACTTCCAGGGTGTTGGCGCCGGTAAATTTACCCAGACCGTTAACCACTTTCACTTTACGGCCTTTGGCCATACCAGCCAGGCCGCCGGTCAGTTGAGTGATAACTTTTTCTTTCCAGGTGCGGATCTTGTC
Source organism: Klebsiella sp. H-Nf2 (assembly GCF_002806645.1). Lineage (NCBI taxonomy): Bacteria > Pseudomonadati > Pseudomonadota > Gammaproteobacteria > Enterobacterales > Enterobacteriaceae > Klebsiella > Klebsiella sp. H-Nf2. The sequence goes on from NZ_PIBL01000009.1 coordinate 106,321, forward strand.
AATGTCGGTTTTCGGTTCGCCGAAAACGATGCCGTGATCGGCCAACGCTTTCGCTTCTTCGATAACTTTTGCCACGTGCAGCAGCGCTTTAGACGGGATACAACCCACGTTCAGACAAACACCACCGAGGGTGCTGTAACGTTCTACGATGACGGTTTCCAGACCTAAATCAGCGCAACGGAAGGCTGCAGAGTAACCTGCGGGGCCTGCCCCAAGTACCACGACCTGAGTTTTGATTTCAGTACTCATCATGACCTCTGTAATTTATATCCGGCGGGTCTGACGCTATTATTCTTACGCCCAAGTCCACCGGGACGTTCTATCCGCGTGTATTTTACAAAATTGTTAACAATTTTTAAACAACAAACGGCAAACGATTTTGTCCTTTGTTGCTGATAATCCCCAACAGCCTGAGATTATCAGAAAAAAGCCGGCCGTCAGGCCGGCTTTTTCGATTACATCACCAGGCGGCGAATGTCGCTCAAGGTGTTGTTAATGATGGTAATGAAGCGGGCACCATCAGCACCGTCGATGACGCGGTGGTCGAAGGACAGAGAGATCGGCATCATCAGACGCGGAACGAACTCTTTACCATTCCATACCGGCTCCATCGCGGACTTAGACACGCCCAGGATGGCCACTTCCGGCGCGTTAACAATCGGCGCGAAGTGGGTGGTACCCAGGCCGCCGATGCTGGAGATGGTGAAGCAACCGCCCTGCATTTCGCCAGCCGTCAGCTTGCCATCGCGCGCTTTCTTCGAGATGGTGGTCAGTTCACGAGACAGCTCGGTGATGCTCTTCTTATTCACGTCTTTGAAGACCGGAACCACCAGACCGTTCGGGGTATCAACCGCCACACCGATGTTGATGTATTTCTTCAGCGTCAGACGCTGACCATCTTCGGAGAGCGAGCTGTTGAAGCGCGGCATCTGCTCAAGCGCAGCGGCAACGGCTTTCATGATGAAGACCACTGGGGTGAATTTCACGTCCAGTTTACGCTTCTCAGCTTCGGCGTTCTGCTGCTTACGGAACGCTTCCAGATCGGTGATATCGGTTTTGTCGAAGTGGGTAACGTGCGGGATCATCACCCAGTTACGGCTCAGGTTAGCACCAGAGATTTTCTGGATACGACCCAGTTCCACTTCTTCGATTTCACCAAACTTGCTGAAGTCAACCTTCGGCCATGGCAGCATGCCCGGGATACCGCCGCCAGCGGCAGCCGCCGGTGCGGATTCAGCGCGTTTAACCGCGTCTTTCACATAAGCCTGAACGTCTTCGCGCAGGATACGACCTTTACGGCCGGTGCCTTTCACTTTCGCCAGGTTAACGCCGAACTCGCGCGCCAGGCGGCGAATCAGCGGAGTCGCGTGAACGTAAGCATCGTTTTCAGCGAATTCGGTTTTGCCTTCTGCTTTCGCAGCCGGTGCAGCGGCAGGCTTAGCAGCCTGAGCCGGTGCAGCAGCCGGTGTCGGAGCAGCAGCTTGAGCCGGAGCGGCGGCAGGCGCAGCGCCTTCCACTTCGAAGACCATGATCAGGGAACCGGTTTTGACTTTATCGCCGGTGCTGATTTTGATCTCTTTGACGGTGCCTGCGAACGGCGCCGGCACTTCCATAGACGCTTTGTCGCCTTCGACGGTGATCAGGGACTGCTCGGCAGCCACTTTATCGCCGACTTTAACCATCACTTCAGTGACTTCAACTTCATCACCGCCGATGTCCGGGACGTTAACGTCTTTCGCGCCAGCGGCGGCAGCCGGTGCCGCGGCAGCCGGAGCGGCAGCTTGTGCCGGAGCAGCGGCAGGCGCAGCGCCCGCCACTTCGAAGATCATGATCAGGGAACCGGTGGACACTTTATCGCCGGTGTTGATTTTGATCTCTTTCACGGTACCCGCGAACGGCGCCGGCACTTCCATAGAGGCTTTATCGCCTTCTACGGTGATCAGGGATTGCTCAGCGGCGATGGTGTCGCCCACTTTAACCATGATCTCAGTGACTTCAACTTCATCGCCGCCGATATCCGGGACGTGAACTTCTTTCGCTGCCGCGGCAGCTGCTGGCGCAGCCGCAGCCGGAGCGGCTTCTTTCTTCTCTTCCTGCGCAGGTGCAGCGGCTGCTGCACCCTCGGCGGAATCGAAAATCATAATCAGTTTGCCAGTCTCGGTTTTGTCGCCGACGGAGACTTTAATCTCTTTCACGACGCCAGCCTGCGGAGACGGGACTTCCATAGAGGCTTTATCGCCTTCTACGGTGATCAGCGACTGTTCAGCTTCTACTTTGTCGCCAACTTTGACCAGGATCTCGGTGATTTCAACTTCATCAGCCCCGATGTCCGGTACTTTGATTTCGATAGCCATTATTCTTTTACCTCTTACGCCAGACGCGGGTTAACTTTTTCTGCATCGATGTCGAATTTAGCGATAGCGTCAGCCACCACTTTCTTATCGATTTCACCACGTTTAGCCAGTTCGCCCAGCGCCGCAACAACCACATAGGAAGCATCGACTTCGAAGTGGTGACGCAGGTTTTCACGGCTGTCGGAACGACCGAAGCCATCGGTACCCAGTACACGGTAATCATCAGCCGGTACATAAGTACGAACCTGCTCGGCGAACAGTTTCATATAGTCAGTGGATGCCACGGCCGGAGCGTCGTTCATCACCTGAGCGATGTACGGCACGCGCGGGGTTTCCAGCGGGTGCAGCATGTTCCAGCGTTCGCAATCCTGGCCATCACGCGCCAGTTCGGTGAAGGAGGTGACGCTATAGACGTCAGAGCCCACGCCGTAGTCTTTCGCCAGGATCTGCGCTGCTTCACGAACGTGACGCAGGATAGAACCGGAGCCCAGCAGCTGAACTTTACCTTTGCTACCTTCGATGGTTTCAAGTTTGTAGATACCTTTACGGATACCTTCCTCGGCGCCTTCCGGCATGGCCGGCATATGGTAGTTTTCGTTCAGCGTAGTGATGTAGTAGTAAACGTTCTCTTGCGCTTCGCCGTACATACGTACCAGACCGTCATGCATGATGACCGCCACTTCGTACGCGTAAGACGGGTCGTAGGAGATGCAGTTCGGGATAGTCAGCGACTGAATATGGCTGTGGCCATCTTCGTGCTGCAGACCTTCACCGTTCAGCGTTGTACGACCGGAAGTACCACCGATCAGGAAGCCGCGAGCCTGCTGGTCGCCTGCCTGCCAGCACAGGTCGCCGATACGCTGGAACCCGAACATCGAGTAGTAGATGTAGAACGGGATCATCGGCAGGTTGTTGGTGCTGTAAGAGGTCGCCGCAGCCAGCCAGGATGCGCCTGCGCCCAGCTCGTTGATCCCTTCCTGCAGAATCTGGCCTTTCTCGTCTTCTTTATAGTAGGCAACCTGCTCACGGTCCTGCGGGGTGTACTGCTGGCCGTTCGGGCTGTAAATACCGATCTGACGGAACAGACCTTCCATACCGAAAGTACGCGCTTCGTCGGCGATGATCGGCACGAGGCGGTCTTTGATGGATTTGTTCTTCAGCATCACGTTCAGGGCACGAACGAACGCGATAGTGGTAGAGATCTCTTTATTCTGCTCTTCCAGCAGCGGAGCGAAATCTTCCAGCGTCGGCAGCTCCAGCTTCTCAGAGAAGTTCGGCTGACGGCTCGGCAGATAGCCGTGCAGTTTCTGACGCTGGGCGTGCAGATAGGTGTGCTCTTCGGAACCTTCCGGGAAGGTGACGTACGGCAGTTTTTCGAGATCGGCATCGGCAACCGGCACGTTGAAACGATCGCGGACGTAACGAACGCCGTCCATGTTCATTTTCTTAACCTGGTGGGCGATGTTTTTACCTTCAGCGGTGTCACCCATGCCGTAACCTTTAATGGTATGGGCGAGGATTACGGTAGCTTTGCCTTTGGTTTCCTGCGCTTTTTTCAGTGCAGCGTAAACTTTCTTCGGATCGTGGCCGCCGCGGTTCAGGGCCCAAATCTGCTCGTCAGTCCAGTCGGCAACCAGCGCTGCGGTCTCCGGATATTTACCGAAGAAGTGCTCGCGGACGTAAGCACCGTCTTTGGATTTGAAGGTCTGGTAATCGCCGTCAACGGTTTCTTCCATCAGCTGAATCAGCTTACCGCTGGTGTCTTTACGCAGCAGCTCATCCCAACGACCGCCCCAGATAACCTTGATAACGTTCCAGCCAGCACCACCGAAGATGCCTTCCAGTTCGTTAATGATTTTGCCGTTACCCGTCACCGGGCCGTCAAGGCGCTGCAGGTTACAGTTGATAACGAAGACCAGGTTGTCCAGCTTCTCACGGGTGGCGATGGTGATCGCACCTTTAGATTCCGGCTCGTCCATCTCACCGTCGCCCAGGAAAGCATAAACGGTTTGTTTGGAGGTGTCTTTCAGACCACGGTGTTCCAGATATTTCAGGAACTTAGCCTGATAAATCGCCCCGATTGGGCCCAGGCCCATCGAAACGGTCGGGAACTGCCAGAATTCCGGCATCAGTTTCGGGTGCGGATAAGAGGACAGACCTTTACCGTGAACTTCCTGACGGAAATTGTTCATCTGCTCTTCAGTCAGACGACCTTCCAGGAAAGCACGCGCATATACGCCCGGAGAGATGTGACCCTGGAAGTAAACCAGGTCGCCGCCATCCTGCTCGTTGCGTGCACGGAAGAAGTGGTTGAAGCACACTTCGTAGAAGGTTGCAGAAGACTGGAAGGACGCCATGTGGCCGCCCAGTTCGAGATCTTTTTTCGATGCGCGCAGAACGGTCATGATCGCGTTCCAGCGGATCGCAGAACGGATACGACGTTCCAGATCCAGATTACCCGGATATTCCGGTTCATCTTCAACGGCAATAGTGTTTACGTAACCGCCGGTCGATGCGCCAGCAGCCACTTTCACCCCGCCTTTGCGGGCTTCAGAAAGGAGTTGGTCAATAAGATACTGAGCACGCTCAACACCTTCTTCACGGATGACCGATTCGATCGCCTGTAGCCAGTCGCGAGTTTCGATCGGATCCACGTCATTTGGTAAACGTTCTGACATGGGGGGTATTCCTTATCTATCTAATCGTTGATTAATCTGGAACCTGTCCCATTGAACTCTTTGCTCTTCACGTTTGAACAACCAAAAATTCAATAAGACAGGTTCTGCGTTTAGTTGCCGCGCTCTAAAAATGGCGCTTAAGAACCGGAGTTCTCGTCCTTTCGTTGCTGTAAACGACGCAGTGAGCGTTCTCTACGACTCTGCTCACGGCTACGGTCCAGCAAAATTTCCTCAATGAACGCCAGGTGACGGTGCGACGCCTCACGCGCCTGCTCCGGCTCCCCGGCCATTATCGCCTCGAAAATGCGAGTACGATGGTTGCTGACCAACGGGAGCATCTCCCGGCGGGCATACAGCAATTCAAAGTTCTGACGAACGTTTTGTGCCAGCATCGGCTCCATACACCTTAGCAGATGGAGCAAAACCACATTGTGTGCCGCCTCGGTGACGGCGATTTGATACTGGACGACGGCGCCGGACTCAGCGTCCAGATCGCCCGACTGCTGAGCGCGTTCAATAGCCTGATGCAGCTCGCGGATACGATCGCGATCTTCATCATTGCTGCGCAGCGCCGCGTAATAAGCCGCGATGCCTTCCAGCGCGTGACGGGTCTCTAGCAGATCGAATTGGGATTCAGGGTGATCGGACAGCAGCTCGACCAGCGGATCGCTGAAGCTCTGCCACAGGCGGCTCTGAACAAACGTTCCACCTCCCTGACGACGAAGCAACAAGCCCTTGGCTTCGAGGCGTTGAATCGCCTCACGCAGCGAGGGGCGGGAAACGTCGAACTGCTTAGCCAGTTCGCGTTCGGGCGGAAGTTTTTCACCGGGGCGCAAGGTCCCCTCAAGGATCAGAAACTCCAGCTGCTGCTCTATCACATCGGATAATTTTGGTTGGCGGATTTTGCTGTAGGCCATATTCCCTGTCTCTGCCATTAGCCCGGAGTCAATTGGTCTTACCAATTTAAAGTTCGTAGCGCTAAAGTAACAAAGTATTCACCTTCTGTCCATACAGGTTTTGATTGAAATCAGTAAACCGCGGACATTTTAACAACCTTACAGAAATAACATTTCAGAAATGTAACCTTGCACAAATGTTACGTTTACTCACAAAGGGGTAGCGTTAACTTTATGGAAACGAAAAATTACGCTATCTGAACCGATTCAACTGCGCCACAAATGAATAAAAAATCAAATTAACAGAATAGATAACCACTCATGGGTAATGCGACGGAATAATACTGAATGTGTCTATTGATGTCTTTTTAGACACATCGTCATCATCCCTTCATAAAGCAGGTGCATTCGGTCGCGCTTAACACTATTCTCCCTCAGACGAAAGGCCTTTTTTTGAATTACCGCACCGCCTTCCGTAAACAAAACAATACAGAAACGGAAGTCGATAAATACACAAACACAACAATATGTGCGCGCCATCACTCAGGTAAAAAGTGGGCCACTTCGCCCAAATTTTCGCTGGCTATGCTTTCTGGCAGGGACAGCAGAGAAGCAGCAACCTGACGGATGACGTACACAAAAAATAACCACACACGAGGTTTCATATGGAAGGTCAACAGCACGGCGATCGGCTGAAGCGCGGCCTGAAAAACCGCCACATTCAGCTTATCGCGCTGGGCGGGGCTATCGGCACCGGCCTGTTTCTGGGAAGCGCGTCCGTCATTCAGTCCGCCGGCCCGGGTATCATTCTTGGTTACGCTATCGCCGGCTTTATCGCCTTTCTGATCATGCGTCAGTTGGGTGAGATGGTGGTGGAAGAGCCGGTAGCGGGTTCGTTCAGCCACTTCGCATATAAATACTGGGGCGGCTTTGCCGGCTTCGCTTCCGGCTGGAACTACTGGGTGCTGTATGTCCTGGTGGCCATGGCGGAACTCACCGCCGTCGGCAAATATATCCAGTTCTGGTGGCCGGAAATCCCGACCTGGGCCTCGGCGGCGGTCTTCTTCATCGCTATCAACGCCATTAACCTGACCAACGTGAAAGTGTTCGGGGAAATGGAGTTCTGGTTCGCGATTATCAAAGTGGTCGCCGTGGTGGCGATGATTCTGTTCGGCGGCTGGCTGCTGTTCAGCGGCAACGGCGGCCCGCAGGCGACGGTACGTAACCTGTGGGATCAGGGTGGCTTCCTGCCGCACGGCTTTACCGGACTGGTAATGATGATGGCGATCATCATGTTCTCCTTCGGCGGTCTGGAGCTGGTGGGGATCACCGCGGCGGAAGCGGATAATCCGGAGCAAAGCATTCCGAAAGCCACCAACCAGGTTATCTACCGTATCCTGATCTTCTATGTTGGCTCGCTGGCGGTGCTGCTCTCCCTGCTGCCGTGGACCCGCGTGACCGCGGACACCAGCCCATTCGTCCTGATTTTCCATGAGCTTGGCGATACGCTGGTGGCAAATGCCCTTAACGTCGTGGTGCTGACGGCGGCTCTGTCGGTTTATAACAGCTGCGTCTACTGCAACAGCCGTATGCTGTTCGGCCTTGCCCAGCAGGGTAACGCGCCGAAAGCGCTGCTCAGCGTCGACAAACGCGGCGTGCCGGTGAATACCATCCTCGTCTCGGCCCTGGTGACCGCGCTGTGCGTACTGATAAACTACCTGGCGCCGGAATCCGCCTTCGGCCTGTTGATGGCGCTGGTGGTCTCGGCCCTGGTTATCAACTGGGCGATGATCAGCCTGGCGCATATGAAATTCCGTCGCGCCAAACAGCAGCAGGGGGTCACCACTCGCTTCCCTGCCCTCTTCTACCCGCTGGGTAACTGGGTGTGCCTGCTGTTTATGGCGGCAGTGCTGGTGATTATGCTGATGACCCCGGGGATGGCGATTTCCGTTTGGCTGATCCCGGTATGGATTGCGGTGCTGGGCGTGGGCTATCTGTTTAAACAGAAAGCCGCCGCCACCATAAAAGCACAATAATACATCTCATAAATATTTCTCTTTGCTCTGCGCCCCTCCCTGAATAACGGGCGCAGAGCATTGTTATCTGCTTCACACTTTCCCCTCCATAGCTGATATATCCATATCGTTAACGAGTTCCTGCAACGTATTTCCCTCGATAGCAGCCAATAATTCTCTCCATACTGCAACGGAGAGACCGCACATGGCAGACAATAGACTATCAATAAAGGAAAAGATTGGTTACGGGATGGGTGATGCCGGATGCAATATCATATTTGGCGCCATCATGCTGTTTGTTAACTATTTTTATACCGATATCTTCGGCCTGGCGCCGGCGCTGGTCGGCGTACTGCTGTTGTCGGTGCGCGTCATCGATGCGGTGACCGATCCGATTATGGGCGCCCTTGCCGACCGTACCCGCAGTAAATATGGCCGCTTTCGTCCATGGCTACTGTGGATTGCCTTCCCCTACGCCCTGTTCAGCGTGCTGATGTTCACTACTCCTGAGTGGACCTATAACAGCAAAGTTATCTATGCGTTCGTGACCTACTTTCTGCTGTCGGTGACCTATACCGCGATTAACATCCCCTACTGCTCGCTGGGAACGGTGATGACTGCTGATCCGAAAGAACGCGTTGCCTGCCAGTCCTATCGTTTTGTGATGGTGGGTATCGCCACGCTGCTGCTGTCATTGACGCTGCTGCCAATGGCCGACTGGTTCGGCGGCGCCGATAAAGCGAAGGGCTACCAGATGGCGATGACCGTGCTGGCCTTTATCGGCATGTGTATGTTCCTGTTCTGCTTCGCTACCGTGCGTGAACGCATACACCCGGCGGTGCAGACGAATGATGAACTGAAAAAAGACCTCAAAGACGTGTGGAAAAATGACCAGTGGGTGCGCATCCTGCTGCTCACGCTGTGCAACGTCTGCCCGGGCTTTATTCGCATGGCCGCCACCATGTATTACGTCACCTGGGTGATGGGACAAAGCACCCATTTTGCCACCCTGTTTATCAGCCTCGGCGTGGTCGGGATGATGATTGGCAGCATGCTGGCGAAAGTCCTCACCGACCGCTGGTGCAAACTGCAGGTTTTCTTCTGGACCAACATCGTGCTGGCGATTTTCTCCTGCGCCTTCTATTTCTTTAATCCGCACGCCACCACGCTGATTATGGTGCTCTACTTCCTGCTCAACATCCTGCATCAGATCCCCTCTCCGCTGCACTGGTCGCTGATGTCCGACGTTGACGACTATGGCGAGTGGAAAACCGGTAAGCGCATCACCGGCATTAGCTTCTCCGGCAATCTGTTCTTCCTCAAGGTCGGCCTGGCGGTCGCCGGAGCAATGGTAGGTTTCCTGCTGTCATGGTACGGCTACGACGCCGGCGCGAAAGCGCAAAGCGCCTCCGCCCTCAACGGCATCGTGCTCCTATTCTCGGTCATCCCCGGCGTCGGCTATCTGATCACCGCCGGCGTGGTGCGCCTGCTCAAGGTTGACCGCACCCTGATGCGCCAGATTCAGAGCGATTTAGAGAAGCGCCGCAGCAACTACAGCGAGCTGAACGAATACCAGGAACTGAAAACCAGTGAACACGTAAGGAAAGCCTGATGAACAACTGGCCAAACCCCTTTATTGAACAGCGTGCAGACCCCTTTATTCTGCGCCATCTTAGCCACTACTACTTTATTGCCTCGGTGCCGGAATACGACCGGCTGGAGATCCGGCGCGCGACAACCCTTGAAGGATTGCGCGATGCTGAACCAGTGGTGGTCTGGCGCGCGCCGCAAAGCGGGCCGATGAGCCAGCTGATTTGGGCGCCGGAGCTGCATGAAATAGACGGTAAGTGGTATATCTATTTTGCCGCTACCCATACCCACGATCTGGATGCGCTGGGGATGTTCCAGCATCGCATGTTCGTTCTCGAGTGCGCCGACAGCGATCCGCTGACCGGTCGCTGGCAGGAAAAAGGCCAGGTGGTCACGCCTTTCGATACCTTCGCCCTCGATGCCACTACTTTTATCCATCAGGGCAAACGCTGGTATCTGTGGGCGCAAAAATCCCCGCATATTGAAGGCAACTCAAACCTGTATCTTGCTGAAATGGCCAACCCGTGGACGCTAAAAGGCGAGCCGGTCATGCTGAGCAAGCCGGAGTTCGACTGGGAGTGCCGGGGATTTAAGGTCAACGAAGGTCCTGCGGTGCTGGTGCATGGCGATAAGCTGTTCATCAGCTATTCCGCCAGCGCCACCGATGAAAACTACTGCATGGGGTTACTCTGGATCGATCTGCAGGCCGATCCGCTGCAACCGACGAACTGGCATAAAGCCCCGCAGCCGGTCTTTCGTACCAGCTATGAAAACCACCAGTATGGCCCAGGCCATAATAGTTTTACCCAAACGCCGGAAGGAGAAGATGTGCTGGTGTATCACGCGCGGAATTACACCGAGATAGAAGGCGATCCGCTGTATGACCCCAATCGCCATACGCGGTTAAAACTCGTCAGCTGGAGGGAGGACGGGATGCCCGACTTCGGCATCCCGCCGGCGGATACGCTGTAGCGGTTCGCTATGACACCCGCTGGCGCGGGTTCTGCAGGCCGGGTCAGGCGCAGCCGCCACCCGGCAACAAGAGTCCCGCTGGTGCGTGCATCGTGGCAGGCAGAGTGCGGGCTCAGGCCGTTAAACCAGGGTACCGTAAATCGTCAGCAGCGCCATGATCACCACCACCACCAGCGAGGTTTTCTTGGCCATCGATACCGCGGCTTTTGGCGTCGCCACTTTATCCACATGCGGTTCACGGGCCAGGGAATACTGCGCCAGGCGGGTCAATACCTGATACTGCGACGAATGGCGGTCACCTAGCGAGGCAAACCACGCCGGAAGGGCTTTCTCACCATGTCCCACCAGGGCATAGACCACCCCCACCAGACGCACCGGCAGCCAGTCCACGATATGCAAGATACCATCGATTCCGGACTGCAAACGGTGATGCGGCGTCTGGTAGCGCGCCAGCCACGTCTGCCAGGCCCGCAGTACGCTGTAAGCGATAAGCGTCAGAGGGCCCCACGCCCCACCCACGACAAACCAGAAAAGCGGCGCCAAATAGTAGCGATAGTTAATCCACAGCAGCGCATTTTGCAGTTCGCTAAGGTATTCACGCTCATCACAGCCCGGCGGTACGCCGTGGATCAGCGTCAGCTCGCTGGCCATGGCATCGCAGGCTCGACTGTCATTGCGCGACGCCGCTTTCAGATAGGCATGATAATGCAGCCGAACCTTGCCTGCCCCGATGCACAGCAGGCCCAGCAAGATCCAGAACACCAGCAATGGTATGTTAAATAGCTGCCCTTGCAGCAGGCGCTGAATGAGATACACCACCACGACAGCCACCACCGTCATCAGCAGCGTGCCCAGCAGCGAAAAGTGTTTTATCCGGCGGAACACCACCTCCAGCCGATGATCAAGCTGCCAGTGTTCGCCCAGCTTAAACAGCCGTTCGGCGATAAGCACCAGCAGCGTCGTAAACAGCGTCATGAGGTCTCCTTATCTGACGGCGCACTGAGTAGCGCCCGGAATTTTATCCAGTCAAAGGCCGGTCCTGGATCGGTTTTCCGCACGGGCGCGATATCGCTGTGGCCCGCGATGTTTTCGGCAATAGCAGGATAAATCGTGATAAGCAGTTCCGTCACCGCCGCCAGCTGCTGGTACTGCGCATCGGTATACGCCAGAGTATCCGTGCCTTCCAACTCAATGCCGATGGAAAAGTCATTGCAGCGTTCGCGCCCCTGATAGCAGGAGACCCCCGCATGCCACGCACGCTTATCGAAAGGCACATACTGCACGATTTCGCCATCACGGCGAATCAGACAATGTGCCGAAACGCGCAGATGAGCAATCTCGGCAAAGAAAGGATGCGCATGCGGATCCAGGGTGCCAGTGAACAGCGCATCAATCCACGGACCACCAAATTCACCCGGTGGCAGGCTAATGTTATGCACCACCAGTAAGGAAGGGGCTTCTTCATCCGGACGGCAGTCATGGTGCGGCGAGGGAACCCGACGCGCGCCGACCAGCCATCCCTCGTTCAACTGCATGCGGGATCTCCTTTCGCGAACTCATGCTTCCGGGCCACACGCCGGCCCAAAGGATGAAGTGTGTATGGTACTGAAACGTCGTTCAGGTTAGCATGTTTCCCACTTCTGAATCTTATCTATCTGGAGCTTTATCATGTCGCCTCGTCGTTACAACCCCGACCGCCGCCGTGACGTGCTGCTGGAACGTATTAATCTCGATATTACCGATGCTGTCGCACACTCCCTGCGGGAAGATTTGGGCGGCGAAGTCGACGCCAACAACGATATTAGCGCGCAATTATTGCCGCAGGATGCACACTCCCATGCGGTGGTCATTACCCGCGAAGATGGCGTCTTCTGTGGCAAACGTTGGGTGGAAGAGGTCTTCATTCAGCTCGCCGGTGACGACGTGAACATCACCTGGCACGTGGCCGACGGCGATGCGGTCAAAGCCGATCAGCCGCTGTTTGAACTCGAAGGTCCGTCGCGTATTCTGCTCACCGGCGAACGAACGGCGCTGAACTTTGTGCAAACCCTCTCCGGCGTCGCCAGCGTCGTCCGTCGCTACGTCGACCTGCTGGCCGGGACCAAAACCCAACTCCTGGATACGCGTAAAACGCTGCCAGGGCTGCGTACTGCGCTAAAATACGCGGTACTCTGCGGCGGCGGCGCCAACCATCGACTGGGCCTGTTCGACGCTTTCCTGATTAAAGAAAACCATATCATCGCCTCCGGCTCGATCCGTCAGGCGGTGGAAAAGGCGTTCTGGCTACATCCTGATGTGCCGGTGGAAGTGGAAGTGGAAACCCTGGATGAGCTGGAGCAGGCGTTAAAAGCCGGGGCCGATATCATTATGCTCGATAACTTCACCACCGATCTGATGCGCGAGGCGGTGAAAATCACCGCAGGCCAGGCGGCGCTGGAGGTCTCCGGTAACGTCACCTTTGACACCATCCGCGAATTTGCCGACACCGGCGTCGACTATATCTCTGTCGGTGCCCTGACCAAACATGTGCAGGCGCTCGACCTGTCGATGCGTTTTCGCTAAGCAATTGGCCTTCACGCCTCCGGGCGTGAGGGCCTGAATTTGCGAGCCGACTCGCAGCCGTTCATGCCCACCATGTAATCAAAGTAAAAACCCTGGAATCTGGTTTCCCGGATCGTTTTCGCCTTCTCGCCTGACATCCCGAATCCCGTCACAGTGCTCCTGTCACAACAAGGAGCAACTTATGGATAAACAACGTGGTTTCACCCTGATTGAACTGATGGTGGTCATTGGGATCATCGCTATTCTCAGCGCCATCGGCATCCCGGCCTACCAGAACTACCTGCGTAAAGCCGCCCTCACCGACCTGCTGCAGACCTTTGTCCCCTATCGGACGGCCATCGAACTTTGCGCGCTGGATCATGGCGGCCTGACGCCATGCGACGGCGGCAGCAACGGCATTCCCTCGCCGACAACCACGCGCTACCTCTCAGCCATGAGCGTAGCCAAAGGGGTCGTCACCCTCACCGGCCAGGAAAGCCTGAACGGACTAGGCGTCACTCTGACGCCGACCTGGGATAACGCCGAGGGCGTCACTGGCTGGCAGCGCGTCTGCACCATCACCAGCAACAGCGCCCTTCAGCAGGCCTGCGAAGACGTCTTCCGGGTGAAGTAAGGGAAAACACATGAAAACAGAACAACTGATCCCTCTCTGCCGCCGCTATCACGCCATGCTGCTGCATAGCGACGAGCAGACAATAGCCATTGCGGTGGTCGATACCCCACCGGCGGAGCTGATGGAGGCGCTGCGCTTCGCGACGCAAAAGCGAATCGATATTGAATGCTGGAGCCAGGAACAGATGGACAAGCGCCTGCAGGCCCAGGAAAAGCAGGCGCAACTGGCGCAAAACGCGGGGCCAGAGAATATCGCCGAACGGGTCAACCAGATCCTCGAACAGGCTCTGCGTCAGCGGGCGTCCGATATTCATATCGAACCCACGGAAACGCACTTGCGCATCCGCCTGCGGGTCGATGGCGTCCTTCACGCCCTGCCGTTGCTGGCCCCCGAGCTGGCCGCACCGGTTATCGCGCGACTCAAGGTGATGGCCAGTCTGGATATCGCCGAGCATCGTTTACCACAGGATGGTCAGTTCGCGCTGAACCTCGGCGGTCGACCACTCTCCTTTCGCATCGCCACTCTGCCCTGCCGCTATGGCGAAAAAATTGTTCTGCGTCTTCTGCATCAGGTTGACCAGGCCCTGGATCTGGAGGGCCTCGGGCTCTCCTCTTCCCAGCTGGCGGCCTTTCGCCAGGCGCTGAATCAGCCGCAGGGTCTACTGCTGGTCACCGGCCCTACCGGAAGCGGTAAAACGGTGACCCTCTACAGCGCCCTGCAGGCCAGAAACCAGGAGCAAGTGAACATCTGTAGTGTGGAGGATCCGCTGGAGATCCCCATTGCCGGGATGAATCAGACGCAAATTAATCCGCGTTCCGGACTCACCTTTCACAGCGTACTTCGTGCCCTGTTACGCCAGGATCCGGATATTGTCATGGTAGGCGAGGTCCGCGATGCCGAGACCGCTGAAATCGCGCTCAAAGCCGCTCAGACCGGCCACCTGGTGCTTTCCACCTTGCACACCAACTCCACCAGCGAAACCCTTACTCGCCTGCAGCAAATGGGCATTGCCCGCTGGATGATATCTTCAGCGCTCTCGCTGGTTATCGCCCAGCGCCTGGTCCGCAAGCTGTGCCCCCACTGTCGGCGCAATGTCGGTAGCGCCGCCGACCTGCCGCACAGCCTGTGGCCGCGCCCGCTGCCGCGCTGGCAGGCGGCTGGCTGCGAACACTGTTATCACGGTTATCACGGCAGGCTGGCGCTGTTTGAGGTCATGCCTGTCACCCCCGGGTTACGCCAGGGAATAGTCCAGGGGCTGAATGCCATTGAGATTGAATCTCTGGCGCGAGCCGCGGGGATGATGACGCTTTTTGAAAGCGGTTGTCAGGCTATCGAACAGGGGCTGACCAGCCTTGAAGAGGTGGTGCGGGTGCTGGGGATCCCCCATGGCGACTAAACGTCTCTGGCGCTGGCGCGGTATCGATGCGCACGGCGCCCCGAGCCAGGGGATGCTATGGCAAACCAGTCGTCTGGAGGTGCTGCATCACCTGCAGCAGCAGCATGTCATGCCGCTGGCCGTGCGCCGCTGTGCAGTGAAGTTGAGCCTCTGGCACCCTCGCTACAGTAGCGAAACGATCCGTCAGCTCGCCACCTTGCTGCAGGCTGGCCTGCCGCTGGCGGACGGTTTATCGCTACTGGCGCAGCAGCAACCACACCCGCAATGGCAAGCCCTGCTTGAGGCCCTGGGCCGCGAGCTGGCTCAGGGTGTAGCTTTCTCTACCGCGCTGGCGCAGTGGCCGCAAGCCTTTCCGCCACTTTATCTGGCGATGATTAGCACCGGCGAACTGACGGGCAAGCTCGATATCTGCTGCCTGCAGTTGGCCAACCAACAGCAGGAGCAGCAGCGGCTCGCCGGCAAGGTCAAAAAAGCGCTGCGTTACCCGCTGATTGTGCTCGCCCTGGCGCTGCTGGTGGTGCTGGGGATGCTCTATTTTGTCCTGCCCGAGTTCACCGCCATCTACCAGACGTTCAGTACGCCGCTGCCGCTGTTGACGCGGATGGTCGTTGCGGCAGGCGACATGCTCAGTCGCGGCTGGCCGCTACTGCTGGCCCTTTTCCTGAGCCCGCTGCTGCTCAACCAGCTGGTCCGGCGGCGTAGCGACTGGTTGCTGCGTCGCCAGCGGCTGCTGAACGCGCTCCCTCTCATCGGCCCCCTGCTCGGCGGCCAACAGCTGAGCCTGATCTTCACCGTCCTGGCGTTAACCCAAAGCGCCGGTATTAGCTTTCTGCAGGGGCTGCAAAGTGTGGAAGCAACCCTGTCGTGTCCGCTCTGGCGCCAGCGCCTGGCGCAAGCCCGTGCGCTGATAGCCCAGGGGGAACCGATTTGGCAGGCGTTAAGCCGGTGCGGCGGTTTTACTCCGCTGTGCCTGCAGCTCATCCGTACGGGTGAAAGCGCGGGGGCCCTGGATCAGATGCTGGAAAATCTGGCGCGCCATCATCGAGAGCAAACGCATCAGCGAGCCGACAGTCTGGCTGCGCATCTCGAACCCCTCATGCTGGTGATAACCGGCTCACTGGTCGGCATCCTGGTGGTGGCGATGTATTTGCCTGTTTTTCATCTGGGCGATGCCATTGGTGGGGCGGGAGGGTGAGAAACGCTGGCGCAGCACAGGCGCCAGCGAAGCCGATTACAGGCTATTGAATATCCGGTTCTCTTGTTCCTGAACGCGGATAAAGGTCGTCCGTTTGGTCAGCTCTTTCAGACGCGAAGCGCCAACATAGGTGCAGGCTGAACGCAGGCCGCCAAGGATATCGCGAGCAGTATTGTCCACCGGGCCACGCAGCGGCAGCTTAACGGTTTTCCCTTCCGCCGCGCGGTATTTCGCGACACCGCCCACATGGCGCGTCATCGCCGACTCGGAGCTCATGCCATAGAACAGCATGAATTTTTCCCCGTTCTCTTCAACGATAGTTCCGCCGCTCTCCTCATGGCCCGCCAGCATGCCGCCGAGCATCACGAAATCGGCGCCGCCGCCGAAAGCTTTCGCCACATCGCCCGGCATGGTGCATCCGCCGTCGCTAATGATCTGGCCGCCCAGGCCATGTGCCGCATCAGCGCACTCGATCACGGCGGAGAGCTGCGGATAGCCGACGCCAGTTTTGACGCGGGTAGTGCAGACGGAACCCGGGCCAATCCCGACTTTCACAATATCGGCGCCGGAGAGGATCAGCTCTTCGCACATTTCACCGGTGACCACGTTCCCGGCGATAATGGTTTTCTGCGGCCAGGCTTCACGGGCTTTCGCCACAAACTGCACAAAGTGCTCAGAGTAGCCGTTAGCCACGTCGATGCACACAAAGTTCAGTTGCGGATTCTGAGAGAGGATCTGTTGGGTCTTTTCGAAATCGGCATCGGAAGTGCCGGTGGAAACCATCACATGCTTGAGGACGTCTGCGGATGCGCCCTGTACAAACGCCTGCCATTCCTCAACGGTGTAGTGCTTGTGTACCGCGGTCAGAATACCAAAAGTGGCCAGCGCTTTCGCCATACTGAAGGTGCCGACGGTATCCATGTTGGCCGCAATAATTGGCACACCGGACCAGGTCTGGCCTGAATGTTTAAAAGTGAATTCACGTTCTAGCTCAACATCAGAACGGCTTTTGAGAGTAGAGCGTTTCGGGCGGATAAGAACGTCTTTGAAACCAAGCTTCAGATCTTCTTCAATACGCATGTGCGAATTCCTGGGGTTAATTGCATTATTGTGAGAGCACAACTCCAGTGACGTTATCATACGCACGAATCAGGCCTGCGCAAGACTGCGATTTTCACTTTTTTTACGCTACAATCGTATAAATTTACCTGGTGAATGGAGAAAAAAGCACTTATGCCTTTCCCCGCCAGCGTATTATTTTTAACCATTTGATTTGCTTGATTAAAAGAAACAGAATAGCGGGCGGCGATCCCGGTTGACACGTGACTATCACGATATGATCACTATCACCTCTCCGACGTGCGGCCAGTCATCGCTGTCTGAATGCAAAAAATACGAGCAATCCGTTTCAGGGTCAGAAGATATGGGGTACACAGTCGCGTTAACAGGTGGGATCGGCAGCGGTAAAAGCACTGTCGCCGACGCCTTCGCGCAGCTCGGGGTTAACGTTGTTGATGCCGATGTTATCGCCCGCCAGGTGGTCGAACCTGGCACCCCGGCGCTCCAGGCCATCGCCAGCCACTTTGGGTCGCAGATGATTGCCCCCGACGGCACGCTGAACCGCCGCCTGCTGCGGGAAAAAATTTTTGCTCACGTGGAGGATAAAGCCTGGCTTAACGCGCTGTTACATCCGCTGATCCAGCAGGAAACGCGCCGCCAGATGCAGGCTGCTACCTCCCCTTATCTCCTCTGGGTCGTACCTTTGCTGGTCGAAAACCGCCTGTCCGGCCAGGCCGATCGCGTACTGGTCGTCGATGTGCCAAAAGAAACGCAGATCGAACGCACCATGCTGCGTGACAAGGTCAGCCGCGAACATGCTGAACATATTCTTGCCGCTCAGGCCACGCGCGAGCAGCGCCTGGCCGTCGCGGACGATGTTATTGAAAACACTGGCACGCCGGATGCAGTGGCATCGGATGTTGCCCGCCTGCACGAAAAGTATTTAACGCTGGCATCGCAGGCCGCCTCACAGGAAAACTCGTAATGCATACCCCCGTTCTGTTTGAACATCCTCTTAATGAGAAAATGCGTACCTGGCTGCGCATCGAATTTCTGATCCAGCAGATGGCTTTCCATCCGATGATTGCCACTCATGCCGATGCGCTCCATTTTTTCCGTAACGCCGGCGATCTGCTGGATGTGCTGGAGCGTGGCGAGGTGCGTACCGACCTGGTTAAAGAACTGGAGCGCCAGCAGCGCAAGCTCCAGTCCTGGGCAGAAGTGCCGGGCGTCGATCAGGAGCGTATTAACGAGCTGCGCCAGCAACTGAAACAGTCCTCCAGCACCCTGATGGCCGCGCCGCGTATTGGTCAGTTTCTGCGGGAAGATCGCCTGATTGCGCTGGTGCGTCAGCGCCTGAGTATTCCAGGCGGCTGCTGCAGCTTCGATTTACCGACCCTGCATATCTGGCTCCATATGCCACAGGCGCATCGAGACGAGCAGGTGGCCAGCTGGCTTACCAGCCTCGATCCGCTGGTACAGTCCCTGAACCTGATCCTCGACCTGATCCGTAACTCTGCGCCGTTTCGTAAACAGACCAGCCTCAATGGTTTTTACCAGGATAATGGCGATGATGCTGACCTGCTACGCCTGCGTCTCGATCTGGCTCACCAGCTGTATCCGCAGATCTCCGGCCATAAGAGCCGTTTCGCCATCCGCTTCATGCCGCTGGATAGTGAGTATGGGATCGTGCCGGAGCGCTTTGATTTTGAACTGGCCTGCTGCTAAGGAGATAACATGTCTGAAGAGACCATCGTCAACTGCCCGACCTGCGGCAAAAACGTGGTGTGGGGCGAGCAGAGTCCCTTTCGTCCATTCTGCAGCAAGCGCTGTCAGCTGATCGACCTGGGAGAATGGGCCGCAGAAGAGAAGCGTATCCCCAGCGCGGGCGATCTCTCCGACAGCGATGAATGGAGTGAACAGCAGCCCTGATTTACCGACATGCTAACCCGATATATATATCGGGTTAGCATCGTAGCCTGATGCTCAGCCCTGGGCGATGAGTTTGCTGATAACCGGTTCATTCGCCGGGGGGAACGCCTCTGGATCCAGTGTTTGTCCCGCCATCCACCGCCCCGGCTGCCCCTCTTTCCCCCATGGCTCACCTTGCCAACTTTCCACGAGGAAAAACCACAGCGTAATATGGCGGTCGGGGAACTGATATTCCAGCTTATCAAATAGCGTTGCAGACCTTACCGTAATCCCAACCTCTTCCTGCAGCTCGCGAATCAGTGCCTGCTCCGGCGTCTCATCAGATTCAATCTTCCCCCCCGGGAACTCCAGCTTATTCGCCATATGGGCATCGGCGGCGCGCTGGGTAATAAAGATTTCGCCTTGCGGATTGCGAATTATCCCGACGGCGATTTGCAGTTTTTTCATTGAATCAGCTCCATAAAAAAGGCGCAGAATTCTGCGCCTTTGTTTTTTTATCAGGCCTTAGCTCAGACGGCCGTGGCACTGTTTGTATTTTTTGCCGGAACCGCACGGACAGGGATCGTTACGCCCCACTTTACGCTCGCCGGTTTGTGCCGCCAGATCTTCGGCAGCGGCCTCATCATCGCTCTGATGACTGAGCTGCTGCATCTGCGCCAGGCGCTCGGCCTCTTCACGACGCTGCTGCTCCATCGCTTCAACTTCTTCCGGCATCCGCACCTGAACTTTGCTCAGGGTGCTGATCACTTCATACTTCAGTGACTCCAGCATCGCAGCAAACATAGAGAACGATTCGCGCTTGTACTCCTGCTTCGGATCTTTCTGCGCATAGCCGCGCAGATGGATACCCTGACGCAGATAATCCATCGCTGCCAGATGCTCTTTCCACAGGGAGTCCAGAGTCTGCAGCATCACACCTTTCTCGAAGTGGCGCATCATCTCGGCGCCGACCACTTCTTCTTTACGCTGGTAGGTTTCTACCGCGCTCTGCAGAATACGTTCACGCAGGGTCTCTTCATGCAACTCCGGCTCTTTATCCAGCCACGCTTTGATCGGCAGATCGAGGTCGAAGTCGTTTTTCAGACGCTCCTGCAGGCCTTCAATATCCCACATCTCTTCCAGCGACTGCGGCGGAATATGCGCATCGATAGTCGCTTTAAAGACGTCTTCGCGGATGCTGTTGATGGTTTCGCTGACATCAGACACGTCCAGCAGTTCGTTACGCTGAGTGTAGATCGCGCGGCGCTGGTCGTTGGCCACATCATCATATTCCAGCAGCTGCTTACGAATATCAAAGTTACGGCTTTCCACTTTACGCTGGGCGTTGGCGATAGCCTTAGTCACCCACGGGTGCTCGATGGCTTCACCCGGTTTCATCCCCAGTTTGCGCATCATGCCGGACACACGATCGGAGGCGAAGATACGCATCAGGGCATCTTCCATCGACAGGTAGAAGCGGGAAGAACCGGCATCACCCTGACGACCCGCACGGCCACGCAGCTGGTTATCGATACGGCGTGATTCATGACGCTCAGTACCGATGATGTGCAGACCGCCTGCGGCCAGAACCGCATCATGGCGCACCTGCCAGTCCGCTTTGATTTTTTCAATCTGTTCCGGCGTCGGATTTTCCAGCGCGGCGACTTCCGCCTGCCAGCTACCGCCGAGCATAATATCGGTACCACGACCCGCCATGTTGGTGGCAATGGTCACCGCGGCAGGGTAACCCGCCTGAGCAACGATGTCCGCTTCGCTGGCGTGGAACTTGGCGTTCAGGACGTTGTGCTTAATGCCGGCTTTGGTCAGTTCACGGGAAACCACTTCAGATTTTTCGATTGAGATAGTACCGACCAGCACCGGCTGACCGGCAGCGGTACGATCTTTAATATCTTCGATTATCGCCTGAATTTTTTCCGCTTCGGTCATATAGACCAGATCCGCCATGTCCTTACGGATCATCGGACGGTTGGTCGGCACGACAACGGTATCCAGCTTATAGATAGAGCTGAATTCGAAGGCTTCGGTATCCGCTGTACCGGTCATCCCCGCCAGTTTCTCGTACAGGCGGAAGTAGTTCTGGAAGGTGATAGAGGCCAGCGTCTGGTTCTCGTTCTGGATCTCCACGCCTTCTTTGGCTTCAACCGCCTGGTGCAGACCATCGGACCAGCGGCGGCCTTGCATCGTACGGCCAGTGTGCTCATCGACGATGATAACTTCGCCATCTTTAACGATGTAGTCAACGTCACGAGTGAACAACGCATGGGCACGCAGCGCGGCGGTCACGTGGTGCATCAGCATGATGTTGGTCGGGGAGTACAGCGACTCACCTTCTTCCATAATGCCTTCCTGCACCAGCAGCTCTTCGATCAGCACCAGACCGCGTTCGGTCAGGTTAACCTGGCGGGCTTTCTCATCAACGGAGAAGTGGCCTTCACCGGTGAAGGTATCCGAATCCTCTTTTTCCTGACGGATCAGGTGCGGGATGATTTTGTTTACCTTGCGGTACATTTCAGAGCTGTCTTCCGCCGGGCCGGAGATGATCAGCGGGGTACGCGCTTCGTCGATCAGGATGGAGTCCACCTCATCCACCAGCGCATAGTGCAGTTTACGTTGAACGCGCTCTTCCGGGCTGAAGGCCATGTTGTCGCGCAGGTAGTCGAAGCCGTATTCGTTGTTGGTGCCGTAGGTAATATCGGCAGCGTAGGCTTCACGCTTCGCCGGAGCCGGCAGACCGGACATATTGATGCCCACGCTCATGCCAAGGAATTCGAACAGCGGACGGTTGTTTTCGGCGTCACGCTGCGCAAGGTAGTCGTTGACGGTGACCACGTGAACGCCTTTACCGGTCAACGCGTTGAGATACGCTGGCAGGGTCGCAGTCAGGGTTTTACCTTCACCGGTACGCATCTCGGCGATGCAGCGATCGTTAAGCACCATACCGCCCAGCAGCTGGACGTCGAAGTGGCGCATGCCGAACACGCGCTTACTGGCTTCACGAACGACGGCAAAGGCTTCCGGGATCAGGTTTTCCAGCACTTCGCCTTTTTCCAGGCGCGCGCGGAATTCAGCAGTTTTCGCTTTCAGCTCGTCATCAGAGAGTTTTTCCATCGCCGGTTCCATACCGTTGATGATATTGACAACTTTGCGCATACGACGCAGCGTACGGTCGTTACGGCTGCCGAAAACCTTGGTTAACATTTTAATAAGCATAATAAAATCTCAAACGCCCCGCGGTGCGGAGTCACAAAAAATAGGATGGTCCGTGGTTATTTTCAGCTGAGACGTTGAGGCCCTGCGCGGATCCCTGCCACCTGGCTAATCCAGGCGCTCACGCGGAACGCAGAATATGAGGAAGGGATGTAAGCCACCTGGCGGATCACCACCGGCGGCGTACTGTCCTGGGTCAGCAGCGCGCTGAGCGTATCGAGCAGCGCCAGATGCTGGGCCTGCAGCGGGGACGACTCTTCCGCCACCGGCAACGCCTGCGGCGCCATCGCGAAGGAGAGATGACGAATGACGGTGCGAATGGCATGCTGATGCCAGTAGTCGACGGTGAAGTTCGGCCGACGATTGCTCTCCAGCAGCGCCAGCTGGGAGAAATTAACTTTGCTCGGATTGTGGTTGCTGGCCGTCGCCTTCGCCGGCGTCGCGGTTTCATGGCTGTTGCTAAGCGCGGGCAGGCCAAAGCTGGCCGCGACCATCCCCAACAGGAGATGCGGCCAAAAATACCGTCTGCCAAACTGTCGCCAGCGCGTCAGCAATCCACTCACTTTTATTACCTTTCGTTGGTATACCCGTTACCGTTCAGGCTGCCTCTTAATTAGCGTTTTTTGCAGGACAACCTGACATCCACGGGGTAAAGCAACCCGGAGAAATAATTTTGCGCTCAAATACTAACATTATTACCGCGCTGAGGCAGCATGAATGAAGGCGATTGCCCGGGGAAAACGCTTAATAAAACAGCGAACGCACGCTAATTATTGCCCGGCAATCACTGCGAAAAATAACTGGAAGGGGTTATAAAAGAAAAACGACTGGTTCCCTGGTCGGAGAGAGTACCAGGTTACCAGTCGAATTTACTGAATGGTCAGGCTTACGCCAGAACCATCGACGGTGCGCGGAACGCCATAGGCAGTTTTGCGTCGTCTTCGAAGGTCACATACTCCCAGGCTTCCTGTTTTGCCAGGACCGCCTGCAGCAGTTTGTTATTCAACGCGTGACCCGATTTGTACGCCGTGAATGCGCCGATAATGTTGTGACCACACATAAACAGGTCACCGATCGCATCCAGCATTTTGTGGCGAACAAATTCGTCTTCAAAGCGCAGACCGTCTTCGTTCAGTACGCGATAATCGTCAACAACGATGGCACAATCGAAGCTGCCGCCCAGGCACAGGCCGCGGGACTGCAGATATTCGATATCGCGCATGAAACCGAAGGTACGCGCACGGCTAATCTGACGCATGAACGCATCGGCCGAGAAGTTCAGCGTATAGCGCTGGGTGCTGGCATCAATCGCCGGATGGTTAAAATCGATGGTGAAATCCAGCGAAAAACCATTGTACGGTTTGAATTCAGCCCATTTGTCGCCATCTTCGACGCGAACAGTCTCTTTGATACGGACAAATTTCTTGGCGCAGTTCAGTTCATCGATGCCGGCGTCCAGCAACAGATAAACGAACGGAGCCGCACTGCCGTCCATAATCGGGATTTCCGGTGCATCGACTTCAACAATAATGTTGTCGATACCCAGGCCAGCCAATGCGGCGTTCAGGTGTTCAACCGTAGAAATCCGCACGTCATGCTCATTAACCAGGCAAGTACAGAGCATGGTATCACGCACAGATTTGGCATCAGCCGGAAAATCTACCGGTGGATTCAAGTCGGTGCGACGATAGATGACCCCGGTATTTGCCGGCGCAGGGCGTAACGTCAGTGTGACTTTCTTGCCGGTATGCAAACCGACACCAGTCGCCTGAACGATACGTTTAAGAGTCCTTTGTTTGATCATCGTATAATCTCGCCAATTTACCTATCCAACCGAAGTGTACACCACTATCGGGAGGCCAGTTTAGCACAAAGAGCGCAGATGCCCAACTTCCAGTCGATTCTTAATCGGCTTGCTTACGCAGGAAGGCTGGGATATCCAGATAATCCGGCTCTTTCGCGGTTTGCGGCGTATTGTCGTTCACCACTTTTGCTGCCGGCTTCTGCTCTTGCGTCAGCGGCGACATACCGTGCTGCTGGTAGCGATCCATCACCGGCTGCTGAACCTGTTTGTTGGTCACCAGGGTAATTTCCGGACGCTTGTCCATGCCGATACCGGTCGCCACCACGGTCACGCGCAGCTCGTCGTTCATATCCGGGTCCAGAGAGGTACCGATAACCACGGTCGCGTTATCCGACGCAAAGGCACGGATGGTGTTACCCACGGTTTCGAACTCATCCAGACGCAGGTCGAAGCCCGCAGTGATGTTAACCAGTACGCCGCGCGCGCCGGACAGGTCGATATCTTCCAGCAGCGGAGAAGAGATAGCCATTTCAGCCGCTTCTTCCGCACGGTCTTCACCACTCGCCACGCCGGAGCCCATCATCGCGTAGCCCATTTCTGACATCACGGTACGGACGTCCGCGAAGTCGACGTTCATCAGGCCCGGACGCGTAATCAGTTCGGCGATACCCTGCACCGCGCCTTTCAGTACATCGTTTGCCGCGCCGAACGCGTCGAGCAGAGAAATACCACGGCCGAGTACTTTCAGCAGCTTGTCGTTCGGGATGGTGATCAGTGAGTCAACGTGCTTGGACAGCTCGGTGATCCCCTGCTCAGCAAACGCCATGCGCTTCTTGCCTTCAAAATTAAACGGCTTCGTGACCACCGCAACGGTGAGGATACCCAGATCCTTCGCCACTTCCGCAACCACTGGCGCCGCACCGGTACCGGTACCGCCGCCCATGCCTGCCGCGATAAACACCATGTCTGCGCCATCAAGGGCCGCACGCAGCGCTTCGCGGTCTTCGTCCGCCGCATTACGGCCGACTTCCGGGTTCGCGCCAGCGCCCAGACCTTTGGTAATACCGCTACCGATCTGGATAGTCTGGCCAACAGCCGTTTTACGCAGCGCCTGCGCATCGGTGTTCACCGCGAAGAATTCAACACCCTCAATGCGCTCGCGCACCATGTGTTCAACGGCGTTACCGCCGCCGCCACCGACGCCGATGACTTTAATCACCGCGTCGTTGGTCAGTTCCATAGGTTCAAACATAGTTTCTCTCCGTCTTGTGCCTGTCGCCTGAGAACGCTAATTGTCTGCGTTCTCTTAAAAAATTAAAACTCTTTTCGCAGCCAGCTGTTGAGTCGTTTAATCCACGAACCCACTGACGCCGTCACGCGTTTTTCGACTTCCGCTTCACCACTCAAATGTGACTCTTTGCCGTAGTGTAGCAGCCCAACCGCCGTCGAATAATACGGCTCCTGGGCGTAATCCGTTAAACCGGTGATGTTCAGCGGCGCGCCAATACGCACCTGGGTATGGAACACCCGCTGCGCGCAGGCCGCCAGGCCTTCAATTTGCGCCGCGCCGCCGGTTAACACAATCCCTGCCGCCAGATGATGTTTGACACCCTGCTGGCGGAGCTGTTCCTGCAGCTGCAGGATCTCTTCGTTGACCAGATTAAGCAGCTCGGTATAGCGCGGTTCAATCACCTCTGCCAGCGTCTGACGCTGCAGGCTGCGCGGCGGACGTCCGCCTACGCTCGGGACTTCGACGTTTTCGTCTTTACCGACGATGGAACCTAATGCGCAACCATGACGAACCTTAATCGCTTCGGCATCGCTCGGCGGCGTACCAAAGGCATAGGCGATATCGCTGGTCACCACGTTCCCGGCATACGGGATCACTTTGGTATGACGCAGCGCGCCGCCGGTATAGACGGCGATATCCATTGTACCACCGCCGATGTCCACGACGCAGACGCCCAGCTCACGTTCGTCTTCTGTTAATACCGAATAACTGGCCGCTAATCCGGCGAAAATAAGTTGGTCAACTTTCAGACCGCAACGTTCCACCGCTTTAACAATGTTTTTCGCCATATCGTTATGGCAGGTAATCAAATGCACCTTCGCCTGCATACGCACGCCGGACAGCCCTACCGGGTTTTTAATCCCTTCCTGGTAGTCGATGGCATATTCCTGCGGAATGACGTGCAGGACGCGATGTTCATCGCGGACGCGAACCGACTTCGCGGTGTGGACCACGTTCTCAACGTCATCCAGCGTCACTTCTTCTTCCGAAATCGGTACCATCCCGATTTCATTCTGACAGCTTATATGTTTACCCGAAAGTGCCAAATAAACTGATGAAATCTGGCAATCCGCCATCAGTTCGGCCTGGTCGATGGCGCGCTGTACGCATTTCACCACCGACTCGAGGTCGTTCACACCGCCTTTATCCATACCACGTGATGGGCAACTGCCCACGCCGATGATATTAATCATGCCGTCGGGCAGAACTTCCCCTACTAAAGCGGCCACCTTAGCGGTGCCAATCTCCAGTCCAACTACCAGTTTTCTGTCCGTCGCCTTGATCATTGTTGTTCTGCCTGTGCCTGATTCTGTTGTTGATTAGTTTCCTCTGCGGGAGCAGGTACCCAGCCCACTGCCGCACCCGAGTCATAACGCAAATCAACGTAGCTAATCCGTTTGCCGTCGGTCTGCGCCTGCTGCTGAAGAACCGGGTAGAGTTCCATAAAGCGCTGAAGCCGTTTCATGGTATCGCCACGGCCAAGGTTGAGCTTAATGTCATTATTAAGCGTCAACTGCCAGGAGCGACGGGCGGTCATCGCCGCCACTTTCAACGTGAATTTATCCTTTGCCAGCACCTGCCCCATGTCACGATACCCTTGCAGCACTTCGTTCTCACTGCCTTCCGGGCCGTATAACATCGGTAAATTCTGTTTACTGGTGCGATCCGCCGGTACGCTGAAGGCATTTCCTTCTGCATCCACCATATGTTGATCATTCCAGCGCGCAATCGGCACATATTCAACCAGATGAATCTTCAATTCATCGGGCCACTGCTTACGGACGCTCGCCTGCTTAATCCACGGCAAGCGTTCAATTTGACTCTGAATGATGTTCACATCCTGAGTCATGAAAGTACCCGGTGAACCCAACGCCAGAATCGCCTGGCGGATGTCATCATTGCGCGTATAGTGACGCTCGCCGGTCACCACCATCTTCGACAGCGGCAAGCGCTGCGCATCTTCCATCCAGCCAAGAACCATCCACCCGCTGACCAGCACGGTAAACAGCACCGCCAACAGGAAAACGATCCCTGCCAGCCGCGTTCCATTACTCCGACGCGAAGAAGAAACGTCCTCTTCATGGTTCCGCGTATTCAGCGCAGCCTGCGACATATCACCCCGCCAGGTCCAGAATTCGTACAACAAGCTGGGAGAAGCTCATTCCTGCCTGACGCGCCGCCATCGGTACAAGGCTATGGCTGGTCATGCCCGGGGAAGTATTTGCTTCCAGCAGATAAAACTGGCCATCGCTGTCCAGCATCACGTCAATACGGCCCCAGCCTTTACAACCCAGAACATTCCAGGCTTTAAGCACCAGGCTCTGAATGTCTGTCTCACGCGCGGGATCTTCAAATCCAGGGCAGAAATATTGCGTCTCATCAGACAGATACTTCGCCTCATAATCATAGAAGGTTCCCGCGGCCTGGATACGTATTGACGGTAAAATTTCTTCACCGACGATGGCGACGGTAAATTCCGGCCCACTAAGCCATTTTTCGACCAAAACTTCATCATCATGCTGAAAAGCCAGCGCCAATGCACTCGGTAAATCGCAGCTTTCACTGACTTTCGACATCCCGACGCTGGAGCCTTCACGGCTCGGCTTGATGATGACCGGCAGGCCCAGCGCCGCAATCTGTTGTTCAACGGCAGCAGAAAGTCCTGCAGTAAACTGTGCGCGGGTCAGCGCGACCCACGGCGCGACCGGTAATCCCGCCCCCTGCCACAGCCATTTGCTGCGCAGTTTATCCATCGACAGCGCGGAGGCCATCACCCCGCTGCCGGTATAAGGCAACTGGATCAGATCCAGCAACCCCTGCAGCGTGCCATCTTCCCCGCCGCGGCCGTGGAGGGCAATAAACGCTTTCTTAAAGCCCAGATTTTTTAACTGGGTAATATCGACGTCGCGCGGGTCGACCGGATGGGCATCCACCCCGCCTTCACGCAGCCCGGCCAGCACCGCGGCGCCTGAATTCAGCGACACTTCACGTTCAGCGGAGGTTCCACCGAAAAGCACCGCGATTTTATCAGCCATGGCGCTCTTCCTCCGTTTTTTGCGGAGCCAGTTTGATTTCAGCCAGGTGACGGGCAATTTTTCCGATATTGCCAGCGCCCTGCACCAGCACTAAATCGTTACCGGTCAGTACCGACGCCAGCATCTCCGCGGCCTGGGCCGGGTCAGAGACCAGAATCGGGTCAACTTTACCGCGACCGCGAATGGTACGACACAGTGAGCGGCTATCGGCGCCCGGGATCGGGGCTTCACCTGCCGGATACACATCCAGCATCAGCAGCGCATCGACCTGGGTCAGCACGTTGGCGAAATCGTCATACAGATCGCGGGTACGGGTATAACGGTGCGGCTGGAACAGCATCACCAGATTTTTATCCGGCCAACCAGCGCGCGCGGCTTTGATGGTGGCGTCCACTTCCGTCGGGTGATGTCCGTAGTCATCTATAAGCATCGCGCTGCCCGGCTTGCCGTTGACTTCCGCCAGCGGAAACTCGCCAAGAAAATCAAAGCGGCGTCCAGTTCCCTGGAAACTTTCCAGCGCGCGCAGGATTGCCTGGTCGTCAATCCCCTCTTCCGTCGCCACGGCCACCGCCGCGGCCGCGTTCAGCGCGTTATGGCGTCCCGGGGCATTGAGCGTGACCTGCAGGATCTCTTTATCCTGACGCACCAGGCGGAAATGACCTTGCGCCCCGACCTGACGGTAATCCTCAACGCGAACGTCGGCGTCGTCGCTAAAACCGTAGGTGGTGATCTGCCGGCCGACGCGCGGCAGCAGTTCACGGATCACAGGATCGTCCACGCACATCACCGCGCGTCCGTAGAACGGCAGGTTGTGCAGGAAGTTAATAAAGGTCTGCTTCAGATTCTCGAAGTCGCCATGGTAGGTATCCATATGGTCGGCTTCGATGTTGGTCACAATCGCGACCATCGGCTGCAGATGCAGGAACGACGCATCACTCTCATCCGCTTCCGCAATCAGGTAACGGCTATGGCCGAGACGGGCATGCACGCCCGCCGCTTTCACCAGCCCGCCGTTGACGAAGGTCGGGTCAAGTCCGGCTTCCGCGTAAATACTTGAAACCATCGCGGTGGTGGTGGTTTTGCCGTGGGTTCCGGCAATCGCGATCCCGTGACGGAAGCGCATCAGCTCCGCCAGCATTTCCGCACGGCGGATCACCGGGATGCGCGCTTCGTGTGCGGCAACGATTTCCGGGTTATCCGCAGAAATCGCGCTGGAAACGACGACAACGCTGGCATCGCGCACGTTTTCCGGGCGATGGTTGAAATATATGGTGGCGCCAAGCTGCGACAGCTGTTGGGTTACCGGATTCGGCGCCAGGTCGGAGCCACTGATCTGGTAACCTTCATTAGCCAACACTTCGGCAATACCGCCCATACCGGCACCGCCGATGCCGACAAAGTGAATGTGCCGGACGCGACGCATCTCGGGCACTATGGAACGCAGTTTTGCCAAATCTTGTGTATTCATTCTTTACGCCATCAACTTCTGTCATTCGGGCGGTGAAAATCACCGCAATTAGCGCGCCAAAGCTACGGCGCTGACCTCTTCTGCTACTCGCTCGGTAGCGTCCGGAATCGAAGCGCCACGCGCTCGTTCCGCCATATCCAACAGCATTTCCCGATCCCAGCTCGCCAGGGTAGAGGCAACCGCCTCTACCGTGAACTCAGGCTGTTCGAGAATTTTCGCCGCGCCGGCTTTCTCCAGCGGCAGCGCATTCCAGTACTGCTGACGATCTTTGTGCTGGAACGGTACAAACAGCGCCGGTAAACCGGCGGCAGCGATTTCGCTGACCGTTAGCGCGCCGGAACGGCAAACCACGACATCTGCCCAGGCATATGCCGCGGCCATGTCATCAATAAATTCCGTCACTTTATGCTGCGGCTGCCCCGCAGCGGCATAGGCCTGCTGCACGGTTTGCTGGCCGCCTTTACCGCTCTGGTGCCAGATGGTCACCGCATCGCCCAGCTTCGCCGCCACCTGCGGCATGGTCTGGTTCAGGACGCGCGCGCCCTGAGAGCCACCGACCACCAGCACGCGAATCGGTCCATGACGCCCCACCAGACGCTGACCCGGCAGCGGCAGCGCCAGTACGTCGGTGCGCACCGGGTTCCCGACAACGTCCGCATGCGGGAACGCACCGGGAAACGCCTGCATCACTTTCTTCGCAATCTTTGCCAGCCACTTGTTAGTCAGGCCGGCAATACCGTTTTGCTCGTGGAGGACCACCGGGATCCCCAGCGACCACGCCGCCAGACCGCCAGGCCCGGAGACATAGCCGCCCATGCCCAGCACCACATCCGGCTGGAAACGCTTCATGATCGCTCGCGCCTGACGCCAGGCGTTGAAGATACGCACCGGCGCCAACAGTTGCGCTTTTATCCCTTTGCCACGCAGGCCGGAGATACGGATAAAATCAATCTCGATGCCGTTTTTCGGCACTAAATCCGCTTCCATACGATCGGCGGTACCCAACCAGCGAACCTGCCAGCCCTGGTCCATTAAATGGTGCGCGACCGCCAGCCCCGGGAACACATGCCCGCCGGTACCGCCCGCCATCACCATCAACCGCTTTTCCTGACCGCTCATCGAACACCCCGCGTAAACGCCTGGGCTTTTTCCAGACGCGTTTCATAATCAATTCGCAACAACAACATGATGGCTGTCGACATAATCAGCAGACTGGAACCACCATAACTGATCAGCGGCAGCGTCAGACCTTTGGTCGGCAGCATTCCCGCCGCCGCACCGACGTTAACCAACGCCTGGAAGCTAAACCAGATACCGATGGCACAGGCGAGGAAACCGGAGAAGCGATGGTCGATCTCCAGCGCTTTACGGCCAATCGACATGGCGCGGAAAGCGACGAAGAATACCATTAAAAGCGCCAGTACCACACCGATATAACCGAGTTCTTCGCCGATAATGGCGAAGATAAAGTCAGTGTGCGCCTCCGGCAAATACTCCAGTTTTTGCACTGAGTTACCGAGGCCCTGCCCCCACATCTCGCCGCGGCCGAAGGCCATCAGCGACTGGGTCAGCTGGTAGCCGCTGCCGAACGGGTCTTCCCACGGGTTCCAGAAGGAAGTCACGCGGCGAATACGGTACGGTTCGGCGAGGATCAACAGGACCACCGCTGAGATACCCATGCCGATAATGGCGATGAACTGCCACAGCTTCGCGCCGGCGAGGAACAGCATCGCCAGCGTGGTGACGAACAGCACCACCACCGTACCGAGGTCAGGCTGCGCCAGCAGCAAAATCGCCAGCACGAAAATCACGCCCATCGGTTTTAAGAACCCGCGCAGGTTGTTACGCACTTCGTCGGCTTTACGCACCAGATAGTTGGCGATATAGCAGAACAGCGACAGCTTGGTGAACTCCGCCGGCTGAATACGCAGCGGGCCGAGGGCGATCCAGCGCGATGCCCCGTTTACCGAGCTGCCCACCACCAGTACGATCAGCAGCATCACAATTGAGGCAATCAGCATCGCGGTACTGTGGCGTTGCCAGAAGTCCATCGGCAACCGCAGCGTCACCAGCGCCAGGACAAAAGCCAGCACGATGTACAGGCCATCACGCTTGGCAAAAAGGAAAGGATCGCTCGCCAGGCGCTGTCCCACCGGCATTGATGCCGAGGTCACCATGATAAAGCCGATCGCCGCCAGGCCGAAGGTCAGCCACAGCAGCATCCGGTCATACATCACCAGACTGTCGTTATCTTTCGGGCGCGAGCCCATCACCCAGCCTTTCAGCGCGGCGAACAGCCAGGCGAAGATAAACATCCCCGGCAGTCGCGGCAGTCTCAACCGAGGCAAGCTCAGCTGCGGCATTCTCAGGCGTGGGAGAGAGAAACGCATCAACCTAACTCCTTCGCCAGACGGGCAAAAATATCGCCCCGTTGTTCAAAGTTCTTAAACTGATCCAGGCTGGCGCAGGCCGGCGACAGGAGGACCATATCGCCCGCTTTCACCAGAGGAGCAATCTGACGCATCGCCTGTTCCATGGTCTCAGTTTGTACCGCCACGTCCGGACGCAGCTCAGCGAGCTCGGCGCCGTCGCGACCAAAGCAGTACAGGCGAATACGATCGCCGCCAAGGTAGCGCTTCAGCGGAGTAAAATCAGCGGACTTGCCGTCGCCGCCCAGCAGCAGATACAGCGTGCCATCCAGCTGCAGGCCGTTCAACGCCGCCTCGGTGCTGCCGACATTGGTCGCCTTTGAATCGTTAATCCAGCGGACGCCATTGTGATCCAGCACCAACTGGAAGCGATGCGCCAGGCCGGTGAAGGTAGTCAATGCCTTCAGGCTGCTGGCCCGAGGCAGGCCTGCGGCATCGGCCAGCGCCAGCGCTGCTAGCGCATTGCTGTAGTTATGCTGGCCGGTGATGGACATCTCTTTCACGTTGAGCACTTTCTCACCTTTGACCCGCAGCCAGGTTTCGCCCTGCTGGCGGTTAAGGTGGTAGTCACCGACATCGACACCAAAGCTGATGCAGCGATCGTCCGCGCCGCGTACCGGCATCGTGAGCGCATCGTCCGCGTTCACCACGCAGGTTTTTGCATTCTCGTAAATTCGCAGCTTCGCCGCACGATACTGCTGCAGCCCGAGCGGATAGCGGTCCATATGATCCTCACTCACGTTGAGGATGGTTGCCGCCACAGCCTGCAGGCTGGAAGTGGTTTCCAGCTGGAAGCTGGAGAGCTCCAGCACATACAGCTCACGATCGGTGTCCAGCAGCATCAGCGCCGGCAGGCCGATATTACCACCCACGCCGACGTTAACCCCGGCCGCTTTCGCCATCTCGCCCACCAGGGTAGTGACGGTGCTTTTACCGTTAGAGCCGGTAATGGCGATAATCGGCGCCTGCGCTTCGCGGCAGAACAGTTCGATATCGCCAACGATTTCTACGCCAGCATCGGCCGCCGCGTTCAGGGAAGGATGGGCCAGCGCGATCCCGGGACTGGCGACAATCAGATCCGCTGCCAGCAGCCAGGTATCATTGAGCCCACCAATATGGCTCTCGACCGATTCGGGTAGTTTATCCAGCCCCGGAGGCGCGACGCGGGTGTCCATTACACGCGGCGTCACGCCGCGCGCCATGAAAAAGTCCACGCATGACAGGCCGGTCATACCCAGCCCAATAATGACGACTTTTTTACCCTGATAATCTGCCATGATTAACGTACCTTCAGCGTCGCCAGGCCAATCAGCACCAGCATCAGCGAAATAATCCAGAAGCGCACGATAACGCGCGGCTCCGGCCAGCCCTTCAGTTCATAGTGATGGTGAATCGGCGCCATACGGAAGATGCGCTGACCGCGCAGCTTAAAGGAGCCAACCTGCAGGATCACCGACAGAGTCTCCACGACGAAAACGCCGCCCATAATCACCAGCAGGAATTCCTGACGCAGCAGCACGGCGATAATGCCCAGCGCGCCGCCAAGCGCCAGCGAACCGACGTCGCCCATAAAGACCTGCGCCGGATAGGTGTTAAACCACAGGAAGCCCAGACCCGCGCCGACAATCGCCGTACAGACGATCACCAGCTCGCCAGCATGGCGCAGATAAGGAATGTGCAGGTAGTTGGCGAAGTTCATGTTGCCGGTAGCCCATGCCACCAGCGCAAAGCCGGCAGCGACGAAGACGGTCGGCATAATCGCCAGGCCGTCGAGGCCATCGGTCAGGTTGACGGCGTTGCCGGTACCGACGATAACGAAGTAAGCCAGCAGGATATAGAGCAGGCCCAGCTGCGGCATCACGTCTTTAAAGAATGGCACCACCAGCTCGGTCGCCGGGGTGTCTTTCCCGGCCAGATAGAGCGCGAACGCCACGCCCAGCGCGATCACCGACATCCAGAAATACTTCCAGCGGGCGATCAGGCCTTTGGTATCTTTGCGCACGACTTTACGGTAATCATCAACAAAGCCGATGATCCCGTAGCCGATTAATACCGTCAGTACGCACCAGACGTACGGGTTGGAGGGGTAAGCCCACAGCAGAACGGAGACGGTGATCGCAGTGAGGATCATGATCCCCCCCATGGTCGGCGTGCCGCGTTTGCTGAAATGGGACTCCGGACCGTCGTTACGTACGACCTGGCCGAAGGAGAGTTTTTGCAGACGGGCGATCATGCGCGGGCCCATCCACAACGAGATGAACAGCGCGGTCAGCAGGCTGACGATGGCGCGAAACGTCAGATAAGAAAAGACGTTAAAGCCGGAATAATATTTGACCAAATGTTCGGCCAGCCATACTAACATGTCCCAGTCTCCTGTAATGCGCGTACTACCTCTTCCATGGCGGCACTACGTGAACCCTTCACTAAAATGGTCATTATCTTGTGCTCCGCCAGCAGCTCGCGCAGGCGAGCCACTACTGCGGCTTTATCATTAAAATGTTCGCCCACGCCGCTGGCGCGGCTGATATCCGCGCTCAAGGTGCCGACGCTGAGAACGCAATCCAGCCCCGCCGCTTTCGCTGCCTCGCCGACTTCGCGATGGCAGGCCGCGCTTTCCGCGCCAAGCTCCGCCATATCGCCGACCACCATCGCCCGGAAGCCGGGCATCTCTGACAGTACCTGCACTGCCGCGGTCATCGAACCAACGTTGGCGTTGTAGGAGTCATCCAGCAGCAGCTGGCTCTCCGTCAGCCGGATCGGGAACAGACGCCCCGGAACGGCCTTCAGCTGCGCCAGACCGGCTTTTACCGCCGCCAGATCGGCGCCTACCGCCATCGCCAGCGAGGTCGCCGCCAGCGCGTTAGCGATGTTATGGCGTCCCGGCAGCGGCAGCAGGACGTCAACGTTGCCGGTTGGGGTCTGCAGCGTAAATTCGGTACCGTGGCTGGTGATCTGCACGTTGGTCGCCGTGAAGTCGCTGTTGGCCGCATTCGGTGAGAAGCGCCACACTTTGCGATCGCCAATCACCGCCTGCCAGTTCAGCCAGTCGTTGTTATCGGCATTGAGAATGGCGATGCCGTTTTCCGGCAGACCGGTATAGATTTCGCCCTTCGCCTTCGCCACGCCCGCCAGCGAGCCGAAACCTTCGAGGTGCGCCGCAGCAAGGTTGTTGACCAGCGCGGCTTCCGGACGCGTCAGGCTGACGGTCCAGGCGATTTCGCCCTGGTGGTTGGCGCCGAGTTCGATCACCGCGTACTGATGCTCTTTAGTCAGGCGCAGCAGCGTCATCGGTACACCGATATCGTTGTTCAGGTTGCCAGCGGTATACAGTGTGTTGCCGCACTGGCTAAGGATCGCCGCGGTCATCTCTTTGACCGAGGTTTTACCGGACGAGCCGGTCAGGGCGACGACCCGGGTCGGTACCTGCTGACGCACCCAGGCGGCTAACTCACCGAAAGCCTGGCGGGTATCTTTCACGATCACCTGCGGGAGATCGCAGGCCAGCGGGCGACTCACCAGCAGTGCGCCGGCGCCAGCGGCTTTCGCCTGTTCGGCAAAATCATGAGCGTCGAAACGCTCGCCTTTCAGCGCCACAAACAGGCAGCCCGCCGTCACTTTACGGGTATCGGAGGTCACCTCGTCGATAGCGATATCGCTACCCTGCCGTTCGCCATGGGCGATCGCGGCGAGCTGGCTTAACGTAAAGCGAATCATGCTACCGCTCCCAGCAGACGCGCGACGGTGACGCGGTCGGAATAATCCAGACGGCGATTGCCGACGATCTGGTAATCTTCATGGCCTTTACCCGCCACCAGCACCACGTCGTTCTCTTTCGCCTGCATCACGGCGTTGGTGACCGCTTCCGCGCGGCCTTCCATCACCTTCGCATGACCCGCATCGAGCATGCCGGCCAGAATATCGTTGATAATCGCCCGCGGCTCTTCGGTGCGCGGGTTGTCATCAGTGACCACCACGATGTCGGCAAATTCTTCAGCGATAGCGCCCATCAGCGGACGCTTGCCTTTATCACGGTCGCCGCCGCAGCCGAAAACGCACCACAGTTTGCCACTGCAGTGCAGACGCGCGGCCTGCAGCGCTTTTTCCAGCGCGTCAGGGGTATGGGCATAATCCACCACCACGGCCGGTTTACCCGGCGCACTGAACACCTCCATACGGCCACATACCGGCTGTAAACGCGCTGCGGTTTTCAGCAAATCGGCCAGCGGATAGCCCAGCGCCAGCAGCGTGGCCAGCGCCAGCAGCAGGTTGCTGACGTTAAAGGCGCCCATCAGGCGGCTTTCGATTTCGCCTTTGCCCCAGCTCGAGTCAAACTGGATGGTCGCGCCGCTGTCGTGATAGTTGACCGCGGTGGCCTTCAGCCAGCGGCCGTGGCAGTTCGGATTGATATGATCTTCCATCGACACCGCCACCGCATCCGGCAGCTTCGCCAGCCAGCGACGACCGACTTCATCGTCAGCATTAACGATGGCCTGACCGCAATGGTGGGTCGAGTACAGCAGCCATTTCGCCGCTTCGTAGTGCTCCATGTCGCCATGGTAGTCGAGGTGGTCGCGGCTCAGATTGGTAAACACCGAGGCGGCAAACTGCAGCGCCGCCACGCGGTGTTGCACCAGACCGTGGGAAGAGACTTCCATCGCGCCGAAGGTTGCCCCCTGCTCGACCAGACTGGAGAGCACATGCTGAACGTCTACCGCAGAACCGGTGGTATTTTCGGTCGGCACGACTTTATCCAGCAGGCCGTTGCCAACGGTACCCATCACTGCGCTGGTTTCGCCGAGCAGTTTCGCCCACTGCGCCAGCAGTTGGGTGGTGGTCGTTTTACCGTTAGTACCGGTGACGCCCACCAGACGCAGCTGTTGCGACGGCTGATGATAAAAACGCCCGGCCAGCGCCGATAAGCGTTCGTTAAGCTGGCTCAGGTAGATAACCGGCACGCCGTGCATTTCACGGATCTCACCGTCTTCAGCCTCGCCCTGCGCTTCAGCAATAATGGCAGCCACACCTTGCGCTATCGCCTGCGGGATATAACGACGCCCGTCCGCCTGATGACCCTGTACCGCGATAAAGAGATCGCCGGAAGCAGCCACCCGGCTGTCCAGCGTCATCTCTCGCAGAATGCGCTCCGGTGCGTTTGGCACCCACGGAGCGAGTAGGTCGCGCAAATTACGATCTGCCACCTGTTCCCTCGCCTTGATTAATTACAAATTCACTTTTTTCGCCCGTTGCCAGCGCATCCGGCTCGATGTTCATGGTGCGCAATACGCCGCCCATGATGGCACCGAACACCGGCGCGGAAACGGCGCCACCGTAGTATTTACCTGCCTGCGGGTCGTTGATCACCACCACCAGCGCGAAGCGCGGATGGCTGGCGGGCGCAACGCCTGCGGTGTAAGCAATATATTTGTTGATATAGCGGCCATCCGGCCCCACTTTTTTCGCCGTACCGGTTTTAATCGCGATGCGATAGCCTTTGATCGCCGCTTTCACGCCGCCGCCGCCGGGCAGCGCCACGCTTTCCATCATATGAACGACGGTACGAACGAGTGAATCCGGGAAGACACGCTCGCCCGGAACCGGTGGATCAACCTTGGTAATCGACAGCGGGCGATAGATGCCATAGCTGCCAATCGTTGCGTAGACTCGCGCTAACTGTAACGGGGTTACCATTAGCCCGTAGCCGAAAGAAAAGGTGGCCCTCTCTATGTCAGACCAC
The DNA here is from genome assembly GCF_002806645.1 of Klebsiella sp. H-Nf2. Taxonomy (NCBI): domain Bacteria; kingdom Pseudomonadati; phylum Pseudomonadota; class Gammaproteobacteria; order Enterobacterales; family Enterobacteriaceae; genus Klebsiella; species Klebsiella sp. H-Nf2. Next base: position 144,551 of record NZ_PIBL01000009.1, read on the forward strand.
CGTTGTTTTTGAGGATATAAGCCACTGCGTTCTCCGACCAACCCCAAATTGGTCGCCTTTCCAAGCCCAAAACGTGAGTAAGTATCTACTAACGCTGAGGACGGCATCGCTAACGCCAGCTTAGAAACACCGACGTTACTCGACTTCTGTAGCACCCCGGTCAGGGTCAATTCGCTGTAGCGTGCCACGTCTTTGATTTCGTGGCCGTTAATTCGATAGGGAATGGTATTCAGCACAGTATTTTCGTTAACAATGCCGCGCTGAAGCGCCGTCATCACCACCATCGGTTTCACCGTTGAACCCGGTTCGAACACGTCGGTAATGGCGCGGTTACGCATGGTATCTTTGGAGGTGCCCGCGAAATTATTCGGGTTGTACGATGGGCTGTTGGCCATCGCCAGCACTTCACCGGTGTTAACGTCTACCAGAACGGCAGTACCTGACTCCGCTTTGTTAAAGGCCACGGCGTTGTTCAGCTCGCGATAAACCAGCGCCTGCAGGCGTTCGTCGATACTCAGCGCCAGGTTGTGTGCCGCCTGGCTGTCGGTAGAAGAGATGTCTTCAATCACGCGGCCATAGCGGTCTTTACGCACGATACGTTCGCCCGGCTGACCGGTGAGCCATTTATCAAAGCTTTTTTCGACCCCTTCAATCCCCTGGCTGTCGACGTTAGTGAAGCCAATGAGGTGAGCGGTTACTTCTCCGGAAGGATAGTAACGACGGGACTCTTCGCGCAGATGAATGCCTGGCAGCTTCAGCTTTTTGATGTAATCGGCCATGTCAGGGTTAACCTGACGCGCCAGATAGATAAAACGCATCCGCGGATTGGTGTTGATGCGCGTTGCCAGCTGATCCAGCGGCATATTGAGGGCATCCGCCAGCGCCTTCCAGCGCGTATCCAGGGTGACCCCGCCGGCATCATGGAGTTCCTTCGGATCGGCCCAGATAGCCTTCACCGGCACGCTGACCGCCAGCGGCCGCCCGGAGCGGTCGGTAATCATCCCGCGCGCGGTAGACACTTCCTGTACGCGCAACGAGCGCATATCGCCCTGACGCACCAGCATATCGGGGCTGACCACCTGTAGCCAGGCGACACGCCCCAGCAGGAAAGTCAACGCCAGCAGAATACAGCCGCACAGCAACGCAAAACGCCAACTGATAAAGTTGGCCTGTTCTTCCTGACGCTTTGCTTTTGGCGTTTTTGGCGCTGCTTTCATCCGTCGCAATAATCCTTATTTCTGTACAACGATATTTTCTTGTGATGGATCGACGTGCTGCATCTGCAACTTCTCGGTCGCGATCCGCTCAACCCGACTGTGATCGCCGAGTGCGTTCTCTTCGAGGATCAGGTTGCGCCACTCAATATCCAGGGCGTCGCGTTCCAGAACCAGTTGTTCACGCTGCGCGGTCAACAGGCGCGTATGATGCGCGGTGGTGACCACGGTAATCGCCGTAATAATGATGCAAATGAACAGGCAGAGTGGCAGTTTCCCAAACCGCAGAAGGTCGTCCCCGATCACGCCAGGCAAAGCATGGCGCTCGTTGCTTCCAATCGACCCTTTAACCTTGCTTAAGGCCTCTGTCACTCTGCCGATCATGCGTTCGTCCTCTCTGCGATACGCAGCACTGAACTACGGGCACGTGGATTCTCTGCCACCTCTTCTTCGCCCGGCATCAACTTGCCTAGTGCTCGTAACTCACGGCCGCCCAGTTTTTTGAGCTGTGCTTCGGTCATCGGTATTCCCGCCGGAACCTGCGGACCGCGGCTTTGTTCACGCATAAAGCGTTTCACAATGCGATCTTCCAGCGAATGAAAACTAATGATCGACAGCCGTCCACCCGGGGCCAGCACGCTGAGCGAGCTTTTTAGCGCCTGCTCTATCTCCTCCAGTTCACTGTTTACCCAAATGCGCACCGCCTGGAAGGTACGGGTCGCGGGATGTTTGTGCTTATCTTTTACCGGCATCGCGGCGGCGATGACCTCCGCCAGCTCTTTGGTGCGGGTCATCGGTTCAATACGATTACGCTCCACGATCGCGCGGGCGATACGTTTGCCAAACCGCTCTTCGCCAAAGGTTTTAATCACCCAGGCAATATCCGCTTCCTCAGCGGTTTGTAGCCATTCGGCCGCAGACTGACCGCGCGTCGGATCCATGCGCATGTCCAGCGGACCGTCGCGCATAAAGGAAAAGCCGCGTTCCGCATCGTCAAGCTGCGGGGAAGAGACGCCGAGATCGAGCAGAATGCCGTCGATCTTACCGGTAAGATTGCGCTCGTCGACGTAGTCAGCGAGCTGCGAAAAAGGACCATGTACGATGGAAAAGCGGGGATCATCGATGGTTTTTGCGACGGCAATCGCCTGTGGATCGCGATCGATTGCCAGCAAACGTCCTTCCGCTCCCAGCTGGGAGAGGATCAGGCGCGAGTGACCGCCGCGGCCAAAGGTACCATCAATATAGATACCGTCTGGACGAATATTGAGGCCATTGACGGCTTCATCCAGAAGTACCGTAGTGTGTTTAAAATTTTCCATCATTTTTATAAGGACAAATCCTGCAGGCGCTCCGACAGTTCACCGGTCGCGGACTGCTCAGCGTCGATATCTTCCTTGACCCGTTGATACCAGGTCGTTTCATCCCACAGTTCAAACTTATTAAACTGCCCGACCAGCATCACTTCTTTTGTCAGCCCGGCATGCTGCCGTAACACCGGCGCGATGAGCAATCGTCCGGCATTATCCATCTGACATTCGCTGGCATGACCCAGAAGCAAACGCTGTACGCGCCGCTCAACGGGATTCATGCTCGATAAACGCGACAATTTCTGCTCGATGATTTCCCATTCAGGCAATGGATAAAGCAGCAGGCACGGGTGATGAATGTCAATGGTGCACACCAATTGACCGGCAGCGTCCTCGATCAGCCCATCGCGATAACGCGTTGGCACGGCCAGGCGGCCTTTGCTGTCGAGATTGACCAACGTTGCTCCACGGAACATGCCAGCCTCACCCCTTTTCGCCACTTTATCCCACAAATTCCCACTAGAAGGAGTTTACGGAGCGGAGGAAAAGCTTGTCAAGCCAGCACGGATGCCAACAGAGCTCAAAAACCCATTATTTACAGCCGACATTAGCCCTGATGAAAAATTCATCAACAGGCGAGGCAAATTAACGTTATGAATACGTGTAAGAAAATAACCAACAAACTCGTAACAGTTATAAACAACAAAATATCTTCGGCGGGAAAATATAAAGTGTCAGTTTGCGACGCGAGCGGCATTTTAGGCCATTATGCCGGCCGTTAACAGTACCTGTTGCTGTCTGAAGGGCGGACCAGGCGCGGGATAGGGCAGGAGAGAAAGGTCGGGGCGAACAAAATGGGTGTTAATTCAGCAATTAACCCGGTGAATGTAACAAAATAATACAATTAAAGCCCGCTTAATCATTTTTTGTGTCCCGTTTTGAGTAACAAAAATGACTGCCAGCGAATAAAACAAAATAACGCGTAAAGAAGTTTAGGGATTTGTCTGAAATATATTCAGTTTTGCATTTTTAACGTCAGTTGCCTGATTAATCGCCAAAGGCCTGCTTTCCGGCAGGCCCGCCAGGAATAATCCTGGACTCTGGCGATATAGCGCCCTTAACGGCGATTCAGGCTACCGCGACGATAAAGATTACGGCGAATACGGCTCAGGCCCGGCTTTGGCTTGCGCGGTTCATCGAGGCTGGCAAGGACGATCTCCAGCACCCGCTCAGCGACATCGCGATGGCGCTGAGCCACCGCCAGCACCGGGCACTGCAGAAAATCGAGCAGCTCATTATCGCCGAAGGTGGCGATCGCCAGCTCAGAAGGCAGTTTGCCCTCGCGGCGCAGCGTCACATCCATCACACCCTGCAGCAACGGGAAAGAGGTGGTAAACAGCGCCTGGGGCATCGGATGGGTTTCAAGCCATTTCTCAAATAGCTGAGCCGCCGCTTCGCGCTCATAGCTGTTGGCATAGAGATAATGCACCTCACGCGGATCGTCCTGCCAGGCTTTGCGGAAGCCCTGCTCGCGCAGGAAGCTCACCGACAGTTCCGGCAGCGCGCCGAGATAAAGTACCGTTTCGCCAGGGAAGGTCCGCAGCTCGGCAGCGAGCATTTCAGCGTCATCCTGATCAGCGCCGACCACACTAGTGAAATGCTCGCGGTCAAGGGCGCGGTCAAGCGCGACAATAGGAAAAGGATCGTTAGCCCAGCGTTGATAGAAAGGGTGCTCTGGTGGCAGCGAGGTGGAGACGATAATAGCGTCAACCTGGCGCTGCAGCAGATGCTCAATGCAGCGCATCTCGTTATCGGGTTGATCCTCAGAGCAGGCAATCAGCAGCTGATAGCCGCGCTGACGCGCCTGACGTTCCAGATAATTTGCAATGCGGGTATAGCTGGTATTTTCGAGATCCGGGATCACCAGACCGATAGATCGTGTGCGTCCTGCACGCAGGCCAGCAGCGACCGCATTCGGATGATAGTTGTGCTCTCGCACCACAGCCATCACCTTCTCGACCGTTTTGTCACTTACGCGGTACTGCTTCGCTTTGCCATTAATCACATAGCTCGCGGTGGTTCTTGAAACACCGGCCAGCCGGGCGATTTCATCCAGTTTCACAATTGCCCCTTGGGTAAGAAGTGCCAAACATAACCATTATTCAGGTATGGAACCCTTTTTATAACATCTAAGCGCAGAATAGTTAGCGCAGCAACCGCTTTCGCTTACAGTTCCTACTGATTTCGCAAAAAAAAAGCCCGACAGTCGCTGCCGGGCTATTTTTGCATCAGTTCCCGATCCTCAGCGCATGATTTTATCACCGCGAGACAGGCCGACCACACCGGAGCGAGCGACTTCCACGATCCGAGCGACATCGCGCAGCGAGGCCAGGAAAGCATCAAGTTTATCGCTGGTCCCGGCGAGCTGAACGGTATAGATAGAAGGCGTCACATCGATAATCTGCCCACGAAAGATTTCGGTGTTGCGCTTCACTTCTTCACGGCCATAGCCGCTGGCCTGTACCTTCACCAGCATGATTTCGCGTTCGACATGGGCCCCCTGCCCCAGCTCGCTGACCCGCAGCACATCCACCAGCTTGTGCAGCTGCTTTTCAATCTGCTCGATCGCTTTTTCATCACCCACGGTCTGGATGGTCATTCTGGAGAGCGTAGGGTCGTCCGTCGGTGCCACAGTCAGGCTTTCTATATTATAGCCGCGCTGGGAAAAGAGTCCGATAACGCGGGACAATGCGCCCGATTCGTTTTCCAGTAATACCGATAATATCCGGCGCATAATCAGGTCCTCTCCGTTTTGCTCAACCACATCTCATCCATGCCGCCGCCGCGGATCTGCATGGGGTACACATGCTCACTGCCGTCGACGGTGACATCGACAAACACCAGCCGGCGCTGACGCACCTGCTCCAGCGCTTCAGCAAGCTTTGACTCCAGCTCCTGCGGCTCGCTGATGCGGATCCCGACGTGACCATAGGCTTCCGCCAGACGCACAAAGTCCGGCAGCGACTCCATATAGGACTGCGAATGGCGTCCGGAATAGAGCATATCCTGCCACTGCTTCACCATCCCGAGATAGCGGTTGTTAAGGTTGAGCACCAGTACCGGCAACTCATACTGCAGCGCAGTAGAGAGCTCCTGAATGTTCATTTGGATACTGCCGTCACCGGTCACGCAGACCACCATTTCGTCCGGCAGAGCCATTTTGACCCCCAACGCAGCCGGTAAGCCAAAGCCCATGGTGCCGAGACCACCGGAGTTAATCCAGCGCCGCGGCTTGTCGAAGGGGTAATAAAGGGCGGCGAACATCTGGTGCTGGCCCACATCGGAAGTGACGTAGGCATCGCCCTGGGTCAGCCGCCAGATAGTTTCAATCACCGCCTGCGGTTTGATTTTATCGCTCTGATCGTCGTAGCGCAGACAATGGCGGGCACGCCACTGCTCAATCTGTTGCCACCAGTCGCGAATGTCGTCCAGCGGCTGCTGCGTCTCTTCCTGGTCCAGTAGCTCCAGCATCTGCTCCAGCACCAGCCGGGCATCACCGACGATCGGCACATCTGCCGGCACGGTTTTCGAGATCGAGGTCGGATCGATATCAATATGCAGCACCGTCGCGTTCGGACAGTACTTGGCCAGATTGTTGGTGGTCCGATCGTCAAAGCGGACGCCGACGGCGAAAATGACGTCCGAATGGTGCATGGTCATGTTGGCTTCATAGGTGCCGTGCATACCCAGCATCCCCAGCGCCTGCGAGTGCGTCGCCGGGAAAGCGCCAAGCCCCATCAGGGAGGAAGCAACCGGCAGCTTCAGCTTTTCCACCAGCTCACGCAGCTGGGGTTCGCAATGCGCATTGATCGCCCCGCCGCCGACGTAAACAACCGGCTTACTCGCCGCCGCCAGGGTCTGCAAGGCGCGTTTAATCTGTCCCTTATGGCCGCTGGTAGTCGGGTTATACGAACGCATACTCACCGCGTCCGGCCAGGCGTACGGCAGCTTTTTCGCCGGATTGAGAATATCTTTCGGTAGATCGACCACCACCGGTCCCGGGCGACCGCTGGCCGCCAGCCAGAAGGCTTTCTTCAGGACACCGGGAATATCTTCGGTCTGCTTCACCAGGAAACTGTGCTTCACCACCGGACGGGAAATTCCCACCATGTCGCACTCCTGGAAGGCATCGTAACCGATAAGCGATGTCGCCACCTGCCCGGAGAGGATCACCAGCGGAATGGAATCCATATAGGCCGTCGCGATGCCGGTGATGGCGTTCGTCGCCCCTGGTCCAGAGGTGACCAGCACGACGCCAACCTCGCCGGTCGCCCGCGCCAGGCCATCCGCCATATGCACTGCCGCCTGCTCGTGGCGAACCAGCACATGATCGATACCGCCAAGGGTATGTAACGCATCATAGATATCGAGGACTGCGCCTCCGGGATAGCCGAATACTTGCTTGACGCCCTGATCGACAAGCGATTGGACGACCATCTCGGCTCCTGACAACATCTCCATGGTTTGCCTCCAGGCTTATTGTTTTACGACAGCGGAACTCAATTTCCGCGCGCTCGCACGATGCGGAGGAGAGACCCTCCGCACTGAGGTGAATGGACTGCATGCCACTACCATAACTGCTCGCCAGCAGGCAGGCAATTCGCCGCAGGGGATGTGTTCCCCCCGTAATAAGAAGAAAAGAAAGCGGAGAGGTGAAAATATGGTGGATTGCTTCAGAGATAAGAAAAGGGAATGGTAAATACTCGGAGAAAAGGCGTGATAGCAGGAATTGATCCATTTTTCACGAACCCGACGAGCGTCTCGCACAGGCCAAACAGAACAAAATTCTGCGTTATCGAATTTATATCATATAAAAAAAGGAGCCGAAGCTCCTTTCATCCTCGTTGCCATCGACTCAGCGCTTGCAAATATCCACCAGCAGCTCTTCCATCCACTGATGGCCTTTATCGCGGCCAGCCGCTTCATGCCACGAGAGATAGCAGGCCCGGCTGTTGACCTTCAACGGTAAGGGTAATATTTGCAGTGCTAATTTATCGGCAAACTCATTGGCCAACCAGCGTGGCGCAATGGCCACCATCTGGGTTTGCGATACCACGTTTAATACGCTGACCATCGCATTACCCTGATAGGCGATACGCGCCTGTTTATCGGCCGTGTCATACCACGGTAAACTGAATGAGGCATACCGATCGAGAGCCACTGTAGCATGCTCCTCACGATAAATATCCGCCTCCATCACCGGCCCGGAAATACGGGGGTGGTTGCGACTGGCCACCAAAACCATTTCGTCTTTGAATAATGGGACGCAGGCAAACTCAGGGCGACGGAACTCTTCATAACCGATCACAAATTCCGTTTCCTGATAACGTAACTGATGTTCTGTATTTTGATTCAGCGCGGATTTAAAGACCAAATGAATATTGGGCGCGATCTCCGCAACTTTATTAAAAATAACCGACGTCAGGATGTTATCCAGCGGGCTGCAGACGCACAGATTGAAAACGCGCTCACTGCTTAGCGGTTCAAAACCGGAGCCCGGCAATTCGTTTTGGACCAGCTGCAGTGCCTGGCGCACAGAACCAAAAAGCTGATAGGCCCGCGCCGTCGGCTGAATACCGCGACCATAGCGCACAAACAGCTCATCATTAAACATCACTTTCAGACGTGAAACCGCGTTGCTCACCGCGGGTTGCGACATGCCGAGCGTATGGGCGGCACGGGTAATATTCTGCTCTTGCATCACCGCATCAAAAACGGTGAGCAGATTGAGATCAACCATCCGTAGTTGAGGTTTAACGACTTCCTGTCCGGGGGCTGTTTTATATTCTGGAGTTTCAATTAACATATCTAATTCCGCCGTCACGATGAATTCCCTTTACTAAATCACTATAATTAGCGTCGAAAATATCATTTATCATGCAAATGACATTTGCAAAATAGCAAAGGAGATTTTTAGGAATATATCAAGGCTATGAGTGGCAGTGAAAAAGCGGGATTACCAGGAAAATGAACCGCTCAAACCATACCAGTTACTTAATGATGATGAGTGTAACCATAATCCGTAAAAATAAAAACAACACCAATAGTTAACTGTAACTTAAGCAATAATAAAGTATTTTAGTTTTAACACCATATTATTAACAAATATTTATCATTGAAAAATAATCCGCTAATGAGCAAATACATTCACAAAAAAAATAAATATAATATTTTCATTCAGATAGCTTTTTTTTGCCGCCTCGTTCACGGCACATCGTGAGCGATGCGTTGAATGCAAAGCACTTTTTCAAATGAAACAAATGAGGACGCGCCTCCCTTTGTCCAAAATAGGATCTTCGGCAAAACAGGGCTTACATCAGCACAATTTGCTAATTCACATCGTGAGCCAATAACGCTTTTTCCGTGCCAGGGGTTGACTTTAAAACGGCTATCCAGTAACTCTAAAAGCATAACGATTTCATCTGGAGTTTGACGCAATGATTCGCACCGCTCGTATCACCAGCCTACTACTACTAAACGCATGCCATTTGCGCGGTAGGCTGTTGGGCGACGTTCAGCGTTAAGTCATCTTCCAGCAAGACTATAAAACCCGCGCCTTGGCGCGGGTTTTTTTATGCTCGTCAACAAGGCGCCAGGACACAGACTAAGGATCCAAACCATGAGCCAGCAAGTCATTATTTTCGATACGACCTTACGTGATGGCGAACAAGCGTTACAGGCAAGCCTGAGTGTCAAAGAGAAGCTGCAGATCGCTCTGGCCCTTGAGCGTATGGGGGTCGACGTAATGGAAGTCGGTTTCCCGGTCTCGTCCCCGGGCGATTTTGAATCGGTGCAAAGTATCGCGCGCACCATCAAAAACAGCCGCGTTTGCGCTCTGGCGCGCTGCGTTGAGAAAGATATCGATGTAGCAGCAGAATCCTTAAAGGTGGCTGAAGCTTTCCGCATCCATACCTTTATTGCGACCTCGCCGATGCATATCGCCACCAAACTGCGCAGCACACTGGATGAAGTGATTGAGCGCGCGATCTATATGGTGAAGCGGGCGCGCAACTACACTGACGATGTCGAATTCTCCTGTGAAGACGCCGGCCGTACGCCGATTGCCGATCTGGCTCGCGTCGTCGAAGCGGCGATCAACGCTGGCGCCACCACCATTAATATCCCGGACACCGTCGGCTACACCATGCCGTTCGAATACGCCAATATTATCAGCGGCCTGTATGATCGCGTGCCGAATATCGACAAAGCGATTATTTCCGTCCACACCCATGATGATCTGGGCATCGCCGTCGGTAACGCCCTCGCCGCGGTCCACGCCGGTGCACGCCAGGTAGAAGGCGCGATGAACGGTATCGGCGAACGCGCCGGTAACTGCGCGCTGGAAGAGGTCATCATGGCGATCAAAGTGCGCAAAGACATCATGAACGTGCACACCAACATTAATCATCATGAAATCTGGCGCACCAGCCAGACCGTCAGCCAAATCTGCAATATGCCGATCCCGGCCAACAAAGCCATCGTCGGTACCGGCGCCTTCGCCCACTCCTCCGGTATCCACCAGGACGGCGTGCTGAAGAACCGCGAAAACTACGAAATCATGACCCCGGAATCCATCGGCCTGAACCAGGTACAGCTGAACCTGACCTCCCGCTCCGGCCGCGCGGCGGTGAAACACCGGATGGAAGAGATGGGCTACCAGGAGAGCGATTACAACCTGGATCATCTGTACGACGCCTTCCTGAAGCTGGCGGACAAAAAAGGCCAGGTCTTCGATTACGATCTGGAAGCGCTGGCGTTTATCAACAAGCAGCAGGAAGAGCCGGAGCATTTCCGTCTGGATTACTTCAACGTCCAGTCCGGCTCCAGCGATATCGCGACCGCCTCGATCAAGCTGGTCTGTGGGGATGAGATCAAAACCGAAGCCGCCAACGGCAACGGTCCAGTCGACGCCATCTACCAGGCCATTAATCGCGTCACCAATTACAACATTGAATTAGTGAAGTATGGCTTAAGTGCAAAAGGCCACGGCAAAGATGCCCTGGGCCAGGTGGATATCGTCGTTGACTACAACGGCCGCCGCTTCCACGGGGTGGGTCTGGCAACGGATATCGTTGAGTCGTCAGCAAAAGCCATGGTTCACGTGCTGAACAACATCTGGCGCGCCGCCGAAGTCGAAAAAGAATTGCAACGCAAAGCTCAGAATAAAGAGAACAATAAGGAAACCGTGTAATGTCGAAGAATTATCATATTGCCGTTTTGCCGGGTGATGGCATTGGCCCGGAAGTGATGAACCAGGCGATGAAAGTACTGGAAGCCGTGCGCCAACGTTTTGCCATGCACATTACTACCAGCCAGTATGACGTCGGTGGGGCGGCTATTGACCGTCAGGGGACTCCCCTGCCGCAGGCGACCGTCGCCGGATGTGAACAGGCGGATGCTATCCTGTTCGGCTCCGTCGGTGGCCCGAAATGGGAACACCTGCCGCCCGCCGAGCAGCCAGAGCGCGGTGCGCTGCTGCCGCTGCGTAAGCACTTCAAACTGTTCAGCAACCTGCGTCCGGCCAAACTGTATCAGGGGCTGGAGGAGTTCTGCCCGCTGCGCGCCGATATCGCTGCCAACGGCTTCGACATTCTCTGCGTTCGCGAACTGACCGGCGGCATCTACTTCGGCCAGCCGAAAGGCCGCGAAGGCAGCGGTCAGCATGAGAAAGCCTTTGATACCGAGGTGTATCACCGCTTTGAAATCGAACGTATCGCGCGCATCGCTTTTGAATCCGCTCGTAAGCGTCGTCATAAAGTGACCTCCATCGATAAGGCCAACGTCCTGCAGTCGTCCATTCTGTGGCGCGAAATCGTCACTGAGATCGGCAAGGAGTATCCGGACGTTGAGCTGGCGCATATGTATATCGATAACGCCACCATGCAACTGATTAAAGATCCGTCCCAGTTCGACGTGCTGCTGTGCTCTAACCTGTTTGGCGACATCCTCTCCGACGAGTGCGCGATGATCACCGGCTCGATGGGTATGTTGCCATCCGCCAGCCTCAACGAACAAGGTTTTGGCCTGTATGAGCCGGCGGGCGGTTCCGCACCGGATATCGCCGGCAAAAATATCGCTAACCCGATCGCGCAGATCCTCTCTCTGGCCCTGCTGCTGCGCTACAGCCTCGACGCTGACGAAGCGGCGACCGCCATTGAAAGCGCCATCAACCGAGCCTTAGAAGAAGGGGTTCGTACCGGCGACCTGGCGCGCGGAACGGCGGCGGTCAGTACTGATGAAATGGGCGATATTATTGCCCGCTATGTCGCAGAAGGGGTGTAATCATGGCGAAGACGTTATACGAAAAATTATTTGATGCGCACATAGTGTATGAGGCGCAGAACGAAACCCCGCTGCTGTACATCGACCGCCATCTGGTGCACGAAGTGACCTCCCCGCAGGCGTTTGACGGCCTGCGCGCACATGGCCGCCAGGTGCGCCAGCCGGGTAAAACCTTCGCTACCATGGATCACAACGTCTCGACGCAGACCAAAGATATCAACGCGTCCGGCGAGATGGCCCGCATCCAGATGCAAGAGCTGATTAAAAACTGTAAAGAGTTTGGCGTTGAGCTGTATGACTTGAATCACCCATACCAGGGCATCGTCCACGTCATGGGCCCGGAACAGGGCGTCACCCTGCCAGGGATGACCATTGTTTGCGGTGACTCCCATACCGCCACCCACGGCGCGTTCGGTGCGCTGGCGTTCGGTATCGGCACCTCCGAAGTGGAGCATGTGCTGGCGACCCAGACCCTGAAACAGGGCCGCGCGAAGACCATGAAAATCGAAGTCCAGGGCAAAGCGGCGCCGGGCATTACCGCCAAAGATATCGTGCTGGCCATCATCGGTAAAACCGGTAGCGCCGGCGGCACCGGCCATGTGGTTGAGTTCTGCGGCGAAGCGATCCGCGATCTGAGCATGGAAGGGCGTATGACCCTGTGCAACATGGCGATCGAGATGGGTGCCAAAGCGGGCCTGGTCGCGCCAGACGAAACCACCTTCAATTATGTACGCGGCCGTCTGCATGCGCCGAAAGGCAAAGATTTTGACGATGCCGTCGCGTACTGGAAAACCCTGAAAACCGACGACGGCGCGACGTTTGATACCGTGGTGACGCTGCAGGCGGCAGAGATTGCCCCGCAGGTGACCTGGGGCACCAACCCGGGCCAGGTGATCTCAGTGACTGATAATATCCCCGATCCGGCGTCATTCAGCGATCCAGTGGAACGCGCCAGCGCCGAAAAAGCGCTGGCCTACATGGGCCTGAAATCCGGGATCCCGCTGACGGATGTGGCTATCGACAAAGTGTTTATCGGCTCCTGCACCAACTCGCGAATCGAAGATTTACGCGCCGCGGCGGAAATCGCTAAAGGGCGTAAAGTGGCGCCGGGTGTCCAGGCGCTGGTGGTGCCGGGTTCCGGTCCGGTGAAAGCGCAGGCGGAAGCGGAAGGCCTGGATAAGATCTTCATCGAAGCCGGCTTTGAGTGGCGCTTACCGGGTTGCTCGATGTGTCTGGCAATGAACAATGACCGCCTGAATCCGGGCGAGCGCTGCGCCTCCACCAGCAACCGTAATTTTGAAGGCCGTCAGGGCCGCGGCGGACGCACGCACCTGGTGAGCCCGGCAATGGCCGCAGCGGCAGCTGTTACCGGACATTTCGCCGATATCCGTAATCTGAAGTAAGGAGACCATCATGGCAGAGAAATTTACCCAACATACCGGCCTGGTGGTTCCGCTGGATGCTGCAAACGTCGATACCGACGCGATTATTCCCAAGCAGTTTTTGCAGAAAGTGACCCGCACTGGCTTTGGCGCCCACCTGTTTAACGACTGGCGCTTTCTCGACGATAAAGGCCAGCAGCCGAACCCGGAGTTTGTGCTGAACTTCCCGCAATACAAAGGGGCGTCAATCCTGCTGGCACGTGAAAACTTCGGCTGCGGCTCCTCGCGCGAGCACGCGCCGTGGGCGTTGACCGATTACGGCTTTAAGGTCGTTATTGCGCCAAGCTTTGCCGATATCTTTTACGGCAACAGCTTCAATAACCAGCTGCTGCCGGTAACCTTGAGCGACGAGCAGGTCGACGAGCTGTTCAAGCTGGTGCAGGCCAACCCGGGCATTACGTTTGAAGTGGATCTGGAAGCGCAGGTAGTTAAAGCTGGGGATAAAACCTACAGCTTTAAGATCGACGACTTCCGTCGCCACTGTATGCTCAACGGCCTGGATAGCATCGGCCTGACGCTGCAGCACGGAGAGGCGATTTCCGACTATGAACGCAAGCTGCCGGCGTTTATGAATTAACCTTCGGGCCCGGTCATTTGACCGGGTTTTTTATTTTATCGTGGCGGAAAATTGAGATCCCGCGCACAAAAAACAATATTCTCGCGCTGGTCGCCAGACCATTACACTGACCTGTACTTAGAGATAAAGGCGAATCATTCCGCTTTCCTCCCCTTTCTCTGCGCTGTTTATGTATTATCCCTTCACTGCAAGTAAAAATAAGGTACGAGTGTTTAATATAAAAATATAAGAATGTGAAAGAAGCGTTAATCTCATAGAGAACCCCTATAGCTCAGAACAAAAAAAAGCATTATTTTTCGATTTTTCCCCTCGCTATCTTTTACCACAGAGAAATATTAACTAAGGACACGCCCGGGCCCCCGCATATCGGCCTCCCGGCCTCCTGTGGAGAGAAGAGATGAGCCACTACCCGCACCTTTTCAGTCCGTTGACCATCAACGGCATGACGCTTAAAAACCGCATTATCATGCCTCCTATGGGCACCAATATGGCCACGCTCAACGGCGAGGTCTCGCAGGAACAGCTTGAATACTACGAACTGCGAGCCAAAGGTGGCACCGGACTTATCACCATCGAAAATATCTGTATTGATTTTCCCTTCGCTTCCAATGGCACCACACAGCTGCGCATCGATAACGATCAATATATTCCGCGACTGTTTAAATTAACCGAAACCCTGCATAAACATGGCGCCTGCGTATCCATTCAGTTAAATCATGCTGGCGCTTCCGCTTATGCCTACCGCCTCGACGGTCAGACGCCGCTCTCCTCCTCCTCGACGCCCTCGAAAAAGAACGGAAATATTCCGCGCCCGATGACGCATGAGGAAATTTATCATGCCGTTGAAAAGTTTGGTGATGCCGCGGAGCGCGTTCGTCGTGCGGGTTTTGACAGCGTCGAAATTCATGCCGGTCATTCCTATTTAATTAGCCAGTTTTTATCGCCGTTATTTAACAAACGCACCGATGAATTTGGCGGCAGCGTCGAAAACCGTACCCGGATATTAAGTCTGATTATCGATAAAGTGCGCGCCTGCGTGGGGCCGCGTTTTCCGGTCAGCCTGCGCATCAGCGCCGATGACTTCCTCAAAGGTGGCAATACCCTCGAAGATTCCCTGCGGATCCTTGAACTCTGCCAGGATAAGGTCGATATCATCAACGTCTCTGCGGCGCAGAATGACAACCTGAATCTGCAAATCGACCAGATGTCGCTGGAGGATGGCTGGAAGCGCTATCTTTCCCGCGCGGTGCGCGATAAATTCCATAAGCCCACGGTCATCGCCGGCAATATTCGCTCACCACAGGTGGCCGAGGATATTCTCGCCAGCGGCGATGCCGACCTTATTGCCATTGGCCGCGGCCTGATTGCCGAGCCGGAGTGGGTGCAGAAGGTGCAAGGCGGTAAAGAGCGCCTGATGCGCAAATGCATCTCCTGCAATATCGGTTGCGCTGACCATCGTATCGCCCGCTCGCGCCCGCTGCGCTGTTCGATTAACCCAGACATCATCCACGGCGATGCCTACAAAATGCGCCGCGTCAGTCGCGAAACGAATGTAGTCGTCATCGGCGCCGGCACCGCCGGGATGGAAGCCGCCTGCACCGCGGCGGAAGTCGGTTGCCATACCTGGCTGCTGGAGGCGAAAAACCACGTCGGCGGCCTCGCCAGCGATATCTCCCGTCTGCCGGAGAAAAAGCGTATCGCCGATTTCCCGCAGTTTATGAAAAATCGCATCGCCTCGCTGGACAACCTGATGCTGCAGGTCGGCAAACGTGCCGACGTGGCCTCAGTTTCCGCCCTGCATCCGCATCTGATTGTCAACGCCACTGGCTCAACGCCGCTGCTGCCGCCCATTGAAGGCTTGCGGGAAAACATTGATACCGCGGACGGCAAAGTCTTTTCCATTACCGGCATGATCGACAACCTGGCGAAATTTACCAATATCGAGGGTAAACGTATCGCCGTCGTCGGCGCAGGCGCCGTTGGCCTCGACGTTATCGAATACTTTACGGCACGCGGCGCACAGGCGGTATTAATCGAGATGCAGGACGCCGCCGGTCGCGACCTCGACATCATTACCAAAAATGCCATGTTGACCATGCTCGACGAGCACCAGGTCGAACAGCACATGAATACCCAACTGATGGCGGTCGCTGCCGACCATTTCCGGGTGAAAAATACACAGCAAACCTTCGATATCCCCTTCGACTATGGCTTTGTCTGCCTGGGGATGCGCGCCAACCGAACGGGCCTCGACGAGATCGAGCGCTGGGCCAATGCCAATAACGTCAAAATCATGAATATCGGCGACAGCCTGATGGCACGGCGCATTATCGACGGCATCCGCGAAGGCCGCAACGTGCTGGATACCCTGGAAGATATGGGTGCGCTGGGCAGCCGCGAAGCACAACGAATTCCCTTTCTAACTTATTGAGGATTTTTGTCATGGCAGAACGTATTACTGGACACACTGAGCTGATTGGCCTGATCGCCACCCCGATTCGCCACAGCATGTCACCCACCATGCATAACGAGGCTTTCGCCCATCTCGGGCTGGACTATGTTTATCTGGCTTTTGAAGTCGGTAATCAGGAGCTGAAAGACGTTGTGCAGGGCTTCCGGGCAATGAAGCTGCGCGGCTTTAATGTCTCTATGCCGAACAAAACCGAAATTTGCCAGTATCTCGATAAGCTGTCGCCGGCGGCGCAGCTGGTCGGGGCGGTCAACACCGTGGTCAACGACGATGGCGTACTGACCGGTCATATCACCGATGGCACCGGCTATATGCGCGCCCTTAGCGAAGCGGGTATCGATATCATCGGCAAGAAGATGACCGTGCTCGGCGCCGGCGGCGCGGCGACCGCGCTCTGCGTCCAGGCGGCGCTGGATGGCGTGAAGGCGATTTCTATCTTCAACCGCCGCGATAAATTCTTCGCCAACGCCGAAGAAACGGTAGCTAAGATCCGCAACAACACCAACTGCGAGATCCATCTGTTCGATCTCGACGATCATGACAAGCTGCGCGCCGAAATCGACAGCAGCGTGATCCTGACCAATGCCACCGGCGTTGGCATGAAGCCGTTCGAAGGCCAAATGCTGCTGCCGAACGACAGCTTCCTGCGCCCGGATCTGATCGTCTCTGACGTCGTCTACAACCCGCGTAAAACCCACCTGCTGGAAGTCGCAGAGAAAAAAGGCTGCCGTACGCTGAACGGTCTGGGGATGATGCTGTGGCAAGGCGCGCGCGCGTTCGAAATCTGGACGGGTAAACAGATGCCGGTTGATTACATCAAGAGCATTCTGTTCTAAGAGGCGAATGATGAAAAATAAATACATCCCTACTGCGGCAGGGCTGTATCTCAACTACCTGATCCACGGCATGGGGGTGCTTTTAATCACCCTCAACATGGCCCATCTTCAGGAACAGTGGGGAACAGACGCTGCTGGCGTATCAATCGTTATCTCCTCGTTAGGTATCGGCAAGCTGGCGACCATCGTAACCGGCTTTTTGTCGGATCGTTTCGGTCGTAAGCCTTTTATTTATCTGGGGATCTTCAGCTATCTGATCTTCTTCGTCGGCATCCTGCTGACTAAAAATATCTATCTGGCCTATGTCTTCGGCATTATGGCGGGCCTGGCGAATAGCTTCCTCGACTCCGGAACCTACCCGGCGCTGATGGAGTCTTTCCCGCACTCCGCCAGCCGGGCCAACGTGCTGATCAAAGCCTTCGTTTCCGCCGGGCAGTTCCTGCTGCCGTTCATTATCAGCTTCCTGATCTGGGCGAATCTGTGGTTCGGCTATTCGTTCGTGATTGCGGCGGCGCTGTTTGTCCTGAGCGGTATCTACCTGCTCAAAATGCCGTTCCCTGATAGCCAGTCGGCGAAAAAAGAGGAAGCCTCCACGGCGCAGGCGGAAGCAACTGCCCGGCCGCAGGCCAATAAGCTGGATATGGTGGTCTTCACCCTGTACGGCTACATTGGCATGGCGACCTTCTATCTGGTCAGCCAGTGGCTGGCGCAGTACGGTCAGTTCGTGGTCGGCCTGCCCTATGCCTCGGCGATTAAACTGCTTAGCATCTATACCGTCGGTTCGCTGGTTTGCGTCTTCGTGACCGCCGCCTTCGTCAAAGAGGTGTTCAGCTCAGCCATCGCCATGATCATCTATACTGGCCTGTCGATGATTTCGCTGCTGCTGGTGTGCCTGTTCCCGACGCCGATGATGGTCACCGGCTTCGCCTTTGTCATCGGCTTTGCCGCCGCCGGCGGGGTACTGCAGCTGGGAGCAACCATCATGGCGATGAGTTTCCCGAACGGAAAAGGCAAGGCAACCGGGATCTTCTACACCGCCGGCAGTATCGCCAGCTTCACGATCCCGCTGATCACCGCAAAGCTTTCGCAGATCAGTATTGCCAGCATTATGTGGTTTGATCTCCTGATCGCCGTAATCGGCTTTGTGATCGCCCTGTACATCGGCTATCGTCAACTGCAGGCTCGGGCGGCACAAAAAGTGTCCCGCACCGCAGTCACCGCCTGAGGTTCAACGCGAATAATAATGGATACCTACATGACAAATGCAGTAACCGTAAAGAACATCACCTTTCAGGAAGGGGAAACCCTCATTTGTGTACCGCTGATCGGCAAAACCCTGGATGAGATACTGGGTAACGCCCACGGCCTGGTTGACGCCGGGGCCGATATTATCGAGTGGCGCGTTGACCACTTTACCCAGGTCAGAGAACTGACCCAGGTGATGACCGCGCTGGCGGAAATCCGTGGCGCGCTGAAAGCGCTCCCGCTGCTGTTCACCTTCCGCAGCAAAAAAGAAGGTGGCGAAACCGAGATCAGCGACGAAGCGTATTTCACGCTCAATCGCGAAGCCGCGCGCAGCGGACTGGTTGATGTTATCGATATCGAGCTATTCAATGATGAAGCGCAGATCCGCGCGCTGGTTGACGATGTGCATGCCGCGGGCGTCAAGGTGATCATGAGTAACCATGATTTCCACAAGACCCCCGCTCAGGAAGATATTATCTATCGCCTGCGCCGCATGCAGGATCTGGGTGCCGACCTGCCGAAGATCGCGGTGATGCCGCAGTCGCCGCAGGACGTTCTGACCCTGCTCGCTGCCACGCTGACCATGAAAGAAAAATATGCCACTCGCCCGCTGATTACTATGTCGATGGGGAAATCCGGTGGCGTTAGCCGGGTGACCGGGCGCTTGTTCGGTTCGGCGATGACCTTCGGCACCGTAGGACAGGCTTCTGCGCCGGGACAGATCGCTATCGCCAAGCTACGTGAAGTGATGGATATTCTTTCCTGATACCCGGATGGCCCGGAGATCACCTCCGGGCCAATCGCTAACAGAGATTCTGGCTGTCGTGGATAACCACATTTTTAAATGACTGTAGCGCTGGGGAAAGTAGCCGATCTTTCATTGTCGCCAGATAGATGTAACGTGGGGGGATGGTGTTTTTAATCTTCAGGATGTGAACGTTGTAATAGGAGAGCGCAGAGATACGCGGCATAATCGCGATCCCATAGTCAATACTGACCAGCCCGGCCATCGCGGTATCCTCTTCCACGTAGCAGGCGATCTCCGGTACCAGCTTTTGCTGCATAAACACATTATCGATAAACGGACGTAAACCGCTATTCTCTGAAAAATAGATATAGGGATAATGAATCGTCTCTACCAGATCGACCTCATGTTCATACAAGCGGGCCAACGGATGATCCTTCGCCGTGACCACCACCAGCTCCTGCTGAATAACAGGAATAAAATCGATATCCGGCTCATCCGCAATATAAGAACAGATCGCCAGATCGACTTTGCCTGCTTTCAGCTCCTGCAATAACGTCAGTGATGTCCCCTGAGTAAAAGAAAAAGTAACATTGTGACATTCAGGTGAAAGAGAATATTGATTAATTAACTGCGGAACAACATATTCGCCCATCGTGTAAATAAAGGCGATGCGAATATTCTCTTTATTCTCAACGCCATTTTTTTGTAGTGTCACCCGGCCATTTTCCAGCGAGGCCAGAGCATCTTCGACATATGGCAGAAAACGCTTGCCGTTTTGCGTTATTTTAACGTTCCGTCCCTGTCTGGCGAACAGCGCGACCCCTAACTCCTTCTCCAGCTCCGATATCGCATGGCTTAGCGAGGGCTGAGTGATGCACAGACTGGAGGCAGCTTCGGTGTAATGTTCGGTTTCAGACAGACGTTTAAAATAATAAAGTTGCTTTAGGTTCATTATTTTTGCCCGTATAATATAAGAATAAATGCACTGACGCTAATATACCATGCAAGCCACCAATAATGTGCGTGAGCGGGTAAATATCGGCGTTACATCAAATATTCTTTTGTGAAGCGTATGAATGTGCAACAAAGCGTTGCCATTCATAGATACTATCTATAGTTCCTGGAGATGTTTTTGCATGTGCGAATATATGCAAAAATATTTTAAACTTTAAAGGAACTCGCTATGAGTATGTCAAACTCTCAGGAAGTCCTCACTTCCTCATCGGGGACGAAAAAAAGAAGCCGCGTTCGGATAGTTATTTTACTGCTGTTGTCCGTCGGAACGATGATAAATTATCTCGATCGCACGATCCTTGGTATTGTCGCCCCACAATTAACCCAGGAAATTCATATCGATCCGGCGATGATGGGCATCATTTTCTCCGCCTTTGCCTGGACCTATGCGCTGGCGCAGATCCCTGGCGGGGTATTTTTAGACCGTTTTGGTAACAAGCTCACCTATGCTCTGTCTATTTTCTTCTGGTCGCTGTTTACCCTGCTGCAAAGTTTTACCCTCGGGCTGAAAACCCTGCTCCTCCTGCGCCTGGGGCTTGGCGTCAGCGAAGCGCCCTGCTTTCCGGCCAACAGCCGCATCGTCAGCACCTGGTTTCCCCAGCATGAGCGCGCGCGGGCGACGGCAACATATACGGTTGGCGAATATATAGGGCTGGCCGCTTTCTCGCCGCTATTATTTCTAATCCTCGAACACCATGGCTGGAGAACGCTGTTTTTTCTCACCGGCGGATTAGGTATTTTATTTACGTTGGTATGGTGGCGTTTTTATCACGAACCGCATGAATCACGCACGGCTAATAAAGCAGAGTTGGATTACATCGGCGCAAACAACATTAACAATAAAATCCAGAACGTTCCATTTAACTGGCGTGACGCCAGGCGTCTGCTGGGCTGTCGTCAGATCGTAGGCGCCAGTCTGGGTCAGTTCGCCGGGAACACCACGCTGGTGTTTTTCCTGACGTGGTTTCCCAGCTATCTTGCCAACGAGCGCCATCTTCCCTGGCTTCACGTCGGATTCTTCGCCACCTGGCCCTTCCTCGCCGCCGCGATCGGCATCCTCTTCGGCGGCTGGATCTCGGACCGGTTGCTGAAGCGAACCGGCTCCGTCAACATCAGTCGAAAGTTACCAATAATTTCCGGTTTATTGTTGTCCAGCTGTATTATTGCGGCGAACTGGGTAAGCGCTAACAGCACCGTTATCATTATTATGTCGGTGGCGTTTTTTGGCCAGGGAATGGTCGGTCTGGGCTGGACATTAATTTCTGATATTGCCCCGGAAAATATGGCAGGCCTCACCGGCGGCATATTTAATTTCTGTGCCAATATGGCATCCATTATTGCGCCACTGATAATTGGCGTGATTATTTCCGCAACGGGTAATTTCTTTTACGCACTGATCTACGTCGGCCTGACGGCGCTGATCGGCGTGATTGCCTACATTTTTATCATCGGCGATATCAAGCGTATCGTCCTGGAGTAGTCAGCTTGCCCCGGCGACGCTGTACGCCGGGGCAAGGCGGTTTGTCAGATATCTTTCACCTTGCTGGTCAAAAACAGCGTCACCAGCGAAATCGCGGCGATCGTCCAGTAGACGCTGGCGTGGCCATAACTTTGCGACAGCGCCCCCTGCATCACCCCGGCGAGGATCACGCCGGTGGAAATACTGTTGGTGAACAGGGTGGTCGCTGCCCCCGCCCGACCCGGCATTAAATCCTGGAACCACAGCATACCGATCCCGGCGATAATGCCGATAAAGACCGCGTTAAACATCTGCAAGGCCAACAGCGCCGTACGGCCATGAAACAGAATCAACCCGGCATAAAACAGCACACCGGCCGCGACCGCCGCCACCATCATTTTCCGTTTGCCAAAGCGCTTCACGTAGTAACCGGCGAGGATCATCGCCGGTATCTCCAGTCCGGCGGCAGTGCCCATCAGGATCCCGGCCAGGCTATCGGGAAGGCCGAGATCGCTACTGATCCACAGCGGCATATCAATGATATACATCGTGTTGCAGGTCCACATCAGCGTGGAGGCGATGAACAGCATGCGTACGTTCTTATCCTGCCAGCCTCCGGCCTGCACCAGCGCCGCCGCCTCTTCCGAAGGCTGTTCCACCCGCGGGACCGAGGGCAGTTTGATGGCAATCAGCGCCAGACTAATCACAAAGATGCCCGCCGCAATGGAAAACATGGTGGTAAAGCCATAATTGAGCGCCAGCATAAAGGCCAGAGGCGGGCCAATCACCCACGCCAGCGACAGCTGGGCGCGCATGATCGAGCTGAACATCACTACTTCCCGCGCTGAGCTGTCGGCATACTCCCGCGCCAGGGCGAAGAGCTGCGGCATAGCGGCATTGGCGATGGACGCCAGCATCACGCCGCAGGTAATTAGCGTCAGGTAGTGACGGTTGAAGGCAAACAGCAGCGCATTGCCCACCGCCATCAGGCAGCAGAGCATAATTAACCGCCGCCGATCGCCGCGGCTATCGGAGCGCTTAGCCAACGCCAGACTCACCAGAATCCCGACAATAGCATTCACGGTGTAGAACAGGCCCACCCAGAACGGCTGCGCCCCCACTTCGCGGCTGAGAAACAAACTCAACGTCGGCGCCTGCAACGCGCCCGCCACGCCCATCATAAAAGCAACCAGCATAAAGGCGGCATAGACGCCGTTTAGCCGTCGTCCCATCGTCATCAACCACAGCATGGAATGTCCTTAACACACGCGAAGTAAACGAAAAAAGCCAGCAGAGGATTTCTGCTGGCGGGTGATTCTATACTCTATGGGTTTCATGTTGCAGGACAAAACGGTTAACCGTTTTGCACAGCGCTTGCGCTTGCGCTGGCCCTGAAAGGGTGAGCGTGGCCAGAACGTTAGGCCCTGAGCGCATCGACAGCGACGCGAGCGGTCGCAGCCAACGCCCCTGCAGCGTGAAAAACGACGAGTATAACACCAATACTCAGTCACACATGATGTCTGCAAGTCAATGATCAGAGGCCTTTGACGTCACTCCCCACTGCATCAGTTCTCCCAGGATTTCCTGTTGTCGTCCTGCCATCAGGCGGGCCAGCCAGGACGCATTCTGCGTCGCAGAAAAATAGCGCTGGTAGAACGATTTTGCGGTAGACCTCATCATATTCACCTCCTCGCTTCATCGGGATTCATTATTGGCTTAATATGGGGAGTAATAAATTGCTGAGTTTTGCGCAGGAGTTCCCCTTTTATGTCTTCCAGCCGTCTGCAACAACAGTTCATCCGCTTATGGCAGTGCTGCGACGGCAAGTCGCAGGAGACCACCCTCAACGAGCTGGCGGAAATGCTGAGCTGCTCGCGCCGTCATATGCGCACCTTGCTCAATATGATGGAGTCCCGTGGCTGGTTGGCCTGGGAGGCGGAGGCAGGCCGCGGCAAGCGTTCGCGGCTGACCTTTCTCTATACCGGCCTCGCCCTGCAGCAGCAGCGTGCCGAAGATCTCCTCGAGCAGGATCGCATCGATCAGCTGGTGCAGCTGGTCGGCGATAAGGCCGCCGTCCGCCAGATGCTGATCTCTCATCTTGGCCGCAGCTTTCGCCAGGGGCGGCATATCCTGCGCGTGCTCTACTACCGTCCGATGAAGAATTTACTGCCCGGCAGCGCGCTGCGGCGTTCGGAAACGCATATTGCCCGGCAAATTTTCAGCGCCCTGACGCGGGTAAATGAGGAAAATGGGGAACTGGAAGCCGATATTGCCCACCACTGGCAGCAGCTGACCCCCACCCACTGGCGCTTTTTCCTCCGCCCAGGCATCCATTTTCACCACGGCCGTGAGCTGGAGATGGCGGATGTGATCGCCTCTCTGCAGCGCAGCAATGCCCTGCCGCTCTATTCACATATCGAACGCATCGAATCGCCCACCGCCTGGACCTTGGATATTCATCTGCGCCAGCCCGACCGCTGGCTGCCCTGGCTGCTGGGTCAGGTGCCGGCGATGGTGCTGCCGCAGGAGTGGCAGACCATGAACCACTTTTCCTCCATGCCGGTTGGCACCGGCCCTTATGCCGTGGTGCGTAACAATCAGAACCAGCTCAAGATCCATGCCTTTGAAGACTATTTTGGCTACCGGGCGCTGATCGATGAGGTGAACGTCTGGGTGCTGCCGGAAATTAGTGAAGAACCCAATGGCGGCCTGACGCTGCAGGGCAATACCGAAAGCGAAAAAGCGGTGGAGAGTCGCCTGGAAGAGGGCTGCTATTACCTGCTGTTCGACTCGCGAAGCCCGCTGGGGGCCAACGACGCGGTGCGTCGCTGGTTAAGCTATCTGTTTCAGCCCGCCAACCTGCTCTACCATGCGGGCGAACACTACCAGGGCAACTGGTTTCCCGCCTATGGCCTGCTGCCGCGCTGGCATCACGCCAGCAACCACGCCTGCGAGAAGCCTGCGGGGCTGGAGACCGTCACCCTCACCTATTACCGCGATCACGTCGAACATCGGGTGATCGGCGGGATCATGCGCGACCTGCTGGCAGCGCATCAGGTAAAGCTGGAGATCCAGGAGCTGGAGTACGATGCCTGGCATCGCGGCGAGGTGGTCAGCGATATCTGGCTCAACAGCGTTAACTTCACCTTGCCGATCGAATTCTCACTCTTCGCCTATCTGTACGAAGTCCCGCTCATTCAGCGCTGCATCCCCATTGACTGGCAGGCAGACGCTTGCAACTGGCGCGCGGGAGAGTTTAATCCGGCCACCTGGAGCCAGCGGCTGCTGGCCGGGCAACATATCGTGCCGCTGATCCACCACTGGCTGATGATTCAGGGGCAGCGCAGTATGCGCGGCGTACGGATGAACACCCTCGGCTGGTTCGACTTTAAATCCGCGTGGTTTGCGCCGCCGGAGCCGTAAGCGCTTTCCGTCATCTGACAAAATCATTACACTAAGGCCGTTCTCAACGGGGTGCTAATAAACATACGCAATATCATTCAAGTTGCATCAAGGCAGCAAGCGGGTGAATCCCCTGGAGCATAGATAACTATGTGACTGGGGTGAACGCGCGAAGCTAACGCAGATGCGGCTTGAAGGATGAAGCGTATGGGCTGAGAAAATACCCGTCGAACCTGATCCGGATAACGCCGGCGAAGGGATTTGAGGCTCACTCAAAATCCTTTGCCACCCCTTTTTTCTGAGGTGCAAAGTGTTGAAAAAATTACTCCCGCTGCTGGCGCTGGTCGCCATGCCCGCTCTGGCTAAGCCTGTCCTCACCGTCTATACCTATGACTCCTTCTCTGCCGACTGGGGCCCCGGCCCGGCGGTCAAAAAAGCCTTTGAAGCGGACTGCGGCTGCGAACTGAAGTTCGTCGCCCTGGAAGATGGCGTTTCGCTACTGAATCGCCTGCGCATGGAAGGCAAGAACAGCAAGGCCGACGTCGTGCTTGGCCTGGATAACAACCTGCTGGAAGCCGCGGCGCAGAGTCAGCTGTTCGCCAAAAGCCACGTTCCCGCCAGCGCGGTCAGCGTGCCGGGCGGCTGGGATAATGACACCTTTGTCCCCTACGATTACGGCTACTTCGCCTTCGTCTATGACAAAAATAAACTGGCTAACCCGCCGAAGAGCCTGAAAGAGCTGGTTGAGAGCCCGCAGAAATGGCGCGTCATCTACGAAGATCCCCGCACCAGTACCCCGGGACTGGGCCTGCTGCTGTGGATGCAAAAGGTCTATGGCGATAAAGCACCCGAGGCCTGGCAGAAGCTGGCGGCGAAAACCGTCACCGTCACCAAGGGCTGGAGTGAAGCCTACGGTCTGTTCCTGAAAGGGGAAAGCGACCTGGTCTTAAGCTACACCACCTCGCCGGCTTACCACATAATTGAAGAGAAGAAAGACAACTATGCGGCGGCGAGCTTCGCCGAAGGCCATTATCTGCAGGTCGAAGTTGCCGCGCGTACCGCCGCCAGCAAGCAGCCGGAACTGGCGGAGAAGTTCCTCAAATTTATGGTCTCGCCTGGCTTCCAGAACGCCATCCCCACCGGGAACTGGATGTACCCGGTGACCCAGGTCGCGCTGCCGGCCGGGTTTGATACCCTGGTGAAGCCGCAGACCACCCTGGCGTTTACCCCGCAGCAGGTCGCCAGCGAGCGTCAGACCTGGATTAATGCATGGCAACGCGCCGTCAGCCGCTAAACCTTAGCGGGCTATTGCCGGGCCTTTTTGCCGCCACCCTGCTCTGCGCCGTCGCGCTGGCGGCATTTCTGGCGCTGTGGTTTAGCGCGCCCGGCGCGGGCTGGCAATCGGTCTTCAGCGATAGCTACCTGTGGCACGTGGTGCGCTTCTCCTTCTGGCAGGCGTCGCTGTCAGCGCTGTTCTCGGTGGGGCCGGCGATCTTTCTCGCCCGCGCGCTTTACCGGCGTCGCTTCCCGGGCCGCACGCTGCTGCTGCGCCTGTGCGCAATGACCCTGATCCTGCCGGTGCTGGTGGCGGTGTTTGGCATCCTCAGCGTCTATGGCCGCCAGGGGTGGATCGCCGCGCTGTTCCACGCGCTCGGCTGGCAGTGGGATTTCTCGCCCTACGGTCTGCAGGGCATCCTGCTGGCGCACGTCTTTTTCAATATGCCGATGGCCACCCGCCTGCTGCTGCAGGCGCTGGAGAGTATCCCTGGTGAACAGCGGCAAATTGCCGCCCAGCTTGGCATGCGCGGTTATGCCTTCTTCCGCCTCGTCGAATGGCCGTGGATGCGGCGGCACATTCCCGCCGTCGCCGCACTGATTTTTATGCTCTGCTTCGCCAGCTTCGCCACTGTGCTGTCGCTGGGCGGCGGTCCGAAAGCCACCACCATTGAGCTGGCTATCTACCAGGCGCTGAGCTTTGACTACGATCCGGCGCGAGCGGCAATGCTGGCGCTGATCCAGATGCTTTGCTGCCTCGCGCTGGTGCTGCTCAGCCAGCGTCTGAGTAAAGCGGTGGCTATCGGCGTCAGCCATGTCCACGGCTGGCGCGACCCTGACGATCGCCTGCACAGCCGCCTGAGCGATGGACTCTTGATCGGCGCCGCCCTGCTGCTGTTGCTCCCGCCGCTGCTGGCGGTCATCGTCGACGGGATCAACCGCAACATGCTGAACGTGCTGGCGCAGCCGGCGCTCTGGCAGGCATTGAGTACCTCTCTGCGCATCGCCATCGCCGCCGGGCTGTTGAGCGTGACCCTGACGATGATGCTGCTGTGGAGCAGCCGGGAGCTGCGCGCCCGCCAGCGGCCGCTGGCCGGGCAGGCGATGGAGCTGAGCGGCATGTTAATCCTTGCGATGCCTGGGATTGTGCTGGCCACTGGCTTTTTTCTGCTGCTCAGTAACAGCGTCGGACTGCCGGAGTCCGCCGACGGCATCGTCATCTTCACCAATGCCCTGATGGCGATCCCCTACGCGCTTAAAGTGCTGGAAAACCCGATGCGCGACGTGACCGCCCGCTACAGTATGCTGTGCCAGTCGCTGGGGATTGAAGGCTTCACGCGGCTGCGGGTGGTTGAGCTTCGCGCCCTCCGGCGCCCGCTGGCCCAGGCGTTAGCCTTCGCCTGCGTGCTGTCGATTGGTGACTTCGGCGTGGTGGCCCTGTTCGGTAACGAGGCGTTCCGCACCCTGCCTTTCTATCTGTACCAGCAGATAGGCGCCTACCGCAGCCAGGACGGCGCCGTCACCGCCCTGCTCCTGCTGCTGCTCTGTTTCTTATTATTTACGCTGATTGAAAAACTTCCGGGGCGTGATGCTAAAACTCAATGATGTGACCTGGCTGTACCAGCATCTGCCGATGCGCTTTACCCTCGACGTCGCGCGCGGCGAGCGTATCGCGGTGCTCGGCCCCAGCGGCGCCGGAAAGAGCACGCTGCTGAATCTGATCGCCGGTTTTCTGCCGCCCGCCAGCGGCAGCCTGCGGATCAACGGCGAGACGCATGACGCGACGCCGCCGGCGCAGCGTCCGGTCTCGATGCTGTTCCAGGAGAATAACCTGTTTAACCATCTCACGGTTCGGCAGAATATCAGCCTCGGGATCCACCCGGGCCTGAAACTGAGCCGCGAGCAGCAGGCGCAGGTGGCGGCGATGGCCGGACAGATGGGAATTGATGCGCTGCTGGAACGCCTGCCGGGCGAGCTTTCCGGCGGTCAGCGGCAGCGCGCGGCGCTGGCCCGCTGTCTGGTGCGCCAGCAGCCAGTGCTGTTGCTGGATGAACCCTTCTCAGCGCTTGACCCGGCGCTGCGTCAGGAGATGCTGTCCCTGGTCGCCGATGTCTGCGAGCAGCAGCAGCTCACTCTGCTGATGGTCTCCCACAGCGTGGAAGATGCCGCGCGCATCGCGCCGCGCTCGATAGTGGTCGCCGAAGGGCGGATTGTCTGGGATGGCGCCACCGCCGAGCTGTTAAGCGGCAACAGCAGCGCCTCGCATCTGATGGGCATCAGCGCGCAATAACCTTGTGCAGGATCGCCAGATAGACCGGCATCAGCGGATGGCGGCAGACCAGAGTCAGCGCCGTCGCGGCGACCACCACCATCAGCGGTGACAGCCACAGTAGTCGGCCGCGCGGCAACCAGCGGGTCAGGCGATCGCCTGAGGTTTTCGCGCTCCGCCACAGCCGCCAGCACAGCCACCCTGCCAGCCAGGCCAGCAGCGCCGCCCCCAACAGCAGCCATTTAAAGCTGGCGCTGTTTTCATCGGCCGGAATATCAATCGCCGCCCCGGCGAGAATGCCGGGCAGGAAATAGAGCGGCGGCCAGAGCAGGCAGCCGATAATATTCGGTAGCACAAATTTCGCCACCGGCAGATCGAGCATCCCGGCGACCATCGGCACCAGCGGTCGCGTCGGCCCGACAAAGCGGCCGATCAGAATGGTGATCATGCTGTGCTGATGCAACGCATGCTCGGTCTTCTCCAGCAGGGCACGGTTTTTCTTCATAAACGACCAACGGTGCAGCGGCTTTTTAAAGCGCCAGCCGAGCCAGAATGAGATCCAGTCGCCCAGCAGACAGCCGACAATCCCCGCCAGCCACGCCTGCCAGAAGTTAACCTCACCGCTGCCGATAAGCGCCCCAAGGCCGGCCATCATCACCGTTCCGGGTAAGATAAGCCCCACCAGCGCCAGCGACTCGAGAAAGGCCACCAGCATCACGGCTAACAACGAGTAGACCGTGGATTGGGTGATAAAGTGTTCCAGCAATGCTTGCATAATGTACCCGGTTAAAAAACGAAGCCCGGATTCTCCGGAGCCATCGCGCCCTCGTCAAGCCACCAATTGTCTTAATAGTTTACTGGCTGTGATATTTAAGCGGGTCATCATTTCACTTTCTTTACTTTTTATTCACATCCTGCACGGAATTCGCTCGGGCTGGCGCCGGTGCATTTTTTAAATACGCGCGAAAAATAGAGCTGATCTTCAAAGCCAACGTTGCGCCCGACGGTGGCGATCGGCATCCGTGTCGTGCTCAGCAGCAGTTTGGCCTGGCTGATGCGCTGATCTTCCCGCCAGCCGAGCACGCTGATCCCCAGCTGCTGGCGGAACAGGTGCGACAGACGCGAGGGCGACAGGCAGACGTGCTGGGCGACGCTGGCAATATCAAAATGGCTGTCCGCCAGATGGTCGCTGATGTACTGGCAGGCGTCGCGCACCCGGTTATCCAGCGGCGGATGCAGCGATTCGTTGATCGCCTCCATGCGCCGCAGCAGCAGCTGTTCCAGCAGATTTATCGCCAGCAGTTCGGAATAGCGCCCCGCCCCCTGCCCGGCATCGACGATCTGGCCGAACAGTTCGCCAAAGCGCGCCTGCCACTGTTCATCCGGACGGAAAAAGCCGGTCTGGGCGAAGATCGTCGGCCAGTTGAGCCACTCGTGCCAGTAGGCGCGTGGCCGGAAGTAGACCCACTGGTGATACCACTCGCTGGCGTCGGGATGGCGGCCGTAGTGATGGATTTCCCCTGGCGGGAACAGCAGCATATCGCCCGGCCGGCAGACGAACTGCTCGCCGTGGTTGTTGATAACACCCTCGCCGCGGATCGTCAGGTTGAGAATATAGCCTTTCATGCCCAGCGGGCGGTCGATAAAGAAATCCAGGTATCCCTGCGCCTCAATCGGCGTGAGGCCGGTGACCAGATGAGCGTTAAAAGAGTAGCCCGGCAGCAGCGGATCGTTTTGCGTTTCGGCCATACGCGTGGTTCTCCCCGAAGGTATTAGTGACACCAATTGTCCATATTCATCATTTTATCGCTCTCGGTCCTGTCGCGACTGCGACGGCGGTGGGAATTTCGCTAAAAAGCCGCACAGTAAGCGAAAAAAGCGCCAGCAGCGTGCATTCCACCGTGATATGCCGGGTAACAAAAGTGTCTATAAATACGGCAGGAAAGTCCACATCGAATATTTGCACGGCGTCACACTTTGCGAGGTGACAGCAAAATAATCCATAAGATTAGCGAATCCGGCCTGACGGATTTTGCCGGGGGTATCTACTGTTGCTGCATGAATGATTTCTGCATGGAGTAACAAGATGGCAATTGCGATTGGCCTCGACTTTGGTAGTGACTCAGTCCGCGCCCTGGCGGTGGAATGCGCGTCCGGCGCAGAGCTGGCGGCAAGCGTGGAGTGGTATCCGCGCTGGCGGGAAGGACAGTATTGCGATGGGGCTAACAACCGGTTCCGCCACCACCCGCGAGATTATATCGAGTCCATGGAAGCGGCGCTGAAAAGCGTGCTCGCTTCGCTGAGCGCCGAACAGCGCGCCGACGTCGTGGGCATTGGCGTCGACAGCACCGGCTCAACCCCGGCTCCCGTAGATGCCGAGGGCAAGGTGCTGGCGCTGCGCGAAGAATTCGCTGACAACCCTAACGCCATGTTTGTCCTGTGGAAGGATCACACGGCGGTCGAGGAAGCCGAGGCGATCACCCGCCTGTGCCACCAGCCGGGTAAAGAGGATTACTCGCGCTATATCGGCGGTATCTACTCCAGCGAATGGTTCTGGGCCAAAATCCTTCACGTCACCCGCGAAGATAGCGCCGTCGCCCAGGCAGCCGCCTCGTGGGTAGAACTTTGCGACTGGGTACCCGCCCTGCTCTCCGGCACCACGCGCCCGCAGGATCTGCGCCGCGGCCGCTGCAGCGCCGGACATAAATCGCTGTGGCACGAAAGCTGGGGTGGTCTGCCGCCGGCCAGCTTCTTCGATGAGCTTGATCCCATCATTAACCAGCATCTGGCATGGCCGCTGTTCACCGATACCTGGACGGCCGATGTGCCGGTCGGCACGCTGAGCGCAGAGTGGGCCGAGCGTCTGGGTCTGTCGCAGACTGTGGCCATCTCCGGCGGCGCCTTCGATTGCCATATGGGCGCCGTTGGCGCCGGGGCGCAACCTAACGCGCTGGTGAAAGTCATCGGCACCTCCACCTGCGACATCCTGATTGCCGATAAAGAGAGCGTCGGCGAGCGCACGGTAAAAGGCATCTGCGGGCAGGTCGACGGCAGCGTGGTTCCGCACTTTATCGGCATGGAGGCAGGCCAGTCCGCCTTCGGCGATATTTACGCCTGGTTTGGCCGCATTCTCGGCTGGCCGCTGGAACAGCTGGCTCAGCAGCAACCGGCGTTGCGCGAGCAAATCAAAGCCAGCCAAAAACAGTTACTGCCGGCGCTCACCGAAGCCTGGGCCAATAATCCGTCGCTCGATCACCTGCCGGTGGTGCTCGACTGGTTCAACGGCCGCCGCACGCCGAATGCTAACCAGCGTCTGAAAGGGGTGATCACCGACCTTAATCTGGCGACCGACGCCCCTGCGCTGTTCGGCGGCCTGATCGCCGCTACCGCCTTTGGCGCGCGCGCCATTATGGAGTGCTTCACCGAGCAGGGGATCCCGGTTAACAACGTCATGGCCCTCGGCGGTATCGCGCGGAAAAACCAGGTCATCATGCAGGCCTGCTGCGACGTGCTGAACCGCCCGCTGCAGATTGTCGCCTCCGATCAGTGCTGTGCGCTGGGGGCGGCTATCTTCGCCGCCGTCGCCGCCGGCGTCTACGACGATATTCCAGCCGCCCAGCAGCGAATGGCAAGCCAGGTGGAAACCACTCTGCAGCCGCGCCCGGCGCAGGCACAACGTTTCGAACAACTCTATCAGCGCTACCAGCAGTGGTCGGTCAGCGCTGAACAACACTATCTCCCTTCGGCTGCAAAGACGGAAAAAGCCCCGCAATCTCAGGCAGCGCTCACCCATTAAGGATACGAAAATGACGATTTTTGATAACTATGAAGTATGGTTCGTTATTGGCAGCCAACATCTGTACGGCCCGGAAGCCCTGCGCCAGGTGACGAAGCATGCCGAACATGTGGTGAACAGCCTGAATGCGGAAGCCAAACTGCCGTGCAAACTGGTCCTTAAGCCGCTGGGCACCACCCCGGACGAGATCACCCATATCTGCCGCGACGCCAACTACGATGACAAATGCGCCGGGTTAGTGGTCTGGTTGCATACCTTCTCGCCGGCAAAAATGTGGATCAACGGCCTGACCATCCTCAACAAGCCGCTGCTGCAGTTCCATACGCAATACAATGCCGCGCTGCCGTGGGACAGCATCGATATGGACTTTATGAACCTGAACCAGACCGCGCACGGCGGCCGCGAGTTCGGTTTCATCGGTGCCCGTATGCGCCAGCAACACAGCGTGGTCACCGGCCACTGGCAGGATAAAGATGCCCACCAGCGCATCGGCGGCTGGATGCGCCAGGCAGTCTCCAAACAGGATACCCGCCATCTTAAAGTCTGCCGTTTCGGCGATAACATGCGCGAAGTGGCGGTGACCGACGGCGATAAAGTGGCGGCGCAGATCAAGTTTGGCTTCTCAGTGAACACCTGGGCGGTCGGCGATCTGGTGCAGGTGGTCAACAGCATCAGCGACGGCGATATCAGCGCGCTGGTCGATGAATATGAAAGCAGCTACCGTCTAACCCCGGCGGCGCAGGTTCACGGCGACAAGCGCCAGAACGTGCTGGACGCCGCGCGCATTGAGCTGGGGATGAAACGCTTCCTCGAGCAGGGTGGTTTCCACGCCTTTACCACCACCTTTGAAGATCTCCACGGCCTGAAACAGCTTCCGGGTCTCGCCGTGCAGCGCCTGATGCAGCAGGGCTACGGCTTTGCCGGCGAAGGCGACTGGAAAACCGCCGCTCTGCTTCGCATCATGAAGGTGATGTCAACCGGTCTGCAGGGCGGCACCTCCTTTATGGAGGATTACACCTACCACTTCGACAACGGCAACGATCTGGTGCTCGGCTCGCATATGCTGGAAGTGTGCCCGACGATCGCTACCGCCGAGAAACCGATCCTCGACGTCCAGCCGCTGGGTATCGGCGGTAAAGCGGATCCGGCGCGCCTGATCTTCAATACCCAGACCGGCCCGGCGATTGTCGCCAGCCTGATCGATCTGGGAGATCGCTTCCGTCTGCTGGTCAACACCATTGAAACCGTCCCGACGCCGCACGATCTGCCGAAGCTGCCGGTGGCCAACGCCCTGTGGAAAGCACAGCCGGATCTGCGTACCGCTTCGGAAGCCTGGATCATCGCCGGTGGCGCGCACCATACCGTCTTCAGCCATGCGCTGAACCTCGACGATATGCGCCAGTTCGCCGAGCTGCACAATATCGAGCTGACGGTCATCGACAACGATACCCGTCTGCCGTCCTTCAAGGACGCGCTGCGCTGGAATGAAGTGTATTACGGTTCAAAACGCTAAGAGGCCGTCCCCTCACCCTTTCCCTCTCCCCGTTGGGGAGAGGGTACCGACAGGGCGCCATGCCGCCTTTCTCCCTCTCCCGTTGGGAGAGGGTCGGGGTGAGGGATACCCGACTCGCCTGCTATTCGGAGCACATTATGTTAGAAGATCTTAAACGCCAGGTTCTGGAAGCCAACTTAGCGCTGCCGCAGCATAATCTGGTGACCTTAACCTGGGGCAACGTCAGCGCCGTCGACCGCGACCAGGGCGTTCTGGTTATCAAACCCTCCGGCGTGGATTACCGCGTGATGACCGCCGACGATATGGTG
Source organism: Klebsiella sp. H-Nf2 (assembly GCF_002806645.1). NCBI lineage: Bacteria > Pseudomonadati > Pseudomonadota > Gammaproteobacteria > Enterobacterales > Enterobacteriaceae > Klebsiella > Klebsiella sp. H-Nf2. Next base: position 178,768 of record NZ_PIBL01000009.1, read on the forward strand.
GTCGTCAGTCTGGAGACTGGCGAGGTGGTGGAAGGCAATAAGAAGCCCTCGTCGGATACCCCAACTCATCGCCTGCTGTATCAGGCCTTCCCGACGCTGGGTGGTATTGTGCATACCCATTCGCGCCACGCCACCATCTGGGCGCAGGCCGGGCAATCCATTCCAGCGACCGGCACCACCCACGCTGACTATTTCTATGGCCCGGTTCCCTGCACCCGGTTGATGACCGATGCGGAGATCAACGGCGAATATGAGTGGGAAACCGGCAACGTGATTGTCGAAACTTTCCGTCAGCAGGGAATCGACCCGGCGCAGATGCCCGGCGTGCTGGTGCATTCCCACGGCCCGTTTACCTGGGGTAAGAATGCCGAAGACGCAGTGCATAACGCCATCGTACTGGAAGAGATCGCCTATATGGGCATCTTCTGCCGCCAGCTGGCGCCGCAGCTGCCGGATATGCAACAGACGCTGCTCGATAAGCACTATCTGCGTAAGCACGGGGCTAAAGCCTACTACGGCCAATAATCACCCTGCTCGCCACCATCTGGTAGCCCGGATAAGGCGCAAGCCGCAATCCGGGGCCACCTTAGCGCCGAATAACTGTATAAAACCCCAGCACCTATTGAGAAACCAGGCTATAATCAGGCCTGGTTTTTTATCGGCGAGAATACCCGTGACCCAGCCACGAGCAGGTTTTTTACTCACCCGTCACTGGCGGGACACCCCGCAGGGCACCGAGCTCTCCTTCTGGCTGGCCACCGACGACGGCCCGCTGCAAGTCACACTCCCGCCGCAGGAGTCCGTTGCCTTTATCCCCGAAGCGCAGCGGGCGCAGGCTGAACGGCTGCTACAGGGGGAGAAAGGCTTCCGCTTCGCGCCGCTGGCCCTGAAAGATTTCCACCGGCAGCCGGTTGTCGGCCTCTACTGCCGCGCCCATCGTCAATTGATGCGTCTGGAGAAGATGCTCCGCGACAGCGGCGTCACCGTCTACGAGGGCGATATCCGCCCGCCAGAGCGCTATCTGATGGAGCGCTTTATTACCGCCCCGGTGTGGGTGGAAGGCGAAATGCACGGCTCGCAGCTGGTCAACGCGCGCATGAAACCGAATCCTGACTATCGCCCGCCGCTGAAATGGGTGTCGCTGGATATCGAAACCAGCCGCCACGGCGAGCTGTACTGCATCGGGCTGGAAGGCTGCGGCCAGCGGGTGGTCTACATGCTGGGCCCCGAACCGGAAACGCCGCCAGACGTCGACTTCGAGCTGGTCTACATCGCCAGCCGCCCCCTGCTGCTGGAAAAGCTCAACGCCTGGTTTGCCGAACACGACCCCGACGTGCTGATCGGCTGGAACGTGGTGCAGTTCGATCTCCGCGTCCTGCAAAAGCACGCCGAGCGCTACCGCATCCCCCTGCGTCTTGGCCGCGGCAACAGTGAGCTTGAGTGGCGCGAGCACGGTTTTAAGAACGGCGTCTTTTTCGCCCAGGCCTGCGGGCGGCTGATTATCGACGGCATCGACGCGCTAAAATCGGCGTTCTGGAATTTCTCCTCCTTTTCACTGGAGGCCGTGGCTCGCGAGCTGCTGGGCGAAGGCAAAGCCATCGACAATCCGTGGGATCGCATGGACGAAATCGATCGCCGTTTTCATGAAGATAAACCGGCGCTGGCAACCTATAACCTCCAGGATTGCGAGCTGGTCACGCGGATCTTTCACAAAACCGAGATCATGCCGTTTTTGCTTGAACGGGCGACGGTTAACGGCCTGCCCGCCGATCGCCACGGCGGTTCGGTCGCCGCCTTCAGCCATCTCTACTTCCCGCGCATGCACCGCCTGGGCTACGTGGCGCCGAATCTTGGCGACGTACCGCCGCAGGCCAGCCCCGGTGGCTACGTGATGGACTCCCGCCCTGGCCTGTATGACTCGGTACTGGTGCTGGACTATAAAAGCCTGTATCCGTCGATTATTCGCACTTTTTTAATCGATCCGGTCGGCCTGGTGGAAGGCCTGGCGCAACCCGATGACCAGCACAGTACCGAGGGCTTTCTCGGCGCCCGCTTCTCGCGCGACAAGCACTGCCTGCCGGGGATCGTCGGGCAGATCTGGCACGGCCGCGATGAAGCCAAACGCCAGCATAATAAGCCGCTCTCCCAGGCGCTGAAGATCATCATGAACGCCTTCTACGGCGTGCTGGGCACCAGCGCCTGCCGCTTCTTCGACCCGCGTCTCGCCTCGTCGATTACCATGCGCGGCCACGCGATCATGCGCCAGACCAAAGCGTTAATTGAAGCCAAAGGCTATGACGTTATCTACGGCGATACCGACTCCACCTTCGTCTGGCTGAAACACCCGCACAGCGAAGCGCAGGCCGCAGAAATCGGCCGCGAGCTGGTCAGCGACGTCAATACCTGGTGGGCGCAGGAGCTTGGCAAAAGCCAGCTAACCAGCACCCTGGAGCTGGAGTATGAAACCCACTTCTGCCGCTTTTTAATGCCGACGATCCGCGGCGCCGATACCGGCAGCAAGAAGCGCTATGCCGGGATGATTCAGGAGGGCGATGCCCAGCGCATGGTGTTTAAGGGTCTGGAGACGGTGCGTACTGACTGGACGCCGCTGGCCCAGCAGTTCCAACAGGAGTTATACCTGCGCATCTTCCGCAACCAGCCGTATCAGGACTATGTGCGGGAGACTATCGCCAGGCTGATGAACGGCGAGCTCGACGAACAGCTGATTTACCGCAAGCGCCTGCGCCGACCGCTGGCCGAGTATCAACGCAACGTACCGCCGCACGTACGCGCGGCCAGGCTTGCCGATGAGCACAACCTGAAGCGGGGACGTGCGCAGCAGTATCAGCAGCGCGGCACCATTAAATACGTCTGGACCACCAGCGGCCCGGAGCCGGTGGATTACCAGCTGTCGCCGCTCGATTATGATCACTATTTAACAAAGCAGTTGCAGCCAGTGGCGGAAGGGATCCTGCCCTTCGTCAACGATGACTTTGCTACAATAGTGACAGGGCAGCTGGGACTATTTTGATTTTTTCTCACCCCTTCCACAGGCACAAAAGCCGAAAAATGAAGGGTGCGGAGGAGGTGACGAACGTTCCTCCATCCAGTAATATAGCGCCCTTTCCATTCCTGGCCCCAATTTTGACGCATCTCCGATTATTCATGGAGATGATCAACTATTGCCTGCAATTAAAGAACAAAGAGCCGAACACATATGCCTTTTACACTTGGTCAACGCTGGATTAGCGACACAGAGAGCGAACTAGGATTAGGAACGGTGGTAGCGCTGGATGCGCGCATGGTCACTCTCCTTTTCCCCGCCATCGGCGAAAACCGTCTGTATTCTCGCAACGAATCCCCGATCACCCGCGTGATGTTTAACCCGGGAGACACCATCACCAGCCACGAAGGCTGGCAGCTCCACGTTGACGAAGTGAATGAAGAGAACGGGCTGCTGTCCTACACCGGTACCCGGCTGGACACCGAGGAAGCTAACGTGACTCTGCGTGAAGTGCTACTCGACAGCAAACTGGTGTTCAGCAAGCCGCAGGACCGCCTGTTTGCCGGTCAAATTGACCGTATGGACCGCTTTGCCCTGCGCTACCGCGCGCGTAAGTTCCAGAGCGAACAGTACCGCATGCCGTGGAGCGGCCTGCGCGGCCAGCGCACCAGCCTGATCCCGCATCAGTTGAATATCGCCCACGACGTGGGCCGTCGTCACGCGCCGCGCGTCCTGCTGGCTGATGAAGTGGGCTTAGGTAAAACCATTGAAGCCGGGATGATCCTGCATCAGCAGCTGCTCTCCGGCGCCGCCGAGCGCGTGCTGATCGTGGTCCCGGAAACCCTCCAGCACCAGTGGCTGGTGGAAATGCTGCGCCGCTTCAACCTGCGCTTCTCACTGTTCGACGACGAGCGCTATGCCGAAGCGCAGCACGATGCCTACAACCCGTTTGAAACCGAACAGCTGGTGATCTGCTCTTTAGACTTCGTGCGCCGCAGTAAGCAGCGTCTGGAGCACCTGTGCGACGCCGAGTGGGACTTGATGGTGGTCGATGAAGCGCACCATCTGGTGTGGAGCGAAGAGGCGCCGAGCCGTGAATATCAGGCGATCGAACAGCTGGCCGAACGCGTGCCGGGCATTCTGCTGCTGACCGCGACGCCGGAACAGCTGGGTATGGAGAGCCACTTTGCGCGTCTGCGTCTGCTGGATCCAAACCGCTTCCACGATTTCGAGCAGTTTGTTGAAGAACAGCAAAACTACCGCCCGGTCGCCGACGCCGTCGCCCTGCTGCTGGCAGGCAACACGCTAAGCGATAACGAACTCAATACCCTTGGCGATCTGATCGGCGAGCAGGATATCGAACCACTGCTGCAGGCTGCTAACAGCGATCGCGAAGACGCTCAGGCTGCACGGCAGGAGCTGGTCTCGATGCTGATGGACCGCCACGGCACCAGCCGCGTGCTGTTCCGTAACACCCGTAACGGCGTCAAAGGCTTCCCGAAACGCGAGCTGCACACCATTCGTCTGCCGCTGCCGACCCAGTACCAGACGGCCATCAAAGTCTCCGGTATTATGGGCGCCCGCAAAACCGCGGAAGAGCGCGCGCGCGACATGCTCTATCCGGAGCAGATCTATCAGGAATTTGAAGGCGATACCGGCACCTGGTGGAACTTCGACCCGCGTGTCGAGTGGCTGATGGGCTACCTGACCAGCCATCGCTCGCAGAAGGTACTGGTGATTTGCGCCAAAGCCGCCACCGCGCTACAGCTGGAGCAGGTGCTGCGCGAGCGCGAAGGCATCCGCGCCGCGGTGTTCCATGAAGGGATGTCGATTATCGAACGCGACCGCGCCGCGGCGTGGTTTGCCGAAGAAGACACCGGCGCACAGGTGCTGCTGTGCTCCGAAATCGGCTCCGAAGGGCGTAACTTCCAGTTCGCCAGCAACCTGGTGATGTTCGATCTGCCGTTTAACCCGGATCTGCTGGAGCAGCGTATCGGCCGTCTCGACCGTATCGGCCAGGCGCACGATATCCAGATCCACGTTCCATACCTGGAAAAGACCGCGCAGTCGGTGCTGGTGCGCTGGTATCACGAAGGCCTCGACGCCTTCGAACATACCTGCCCGACCGGCCGCACCGTCTACGACAGCGTCCACGATGAACTGATCAACTACCTCGCAGCACCGGAATCCACCGACGGCTTTGACGATCTGATCAAATCCTGCCGCCAGCAGCATGACGCCCTGAAGGCGCAGCTGGAGCAGGGCCGTGACCGTCTGCTGGAGATCCATTCTAACGGTGGCGAGAAGGCCCAGGCCCTGGCGGAGAGCATCGAAGAGCAGGATGACGACACCAGCCTGATCGCCTTCTCGATGAACCTGTTCGATATCGTCGGCATCAACCAGGATGACCGCGGTGAAAACCTGATCGTCCTGACCCCGTCCGACCATATGCTGGTCCCGGACTTCCCGGGCCTGCCGGAAGACGGTTGCACCATCACCTTCGAGCGTGACGTGGCGCTGTCGCGTGAAGATGCGCAGTTTATCACCTGGGAACACCCGCTGATCCGCAACGGTCTGGATCTGATCCTTTCCGGCGATACCGGCAGCAGCACTATTTCGCTGCTGAAGAATAAGGCGCTGCCGGTCGGCACCCTGCTGCTGGAGCTGATCTACGTGGTCGAAGCGCAGGCGCCGAAACAGCTGCAGCTTAACCGCTTCCTGCCAGCGACCCCGGTCCGCATGTTGCTGGATAAAAACGGCAACAACCTCGCCGGCCAGGTGGAGTTTGAAAGCTTTAACCGCCAGCTGAGCGCGGTTAACCGCCACACCGGCAGCAAACTGGTCAACGCGGTGCAGCAGGACGTTCACGCGATTCTGCAGCAGGGCGAAGCGCAGATCGCCAAAGCGGCGCAGACGCTGATCGACGCGGCGCGTCGCGAAGCCGATGATAAACTGACGGCGGAACTGTCACGCCTGGAAGCGCTGAAGGCGGTGAACCCGAATATCCGTGACGACGAACTGGCGGCGATCGAAAGCAACCGTCAGCAGGTGCTGGAGGCGCTGGGACAGGCCGGGTGGCGTCTGGACGCGCTGCGTCTGATCGTCGTCACCCACCAGTAACGGAACGCGAAATGGCGATGGAAAACTACAATCCGCCGCAGGATCCCTGGCTGGTGATCCTGTATCAGGATGAGCACATCATGGTGGTCAACAAGCCGAGCGGCTTGTTGTCCGTACCCGGTCGTCTTGATGAGCATAAAGACAGCGTGATGACGCGCATTCAGCGCGACTTCCCGCAGGCCGAATCGGTGCATCGCCTTGATATGGCCACCAGCGGTGTGATTGTGGTGGCGCTGAATAAGGCCGCGGAGCGTGAACTGAAACGTCAGTTCCGCGAGCGCGAGCCGAAAAAGCAGTACGTCGCCCGCGTCTGGGGACATCCGCAGCCGGCGGAAGGTCTGGTGGATTTACCGCTGATTTGCGACTGGCCGAACCGGCCAAAGCAGAAGGTGTGCTATGAAACCGGCAAAGCGGCGCAAACCGAATATGAGGTGCTGGAGTACGCGGAGGATAATACCGCCCGCGTGCGCCTGAAGCCGATTACCGGACGTTCGCACCAGCTGCGTGTGCATATGCTGGCGCTGGGGCATCCGATTCTCGGCGACCGCTTTTACGCCACGCCGGAGGCGCTGGCGATGGCCCCGCGTCTGCTGCTGCACGCCGAGACGCTCACCATCACCCACCCTGCCTACGGCAACGCGATGACCTTTCGCGCGCCGGTCGACTTTTAGGACGTCCCCGGTGGCGCCTTGCCGCCGGGGAATACTGACCCGTTAGTCGCGGGCAAACCACGCATCAATCAACTGCTCAACGCGCGCCACGACGAGATCGGTGTCGTGTCGACGGCTGCGCGCGCAGGCGTGCGCCGGCTCATCACACAGCAGACAGCGGCGCTGCGACTCACCCAGCGACTGACGACCTACCAGCCCGTTCTGTGGACAGATCACATCGATATCCCACAGGCGTCCCAGCGGATGGCTCTGCTCCAGCGTACTGCACATCGCTTTGATTTCGCTGGCCGGGTGCGCCACGCACCACAGCGCTTCGGGCCCGGTCGGCAACCACAGCACCTGACGATCCAGCGCTTGCCAGCGGTGCTTCCACAGCAGCTGGTCGCAGGCCTGGAGGGCAACGCCCATCATGTTGCGATAGCGAATGCTGTCTTTCACCGCCCCCGGGGTCACCAGGGTCAGGGAAATAACAGGCTGCTGATAATGGGCCAGCCAGTCAGCCTGGCGGGCTGCACGCTGCTCTTTCGCCGCCAGCAATGCATCGATGCTGACGCCCGCCTGGGCGGGAGTATCCACTGACATTAATTCCTCTCCTACATATGATAAATGCGACAGCGCCTGGGCTGTCATGATGATGGATGCGATAGCCGATCGCGCGCTGATTGTAACGCTAAATGAGGAGCATTTAGGATACAGAACGCAGATATTTTCTGCGTTCTGTAGCGGAAAATGGCAGATTTATCGCTTAGCGCAGCGTTTAATCACGCCAGATAGTGGCTGAGGAACAGCAGTCCCAGCGAGACATTTATCGCCCCGCCGATCCGGGTAGCGATCTGCGCGAACGGCATCAGGCTCATGCGGTTACCGGCGGTCAGGATCGCTACATCGCCGGTGCCGCCCTGCCCGCTCTGGCAACAGGAGACAATCGCCACATCGATCGGGTGCATCCCTATTTTTTTACCCACAAAGAACCCCGTCGCCACCAGCGCCGAGACGGTACTGACGATCACCAACAGGTTGGTCAGCGTGAAGGCGTTTACCAGCTCCTGCCACGGGGTGATCGCCACGCCGACGGCAAAGAGGATCGGGTAAGTGACCGCGGTGCGGAAGAATTTATACACCATCTGCGATCCCTCCTGCAGGCGCGGCGACACCACGTTAGCCAGCTTTAACAGCACCGCGAGGAACAGCATGCCCACCGGCGCCGGCAGGCCAATCAGCTTGTGGCCAAGCATCCCCATCATATACAGCAGCACCGCCAGCAGCGCGCCGGAGGCCAGAGTCCCGACGTCGGTTTTGCCGCTCACGCCTTCGCTCTCGCCGAGGCTACGGGTTTCATTGCTGCGGTTCGGCATCAGTTGTCCTTCACCGGTGAGATGCGGGGAACGCTTGCCGAGCTGGTTGAGGCAGCCGGAGATAACGATCGCCGTCAGACTGCCGAGCATCACCATCGGCAATATCCGGCCCAGCGCCACGCCCTGCTCCATATGCATCAGCGCGGCGTAACCCATTGACAGCGGGATCGCCCCTTCCCCCACGCCACCGGCCATGATCGGCAGCACGATAAAGAAGAACACCTGGAACGGCTCCATGCCCAGCAGCGTGCCGACGCCGATGCCCACCAGCATGCCAACCACTTCGCCGCACAGCATCGGGAAGAAGATCTTCAGAAAGCCCTGAATCAGCGTGGTACGGTTCATACTCATGATGCTGCCGACGATGATGCAGCAGATGTAGAGATAGAGGATGTTGGTGGATTTATAGAATTTAGTCGTGGATTCCACGACCACGTCCGGCAGCAGACCGTAGTGGACCAGCGCGGAAGGAATAAAAGTGGCGCAGATCGCCGCCGCGCCGAGTTTCCCCAGCACCGGCAGGCGCTTACCAAACTCGCCGCAGGCGAAGCCAAAGAAAGCCAGCGTGGCCACCATCACCACGATATCGCTCGGCAGTTTACCGCCAAGGCAGTCGAGAGCAATCAGCCCCCCGGCCAGCAAAAACAGCGGCAGCGGGACGATCCCTACCTTCCAGTTATCCATGATGTGCCACCAGCGCTGCTTCAGCGTGGTTTTCGGCGTATTGATCGGTTCAAGGGTTGCAGAGAATGCATTGTCTGTGGTGCTCATAAATTCAGCCCTGTCGTTATTATTCATTTTCAGCGTAAAGGGACAGCGGCGTCGTTAATGTGAAGCTCCCCAGATTAAAAAAGAAGTTTTAATGGTCACTATGGTTTTTATGGTTTCTATTCGCGGAACCGCGCAGGGGTGATATACCTCTGATTTATTGTCGTGGTTTTTATGGTGTTTATTCTTGCTGAGGCGTTATTTCCGTCGAGCCTACCGCCGACAGTCAGCGCCTGCGCAGGCGATCACAACTTTTCCTTAACATTTACGTCACGTGACAGAAAAATGATAGAGTGCCGGTATGGTGAATACGCTGTCCGGGATCTATGAAAGTATCTTTTCAATATAAGCTGTTTATTTCGCTGGTCGCCTTTTTCTCGGTCCTCTTTATTGCGCTGGGCATTTATTATTATTTTGACGCCAGCCGCCAGCTGTATCAGGAAATGAGTGGCCGGGCCAAAATTCAGGCTGAAGAGATAGCCCTGATGCCAAATTTACGTCAGCAGGTCAGCCAGCACGATCCGCAGGCGATCCGGGCGTTTATGCAGCAAATCGCCGCCCATAGCGACGCCAGTTTTATCGTCATCGGCGATCGGCAGGGCGTGCATCTGTTTCACTCCGTCCATCCGGAGTGGGTTGGCACGCGGCTGGTCGGCGGCGACAATCAGGCGGTGCTGGAGGGGCACTCCATCACCACCATTCGCAAAGGCGGCCTCGGCGTCTCACTGCGCAGCAAAACGCCCATCGTCGATGACGAGGGGCAGGTGATCGGCATTGTCTCCGTTGGCTACCTCACCAGCTATCTCGACAGCATCACGCTGACCAAAGTGATCAATATTTTTATCGCCGCCATCCTGCTGCTCATCGCCCTGTTTATCTTCTCCTGGTACTTTACCCGCAGCATCAAGAAGCAGATTTTTTCGCTCGAGCCGCGGGAGATAGGCCTGCTGGTACGTCAGCAAAAGGCAATGATGGAGTCGATCTTTGAAGGGGTGATCGTCATCGATCACCAGCGGCGCATTGAGGTGATTAACCATGCCGCCCGCAGCCTGCTGGGGCTCAGCCAGCCTGCCCGTCAGCTGCGCGGCCAGTCAATCGACAGCGTCATTTCGCCGCAGCCGTTTTTCGCCAGCGGCGACATGCTCGAGCGTGACACTCATGACGAGCTGTGCCGCTTCAACCAGCTGACCGTGCTCGCCAGCCGGGTGCGCATTATGCTGGAGAATACGCTGCAGGGCTGGGTGATCACCTTCCGCGACCGCAACGAAATCAATGCCCTCACCGCCCAGCTCAGCCAGGTGAAGCGCTATGTCGACAACCTGCGCATCATGCGCCACGAGCAGCTCAACCGGATGACCACCCTCTCCGGCCTGCTGCATATGGGCCACTATGACGAAGCGATCCGCTATATTCAGGCCCAGTCGGAGCATGCCCAGGAGCTGCTGGACTTCATCTCCTCGCACTTCCACTCACCGACGTTGTGCGGCCTGCTGTTGGGCAAGGCCACCCGTGCTCGCGAAAAAGGGGTTGAACTGAGCTTCGACCCGGCCTGCCGTATCGATCGTCCGCTGCCGTCGTTGAAGGAATCCGAACTGATCTCCATTATCGGCAACCTGCTGGATAACGCCATCGAAGCCACGCAGCGCGCCGAGCTTCCGCACGAGCCCGTGGAAGTGCTGATTCAGCTCAACGCCCGGGAGCTGATCATCGAAGTGGCCGACCGCGGCGTCGGCATCCGTCCTGATATTCGCGACCGCATTTTTGAGCGCGGCGTGACCACTAAAACCCGTGGCGATCACGGCATTGGTCTGTATCTTATTGAACATTATGTCACTCAGGCGGGCGGCACCATCGAAGTCGCTGACAACGCGCCGCGGGGAGCCATCTTCACCCTGTTTATCCCGGCCGACGCGCCCGCCTGTCCGCAAACGGAGGCCCGCGATGCATCATGACCTGGTCGATGTGCTGATCATTGAAGATGAGAGCGAGCTGGCGCGCCTGCACGCCGAGCTTGTGCAAAAACACCCGCGACTGCGGCTGGCAGGCATGGCGGCCTCCCTCGCCCAGGCGCGGCAACTGCTCCATGCCAGTCCGCCGCAGCTGGTGCTGCTGGATAATTATTTACCGGACGGCAAAGGCGTCACGCTGATGACCGACCCGGTGCTGGCGACCACCCATTGCTCGGTGATCTTTATCACCGCCGCCAGCGATATGGAAACCTGCAGCCTGGCGATCCGTAACGGTGCCTTCGACTATATCCTCAAGCCCGTTTCGTGGAAGCGGCTGAGCCAGTCGCTTGAGCGCTTTATCCAGTTTTACGATCAGCAGCGGGAATGGAAAATCGTCGATCAGCAGAACGTCGATTCGCTCTATCAACTGCAGGCAAAGAACTATCGCGTGGATAATGGCAGTAAGGGCATTGAAGAGAAGACGCTGGCGCTGGTGCAGGGGCTGTTTAGCGGTCGGGAAGCGCACTGTTTTTCCGTCGATGAGGTGGTCAGCGCCGCCGGGCTCAGCAAAACCACCGCCCGGCGCTATCTGGAACACGGCGTTGAGACCGGCTTTCTGGAAGTGGAGATGCTGTATGGAAAAATCGGCCATCCGCGGCGGCTGTACCGACGCGCGCAGCATAAAAGCTAAAGCCCCTCGCCGGACGGGAGGGGCAGGAAAACTCAGAAGCCGCGCTGCTCTTTGATCAGCTCCCAGGCCTTCTGGATCTCCTGGGCTTTCTGTTTGGCCATCTCCATCATTTCCGGCGGCAGCCCTTTTGCCACCAGCTTGTCCGGGTGATGTTCGTTCATCAGCTTACGATAGGCGCGCTTCACCGTCGCCGCGTCATCGGTCGGTTTCACCCCCAGCACATTGCAGGCATCTTCGAGGGTTGGCCCACGCTGCGCCTGCTGCCAGCCGGCATTGCCGCCGTGCTGACCATACGATTGCTGCTGCGCACCACCGCCGAACTGGGCGCCGCCCTGCATCATCCGCAGGAACTGATCGAACTGGGCGCGGGAGATGCCAAGCTCGTCAGCGATGACGAACAGCACTTCACGTTCGTTGGGGTGCAATTCGCCATCAGCAAACGCGGCCTGCAGCTGAATTTCCAGAAACATCCGAATCAGATCGAAGCGGCCAAAGCAGACGCTGCGCAGCTGACGCATCTTCTCGCGCAGCGGATAGTTGTCGGCTTTACCGTCGCGAAACGCCTGCTGCGCCGCCGTACGCGATGCGCCGTGCAGGTTCATGCGATCCATCAGCACATTGGCGACATGAATATCGGCTTCGGTGACGCGGCCCTTGGATTTGGTCAGATGCCCCATCACTTCAAAAGTGGTGGAAAAGAAGAGCGACTGGCGTTCCTGTTGATTAGCGAAGAGATTCAACCGGCGACTGCGCGCCCGGTCAAACATATGGCCCACCAGGAAGCCGAGCACGACGCCCCAAAACCCACCGCCCATCAGCAAAGCCACCGCCACGCCAATCACTTTACCCAAATACTGCATAGACTCCCCAACTGTTTATCGCCGTTAAGCTCGAATATGACCGCACGTTACCCGGCACTCGCGCCTCGGTCAATTGTGGGACATAGCCTATAATTTGCTTTATCATACTCGTCATTCAACAGGGTGCCTAACGCTCGGGCTCGAAACGGGCAGGATTAACACTAGCGTGATAAAGTTGAGTAAGTTAGGCTCTGACCGTTTGCAAGCCGCTGCCACAAGATGATGGAACAATAAATACAACGTATGAAAAAACGTATTCCCAGCCTCCTGGCTACGATGATTGCCAGCGCCTTGTATAGCCAACAAGGCCTCGCTGCCGATCTCGCAACGCAATGTATGCTTGGCGTGCCAAGCTTTGATCGTCCGCTCGTGGAAGGGAGACCTGGCGAGTTGCCGGTGACGATTAATGCCGATCATGCGAAGGGCAACTACCCTGATAATGCCGTCTTCACCGGTAACGTCGACATTAATCAAGGGAACAGCCGCCTCCGTGCCGACGAAGTTCAGCTGCATCAGCAGCAGGCAGCAGGCCAGGCGCAACCGGTGCGAACGGTGGATGCGCTGGGCAACGTCCATTACGACGATAATCAGGTGATCCTCAAAGGGCCTAAAGCCTGGTCAAACCTGAACACCAAAGACACCAACGTCTGGCAGGGCGATTACCAAATGGTCGGACGCCAGGGGCGTGGCACCGCCGATCTGATGAAACAGCGCGGCGAAAACCGCTATACCATTCTGGAAAACGGCAGCTTTACCTCCTGTTTGCCGGGCTCCGACACCTGGAGCGTCGTGGGCAGCGAAGTCATCCACGACCGTGAAGAGCAGGTTGCCGAGATCTGGAACGCCCGCTTTAAGCTGGGCTCAGTACCGATTTTCTACAGCCCTTACCTGCAGTTGCCGGTGGGCGACAAACGTCGTTCCGGTTTCCTGATCCCGAACGCCAAATACAGTACCAAAAACGGTGTGGAATTCTCCCTGCCGTACTACTGGAACATTGCGCCGAACTTCGATGCCACCATCACCCCGCACTATATGAACAAACGCGGCGGCGTGATGTGGGAAAACGAATTCCGCTATCTGACCCAGCTCGGCAGCGGCTTAACCGAATTCGACTACCTGCCATCGGATAAAGTCTACGAAGACGACCACTCCAAAGACAGCAACAGCCGCCGCTGGCTGTTCTACTGGAACCACTCCGGGGTTATCGATCAGGTGTGGCGTCTGAACGCCGACTACACCAAGGTGAGCGATCCAGACTATTTCAGCGATTTCAGCTCGAAATATGGTTCCAGTACCGATGGCTATGCGACGCAGAAATTCAGCGCCGGTTACGTCAACCAGAACTTTGACGCGACGGTATCGACCAAGCAGTTCCAGGTCTTTGACCGGGAATCGAGCAACTCCTACTCGGCTGAGCCGCAGCTCGACATCAACTACTACCAGAACGATGTCGGACCGTTCGATACCCATCTGTACGGTCAGGTCGCCCATTTTGTTAACTCGAATAACAACATGCCGGAAGCGACCCGCGTTCACCTCGAACCGACGATCAACCTGCCGCTGTCCAACGCCTGGGGCAGTCTGAATACTGAAGCCAAGCTGCTGGCGACCCACTACCAGCAGAGCAACCTCGATAAGTACAACGCCGCCAACGGCACTGACTACAAAGAGTCTGTCAGCCGCGTAATGCCGCAGTTTAAAATCGACGGTAAAATGGTCTTTGAACGTGACCTGCAGGAGGGATTCACCCAAACGCTGGAACCGCGCATGCAGTATCTGTACGTGCCGTACCGCGATCAGAGTGAAATCGGCAGCTACGACTCCACGCTATTGCAGTCGGACTACACCGGCCTGTTCCGCGACCGTACCTATAGCGGTCTGGACCGCATCGCGTCAGCCAACCAGGTCACCACCGGCATCACCTCTCGCGTGTATGATGCCGCCGCCGTGGAACGTTTTAATATTTCCGTTGGTCAAATCTACTATTTCACCGAGTCACGCACCGGTGATGACAACATCAACTGGGAAAATAATGACACCACGGGTTCACTGGTATGGGCCGGCGATACCTACTGGCGCATCGCCGATGACTGGGGCTTACGCGGGGGGATCCAGTACGACACCCGTCTGGATAACGTCGCCACCGGTAACGGCACCATTGAATACCGTCGTGATGAAAACCGCTTAGTCCAGCTTAACTATCGTTACGCCAGCCCGGAATATATTCAGGCTACACTGCCGTCATATTCCACGGCGGCACAATATAAACAGGGTATTTCGCAAGTGGGGATGACCGCCAGCTGGCCGATCGTCGATCGCTGGTCCGTGGTCGGGGCATACTACTTCGATACCAATACCCGGAAAGCAGCAAACCAGATGTTGGGTGTTCAGTATAACTCCTGCTGCTACGCCATCCGTCTTGGCTACGAACGTAAAGTCAACGGCTGGGATAGCAACAACAACGGCGGCGAGAGCAAATACGACAACACCTTCGGAATCAATATTGAATTGCGCGGTCTGAGCTCTAACTACGGCCTCGGCACCCAGCAGATGCTGCGTTCGAACATTTTACCGTACCAGAGCTCCCTGTGATGCGGCTGGTTTACAACATCGTCCGCATTTGCGGTTAATTGAAATGGAAAAAGTATGAAGAACTGGAAAACGCTGCTTCTCGGTATCGCCATGATCGCGAATACCAGTTTCGCTGCCCCTCAGGTGGTCGATAAAGTAGCGGCCGTCGTCAATAATGGCGTCGTGCTGGAAAGCGACGTCGATGGTTTGATGCAATCAGTTAAGCTCAATGCGGGTCAGGCTGGCCAACAGCTGCCGGATGACGCGACCCTGCGCCATCAAATCCTCGAAAGACTGATCATGGACCAGATCGTATTGCAGTTGGGGCAGAAGATGGGCGTGAAGGTCTCTGACGACCAGCTCGATCAGGCCATCGCCAACATCGCTAAACAAAACAATATGACCATGGATCAGATGCGCAGCCGTCTGGCCTATGAAGGCATCAACTACAACACCTACCGTAGCCAGATCCGCAAAGAGATGCTGATTTCGGAAGTGCGTAACAATGAAGTGCGTCGTCGTATCACCGTGCTGCCGCAGGAAGTCGAAGCGCTGGCAAAACAGATTGGCGACCAGAACGATGCCAGCACCGAGCTAAACCTGAGCCACATCCTGATCCCGCTGGCGGAAAACCCGACCGCGGATGAGGTTGCCGCAGCCCAGGAGCAAGCGAATTCCATCGTTGAGCAAGCGCGTAACGGCGCCAACTTCGGTAAACTGGCCATCACCTACTCCGCTGACCAACAGGCGCTGAAGGGAGGCCAGATGGGCTGGGGTCGTATCCAGGAGCTGCCAGGTATTTTCGCCCAGGCGTTAAGCACCGCCAAAAAAGGGGATATCGTCGGCCCGATTCGCTCTGGCGTCGGCTTCCACATTTTGAAAGTCAACGACCTGCGCGGCGGGACTCAGAACATCTCCGTCACCGAAGTCCATGCCCGTCATATTCTGCTTAAGCCGTCGCCGATCATGAACGATGCCCAGGCCCAGGCCAAGCTGGAACAGATCGCGGCTGACATTAAGAGCGGGAAAACCACCTTCGCCAAAGCGGCGAAAGCGTTCTCTGAAGATCCGGGCTCGGCGAACCAGGGCGGTGATTTAGGTTGGGCGACGCCGGACATCTTCGATCCGGCATTCCGCGATGCGCTGATGCGTCTGAACAAAGGGCAGACCAGCGGACCGGTGCACTCTTCCTTCGGCTGGCATCTGATCGAACTGCTGGATAGCCGTCAGGTCGACAGAACCGACGCCGCGCAGAAAGATCGTGCATACCGCATGCTGATGAACCGCAAATTCTCTGAAGAAGCGGCAACCTGGATGCAGGAACAGCGCGCCAGTGCGTATGTTAAAATTCTGAGCAACTAATATCGATGCCTGAAATCCGTAAAGTTGTCATCACTCCCGGCGAACCCGCCGGGATTGGCCCTGACCTGGTCGTGCAGCTTGCCCAGCGCGACTGGCCAGTTGAGCTGGTGATCTGCGCCGACGGCGCCCTGTTAACTGACCGAGCCCAGCGGCTCGGTCTTCCTTTATCTCTCCTCCCATACGATCCTGCGCAACCGCCCGTTCCGCAACGCGCTGGTACGCTGACGCTGCTTAACGTACCGCTGAACGTTCAGGCGGAACCCGGCGTGCTGAGCGTGCAAAACGGCGCCTATGTCGTGGAAACGCTGGCGCGCGCTTGCGACGGCTGCCTTAGCGGCGAATTTGCGGCGTTAGTGACCGGCCCGGTGCACAAAGGCAACATCAACGACGCCGGTATCGCCTTCACCGGTCATACCGAGTTCTTCGAAGAGCGCGCGAAGGCCAGCAAAGTGGTGATGATGCTGGCGACCGAGGAGCTGCGGGTGGCGCTGGTGACGACCCATCTGCCGTTGAAAGCCATCAGCGAAGCGATAACGCCCGAGCTGCTGCGCGAGATCATCACCATTCTCGATCACGATCTGCGCACGAAATTTGGCATTGCCCAGCCGCATGTCCTGGTTTGCGGGCTTAACCCGCACGCTGGCGAAGGCGGCCATATGGGCACGGAAGAGATAGACACCATCATTCCGGTGCTGGAAGAGATGCGCGCGAAGGGGATGAACCTCAGCGGTCCGCTGCCGGCAGACACCCTCTTTCAGCCCAAATACCTTGATCATGCCGATGCGGTACTCGCGATGTACCACGATCAGGGCCTGCCCGTGCTAAAATACCAGGGCTTTGGCCGTGGCGTGAACATTACGCTCGGTTTACCTTTTATTCGTACCTCCGTCGACCACGGCACCGCACTGGAATTAGCGGGTCAGGGAAAAGCGGACGTCGGCAGTTTTATCACGGCGCTTAATCTCGCCATCAAAATGATTGTTAATACCCAATGAATAATCGAGTCCATCAGGGCCATTTGGCCCGTAAACGCTTCGGGCAGAACTTCCTCAACGATCAGTTTGTGATCGACAGCATCGTCTCGGCGATTAATCCACAGAAAGGCCAGGCGATGGTTGAAATCGGCCCGGGTCTCGCCGCGCTGACCGAGCCGGTCGGCGAACGTCTTGACCAACTGACCGTTATCGAACTGGACCGCGATCTGGCAGCTCGCCTGCAGACGCACCCGTTCCTCGGACCGAAGCTGACCATCTATCAGCAGGATGCGATGACCATGAACTTCGCCGAACTGGCGGAGAAAATGGGCCAGCCGCTGCGCGTCTTCGGCAACCTGCCGTACAATATCTCGACGCCGCTAATGTTCCATCTGTTCAGCTATACTGATGCCATTGCCGATATGCACTTTATGCTGCAGAAGGAAGTGGTCAATCGTCTGGTTGCCGGGCCGAACAGTAAGGCGTATGGTCGGTTAAGCGTGATGGCGCAATATTATTGCCAGGTGATCCCGGTACTCGAAGTGCCGCCGAGCGCGTTTACCCCGCCGCCTAAGGTCGACTCCGCGGTGGTTCGCCTGGTGCCGCACCGCACCATGCCGTATCCGGTAAAAGAGATCCGGGTACTGAGCCGCATCACCACCGAAGCCTTCAACCAGCGCCGTAAGACCATCCGCAATAGTCTCGGCAATCTGTTTAGCGTTGAAGTGCTGACCGAGCTGGGCGTCGACCCGGCAGTGCGTGCGGAAAATATTTCTGTAGAGCAGTACTGTAAGATGGCCAACTGGTTATCCAACAATCTGCCTTCGAAGGAGAGCTAACCATGATTAATTCGCCTCGTGTTTGCGTTCAGGTGCAAAGCGTCTATATCGAATCGCAGTCTTCTCCGGAAGAAGAGCGTTACGTCTTCGCTTATACGGTCACCATTCGCAATCTGGGGCGGAGTCAGGTTCAGCTGCTTGGCCGCTACTGGCTCATCACTAACGGCCACGGTCGTGAGACTGAAGTGCAGGGTGAAGGGGTGGTCGGCGAGCAACCGCATATTCCCGCTGGCGGTGAATATCAATATACCAGCGGCGCGGTCATCGAAACGCCGCTGGGAACCATGCAGGGTCATTATGAGATGATCGATATCGACGGCGCGCCGTTCCGTATCGAGATCCCTGTGTTCCGTCTCGCAGTTCCAACGCTCATTCATTAAAACAATGTCAACATACCTTATTGGCGACGTTCACGGTTGCTACGATGAACTGATCGCATTATTAGCGCAGGTTGAATTCGACCCGAGCAGCGATACGCTATGGCTGACCGGCGATCTGGTGGCCCGTGGCCCGGGGTCACTGGAGGTCCTGCGCTATGTCAAATCTCTGGGCGACTGTGTGCGACTGGTGCTGGGCAACCATGACCTCCACCTGCTGGCCGTCTTCGCCGGTATCAGCCGTAACAAGCCGAAGGATCGTCTGAAATCCTTGCTGGAAGCCCCGGATGCCGATGAGTTGCTCAACTGGCTGCGTCGCCAGCCGCTGCTGCAGGTGGATGAAGAGAAAAAGCTGGTGATGGCCCACGCGGGCATCACGCCGCAGTGGGATCTGGAGACCGCCCAGCAGTGCGCGCGCGATGTAGAAGCGGTGCTCTCCAGCGACTCCTACCCTTTCTTCCTCGATGCCATGTACGGCGATATGCCGAATCACTGGAGCAACGAGCTGAGTGGTCTGGCGCGCCTGCGCTTTATCTCTAATGCCTTTACCCGCATGCGCTACTGCTTCCCGAACGGCCAGCTGGATATGTATTCGAAAGAGGCGCCCGAGGACGCCCCGGCGCCGCTGAAGCCGTGGTTTGCCATTCCTGGCCCGGTCAGCAATGCCTACAGCATTGCCTTTGGCCACTGGGCTTCACTGGAGGGACGCGGTACGCCGGAGGGGATTTACGCCCTGGATACGGGCTGCTGCTGGGGCGGTGAACTCACCTGCCTGCGCTGGGAAGATAAGCAGTACTTCACCCAGCCGTCGAACCGCCAGAAAAGCCTCGACGAAGGCGAAGCTGTCGCGTCCTGAGTCTTCCCGGATGGCGGCGCGTTGCGCCTTATCCGGGCTACATTTCCTTGCGATTTGTCGCCCGGGCAGCGCTCCCGAAAGACGAAGCCCGCGATCAGAAACATGACGCAGTCCCGTAGGCCCGCGCAAGCGCAGCGCCGCCGGGCAACAACAGCGGACGCGAAGCCACTTTTGTGTCGGGTGGCGGCTAACGCCTTACCCGACCTACATTTCCTTGCGATTTGTCGCCCGGGCAGCGCTCCCGAAAGACGAAGCCCGCGATCAGAAACATGACGCAGTCCCGTAGGCCCGCGCAAGCGCAGCGCCGCCGGGCAACAACAGCGGGCGCGAAGCCACTTTTGTGTCGGGTGGCGGCTAACGCCTTACCCGACCTACATTTCCTTGCGATTTGTCGCCCGGGCAGCGCTCCCGAAAGACGAAGTCCGCGACGGGAAATATGACGAGATACTGAGTGCGCAATCGTCGCGGAATTCACGCAAAAGAAAACCCCGGTCACGCCAGACGCGACCGGGGTTTTTTCATTGCTATCCTTCCCGCTTAACGGCGTTCGAGGATCTCAAAGCAGTAGCTGTGGGAGTTCTGCGCGTCAGCGTCATGAAACTCGCTGAACACCGACTCCCACTCGTCCGGATCGTAATCCGGGAAATGGGTATCGCCTTCCACTTCCGCATCAATGTGGGTCAGATAGAGCTTATGCGCTTTCGGCAGGAACTGCTCATAAACGCGGCCGCCGCCAATCACCATAATCTCTTCCACATCACCGCAGGCAGCAATCGCTTCCTCCACTGAGGAGACCCACTGCACGCGATCGTCGCTGCCGGGTTTGCTGCTGATCACGATATTTTTACGCCCCGGCAACGGGCGCCCAATGGATTCCCAGGTCAGACGTCCCATCACCACCGGCTTATTTAACGTGTTGCGTTTGAACCAGGCGAGATCGGCAGGCAGGTTCCATGGCATGGCGTTTTCCATACCAATGACGCGATCTACCGCTAACGCCGCAATCAGACTGATCATTCATTCATTCCCGAGTGCAAAAAATTGTCGCCACTATACGGAAAGCGTACTACTTCGTCGACTGGCCGGAAGGTAAAGAATAAGAAAATTTTCTGATTTGCTGGCAAGCCCACGTTCACACGGTGGGCCGCCAGAACCGGTTCTAAACGGAAAACAAAATGTTACTGACGAGCGTCAGGCTGAGGGCTTATTTTCCGGCTCATCGGCAATATCCCCGGTGTGCCTGCCCTCTTCCGTCCCCTGCCAGCCGTGACGCTGCACCAGCGACAGATGATGACGATCTTCGTTAATGATGCCGGTGAGCATATCGCTGGTCCGCTTGAAGACCGCCACCCGCGACGCTGCGTCGTTTTCCGCCATCGCCACCATCTCTTCAACCATCTGCAGGTTGAAACGACGGAACAGATCGGCCCGCTCGCGGGCTTCATACGCGCCGAGCCCCAGCGCCTCCAGCGTCATCCGGCCGGACTTCAGCGCCGCCTCAAAGGTTTCACGCTCCGGGGCCTCGACGCCAGCCTGGCGCAGCTTGATGTAATGATCGACATCGCGGGCGCGGGAGATAATCTGCAGATGCGGAAAATGCTCTTTCACCCTCTCCACCAGCTCAAGGCTGACGTGCGGATCGTCGATGGCATTGATCAGCACTTCCGCCTTTTCAGCGCCGGCCGACTCCAGCAGGTCGACCCGGGTGGCATCACCGTAGAAAACCTTCATATCAAATTTGCGCAGGGTATCAACATGGTCCGGGTCGTGATCGAGGATCACCATTTTCACTCCGCTGGAGAGCAGCACACGACCGGCTATTTGCCCGTAGCGACCAAAGCCGGCGACAATCACCCGCGGCTGCTCTTCATCAATCTCATCAGCATCGCGCGCCTGGCCGCTGGCCGATTTCTCCAGGCGAGTCAGCAGGACCAGCAGGACTGGCGTTGCCGCCATCGACAGCGCTACCGCCAGGGTCAGCGCCTTTGCCCATTCACCGTCCAGCACATCCGCCATCCGCGCGGCGCCAAAGACCACAAACGCGAACTCGCTTCCCTGCCCCAGCAGCACCGCAAACCAGCGGCGCTGGGCGCGTGGCACGCCCAGCGGCCTGGCGATAAGCCACAGCATCAGCATTTTTATCGCCAGGAAACCGACCAGCAAAATAACGATACGCAGCGGATGGGTCACGAGAGTGCCGAAATCAATCGACATGCCGACGCCAATAAAGAACAGCCCCAGCAGCAGCCCTTTAAACGGCTCGATATCGCTCTCCAGCGCATGGCGATACTCGGAGCTGGCCAGCAGCACCCCGGCGAGAAACGCCCCCATCGCCATCGACAGCCCGACTTCCTCCAGCAGCAATCCAAAACCGAAGACCAGGAACAGCGCCACGGCGCTGAACACTTCGCGCAGGCCGGAACGGGCGACAAAGCGCAGCAGCGGACGGGTCAGATAGCGCCCCAGGGCCACCACCAGCGCCAGCGCCGCGGCCACCTTCAGCGCGGAGATAGCAAACGCCACCAGCGAAGTGGCGCCGCCGCTGGCCGCCAGCAGCGGGATCATCGCCACCAACGGGATCGCCGCGATATCCTGGAACAGCAGCACCGCGAAGGCGCTCCGCCCCATCTGCGACACCGTCAGATTGCGCTCATTCATCGCTTGCATCGCAATGGCAGTGGAAGAGAGCGCCAGGGTCATGCCTATCAGCTCGGCCACCTGCCAGCGCAGGCCCAGCAGCATACAGAACAGGCCAATCAATACCCCGCAGGCCACCATCTGCAGCGCGCCGCCACCGAACACCGAGGCGCGTAGCTTCCACAGCCGCTGCGGATCCAGCTCCAGACCAATCACGAACAGCATCAGTACCACGCCGATCTCGGCAAAGTGCAGAATCGACTCGGCATCGGTCACCAGCCGCAGCCCCCACGGGCCGATAATACAGCCAGCGATCAGATAGCCCAGCACCGACCCCAGCCCCAGGCGGACGGCGATGGGCACAATCAGCGCCGCGGCGCCCAGGTAAATCAGCGCTTGTATCAGGGTATGGCTATCCATTCTGGTGTGCCTCCTGCCAGTCGATTAAGCGTTGACGATAGTGGCGGGCCTGCGCCTGCAGCGTTTCGTCATCGCAGATAAAGGTGCAGTGCATGGCGAACGGCGGCAGCCATTTCATCCCACAGTAAAGCGCGGTTGCCTGCAACGGCTGCGCCAGCACCGGAAAACCAGGGAATGAGCCGATGTCAAAGTGGCTTTCACCGCCGCCGGTGGTCACCGCCCACATCAGCGATTTACCGCGCAGGGCAATACCGTTGTGACCATAGGCCCAGCCGTGCGCCAGCACTTTATCCATCCACAGCTTCAGTAGCGGCGGCACGCTATACCACTGCATGGGATGCTGCCAGATAACCAGATCGGCACGGGCCAGCGCCGCCTGCTCGGCGGCGACATCGATATTAAAGTCGGGATAGAGTTGATAGAGGGAGCGTATCTCTACGCCTTCAAGCGTCCCTGCCTGTTCAAGCATTCGCTTATTCGCATGAGAATGCTGCGGATAAGGATGCGCATAAATTATCAGAATCATTGATTGGCCTGCGTTTGCTCTTGTCATAATCAGCAAGAGTGTAGACAGTTAAGCCAACGGCTTACAATGATAACTGTGATTTATGTCGCAGTGGGTTACGCATTTCGGGGTTGATTCTTGATCGCCACATCAGAATCGCTGTCGACCAGATCGCATTGCTTCGGTAGCAGAAAGGTCATTGTGCCGGCGATAATCAACGAACCGGCCAGGGCGCAGACCGCCACATTCTGGCCGTAGAGATACATCATCACGCCCACCAGATAGGGGCCACAGAATCCGCCGAGATTGCCCAGGCCATTGATCACCCCGCGTGCGCTGCCCGCCACCTCCGGCGAAGCAATACGCCCCGGCATCGACCAGAACGGACTGGTAGCCGATTTGAGAAAGAAGCCGCAGATCACCAGCGCGATATAGGCCGCCACCATATGGTCGCGCAGCACCACCGACGCCACCAGCGCTGCCGCAAAACTGTAGAGCGAGAAGCGAACCCACAGACGACGCTTACCGCTGTGGTCGCTGAACAACGAAATCACATAGATCCCGGCCAGCGTGGCGACAAACGGCAGCACCGCCAGGAAGCCAACGCTGGCCATGTTGCCGCCGGTTAACCCCTTCAGAATGGTCGGCAGCCACAGCGTGTAGCCATAATCCCCGGTCTGGTAGAAAAAATTGAGGATCACCAGCTTCATCAGTCCGGCATTACCAAACACATCCTTCACCGGGGCCTTGCTGACTGGGGCTTCGGCCTGCTTCGCCGCACGCTCGGCGGCCAGGGTGGTCACCAGATAGTCACGCTCGCGGGCGGGCAACCAGTGGGCCTCTTGCGGACGGTCGCTGATCATAAACCACCACACGACCAGCACCACCAGCGACAACAGCCCTTCGATGATAAACAGCCAGCGCCAGTCTAGCGCCGCAATAATGGCGCCGGAGACCGGCGCGGTGAGCATGCCGCCGAGCGGGGCAAACATCATCACAAACGCGTTCGCGCGACCCAGCTCTTTTTCCGGAAACCAGTTACTGACCATGGTCAGCACTACCGGCAGCATTCCCCCTTCCGATACCCCGAGAATAAATCGCAGCACCAGCAGTTGATATTGATGAGTCACAAACCCTGTCGCCACGGAAACGATAGCCCAGGCTACCAGCGACCAGGCTATAAATTTTTTACCGCTGCCGTTAACCGCAATTCGCCCACCGGGAATTTGCAAAAATAAATAACCAATAAAAAAGATACCGCTGGCCACGCCGGCCATTTGGCTGGTAATGCCTAAATCGGCCTCCATGCCGCCTGGCAGGGCAAAGCTAATATTAACCCGGTCCATAAATGACATAATGCAGGCAATTAACACCGGCACAATGATACGCAGCCAACGGGTGCTGGGAACTTTCTCGTTCATATATTTGCACTCTCTATGCAGAGGTTATTGTTTTGATTGAGATCGCGCGGGTACAGAAATAAAAAGCTAATTAATCGATAGCGTTTGGCAGCACTGAGCCGGCAAACCAGGCGGCGACGTTAGCAAAAACCACTTCGCTCATTTTCTGTCGTGTCTCCTGCGTGGCACTGGCGACATGCGGCTGCAGCACCACGTTATCGAGGGCGATCAGCGCCGCCGGGACCTGGGGTTCCTGCTCGAACACATCGAGCCCGGCCCCGGCGATAACGCCGTTTTGTAACGCGTGGATCAACGCCTTTTCATCCACCAGCGAACCGCGGGCAATATTGATAAGCCAGGCATGCGCCGGCATTACGTTAAACACCGAGGCGTCGATGATGCCGCGGTTCGCCTCGCCGCCGGATGCGGCAATCACCAGAAAATCGCTCTCATGCGCCAGGGTATGCAGGTCGGCACACCACTGATAATCGAGGCCCGCTATCTTTTTACGGTCGGTATACAGCACCTGCATATCAAAACCCCGCGCCCGGCGGGCGATCGCCTGGCCAATATTCCCCATGCCCAGCAGGCCGATACGCTTCCCGCTCACCTGAGTCGCCAACGGCATGCCGCCGCTCAGCCAGCGTCCCTCGCGGACAAAGCGATCGCCCTGACAGAGCTGACGGGAACCGGCGAGCAGCAGCCCCATCGCCAGGTCAGCAACATCATTCGTCAACACCCCGGAGGTGATGGTGACGGCAATTTGCCGCGAACGGGCATACGCCAGATCCACCGCATCGGTACCGACGCCAAAGATGGCAATCAGCCCAGCCTGAGGCAGCAACTCAAGGACGCTGTTTGCTACGCCGACGTCGCCGCGAGTGACCACGACGGCAATGTTCTCTCCTTGTTCACGCAGAAAGGCGATCGGATCGTCCTGCTCGTAGAGACGCAGCAGCGGGAAATGCTCCGCCAGCTGCAGCTGCAGGGTTTCAATTACGGGGGCCACTAAAAGGACGGCGCGGGGAATAACACTCTTCATCAGATCACCTGTTTGACGTTTGGTTACGACAGTAGCCACTATCAAACGGGTTTTTACCGGGGGATTTTGCGATCTGTATCACGCTGAATCGTGTTAAAAATGCATGTTACCGGACGCGTGATCGTGAAGACAAAACGGCGACCAGACAGGCGATGGACTGCGCGCGCATTAACCTTTTGCTAACACACGACAGGCGCTGGCTGGTGGCCGTTAAATCGTTTCGCCCATCGACAGGCGGTAGTGGAGATCCACCTTTTCAATGGTGGGCAGTCCTTTGATTTTCTTTATTAAAATCTCTGTCGCCACCTTACCCATCTCGAAGCGCGGCGTCAGGACGCTGGCCAGCCGGGGAGAGACGATCTGACCGATCTCCAGGCCATGAAAGCCCGCGATAGCCAGCTCCTGGGGCACGCTGATACCGGATGCCAGGCACTCCTGTAACACGCCCACCGCCAGGTCGTCATTAGTGCACAGGATACCGTCCATATCGGCGTACATTTGCCGCGCCAGGGTCATCATGCCGGTGCCAATGGAAACCGACGAGACTTTATTCGGCGCAATGCGCCCCACCGCCAGCCCGGCACTCTCCATCGCCCGACAGTAGCCCAGATAACGCTGCTCGTCGCGGACGTCGGACATCGAGCCGAAGTAGATGATCCGTCGTTTACCGCTGGCCAGCAGCATGGTGGTCATATCGAAGCCGGCCTGGAAGTTATCGAATCCGACGTTGATGCGTCCTGGATTCTCCGCCAGCCCCATCACTTCGGCGATCGGGATCTTCGCGGCATTCAGATACTTGTCCGCCCGCAGGGAGTGCACCGACTCGGTCAGCAGCAGCCCTTTCACGTTAAATGCCAGCACGGCGGCAATCTGCTCCTCTTCACGCTGGCGATCGTAGTCGTAATTCACCACCAGCGTCTGGTAGCCATGCCCGGCGGCGACAGATTCGATGCCGGCCAGCAGATCGGCAAAAATTTGATTATGAAAGGAGGGAATGAGTACGCCAATCCGCGGCACGGCGACGCTGGTCATCGCCGGATTATCCGGGTCGGGCTGATAGCCGATCTCCGCTATCACGCTGGCAATGCGCTCCGCCGTCTCCGGTTTCACCTTTTCCGGGGTGCGTAAATAGCGGCTAACGGTCATCTTGGTTACGCCAGCCAGCTCGGCAATATCATGGAGCGTAATGCGTTGTGCTTTCATCTGTGTGTCCGCCAAATACCTGACTGCTTCAGGCCATTATGCCTGTCGGGGGGTAAAAAGAGAATGCCCGCCCGTAACCGTTAACCCGTTGAGTCAGCGAGATTTACCGGCAGCGTCACGTTTAAGGTAACCCCTTTTTGTAACACGGTTTCGAGTGATCTTCATCACAGTTTCCGCCGGTAAAAATCCGTGAGATAGGGCACAGGTTTTCTTCAGCCGCTAATCAGGATATCGAGATGAACGATCTTTTCAGCTTACAAGGTAAACGCATTTTAATTACGGGTGCAGGACAGGGGATCGGTTTTGTCATGGCCCAGGGTCTGGCGCAATATGGCGCAGAAATCATTATTAATGACCTTTCTGCCCCGCGAGCGGACGATGCGGTGATGAAGCTCCGCGATGAAGGCGCCATCGCCCATGCTGCGGTATTTAACGTGACCGATGCCGAGGCCGTTGAAGAGGCCATTGCCGATATCGAAGCGCATATTGGCCCAATCGACGTGTTATTCAATAACGCCGGGATCCAGCGTCGACACCCGTTTACCGAATTCCCGGTGCAGGAGTGGAATGACGTGATTTCGGTTAACCAGACGGCGGTGTTTCTCGTCTCTCAGGCCGTCGCGAAGCGCATGGTTGACCGCCAGCAGGGAAAAATCATTAATATCTGCTCCATGCAGAGCGAGCTGGGGCGCGACACCATCACCCCTTACGCCGCCGCCAAAGGCGCGGTGAAGATGCTAACCCGCGGGATGTGCGTTGAGCTGGCGCGGCACAACATTCAGGTCAACGGCATTGCCCCGGGCTACTTTAATACGGCGATGACCCGGACGCTGGTTGAGGATAAGGCGTTTACCGACTGGTTATGCAAACGCACCCCTGCCGCCCGCTGGGGCGATCCGCAGGAGCTGGTCGGCGCTGCCGTCTTTTTATCGTCAAACGCGTCGAATTTCGTCAACGGCCATCTGCTGTTCGTTGACGGCGGCATGCTGGTCGCGGTCTGAGTGAGGGAGCGCATGATGGCAGGACAATGCATTATTTTGATGGGCGTCTCCGGGACCGGCAAATCCACCGTCGGTCAGGCATTGGCCCACGCGCTGGGGGCGAAATTTATCGACGGCGACGACCTTCATCCACGCAACAATATCGTCAAAATGGCCACCAGCCAGCCGCTAAATGATGAGGATCGTCAGCCGTGGCTGACGCGTATCGCCGACGTTATTTTCAGCCTTGAGCAGAAAAACGAGTCTGGTGTATTGGTCTGTTCCGCATTGAAGAAGCGCTATCGCGACCGCCTGCGTGAGGGGAACGCGAAGCTACGCTTCCTGTGGTTGACCGGGGATTATGACTGCATTTTGCAGCGTATGCGCCAGCGTAAAGGCCACTTTATGCCAGAGGCGCTACTGCGTAGCCAGTTTGCCGCCCTGGAGACGCCAGACGCCAGTGAAAGCGATGTTCTGGCCGTCGATATTACCCCCGACGTCGCCAGTATTGTCGCTCACTCATTAACGTTACTTCATTCGCAACAACCGCAGAGGATCCCGGCATGATTATCGATACCTTAACCGCCGCCGCCGAAAATGAGCTCTATCCGCCGGTGATTCGCCAGGCGCTGCAGGCCGTGTTACAGCAACAACCGCACGCGCTGCCGCCGGGGAAATATACCGTCGAGAGTGATAATGTGTTTTTTACCGTCGTCGAAGGCCACACCCGGCCGCTGAGCGAGCAACGCCCGGAATATCATCGTCAATATCTCGACATTCACATTGTGCTGAAAGGCGAAGAGATCATCGGTGCCGGGAATAAAGGGCTACCGGTCGTTGAAGATGGCCCCTTCAACACGGCGCAGGATATCGGTTTCTGCCAGGCTATCGACAGCGAAACGCTGATTCATCTCCACCCGGAAGAGCTGGCGATCCTCTTCCCCGGTGAATTACACCGCCCGATGGCCTGCCTCGATCAAGGCGCAGCGTTGCGCAAAATCGTGGTCAAAATCGATCGCGCGCTGCTGTAACGCGATCGTTCGGCCCCGCACGCTCCCCGCGGGGCCTGGGATAACCACTTAGTTATCCAGCTCATCCATGGATTTTACCTGGTCGCGGTTAATCTGCTCCACGCGGCCGGTTTCGGCATTTTTGTATGAGACGAGGCCGGTGTCATCATCCACCTGCGGTTTGCCGCTGGTGACAATGGTCTTGCCATCGGTGGTTTTGATCGACTGATTCGATGAGCAGCCGGCCACGAACATGATTGCCGTCGCTGCCAGTGCGGATGCCACCAGAATATTGTTCCGCATTGTATCCTCCTGTCTTTTCATCAATAGGTATCGTTATGGTGCTAACTATAGTTAGCCTGACCCGACAGGTGGTTAAAAGCAGAACTCTCCGAAGATGACCGTAGCCAAAAAAAAGGGCTGACGATGTCGTCAGCCCAGGCTTGTTGTTATCCGGCCAGGCCGGTGCGCTTATTTGGTGATTTGCGCGTGCATTTCCTGAACCGAAATCACCTTCTCGGTGGCATCAGCATTCAGCGCCATCGCAGTGGCAAAGCCGCCGTTCAGGGTGGTGTCGTAATGCACCTTGTACTGCAGCGCGCTGCGGCGAATCAGCTTGGAGTCTTCAATCGCCTGGCGACCTGCGGTGGTGTTGATGATGTAGGTGTATTCGCCATTCTTGATACGGTCCTGAATGTGCGGACGACCTTCATGCACCTTGTTCACCAGACGCGGGTTGATGCCCGCTTCGCCCAGTACAATCGCCGTACCGTGGGTCGCATCCAGCTCAAAGCCAAACTTCAGCAGCTTCGCCGCCAGGTCGACCACGCGCTCTTTGTCGCCTTCGCGAACGGAGAGCAGTGCACGACCCTTTTTCTTCATGGTCGAGTTGCTGCCCAGCTGCGCTTTGGCGAACGCTTCGGCAAAGGTGCGACCCACGCCCATCACTTCCCCGGTAGAGCGCATTTCTGGCCCTAACAGCGGGTCAACGCCCGGGAATTTGTTGAACGGCAGGACCACTTCTTTCACCGAGTAGTACGGCGGGATGATCTCTTTGGTCACGCCCTGCTGCGCCAGCGTCTTACCGGCCATCACGCGCGCCGCGACTTTCGCCAGCGGGACGCCGGTGGCTTTGGAGACGAACGGTACGGTACGCGCCGCACGCGGGTTCACTTCAATCAGATAAACTTCGTTATCTTTCACCGCGAACTGGACGTTCATCAGACCACGAACCTGCAGCTCGAAAGCCAGCTTCTGCACCTGCTCGCGCATCACATCCTGAATTTCCTGGCTCAGCGTATACGCTGGCAGGGAACAGGCTGAGTCGCCGGAGTGTACGCCCGCCTGCTCGATATGCTCCATGATGCCGCCAATCAGCACCATCTCGCCGTCGCAGATGGCATCGACATCCACTTCAATCGCGTCGTCGAGGAAGCGATCCAGCAGTACCGGTGCATCGTTGGAGACGCTAACCGCGGTCTGGAAGTAGCGGCGCAGATCCTGCTCGTCGTAAACAATTTCCATCGCCCGGCCGCCAAGCACGTAAGACGGACGAACCACCAGCGGGTAGCCAATCTCTTTCGCTCTCTCTACCGCCTGCTCAATGGCGGTGACGGTGGCGTTCGCCGGCTGCTTCAGCTTCAGACGGTCAACCGCGTGCTGGAAACGCTCACGGTCTTCCGCGCGGTCGATAGCGTCCGGGCTGGTGCCGATAACCGGTACGCCTGCGGCTTCCAGGGCGCGCGCCAGCTTCAGCGGCGTCTGGCCGCCATACTGGACGATTACGCCCTTCGGCTTCTCGATGCGTACGATTTCCAGCACGTCTTCCAGGGTCACCGGCTCGAAGTACAGACGGTCGGAGGTGTCATAGTCGGTAGACACGGTTTCCGGGTTACAGTTGACCATGATGGTCTCGTAACCGTCTTCGCGCAGCGCCAGAGAGGCGTGTACGCAGCAGTAGTCAAATTCGATACCCTGGCCGATACGGTTCGGGCCGCCGCCGAGGACCATGATTTTATCGCGGTCAACGGACGGGTTGGACTCACACTCTTCTTCATAAGTGGAGTACATGTAGGCGGTATCGGTGGCGAATTCGGCGGCGCAGGTATCCACACGCTTGTAGACCGGATGCAGGTCATACTGGTCGCGCAGCTTGCGAATTTCCGCTTCACGCACGCCAGCCAGTTTCGCCAGACGCGCATCGGCAAAGCCTTTACGCTTCAGGGTGCGCAGGAAGTCGGCGTCGAGGCCGTTGATGCCCACTTCCACCACTTTCTCTTCCAGACGCACCAGCTCTTCAATCTGCACCAGGAACCAGCGGTCGATATTGGTCAGGTTGAAAACGCCGTCTACCGAGAGACCGGCGCGGAAAGCATCCGCGATGTACCAGATACGCTCAGCGCCAGCGTCTTTCAGCTCGCGGCGGATTTTGGTCAGCGCTTCCGGGTCGTCGAGGCTCACTTTCGGGTCGAAGCCGGTAGCGCCCACTTCCAGGCCGCGCAGCGCTTTCTGCAGCGATTCCTGCTGGGTGCGGCCAATCGCCATCACTTCGCCGACGGATTTCATCTGGGTGGTCAGACGGTCGTTAGCGCCGGCGAATTTTTCGAAGTTAAAGCGTGGAATTTTGGTGACCACGTAGTCGATGGACGGCTCGAAGGAAGCCGGAGTGCGGCCGCCGGTGATGTCGTTCATCAGCTCGTCGAGGGTGTAGCCCACCGCCAGCTTGGCCGCCACTTTAGCAATCGGGAAGCCGGTGGCTTTCGAGGCCAGCGCCGAAGAGCGAGAGACGCGCGGGTTCATTTCAATAACGATCAGGCGACCGTCTTTCGGGTTCACCGAGAACTGCACGTTAGAGCCGCCGGTTTCCACACCGATTTCACGCAGGACCGCCATCGAGGCGTTACGCATGATTTGGTATTCTTTGTCGGTCAGGGTCTGCGCCGGGGCAACGGTGATGGAGTCGCCGGTATGGATCCCCATGGCATCGAAGTTTTCAATCGAGCAGACGATGATGCAGTTGTCGTTCTTATCGCGCACCACTTCCATCTCGTACTCTTTCCAGCCGATCAGCGATTCATCGATCAGCAGTTCGTTGGTCGGAGAGAGATCCAGGCCGCGTTCGCAGATTTCTTCGAACTCTTCGCGGTTATAGGCGATACCGCCGCCGGTGCCGCCCATCGTAAAGGACGGACGGATAATGCACGGGAAGCCAACGTCGGCGGCAACCGCCAGCGCTTCTTCCATGGTGTGGGCGATGCCGGAGCGCGCGGTGTCGAGGCCGATTTTCTTCATCGCCACGTCGAAGCGACGACGGTCTTCCGCTTTATCAATCGCGTCGGCAGTGGCACCGATCATGGTCACGCCGAACTCTGCCAGCACGCCCTGACGTTCCAGCTCCAGCGCACAGTTCAGCGCCGTCTGGCCGCCCATGGTCGGCAGCACCGCATCTGGGCGCTCTTTTTCGATAATTTTACGTACCACTTCCCAGTGAATCGGCTCGATGTAGGTCGCATCGGCCATTTCCGGGTCGGTCATGATGGTCGCCGGGTTGGAGTTCACCAGGATAACGCGGTAACCCTCTTCACGCAGGGCTTTACAGGCCTGCGCGCCGGAGTAGTCAAACTCACACGCCTGACCGATAACAATCGGGCCCGCGCCCAGAATCAGGATACTTTTTATGTCTGTACGTTTTGGCATTGCTCTTTTACTCCTGATTATTTCGCGGACTGACGGTAGAGCTCAATTAACTCGATAAAATGGTCGAACAGCGGCGCGGCATCGTGCGGCCCCGGGCTCGCTTCAGGGTGCCCCTGGAAGCTAAACGCCGGTTTGTCGGTACGATGAATTCCCTGCAGGGTGCCGTCGAACAGTGACTTGTGAGTCACGCGCAGGTTGGCTGGCAGCGTGGCTTCATCAACCGCAAAACCATGGTTCTGAGCGGTAATCATCACCACGTCGTTATCAATATCTTTAACCGGGTGGTTGCCGCCGTGGTGGCCGAACTTCATCTTAATGGTCTTCGCACCGCTCGCCAGCGCCAGCAGCTGATGGCCAAGGCAGATGCCGAATACCGGAATATCGGTCTCAAGGAATTTTTCAATCGCGTCGATAGCGTAATCACACGGCGCCGGGTCGCCTGGGCCGTTAGAGAGGAAAATACCGTCCGGATTCAGCGCCAGGACATCCGCCGCCGAGGTCTTCGCCGGTACCACCGTCAGGCGGCAGCCGCGATCAACCAGCATGCGCAGGATGTTGCGTTTTGCGCCGAAGTCATACGCCACGACGTGGAAGGGCAGCTCGCTCTCCGCTTTCGCTTCCGGCAGGTCGCCCGCCAGGGTCCAGCTGCCTTGCGTCCAGCTGTAGGTCTCTGCGGTGGTCACTTCCTTCGCCAGATCCATGCCGTTCAGGCCCGGGAACGCTTTCGCTTTTTCCAGCGCCAGTTGAGCATCCGGGTTGTCGCCCGCGATGATGCAACCGTTTTGCGCCCCTTTCTCACGCAGCAGACGCGTCAGCTTGCGGGTATCAATATCGGCAATCGCCACGATGTTATGGCGCTTCAGATAAGAAGAAAGATCTTCCGTATTGCGGTAGTTGCTGGCAATCAGCGGCAGGTCGCGAATAACCAGACCCTGCGCGTGTACCTGAGAAGATTCTTCATCGGCGGCGTTGGTGCCGACATTACCAATATGAGGATAAGTAAGAGTGACGATTTGGCGGGAATAGGAAGGATCAGTGAGGATTTCTTGATAACCGGTCATTGAAGTATTGAAAACGACTTCCCCAACCGCCGTGCCGGTTGCCCCGATGGCCCGACCGTGAAACTGGGTTCCGTCTTCCAGAACCAATAGCGCTGACTTAATCAAAACACCCTCCAGAGAATATCCACTCACTTTATTTGCATATTAATTCATAAACACGATCTGAATCAATGCAAATCTGTTGCCCGCAGAATTTTGGCAAACGGCGGCATTCTGGAGAGATGTCGGATAAAAGTCAACTTAAAGCGGAGATTTTTAATGTCATTTTACGCCACTGGCGCATAACACGTGATTTTTACGCCAAAAAGATCAACAAACCTGGCTGAGAAAACGCTTGCGGACAAGGAAGAGTGTAAAATTAAGCGTCGTACTGCAAAAAAGTGGACCAAATGGTCAAAATTTACATTTCATTCACCAAAAACAACTGGAAAATGATACTTTATAGCCAACTCATTGAAAAACACAAACCAAACCCATAAAAATAAAAAAGGGCAACAATATATTGCCCCTTGCATCAATGACTTATTGATTGCAATAACCACATCACGATGGGTAATAATCGTTATAAACTGTTCAAATCCAGCACATCACGCATGTCAAAAAGACCACTTTTCTTATCTTTAAGCCATAATGCCGAACGAACTGCACCATTAGCAAAGGTCATGCGGCTGGACGCTTTATGGGTGATTTCAATACGCTCGCCAATATCGGCAAACATTGCCGTATGTTCGCCGACGATATCGCCCGCACGGACGGTCGCGAAGCCAATGGTGCCCGGAACGCGTTCGCCGGTATGACCTTCACGACTGTAGACGGCGCAGTCCTTCAGATCTTTGTTCAATGCTCCGGCGATCGCTTCGCCCATCGCCAGCGCGGTGCCTGATGGTGCATCCACTTTATGCCGGTGGTGCGCTTCGATAATTTCGATGTCGGTGTAGTCGCCCATCACCTTTGCCGCCTTCTCCAGCAGCTTTAACAGGACGTTGACGCCGACGCTAAAGTTAGCGGCGAAGACAATGGCAATCTCCTGCGCGGCGTCGCGAATCGCCTGCTTGCCAGCGTCGTCAAAACCGGTGGTGCCGATGACCATCCCTTTGCCATGCTCGCGGCAAAACGCCAGATGATTCAGCGTGCCTTCCGGGCGGGTAAAATCGATCAACACGTCGAAATCATCTTTTACCGCCGTCAGGCTGCTCTGCACCGCGACGCCCGCTTTGCCGGCGCCCGCCAGCTCCCCGGCGTCGCTGCCCACCAGGCTTGACCCTTCGCGCTCCAGCGCCGCGCCCAGCGCCACGCCTTCCATCTGCAATGCAGCCTGAATTAACTGGCGTCCCATCCGGCCGCCCGCGCCGGCGATGGCCACGCGGATTTGTGCATCATGCATAGCTATTCTCTTTTGTTAACATTACGTAAATTGTTTTCAGAGTAACCAGCCCGTCAGCGGGCCGCTACTCAAAAACGCCGATAATTAGAAATTTATGACAAACGGCGGACGATATCAGTAAAAACTATACGATTGTGCCGCAATTCCATGTTTACGTAGTGACAACCGGGAAGGCTAATGATGGCGCCTTCGCCCCTACAGTGCGGGCGAAGGCGGTGTTGCAGTGGGTTACAGCGGGAAAAGCGCGCCGGCGGGAAACGTGGATAAAAACCAGGTCACCGCCAGCAGATCGGCGCTGCCGCCGGGGCTGAGATGGCGGGCAATCAGCTCGTCGTCAAACTGGCGCAGCGCCTCCAGCCCGCCGTCAGCCAGCACACCGCCCTGCCACAGCAGTCGCTGCGCCTCCTGCTGGACAAAGTTCAGCCCGGCAAGCCCGCCACGCGAGACCAGGTTAGTGTCATCATTCCACGCCATCAGATGCAGCAGGGTTTGCAGCAGCGCCAGATTGCTGTCGCCGGTCTCTTCCATCATGCGGGTAAAGACCGGTAATGCCTGGGTACGCACCGTCAGGAAACCGCTCTCCGCCTCGCCACGGGCCCCGGAGAGGCCATAACGCAGAAAATGGGCCTCACCTTTACTGAGCCGTTCCCCACTCGCGGCGGACAATTCCTGCATAACCATGCCGCGACAGAAGCGCGCCACCTGGTCACAAAGCCGGTGTTGTTCAATCGGCTCACCTTTCGACACCAGCCTTCCCGCCGCCGCGCTCAGCAAACCGAAAGCGAAGATCGCCCCACGATGGGTATTCACCCCGCCGGTGGCCTCCAGCATATCGTTTTCACAGGCCATCCCTACCGGGCGCAGCATCATCAATACCTGCTCTGGCGCAACCGCCGCGGTATCGTGACCCATGATAAAAAACTTCTCCATCCACGGCGCCACCACCGCAGTGCTGGCCTCAAACGAGGCCAGATCCATATCCCGGTGCGCGCCAGCGTTACGAATATCCACCAGCCCGGGCTTGGGGGTCAGGCGAACTTCGGTCAACAGCGCGCGCTCTACCGCGCTGACCACCTCTTCGGCGCTCAGTGGCTTCGCGCGCCGCACACGCGCAGGATTCATTAACACGTCGCTCATGGCCTTTCCCCTCTGCGTTTAGTCGCTGTTTTTCACCTGACGAATCACATCGATGACTGAACCGTCGCGATAGCGCACGACCGCCACCACCCGATCGGTAAATTCGATCGGCTGCGGCTTGCCGGTCAACAGCTCTGCACGCTGCTGCAGCTCCTCAATAGTCATCAGCGGAATACCCGCGTTGCGTAAATTGTCGATCAGGTCCTGCCGCGCCGGGTTTACCGCAATGCCGTGGTCAGTGACCAGCACATCCACGCTGGCTCCAGGCGTCACACGGGTCAGCACTTTTTCCACGACGCAGGGAATACGGCCGCGAACTAACGGCGCGGTAATGATGGTCAGATCCGCGCCGGCGGCGGTATCGCTATGTCCGCCGGATGCACCGCGCAGCACGCCGTTGGAGCCGGTCATCACGTTGACGTTAAAGTCGGTATCGATTTCCAGCGCGCTGAGCATTACCACGTTTAAGCGCTCGCAGGAGGCGCCTTTAGAGCCTGGGCTGGCATACTGATTGGTGGAGATCTCGACGTGGTTCGGGTTCTGCGCCAGCGAACGCGCGGCGTCGCCATCGAACGACTGGGTATCGAGCAGCGTTTTGATCAGCCCCTTTTCGTGCAGATCGACCATCGTGCCGGTGATGCCGCCAAGGCCGAAGCTGGCGGTGATGCCGTTACGGCGCATTTTGTCTTCGAGGAAGCGGCTGACAGCCAGCGAGGCGCCGCCGGTGCCGGTCTGCAGCGAGAAGCCGTCTTTAAAGTAACCGGAATGCTCGACCACCTTCGCCGCCTGACGGGCAATCAGCAGCTCACGCGGGTTGCTGGTCAGACGGATCGCGCCAGCGGTAATTTTTTCCGGATCGCCGACTTCGTCCACCTGGACGATCAGATCTACCTGATCCTGGGCGATACTGGCCGGATAGTTTGGGTAATCCACCCACGCTTCGGTCAACAGCACCACGCATTTGGCATGTTCCGCATCAACGCGCGCATAGCCCAGCGAACCGCAGCGCGACTTACCGCTAAAGCCGTTGGCATTGCCAAACTCATCGCAGCAAGGGACGCCAAGGAACGCCACATCAATCGACAGTTCGCCGCTTTGAATCAGCTGTACGCGACCGCCGTGAGAGTGGATCTGCACCGGGTTTTCCATCAGGCCGGCGGAGATCTCCTCGCCCAGCTTGCCGCGCAGACCGGAGGTGTAGATCTGGCGGATCACGCCATTTTTAATATGCTCGATCAGCGGCCAGTGGGCGTCGATCAGCGAACTGGATGCCAGGGTCAGATCGCGAAAGCCCATTTCCGCCAGCTTCGCCACCACCATATTGACCACTTTGTCACCGCCGCGAAACGCGTGGTGGAACGAGATAGTCATGCCGTTTTGCAGGCCGGAGCGACGGATTGCCGTTTCCAGCGAGTCGCAGATTTTACGTTGGCGCTTTTCTGTTTCACTGGCCAGCCATGGGCTTTTCGCCGTCACGCCGCTATAAGGGGTCAGTCCTTCCGGCATCACGTACTGCTGATTAAGCATTGCTACAGTTTCTTTCATCTTGTTCCCCTTAATCACGAATACCGGAAGCCGAGAGCGCCACCACTTTGCGAGCGTGGTCGATAATCGGTCCGTCGATCATCTTGCCGTTCAGCGACACCACGCCCAGGCCGCGCGACTCTGCCTCTTCCGCTGCGGCAATCACCTCCAGCGCATGGTCGACCTCTTTGCGCGTCGGGGCATAGACCTGATGCAGGAGTTCAATTTGTCGTGGGTTGACCAGCGATTTGCCGTTGAAGCCGAGGTTTTTCGCCAGATTCGCTTCCGCGAGAAACCCCTCTTCGTTGTTGATATCCGACCACACCACGTCATAGGCGGCGATGCCGGCAACGCGCGCGGCATGCAGTACCGCGCAGCGGGCATAGAACAGTTCAGTGCCGTCGCCGCGGGAGGTGCCCATATCCATGACATAGTCGAAGGCCGCCAGCGCAATCGCGGCCAGACGCGGGCTGGCGCGGGCGATCTCCACCGCGTTCACCACCCCCAGCGCCGACTCAATAGCCGCCATGAGTTTGGTGCTGCCCACTTCCCGTCCGCACTCGCGTTCAATCCGCTCAACGTGCGCTTCCAGCTCATGGATATCTTCTTTGCTGTCGGTTTTCGGCAAACGCACCATGTCCACACCCGCGCGTACCACCGCTTCAAGATCGGCCAGACCAAACGGGGTGTTCAGCGGGTTAATGCGCACCACGGTTTCGATATCCTGATACAGCGGATGCTGCAGCGCCTGATACACCAGCAGACGGGCGGTATCTTTCTCCCGTAACGAGACGGCATCTTCCAGGTCGAACATCACCGCATCGGCACCGTAGACGAATGACGTGCTTAACATGGCGGCGTTGGCGCCAGGGATAAACAGCATACTGCGACGTGGTTTCATAGCTGGCTCCATTGCAATTGAGACTGTTGCGCCGCGCGCAGCGCCGCGGCCTGTACGCGGGCTCGCAAAACACACTCCAGGGCGCCTTTATCATCGACCACCACGTTGGCCTGCTTCACGCCAAGCTGCGCCAGCGTTTCTCTGACCACCTGCTCGATCGCGGCGCCAAACTGTTGTTTCACAATGCTGTCGATTTCCAGCTGAATGCCCGGCTGCGCCGCCGGTCCAATCCTGACCATCACATCGCTGGACTCCAGCGTGCCGGCCAGGGCGTCAATCTTCATTTCCATAGGGGAAAATCCTTAGTTAGGGCGTATAAATCAGGCGGTTTGATGTTCGCTCTCCGCCAGTTGCATCAGAAAAGAGAGGGTTCCCGGCGGCACCAGCGCCGCGACGGCTTGCCAGTTGCGCTGTCGGTACAGCTCGCGCACGCGAGAAGCGGATATCGGCCCGCCGTTTTTTTCGATGCGCGCCAGCTCAACCACTTCAACTGGCGGCGCGTCACCGGGCGCTTCCAGCAACGCTTTCATGCGCTGGTTGTAGCTGCGGGTCAGCGAACACAGCGGCTCGGTGCCGACAAAGCGATGGGTTATCTGCAGCGCCGGGGCCAGGCGTTCGCGGAAGATCTGCAGGTCGATCTGGCTGTGGCAGTCATCGACCACGCCCTGCTCTTTGAGGAAGTAGCCGGGGAACGTCGCCCGTGAGATGAGGTACGCCGAACCGGGATGCAGCGTCACCTTGTCGATGCCGGCGATACCTTTTTCGATAAGCGTAAAGCGATCGTGATAGGAAAAGCTGGAGGCATCTTCCTTCACGACAAACAGATGTAACCAGTCGCACTGGCGTGCCGCCTGCTCCACCAGCCAACGGTGGCCGAGGGTAAACGGGTTAGCATTCATCACGATGGCGCCGATTTTGCGTCCCGGCTGACGGTACATCGCCAGCTGTCGGCAGTAGCGGGTCAGCCGTTCGCGGCTATTTTCCATTAATACGGCGCGATCGCCCGCCTGGGCAATTGGCCAGAAGCCTGCCCCGGAAAATAGCGCAGCGTTACTGGGTTTAGTGAATAAAAACAGCTCGCTGCGTCCCAGCTCATAGGCCAGCGTCAGGAGCTCGGTCAGTAATTTAAGGCTCAGCCCCTCCCCCTGCAGCGAGGGATCGATGGCGATGCATTTCAGCACATTGCCGGCGATAGCACCGCAGCCGACCAGCCGCTGCTGATACTCGGCGATAATCGCCATTTCGCAGTCGGCCTCTAACGACAGTTGATGCTGGCGGAGAAACCGATCGATCGCCTCTCGCCGCGGTTTATCTTTTAATAGCTGAACGCGTTTTAATATCAGTGTCATTTTTTAGCGCTTCGTCATTTCAAAACGACCTGTATTTCGCCAGCGTTCGGCTATGGATTCTTGTATTTAAGTCACAGTTTTTCTCGTGGCTTAATTGGCTTTATGGTTTTTATGTTGTTAATTAATTCAGAATCATAAAACCAATTAAATTAATAAAAAACACGAGTATTCAGTGAAGGTAATCACACCTTACCACTGGGTCTATTTATTACTATGCGCCGGTCTTAATACTCCATCGATAAACAGGATAACGTTTATGACTAACATGAGTCAGGCTCCGGCAACGGAGAAGAAGGGCGTTAGCGACCTGCTGGGATTTAAAATCTTCGGCATGCCGCTACCTCTTTACGCGTTTGCGTTAATTACACTATTACTTTCACATTTCTATAACGCTTTACCCACCGACATTGTCGGCGGTTTCGCCATCATGTTTATTATCGGCGCCTTGTTCGGCGAAATTGGTAAGCGCCTGCCAATATTCAATAAATATATCGGTGGCGCACCGGTGATGATTTTCCTGGTGGCAGCCTATTTCGTTTATGCCGGTATTTTCACGCAGAAAGAGATCGATGCCATCAGCAACGTGATGGATAAGAGTAACTTCCTTAACTTATTCATCGCAGTATTAATTACCGGTGCGATTCTGTCGGTGAACCGCCGCCTGCTGCTGAAATCGCTGCTCGGCTACATCCCAACCATCCTGATGGGCATTATCGGCGCGTCGATTTTCGGTATCGCTATCGGTCTGGTGTTCGGGATTCCGGTTGATCGCATCATGATGCTCTACGTTCTGCCGATCATGGGCGGCGGCAACGGCGCGGGTGCGGTACCGCTGTCGGAGATTTATCACTCCGTCACCGGCCGCTCACGTGAAGAGTATTACTCTACTGCCATCGCTATCCTGACCATCGCCAACATCTTCGCCATCGTCTTTGCCGCGATACTCGATATCATCGGTAAAAAGCACACCTGGCTGAGCGGTGAAGGCGAACTGGTGCGTAAAGCCTCATTCAAAGTGGAAGACGATGAAAAAGCGGGACAAATCACCCATCGTGAAACCGCCGTCGGCCTGGTGCTTGCCACTACCTGCTTCCTGCTGGCGTACGTCGTCGCCAAGAAAATCCTGCCCAGCATTGGCGGCGTTTCGATTCACTACTTCGCGTGGATGGTACTGATCGTTGCGGCGCTAAACGCTTCCGGCCTGTGCTCACCAGAAATCAAAGCCGGCGCCAAGCGTCTGTCTGATTTCTTCTCTAAACAGCTGCTGTGGGTACTGATGGTCGGCGTCGGCGTCTGCTACACCGACCTGCAGGAAATCATCAACGCCATTACTGTCTATAACGTCGTTATCGCCGCCGTAATCGTTATCGGCGCGGTGCTCGGCGCGGCGGTCGGTGGCTGGCTGATGGGCTTCTTCCCAATAGAATCGGCGATCACCGCGGGCCTGTGTATGGCTAACCGCGGCGGCTCCGGAGACCTGGAAGTTCTTTCCGCCTGTAACCGTATGAGTCTTATCTCTTATGCGCAAATCTCCTCCCGTTTGGGCGGCGGTATTGTGCTGGTCATCGCCAGTATCGTGTTCGGCATGATGATTTAACCCATTTGCACGGTGGCGCGTTGAACTGACGAGGTAAATGGCCTATCAGGGTCCAATGCCGGGAGCGGCAGAGGGAAATCCACCCTACTCCTTAGCCGGAAACGCCAGAAACGTCGCCAGGCAGCGCGCCATCGTGCCCCTATTTGAGATGTACCAATGACTGACAATGCCGTCCTGTTAGGCGAAGGCTTCACCCTGATGTTTCTCGGCATGGGCTTTGTGCTGGTGTTCCTGCTGCTGCTCATCTTTGCCATTCAGGGAATGTCCCTCGCCGTGAACCGTCTGTTCCCTGAGCCGCCTGCCGCCC